>CABUHI010000006.1 GCA_902491345.1 uncultured Collinsella sp.
GCCCGGGGCCCGTGGGTTATACCCTAAGAGCAAACCACCCTTTTTAAGGGTGGTTTTGATTGTGTTGGGGTTGTCTGGCCGGTCGTTTGTCTCGATCTGTAACGGGTAGGGCCGATTTCGGACGTTAGATGTTACAGATCGAGACGGTTCCGCCGAGCTAACCATTTCATCTAAATCTGTAACACCAAAGGCGAATTTCAGCTGCTAGATGTTACAGATTGAGATAAACCCAAGGGGAGGGGCCGGTATGTCTCAATCTGTAACAGCTGGGGCCGTTTTTACCGAGTAGCTGTTACAGATCGAGATTCTTCGGTCGAGTCGGGTTGCAGGGTAACGTGCGGGCACAAAAAACGGAGCCGTGTCGCCACGACTCCGTTTCTCAAGAGGATGGGTAAGGGAAGTGAAATTAGTTCAGGTGCCAGATCTCGTCGTTGTACTGGGAGATGGTGCGGTCGGACGAGAAGGTGCCGGCGTTGGCGATATTGATGAGCGCCTTGCGCATCCAGGCGTCCTGGTCCTCGTAGTCGGCCAGCACGCGCTCCTTGGTCTGGATGTACTCCTCAATGTCGAGCAGGGCCATAAACCAGTCCTTGCCCTTAATGTCGTCGTGCAGGCGCTGCAGGCGCTCGGCATTGCCGGTCGCCATAAAGGCCGGGTTGGTGATGAAGTCCACCAGCAGTTTAATGCCGGGCTTGCGGTAGAGCACACCGGCGTCATAGGTGCCGTTGGCATAGAGCTGCTCGACCTGTTTGGACGAGGCACCAAAGGTATAGATGTTCTCGTCGCCCACGAGCTCGGCAATCTCCACGTTGGCACCGTCGAGCGTGCACAGGGTTAGGGCGCCGTTGAGCATGAACTTCATGTTGGAGGTGCCGCTCGCTTCCTTGGAGGCCAGGCTGATCTGCTCGGAGATGTCAGCGGCGGGGATCACGCGCTCGGCGGCGGTGACGTTGTAGTTCTCGATCATGACAACCTGCAGGTGGGGAGCCACGTCGGGGTCGTTTGCAATCCACTGCGACAGCGTCAAGATCAGATGGATGATGTCCTGCGCGATAGTGTAGGCAGGCGCCGCCTTGCCGCCAAAGATGATGGTGACGGGGTGCTTAGGTCTGTTGCCGTTCTTGATATCGAGGTACTTCCAGATGATGTAGAGCGCGAGCATCTGCTGGCGCTTGTACTCGTGGATGCGCTTGACCTGGACGTCGATGATGGCGTTGGAGGGAATGGTCACGCCCTGCTCGAGCGCCATGAACTGGCGCATGATGGCCTTGGCCTCGACCTTGGTGGCGGCCAGGCGCTCAAGAACGTCCTTGTCGTCGGCGAACTTGGCGAGTTTGCTCAGATCGCCGGTGCTGCGCCAGTCGGTGCCGATCACATCGTCGAGCAGGCTGGCGAGCGCGGGGTTGGCCCCATGAATCCAGCGGCGGAAGGTGATGCCGTTGGTCTTGTTGGAGAACTTCTCAGGATAGATCTCGTAAAACGGATGAAGCTCGGTGTCCTCCAGGATCTTGGTGTGGAGGGCGGCTACGCCGTTGATGGAGAAGCCAAAGTGGATGTCCATGTGGGCCATGTGGACGGTGTCGTGCTCGTCGATGATGGCGACGCGCGGGTCATCGTGTTCGGTCTTCGCGACCTCATCGAGCTTGACGATAATGTCGGCGATGGCAGGGGAGACCTTTTGCAGGCTGGCGAGCGGCCACTTCTCGAGCGCCTCGGCAAGAATCGTGTGGTTAGTGTAGGCGACCATGGAGCGTACGATGGTCACGGCCTCGTCAAACTCGATGCTATGCTCGGTGGTGAGCAAGCGAATGAGCTCGGGGATGACCATGGTGGGGTGCGTGTCGTTAATTTGGACCACGGCGTAGTCGGCCAGATCGTGCAGGTTGCTGCCGCGCTCGACGGCCTCGTCGATCAGGAGCTGGGCGGCGTTGCTCACCATGAAGTACTCCTGATAGATGCGAAGTAGGCGGCCCTGCTCGTCGGAATCGTCGGGGTAGAGGAACAAGGTGAGGTTCTTGGCGATCTCGGTCTTGTCGAAGTCGATGGAGCTGCCGGGGACCAGGCCGTCGTCGACGCTCGCCAGGTCGAACAGGCGCAGGCGGTTCTTGGTGGGCTGGCCGTAACCGGGCACATCGATGTTGACGAGCTTGGAAGTAACGGCAAAATCGCCGAACTCGACGGTGTAGGAGCGGTCATCGTCGACTAGGATGTCCTGCTCACCGAGCCACTCGTCGGGGACGGCCTTCTGCTGGTTGTCGACAAAGCGCTGACGGAACAGACCGTAGTGATAGTTGAGGCCCACGCCATCGCCGGTCAAGCCCAGCGTGGCGATGGAATCCAGGAAGCATGCGGCCAAGCGGCCCAGGCCGCCGTTGCCGAGTGACGGCTCGACCTCGAATTCCTCGATCTTGTTGAGGTCGTGGCCTGCGGCGGTGAGCTGGTCCTTAACCTCGTCGTAGATGCCGAGGTCGATCATGTTGTTGATGAGCAGCTTGCCGATCAAAAATTCGGCGGAAATGTAATAGAGCTTTTTCTTGCCGTTGTTGAGCGGGCGGGCGGCGGAGCGCTCCTGCACGAGTTTGACCAGCAGCTTGTAAATGCGACGGTCGTCGAGCTGCTCGAGCGAGGTGCCAAAAGACTGCTCGGCGAGTTCCATGAGGTTAATTTGGGGCATGTTTTCTCCTGTGATGGGTTGTTTCATGTCTGCAATTCATAAGAAGCCCGCGCGAGGGGATTGGGGTGGCCTCGCGCGGGAAAAGCAAGCGCGTCCGCACGGTGGGGAGGGGTCGGGCGCGGTGGCTCCTATTGAGGAAGCTCGATTTCGGCTTCCGACGGGATGCGGAAGTAGGTCTCGGTCCAGTCGGTGAGTTTGTGCTCGAGCTCGCGGGTGATGGCGCCGTCGAGCATGCGCCAGGTCCAGTTGCCGCCCAGCGTGGCAGGGGTGTTGATGCGCGCCTCGTTGCCCAAGTTGAGCAGGTCCTGCATGGTGTAGATGCACGTGTCGCTCACGCTGGCGGCGATGGTGCGATTGAGTGCATCTGCCATGGGTTCGCCGGCCTGCTGATGGGTGTACAGGGCTGCCTGCTCGCGCTGACGCGGGGTGGCCGTTCCCTCAAACCAACCGCGCGCCGTCTCGTTGTCGTGGGTGCCCACATAGGCGACGGTGTTGGCGATGTAGTTATGCGGCAGGTAGTACGAGTTGGTGCCCTCAAAGGCAAACTGCAGGATCTTCATGCCGGGGAAGCCCGAGTTGTCGCGCATGTCGATGACGCCGGGGGTGAGGAAGCCCAGGTCCTCGGCGATGATGGGCAGCGTGCCGAGCTTTTCCTCGAGCGTCTTGAAGAACTTGAGGCCGGGACCCTGCGTCCACGAACCGTAGGAC
This sequence comes from uncultured Collinsella sp., assembly GCA_902491345.1. Lineage (GTDB taxonomy): Bacteria > Actinomycetota > Coriobacteriia > Coriobacteriales > Coriobacteriaceae > Collinsella. The sequence continues at coordinate 3,383 of CABUHI010000006.1, forward strand.
GAATCGGGCGAGGAGAACGGCACCTCCCAATAGGCCTCGAAGCCGCGGAAGTGATCCAGGCGGATGACGTCGTACATGTCGAGGGCGGCGCGAATGCGGCCCTCCCACCAGGAGAAGCCGTCGGACTCCATGGCGTCCCAGTCGTAGATGGGGTTGCCCCAGTACTGGCCGGTGGCCGAGAACTGGTCGGGCGGCGTGCCGGCGACGCTCACGGGATTGCCAGCGGCGTCGATCTTAAAGAGCTCAGGCGTCGCCCACATCTCGACGGAGTCACGCGAGACATAGATGGGCAGGTCGCCGATGATGAGAATGTCGCGCTCGTTGGCATAGGCCTTGAGGCGGCTCCATTGGCGGTCGAAGAAATACTGCGTCATCTGGTGGTAGAGCATGCGCGCGGGATGGGCGGCGCAGACCTTGGCAGATGCTTCGCCGCGGGTGCGCAGTTCTGCGGGCCACTCCCAAAACGCCTTGAGTCCGCACTCCTCTTTGACGGTCATGAACTCGCAGTAGGGGATGAGCCAGTCCTCGTTGGCCTGGATAAAGTCATCGAAATCGGCCGGCTTGTCGGCAGCAAAGCGCTCGGCGGCGCGGTCGAGAATCTGACGGCGGCCGCCAAAGATAGCACCGTAGTCAACATTGCTGGGGTCGGATCCCAGGTACACGCCATCGATATCGCGCTGCTCCAGATACCCTGTCTCGATAAGCTCGGCAAAGTCGATAAAGTTGGGGTTGCCTGCGCGGGCCGAGAACGACTGATAGGGCGAATCGCCATAGCTGGTCGTCGTAAGGGGCAGAATCTGCCAGTAATGTTGTTTGCACGAGGCGAGAAAATCGACGAAGTCGTAGGCATTCCAGCCAAAGCCGCCGATTCCGTATGGTCCGGGCAGAGATGAGACGGGCATGAGGACGCCGCTTGCACGCTCCATGAATGCGCTCACCAACCTTCTTGTTGTGGGGTCGGCCTGCCGATGGGTGTGCAGTCCGCCTCCGATGTTCTGATTCGATACGCCTATTGTAAAACATGTTGTTTAAACATGTACAGGCAAGATAAAAAAGTTGGTCGGTTTTCGGCGAATGGTTACATGCCATGAAAAAAAGCCCCGACCTCACAACGTGAGATCGGGGCAAGAGCGGTATGTAGGTTTTTGCTACTCGGCGTCGGCGAAGCCGTTGGGGTTGTGGCTCTGCCAGTTCCAGCTATCGCGGCACATGTCCGCGATGTCGTACTGGGCCTTCCAGCCCATCATGCGCTCGGCCCTGGAGGCATCGCACCAGTTGGCAGCGATGTCGCCGGCGCGGCGCTCGCGGATCACATAGGGCAGCTCCTTGCCACAAGCCTTGGAGAAGGCGGCAACGACCTCGAGTACCGAGGTGCCGGTGCCGGTGCCCAGGTTAAAGATCTCGACGCCGGTTTTGCCGTTCATCCAGTTAAGGGCGGCAACGTGACCAGAGGCCAGATCGCACACGTGGATGTAGTCGCGCACGCCGGTGCCGTCGGGGGTGGGGTAGTCGTTGCCAAAGACCTGAACGGCCTCGAGCTTGCCCACGGCGACCTGGGCGACATAAGGCACCAGGTTGTTGGGGATGCCCTTGGGGTCCTCGCCGATCAGGCCCGACGGATGAGCGCCAATGGGGTTGAAGTAACGGAGCAGCACGACGTCCCACTCGGGGTCGGCGGTGTGGACGTCCATAAGGATCTGCTCGATCATCCACTTGGTCCAACCATAGGGGTTGGTCGCGGGCTTCTTAGGATCCTCCTCGGTGACGGGCGGGTTGTCCGGGTCGCCGTAGACGGTCGAGGAGCTCGAGAAGATGATGGACTTGCAGCCATGGTTGCGCATGACGTCGATGAGCACCAGGGTGTTCTCGATGTTGTTGTGATAGTACTCGACGGGCTTGCTCACCGACTCGCCAACGGCCTTAAAGCCGGCAAAGTGGATGACGCGGTCGATCTGATGGGTATCGAAGATCTTGTTCATCGCATCGCGGTCGAGCACGTTGGCCTCGTAGAAGGTGAGGTTCTTGGCGGCCTCGTCGCCCACGATGGTCTTGACGCGGTCGACGGCGACGGCGCTGGAGTTGGAGAGATCATCGACGATGACGACCTGGTAGCCACCCTCGAGCAGCTGAACGACGGTGTGCGAGCCGATAAAGCCGGCGCCACCGGTAACGAGGACACAGGTGTCTTTGGGGTCGAGTGCTTTGGACATGTAGTCTCCTATCGAATCAGGAACACTTCTTCAGGGGAGTATAGCGCAGGCAGGGACGCCCAAATCGTGCGCTGTAGGAAAAGCGGAGGATTGTGCCAACGTACTCATAGAAGAGCTTGCGTACGCATAACCTGATCTTCGACATTTGCTTACGAGCCGCTGACCTTGTAGTTTCCTGCCGTTCGTGGAAATCGTTGGGACGCGCCATATGTACGCTAATATGTATGAGTTGAGCGACATATAAATAAACATGTAACGGAGTACATATGTCACCAAACAGCGATTCCATCCTTTCCCAGGAGCTCTCGCGCCGCACTGCCCTCAAGGCCCTGTTCGGCGCCGCTTCTGCGGCAGTTCTTTTTGGCCTGCCCGCTCGCGCCCATGCGGCGGAGGCTTCCAAAGAAACAACCGATAAACTGAATGCCGCCCAGGCCCAGCTCGACGAGGTTCAGGCCCAGCTCGACAGCATCGCAAATGAGTATGCGGCGCTGGCCAACAAGAATGCCCAGACCCTCAACGACATCGAGAATGTCCAGGGCAAGATTGACGACACGCAGGCCCAGATCGATGAAAAGAAGGCCGAGCTCAAGAAGAAACGCAACGACCTTTCCGATCGCGTGGCCGCCAGCTACAAGTCCGGCGGCACGAACATCCTGTCGCTGCTGCTGGCCTCTGGCTCGTTTGAGGAACTCGTCGCCAACGCGCATTACGTTGAGAAGATCAACAAGAGCGACCGCGACGCCATCGAGGACATTCAGACCATCCAGGAAGAGCTCGATGCGCAAAAGACCGAGCTCGAGTCGCAGAAGGCCGACTTAGAGAAGCTCAAGGACCAGCAGACTGCCCAGATGCAGGACATGCAGGCCAAGCAGCAGGAAGTCCAGACGGTTCTGAACGGCCTCTCTGACGATGTCAAGGAGCTCATGGCTCAGCGTGATTCCGAGATTCTCGCTGCCGCCCAGGCCGAGGAGGCCGCTAGGAAGGCCGCCGCTGCCGCGGCCGCCGCGAACAAGAACAATTCCTACTCGGGTGGTTCGAGCTCGGGTGGCGGATCGTATGCGCCCGGAACTCCGCAGCAGAATGCCGGCTCGGGCAAGCAACAGGCCGTCGTCAACGCGTGCTACTCCACGCCTTCGCCGGGCCAGAACTGGTGCGCGGCGTGGGTTACCAATGTCTTCCGTAACGCCGGCGTTGGCTACTTTGGCGGCAACGCCTGCGACATGTTCAACGCCTGGTGCTATAGCTCCGACCGCTCGGCGCTGCAGGTGGGCATGATCGTGGCCGATTCCTCGCACAGCGGCACGGGTGCTCCGGGCCTTATCTACGGTCATGTGGGTATCTACGTTGGCGGCGGCATCGTTATGAGCAACGAGGGTGCCATTACGTCTAAGTCGCTTGATTCGTTTATTAGCTTCTATGGCACTGGCTCTGGCGTGCGTTGGGGCTGGCTTGGCGGTATTGCGCTGTCGTAGCTGCGGTTTGAAGTAAGTTGGTCCGTGGCTGCCCGAAAGGCATTAGGTTGCCTGCTCGGACAGTCCTGCTCGCACGGAGAGCACATTAAGTGCTCTCCGGCTCGTGCGGAACTCGCGATCAACCTAATGCCTTTCGGGCAGCCACGGACCTCTCGGGTCCAATACGTCACACACCGGACTGGTTTATCTGAATTAAAGAAAGTGAAGGCCCCTTTCGGGGCCTTCTTTTTATAAAAATTCGCCTACTCGGTGGACTTCGGGTTCTAGGTCTACGTTGAATTGGTCTTTGACGGTTGCCTGGATGTGGCGGATGAGTTCGTCAACGTCGGCGGCGGTGGCGTGGTTGGCGTTGACGATAAAACCGCAGTGCTTTTCGCTTACCTGCGCGCCGCCAACGGCGTGTCCTCGCAGGCCGGCATCCATGATGAGCTTGCCGGCAAAGTAACCCTCGGGGCGCTTGAAGGTGGAGCCGGCACTCGGCATGTCGAGCGGCTGCTTGTCCTCGCGGCGCTGGCGGTAGTCGTCCATGTCGGCCTTGATCATCGCGGCGTTGCCCGGTGCGAGGTTGAAGGTGGCCGAAAGTACGATGAAGGCGTCGTCGGCGATGCGGCTCTTGCGATAGCCCAGGTTAAGCTCGTCGACATCGAACTCGATGATGTTGCCGCTGCCACGGGTGCCGTCGTCGAGCTGGCGAGCGGGTTTGTAGACGCGCACGGACTCTAGCACATCGGCCATGCAGGCACCGTAGGCACCGGCGTTCATGTAGCAGGCGCCGCCGACCGATCCGGGAATGCCCGAGATGGGCTCCATGCCGGTAAGGCCGGCCTCGGCTGCCGCGGCAGCGACATCGGAAAGCAGCGCACCGGCGGCTGCCGTAACGTGCGTGCCATCGACGGTGATGTCGGAGAGGCCCTCGCCCAGCGCCACGACGACGCCGCGGATACCCTTGTCGCCGACGAGCAGGTCGGAGCCGTTGCCCACGATGGTGAGCGGCAGGTCGCAGCGATAACAGGTGTCGAGCGTGGCGACGAGGCCCTGCTCGGTATCGGGCGTGACAAAGACATCGGCCGGGCCGCCGATCTTAAACGTGGTGTGCTCGCGCATGGGCTCGCTCATGAGCACGTTGTCCTCACCGGCAACACCGGCAAGCGCGCAGAGCAGGTCCTCGTTAAAAAAGTCATTTTCGTGCATACGAATATCCGCCTTATGGTGGTCGTTTTCATCAATCGAATGCAATATACCCCACCCAGATGGATTTGGTGCAAAGTAACCTGGCCCCAACGCACCACATGGTGCAAAGGGGCCAGGTTACTTTGCACCAATCGCGGCGATAAAACAGCCGTCTACCGGATTGGCAAAGTGTTTATCATCGAGGTGGAGGGACGGTCGCTACACTTTCAAGAGATTGCGCGAATACTCGGAAGGAGCGAGATGGGAAACAAAGCTACTCTCAAGCAGATTGCCCAGGAGGTGGGGCTTTCCCCCTCGTCGGTCTCGCTTGTTCTCAACAATCGGCCTTGTCGCATCTCGGAAGAAAATCGCAAGCGCATCAAAGAGGTCGCGGCGCGCAACCACTATGTTCCCAACCAGATTGCGCGCAGCCTGGTCATGCGCGAGTCGCGCACGCTGGGCCTTATCGTTCCCAACATCGAGAGCCGTTTTTTTGCCTCGCTCGCTGGCAGCCTGGAAAAGCGCTGCCGCGAGGACGGCTACGCGCTTTTTATTACCAGCTCGGGCGGAAGCGCCGAGGACGATCTAGAGCTCCTGCGCCAGCTGGTGACGCGCGGCGTCGATGGCGTGTTTTTGGTCGTGGGCGACGAATTCTCGGACGACCGCGCTTTGCGCGAAGAAGTCAGCCATCTGCCCATCCCGGCGGTAATGGTTGACCGTGCCATTGAGGGACTCGAGTGCGACAAGGTGATGTTCGACCACGAGATGGGCGGCTACATGGCTACCCGCTATTTGATTGAGCAGGGTCACTGTCGTATTGCCTGCCTGGTTAACGCGCGCCGTTCCAATACGGGTCGCAAGCGACTTGCCGGCTATGAGCGCGCGCTTCGTGAGGCGGGGCTGCCCATTGATGCACTTCTTGAGTTTGAGAGCGAGTATTACATTCCGAGTGCCTACGAGGCCTCGGAGGCGGTGCTTGCGACCGATGCCACCGCCGTGTTCGCAAGCTCGGATAACATTGCCCTCGGTTTGCTCAAGCGCCTGCACGAAATGGGGACGAGCATTCCGGGCGATATTTCGGTCGTAAGCTATGACAACTCGGCGGCCGACGTTCTCTTTGAGCCGGCGCTGACCGCGATCGAGCAAGATCCGAGCGTGCTGGCCGAGCATGCCTTTAGCTGTATGGCAAAACGCTTGGCCGGTAAGGGCGGCAAGCGTGCCGATGAAGTCGTCCTGGAGCCTGTGCTCATCGTGAAGGACAGCGTGCTCAAGGTTACAAAACACAACTAAACGCGTTTGTCGATTTGCATATCAGGAATATGAAGAACTTGTGACAAATAATGTCGCAGGCCAATGTCTGGTTTTGTCAGGTTAATGGCGAACCGGAATGATAAAACGTTTTTTCATACTGATAAAACGTTTTAGCAAATATACTTGTCCCAACGAAAGGTCGCCATATCGGAGGGTGACCATGCAGCGAAGGGACATAAACAATGGCTAAAACTCTGGGAACGCCATGGCAAAAGCTGAGACACGAGGTGCCGGCTTCCGAGCTCGAGGGTGTCGATCTGTATTGGCGCGCATCGAACTACCTGTCCGTCGGCCAGATCTACCTTCGCTCCAACCCGCTGATGCGCACCGACTTTGTCGACGAGAAAACCGGTGAGGTGCGCGACTTTGGTCGCCCGGACGTTAAGCACCGCCTGGTCGGTCACTGGGGCACCACGCCCGGCATCAACTTCCTGTTCGGTCATGTCAACCGCCTCATCGCCGATCACAACCAGAATGCTATCTTCTTGATGGGCCCTGGTCACGGTGGCCCCGCCGGTACTGCTCAGTCGCTGCTCGACGGTACTTACCGCGAGATTCGCCCCGACATCACCAATGACGAGGCCGGCCTACAGAAGTTCTTCCGCCAGTTCTCCTATCCCGGCGGCATCCCGAGTCACTTTGCGCCCGAGACGCCCGGTTCCATCCACGAGGGCGGCGAGCTCGGCTACACGCTCAGCCACGCCTACGGCGCCGTCATGGACAACCCGAGCCTGCTGGCCGTGGCCGTGGTGGGCGACGGCGAGTCCGAGACCGGTCCGCTCGCGACCTCTTGGCAGTCCAACAAGCTCGTGAATCCGGCAACCGACGGTATCGTTCTGCCGATCCTGCACCTCAACGGCTACAAGATCGCCAACCCCACCATCCTCGCCCGCGTGTCCGACGAAGAGCTCACCAAGTTCTTTGAGGGCATGGGCTATAAACCGCATTTCTTTGTCGCCGGCTTTGACGACGAGAGCCATGCGAGCATTCACGAGCGTTTCGCCGCCCTGTTCGAGCAGGTCTTTGACGAGATCTGCGACATCAAGGCCGCCGCACAGGCCCAAGCTGCCGCGGGCGAGACCGTGGTCCGCCCGGCCTATCCCATGATCGTGTTCCGTACGCCCAAAGGTTGGACCTGCCCCAAGCAGATTGACGGCAAGAAGACCGAGGACTCCTGGCGCGCCCATCAGGTGCCGCTCGCGAGCGCCAAAGACACCCACGAGCACTTCCGCGTGCTGCGCGAGTGGCTGCGCTCCTACAAGCCCGAGGAGCTCTTTACGCCCGAGGGTCAGGTGCGCCCCGAGGTGACGGCCTTTATGCCGACCGGCGAGCTGCGCATCGGCGCCAACCCCAACGCGAACGGCGGCAAGGTGCGCCGCGAGCTCGAGCTGCCCGATATTCATGCCCACGAGGTCCCCGTCGCAACTAATGGTCATGGCTGGGGCTCCACCGAGGCCGCCCGCGTCTTTGGTGAGTACACCGCCGACGTCCTGGCAAATAACATGGACGACTTCCGCATCTTTGGTCCCGACGAGACCGCTTCCAACCGCCTGCAGGATGCCTACAAGGTGACTAAGAAGCAGTGGGACGCCGGCTTCTACGAGGACGAGGCCAACGACGAGCTGCTGGCAGGTTCCGGTAAGGTTGTCGAGCAGCTGTCCGAGCACCAGTGCGAGGGCTTCCTCGAGGCCTACGTGCTCACCGGCCGCTCCGGCGTGTGGAGCTCCTACGAGAGCTTTGTCCACGTGGTCGATTCCATGGTCAACCAGCACTGCAAGTGGCTCGAGGCCACCAAGCGCGAGATTCCGTGGCGTGCCCCCATCAGCGGCCTCAACATTTTGCTGTCGAGCCATGTCTGGCGCCAGGACCACAACGGTTTCTCTCACCAGGATCCCGGCTTTATCGACCTGCTGCTCAACAAGGCCAACGACACGCATATCGTGAATGCTTACTATCCGGCTGACGCCAACATGGCGCTTGCTGTGGCCGAGCGTGTTTACCAGTCCACCGACTGCGTCAACGCCATCTTCTGCGGCAAGCAGCCCGCCCCCACTTTCCAGACGGTCGACGAGGCCCGCGCCGAGCTCGCCGAGGGCGTTGCGACTTGGGAGTGGGCATCGACCGCCGACTCGCTCGCCGAGGCTGACGTCGTGGTTGCCACGTGCGGCGACGTGTCGACGCTCGAGGCTCTGGCTGCAACCGACATGCTTCGTGAGCTGGGCATTAAGGTGCGGTTCGTCAACGTGGTCGATCTGCTCAAGATCCAGAACGTCTGCGAGAACGACCAAGCCATCAGCGATGAGCGCTGGACTGAGCTGTTTGGCTGCGGCGATAAGCCCGTGCTCTTTGCATTCCACGCCTATGCTGGCACGATTCGCCGTCTGATTTGGAACCGCCCCGGCCACGACGCCTTCCGCGTCCACGGCTACGAGGAGAAAGGCTCCACGACAACGCCGTTCGACATGCTGCGCCTGAACAACATGGACCGTTGGGCACTGGCCGCCGACGTGCTGCGCATGGTTGACGCCGATAAGTTTGCCGAGCAGATTGACGAGTGGGAGGCATTCCGCACCGAGGCCTTTGAGTTCGCGTGCGATGAGGGCTACGATCACCCGGCCTTCACCGACTGGGTCTGGCCCGACGCCGCAGCCGCAACTGCTGCCGACGGCGCGCTCTCCGCAACGCAGATGACCGCAGGCGACAACGAGTAGGTAGGCATCCGGGACGGTCTCGCGCTGGGGCCGCCTCCGGGCGGGTTGCCTTGGTCTGAGAAGTGGGCTTCGCGAACTTCTCAGACCAAGGCAACCCGCCCGGAGGCGGCCCTCTCGACCGTTTCGATATGCGGGGGCTGATTCTTTTTTATGTAATGGGGATTTTGCTTACGCTGCCTTGGAAACTGTGCATCTAACTATGGTCAGCCAAGACTACATTGCCGGGGTGGGGTGCTTGGTTTTGGAAGTTCGCGAAGCCCACTTCCAAAACCAAGCACCCCACCCCACCCCGGCCCTCGTCCGTATGTTCTTCCGCTGGGCGAGCCATAGACGCCGCGCACCGATCTACTAAAGCATGAGCTTGAAATTGGTGCTATATTCGGCTTGAGTTGTTTAATGCTAGTACGGGAGGCTGATATGGGGCTGTTCAAGAAGAAAAACCCGCAGGATGCCTTTGATCCCGATGTGTTTACCATCACGGATACGATTTTGGACCCGCCGCGGTTTACGTTTTTGCCGGCCATTTACCAGGATGCCACGCGCCGCAAGTGGGCCGTGCATCAGCGCGGCGGCGAGCCGAAGATTTTTGACTATGCGGACGTGCTGCAGTGCGAGATTGTCGAGACCGGAAATCCCGAGGATGTGCCGGAGCTTAGTAATCGCGAACTAGCTCAGCAGATTTTGATTAATCCAGCTCAGGCCACCAAAAACAACGCTGCCAAGCGTAATGTGTGCCTTGGTATGGGTGTCATCGTTGCCGTGCAAACCGGCGAGGATGAGATTTCGAAGCTTGAGATTCCGGTGACCGCGGGCGAAGTCAAGCGAGACTCCGGCCTATATCGGTCGTATCGGAACGTTGCAGAGCGGATAAAAGAAGCCTTCGACGCCATGGGGCGTCCGGAGTAATGATGCCCGCAGCAGCAAGCGGTTGAGGAGCCTTGCCCATGTCGAGTGAACCATATGCGATTCCGCCCAAAGATCGCGCCTTTGAGGGCATTCGTTGGTATATCAAACATTATGACCTGCAGGGTGGCGACCGGCTGCCCGCCGAGCGTGTGCTCTGTGAAGCGCTGGGTGTGTCGCGCACGGCGTTGCGCGCCGCGATCACGCGCCTTATTTCGTGCGGAACTTTGGAAAGCCGCCGTGGTTCGGGCACCTATGTGTGCCCGCCCAAACCGCTGAACATCTTTCAGGAAACGTGGAACTATACGCAGGCGGTGGAGAGGGTTGGCTCAAAGTCGACCGCACGCCTGATATGGTCCAAGGTCGCGTACGCCGATATCGATTTGGTCCAAAAAGCCCAGATCGATCTGGGCATGCCGCTCTTCTGCATTAGGCGCGTGCGCGTGGTCAATGGTTCCCCGGCGTCAATCGAGACGGCTTACGTCAATCTGTCTTTGTGTCCCTCGCTTCCCGATCACGATTTTGAGCAGGAGAGCCTCTACGACGTTTTGCTTAAAGAGGGGAATGTCCATGTGATGCACGGCAAGGAGCATATTTCCATCAGTCGCCTGAATGCCGACGAGGCTAAGTTGCTGGATGCCCAGGAGGGCACGCCGGTGTTTTATAAGACTTCGCACGAGTGCGACGAGAACGATGGCTTTGTCGAGTATTGCAAGTCCGTGATTCTGCCGACCAAGTATCGATTTGCCGATAACGGCGAGGCAGACGGCGTTGCGACGAAGGTGGGTGTCGAATGGCTGAGTCAGTAGAAGACATGCCGGTATACAAGCAAATTCGCCGCTGCATTGCGGAGCGAATCGAGCGTGGCGACTATCCGACGGGCTCGATGATTCCATCCGAAAATGAGCTGGCAGAGGAGTTTGGCACGACGCGCCTGACGATCCGTAGCGCCATGGACGAGTTGGTCAAAAGTGGCCAGATTCGTCGCGTACAGGGCAAGGGCGCCTTTGTGGGGCACAAGTGGTTTGATGAACATGTTCGCAAGGGCGGCTTCCGTCAGTCGGTTTTGGCATCGGGTTCGACGCCGTCGGTGCGTATCCTGGCGCGCTCCAAACGCTATGCCGGCCCGTATTATGCCGACTTGTTTGGTATCGCCGAGGACGATCTGCTTTACTCGGTGCGCCGTCTTAACTGCATCGACGGTGAGCCCGTGTCGATCGAGATGACGCTGATCCCGTGCCTGCTGTTCCCAGGCATCGAAGGCGTGGACATTTCGGTCTTCAGTCTGTTCGAGACCTACGATATGTTGGGCAGAAAGCCAGATAAATCTATTGAGAAGCTCGATATCGAGGTGCTGGGTGCACGCGATGCGAGCTTGCTCGACCTTGAGCCGGGCGATCTAGCGCTTGTGCTGGAATGCCTGACATACGACTCGAGTGGGCAGGTTATCGAGTATGCCAAGTCTTTTACCCGCGGCGATGCCGGCGGATATACCTACAACTACTAGCACCTAGAGCGTCCTTGCGCACGGCGGGGGCGCTCGTTTTTTTACGGACATACGTCGCGTGACCGATGAGCGGCAAAAACTGACCGTCTACCGAGAGGGGAGAATGAAATCGAAAAATCGGTATTAAAAACGGCTAACCTGTTATCGTTCACTGGTATTAAGAACCTTTGAATTGTTGAGCCTGGGGTCAAGGTGACCATAAGGTTAAGTAGTGCGACGGGACGGCAAGCCCGTCCAGTCCGTGCGACAATTCAAACTGCTCGTGAAAGGAGCGAGAATGAAGGAGACCGAGAAGATCGAGATCATGCACTTCGACCAGGAGGGCTACCTCGAGGACGGCAGGAACGTCTACGAGGCCGGCAAGCGGATGACCGCCCTGGCCGACCGCGTGCACGAGGAGGGCTACGACGCCGTCTTCCTGATGGGCGTCGGCGGCACCTGGGACGAGTTCATGCAGCTCGAGTACCTCATGAACAAGTTCGGCGACCGCGACCTCGAGGTCTACCTGATCCACGCCGCCGAGTGGAACGTCATGGGCCACAAGCGCATGACCGAGCGCTCCGTCGTGCTGACCGCCTCCGAGTCCGGCACCACCCCCGAGGTGCTCGAGGCCATCGGCAAGATGAAGGAGATGGGCGTGCGCGTCTTCGCCATGACCAACCCCGAGGGCAAGATCGGCCGCGCCGTGGGCGCCGAGAACTGCGTCATGATGGCCTCCGACCACGGCGCCGGCGGCTGCGAGAAGGGCTACTACCTCGCCGACTGCTTCGGCCTGCGCCTGCTCAACCGCCGCGGCTGCTTCCCCAAGTTCGACCTGTTCATCGAGCAGACGAGGGACGTCTGGAAGGACATGCTCGACATCCGCAAGCGCTTCGAGCCGCGCGCCGGGGAGCTCGCCAGGAAGTACGCGCTGGCCGACTACACCATGTTCATCGGCTCGGGCGCGCTGTGGGGCGAGACCATCCTGTACTCCATGTGCCTGCTCGAGGAGATGCAGTGGAAGCGCATCCGCCACATCACCTCGCACGACTTCTTCCACGGCACGCTCGAGCTGCTCGAGCCCGGCGTCCCGGTGTTCCTGTTCATGGGCGAGGACGAGTGCCGCGCCCTCGACGAGCGCGTCCGCGCCTTCCTCACCAGCGGCGTGACCGGCGACGAGGACTACGTCATCATCGACACCGCCGAGTACGCGATCCCCGGCCTCGACGACGACTTCCGCGTCATCGTGTCCCCGTGGATCCTCTCCGTGCTCACCACCGACCGCCTCGCCCGCAACTACGAGCTGGTCACCAAGCACAACCTCAAGTACCGCCGCTACTACCACCAGTTCGACTACTAATTTCATTTGGGGGAAACCGCAATGAGGCAATACATCTTTGCCAGCCACGCGCATTTTGCGACCGGCATCAAAGAGAGCACCGAGCTGCTCTCGGGCGCGCGCGATAACGTCCACGACCTGTCGATGTTTGTCGACGGCCGCACCGACGTCGCCGAGGAAGCCGCCAAGCTCCTGGCGACCTTCGACCCCGCCGACGACGTAATCGTGTGCACCGACCTGTTTGGCGGCAGCGTCAACAACGAGTTCACCAAGATCGTCCAGACGCGCCCCAACACCTACCTGGTTGCCAACATGAACCTGCCGCTGCTGATCCAGCTGCTCTTCTCGGACCAGGAGGCTCCCGCCGATCAGGTTATCCGCGAGATTCTCGCGGCTGACGACACGCGGGTCAAGTTTGTCAACGACCTGCTGACCGATGCGGATGACGAGGAAGAGTTCTAGTCACCGCCTGCTATTAATGGGGCCGGGTTTCCGGCATGAGACCTTTGGGGGTCAATCATGATTCAACTGCTTCGCGTCGACCATCGTCTGCTTCATGGCCAGGTGGCCGTCTCTTGGGTCCAGGGCTTGGGCTCCGACTGCATCTTCTGCGTTGGCGACAAGGTTGCCAACGATCCCGTCTGGAAGACCACGCTCAAGATGGGAAAGCCGGCCAATGTCAAGCTCGTCATCAAGGACATGGAGCACGCCATCGAGGCCATCAACTCCGGTGTTACCGATAAGTACAAGATGATCATCTGCGTCGCCAGCATCGCCGAGGCCAAGCAGCTTGTCGACGGCTGCCCACAGATCACCTCCATCAACCTGGGCAACACCAAGTCCAAGGACGAGCAGCGTCCCGATGCCCGTAAGATTTCCCGCCAGATCTTTGTGACTGCTGCCGAGGAAGAGGACATTCGCGAGCTCGTCGGCCGCGGTGTCGAGGTCGAGATTCGCGCTCTGGCCGACGACCCCAAGGTCGATGCCCTAAGCGCCCTCTAATTGGGAACCACGGGGCGGCACGTACGGCGCCGCCCCTATCCGTGGGCGTACCGGATAAACGCTTTACCCGTTACCCCCATCTACCGTTCACCGAGAGTACGCGCCCGTTGAGCGATTGGTATTAAATAGTTTTTGCATGACTATATAATTGGTATCAAATCATTTGCACCGGTTTAGGTGTTAACAGCACACCGGTACAAGCTGGATCTGTCTGGGCGATTGTCGGCATGGAAAAGGGCGCGCTGACAAGTCGGGAATCGCCGCGCGGATCCAAGAGGGATCAAAGGGAGGAACAATGCTTGTTCAAGCGATCCTCATCGGACTTATCGCTGCCTTCGGTAAGCTCGATTATCAGCTCGGTACGCTCTATGCGTTCCGCCCGATCGTTCTGTGCCCGCTCGTCGGCATAGTCCTCGGGGACCTGCAGTCCGGCCTCGCCATCGGTGCGAGCCTCGAGCTGCTCTTCATGGGTTCTATCTCCATCGGCGCTTACGTGCCGCCCGATGAGACGATTGGCGGCGTGCTCGCCTGCGCCTTCGCTATTCAGCTGGGTCAGAGCACCGAGGCCGCTATCGCGCTCGCGATGCCCATCGCCACTCTGTGCCTGGCCATCAAGAACGTCGTCAACGCCGGTATGCCCCTTCTGGTCGACCGTGCCGATGTCTTTGCCAGCAAGGGTAACCTCAAGGGTATCTACGCTATGCACTGGATTATCGGTCTCGTGATCGTCGTCCTGGCCTTTATCCTGTGCTCGGTCTCCTTCTATCTGGGTGCCGACGCTGTTCAGGGCCTGCTCGACTTCATCCCGACGTTCGTCCTCGATGGCTTTGGCGTTGCCGCCAACATCCTGCCGGCCATGGGCTTCGCCATGCTCGGCCGCCTGGTGCTCACCAAGCAGCTCGTGCCCTTCTACTTCCTGGGCTTCCTGCTGTGCTCCTACGCCAACGTGCCCGTCCTGGGCGTCGCCCTGATCGCCATCATCATCGGCATCGACAAGTTCGACCTGCTCGGCCTGGGCGGAGCCCAGCCCCAGCTCTCCGCGGAAGGGGATGAGGACGATGACTTCTAGTCCCGAGAACAAGATCACGCGCTCCGACCTCATCAAGAGCGCCGTCAACACCGGCGCCCTGGGCATGGAGTTCTCCTGGACCTACTACAAGCAGATGAACATTGCCTTCTGCCTGATGGTCGCCAACATGCTCAAGAAGATCTATGCCGGCCGTCCCGATGATTACGCCGAGGCCTTGCACCGTCACAGCGCATTCTTCAACATCACCCCGCAGCTCGCTCCCTTCGTGGGTGGCATCGCGATGGCCATGGAAGAAAAGGTCGCTCGTGGCGAGGTTGAGCCCGAGAGCGTCAACGACATCAAGGCCGCCCTCATGGGTCCGCTTTCCGGCCTGGGTGACTCCTTCTTCCTGTCCACCCTGCGCGTCGTCGCCGCTGCCGTGGGCATCAGCCTGTGCCAGGCCGGCAACGTCTTTGGCCCCATCGCCTTCCTGCTCGTCTACAACATCCCGGCGTTCCTGATTCGTATCTTTGGCGCTATCAAGGGTTATGAGCTGGGCATTGGCTTCCTCGACAAGGCTCAGAAGACCGGCCTGATGCAAAAGATCATGGCCTGCGTCGGCATTGTCGGCGTTATGGTTGTTGGCGCCATGAGCAAGGACATGTTCTGGGCTTCGCTGCCCATCGCCATCGGTCAGGGCGACTCCGCCCAGACTCTCCAGGACATCCTGGACGGCATCATGCCCGGTATGCTCGGTATGGCCGCCTTCTGGCTCTACTACTGGCTGCTCTCCAAGAAGATCAACCCGATGGTCCTGATCCTCTGCACCATGGTCGTGGGCATCATCGGCGCTTACTTTGGCGTGCTTGCCTAATATGTTCGAATCGCGCTTCAATCGCGTCTAACGGTTGCGTCGATCTTTGGGGGCTTGTCGCATCTGCGGCGGCCCCCTGTTTTTTAAAAGCCTGTACGAAAGGGGAGGGCTATGGCCGTACCCGAGCTTTCGCTCATGAACATCAACCATCGTTACTACAGCATCGAGACGTTCTTTAAGGCTGCAGGTGAGGCCGGTTATCGCAATATCGAGCTGTGGACCGGCTCGATGCACCTGTATGTGGATTGCCACGAGCACGATTCGGTGGACAAGATTCGCGATCTTGCCGCCCAGTACGGCATCAAGATCGTGTGCGTTTGCCCCGAGCAGAATAACCCCAAGCCGTGGAACGTCGCGGTGCGCGGTGAGGCGGGCCAAAAACGTATCCTCTCGTACTTTAAGAATGTGATCGACGTTGCCGTCGAATTGGGCGCGCCGCAGATTCTGGTGACGAGCGGCTGGGCCTATCTGGACGAGCCGGCTGAGGACGCTTGGGTCCGCAGCGTTGCCATGCTGCGTTCGGTGTGCGACTATGCCGATACGCGCGGCATTCGCGTTGCGCTCGAGGCGCTACAGCCCTCGGAATCCGTGCTGGTCAATACCGCACAGGACGTGGCGCGCATTCTCGAGGCGGTCGACCGCCCCAATTGTAAGGCTTGTATCGACTTTGGCGCCATGGAAGTTGCCGGCGACACGATCGACGGCTACTTTGAGGTCCTGGGCGACAAGATCGTTCACACTCACTTTGTAGATGTGGGCGGCGGCACGACGCATCTTGCCTGGGGCGACGGCGAGCGTGATATGCGTGCCGACCTCGAGGCACTCATACGCCACGGCTATACGGGCTATGTCTCGGCCGAGACGTGTGATGGCCGCTACTATCAGGATCCGTCCAAGGCGACGACTCAGGTTATCGAGATGTATCGTCGTGTGACAGCGGAGATGGAAGCCGAATAACTAAACTGCGCGGTTGCGTCGGAAACGCTTGGGCGGGTCTGGCGCAACGCATTTTTAGCCTGTGAGTTGTGGAGCGCCCGTTGGCAGCGGAGATCGAAATAGACAACTAATGGCGTTGTAATACCACTCGGGCAAGGAAACCGACCGTTCGTCGTAAATCTTCGTGAGTTTGGATTGGTATTAAATAACAAGCAATCGTATGGCTATAATTGGTATCAGCAAGAAGCGCGATGTATAGAATCGTGCACATGTGATGGGAGGACACACATGAAGGAGACCGAGAAGATCGAGATCATGCACTTCGACCAGGAGGGCTACCTCGAGGACGGCAGGAACGTCTACGAGGCCGGCAAGCGGATGACCGCCCTGGCCGACCGCGTGCACGAGGAGGGCTACGACGCCGTCTTCCTGATGGGCGTCGGCGGCACCTGGGACGAGTTCATGCAGCTCGAGTACCTCATGAACAAGTTCGGCGACCGCGACCTCGAGGTCTACCTGATCCACGCCGCCGAGTGGAACGTCATGGGCCACAAGCGCATGACCGAGCGCTCCGTCGTGCTGACCGCCTCCGAGTCCGGCACCACCCCCGAGGTGCTCGAGGCCATCGGCAAGATGAAGGAGATGGGCGTGCGCGTCTTCGCCATGACCAACCCCGAGGGCAAGATCGGCCGCGCCGTGGGCGCCGAGAACTGCGTCATGATGGCCTCCGACCACGGCGCCGGCGGCTGCGAGAAGGGCTACTACCTCGCCGACTGCTTCGGCCTGCGCCTGCTCAACCGCCGCGGCTGCTTCCCCAAGTTCGACCTGTTCATCGAGCAGACGAGGGACGTCTGGAAGGACATGCTCGACATCCGCAAGCGCTTCGAGCCGCGCGCCGGGGAGCTCGCCAGGAAGTACGCGCTGGCCGACTACACCATGTTCATCGGCTCGGGCGCGCTGTGGGGCGAGACCATCCTGTACTCCATGTGCCTGCTCGAGGAGATGCAGTGGAAGCGCATCCGCCACATCACCTCGCACGACTTCTTCCACGGCACGCTCGAGCTGCTCGAGCCCGGCGTCCCGGTGTTCCTGTTCATGGGCGAGGACGAGTGCCGCGCCCTCGACGAGCGCGTCCGCGCCTTCCTCACCAGCGGCGTGACCGGCGACGAGGACTACGTCATCATCGACACCGCCGAGTACGCGATCCCCGGCCTCGACGACGACTTCCGCGTCATCGTGTCCCCGTGGATCCTCTCCGTGCTCACCACCGACCGCCTCGCCCGCAACTACGAGCTGGTCACCAAGCACAACCTCAAGTACCGCCGCTACTACCACCAGTTCGACTACTAAGGGCTGATCGCGGGCCCGATATCTTGGCTGGTTGATATTTCGGCCCTACACAAGGGCGCCCGCATTCGCGCGGGCGCCCTTTTTGCGTTGTGACAAGAGACTACTGCTAATCGCTCGCCCTATGTTTCCAAATGAATACGCTGTGAGCCGTGGGAGACGATTCTCCCCGCAAGTACTCTAGTATGCTAAAGTACCCAGAAGACCGGCGGAGCTATGCCGGTCTTCTGTTCTATATGAAACGCAGCATGAGGAGGCTCACCAGATGACGGCCACACCGTGGGGATTCCGGGACATATTGCCCGAGGAGGCTCAGGCGCGCGAGGAGATCGCGCTGACGGTGAAGGGCTGCTTTAGGGAGCATCATTACCTTCCGGTCGAGACGCCGCTGCTCGAGGACAAGGGCTCGCTCGAGGAGGGCGGCCGCATTGCGGACACGCCGTTTAAGCTCTTTGACGACGACGGACGCCTGCTGGTGGTCCGTCCCGACAACACGCTGCCGATCGTGCGCCTGGTTTCGACCCGCATGCGCGCGGCCGACCTGCCACTGCGCCTGCGCTACGAGGCGCCGGTGGTTCGCGAGTGTCAGCGCAATGCCGGCGGCTCGCGTCAGTTTACGCAGCTGGGCTTTGAGCTTATCGGCGCGGGCGATACCGCGGGCGATGTCGAGATTGTTTCGCTGGTGGCGGAGGCCGTGCGCGAGCTGACACTTCCCGATGCGCGCATCATCGCAGGCAGCGTGCGTCCTTTTAAGGAATTGCTCGCGGTATGCGAGGATCGTGAGCTGGCGGCCGAGGCCCTGCGCTGCGTGCACGCCAACGACTTTGTGGGCCTCGATGCCCGCGTGGCGGCAAGCGCCGAGTCCGATGCCGTCAAGGCCGCCATTAGCGAGCTGCCGCGCTTGCACGGCGGAGCCGAGGTGCTCGACCGCGTGGACGCGCTGCTGGAGGCTGCCGGTATCGCCGCGCCGCTGACGCGTGAACTGCGTGCCCTGGTCGAGGGCCTGGCTCCCGAGGACGCTCAGGTGCTGTCGTTCGACTTTTCTATCATGAACTCTTTCGATTACTATACGGGCCTGGTCTTTAAGGCCTATGCCGGCGGCTTACCCGATCCGGTCGGCTCGGGCGGACGCT
This sequence comes from uncultured Collinsella sp., assembly GCA_902491345.1. GTDB lineage: Bacteria > Actinomycetota > Coriobacteriia > Coriobacteriales > Coriobacteriaceae > Collinsella. The sequence goes on from CABUHI010000006.1 coordinate 22,286, forward strand.
ATGACTCCATCTTTACCGGTGCATTTGGCGATGGCATCGAGGTGCCGGCGGCGGGCTTCGCCTTTTCGCTCGAGCGCCTGGAGGCCGCGCGCACCTCGGTCGAGGACGCCGCTTCCGATGGCGATCACGCCGCGGGCCGTGGTGCCGAGGGTCCGCTGCGCATCGCCGTGCCCAAGGGCTCGCTTAAGGCCGATACGCTCGACGTGCTCGAGGCCGCGGGCCTGGACGTCTCTGAGCTGCGTGATCCCGGCCGTCACCTGATTGTGCGCGGTCGCGACACGCGTGCTGGCGAGGGCACGGTCGGCGATATCGAGTTTGTCATCGTGCGCCCCAGCGATGCGCCTGCCTTTGTGGGCTGCGGCGGTGCCGACTGTGGCATCTGCGGCTGGGACTCGCTCATCGAGGCTGACCTCAACTTGCTGCAGCTGGTCGACCTGGGCTATGGCCTGTGCACCTTTATCGAGGCGGAGCCCGCATGGCGCGCCGGGCAGGCCGAGCGAAACTATGCCCGCCGCGGTTCGCTTCGCGTGGCAACCAAGTACCCGCGCATCGCGAGTGCCTGGTATGCCGAGCGCGGCGTGAACGCCGATATCGTCTCGCTGCACGGCAACATCGAGCTGGGCCCCATTGTCGGCATGACCGATCGCATCGTGGACATTACCGCCACGGGTGCCACCCTGCGCGACAACGACCTGGTCATCACCGGCCGCATTATAGACTGCACGGCCCGCTTCTTTGTCAACCCGGGTGCCGCTCGCTTGGATCCGCGCGTGCGCAATCTGGCAGATCGCTTGGTGGCGGCCGTGAAGGACAAGCATTTTGAGCCCGTCGCGGGCTCGGCACAATAGCGCGAGCGCGCACGGGCGCCCCAACGTACGGGCTGCGGGCCAATTGGCGCCGCCGCCCGGCCTCTCGTTTTTCGAACACAATCTCGACCGATAGGGGATACCGATATGAAGACCATCAAACTTGCTCCCGGCGAGCGTCTCGTTACCAATCAGCTCAACCGCAAGGGCGTGCTACCGCAAAACATCGTCAACGCCGCCCGCGATATCGTGGCCAACGTGCGTGCCAACGGCGATGTTGCGGTGCGCGATTACTGCCAGCGTTTTGACGGTGTTGATCTGCAGAGCTTCCGCCTGCCGCAGGAGCAGATCGATGCCGCGCTCGAAGGCCTCGACCCGGCCTTTGTCGCCGCGCTCGAGAAGGCCGCGCGCCAGATTCGCGAGTTCCACCAGCGCGAGGTCGAGCAGAGCTGGTTTACCACGCGTGCGGACGGCACGATGCTCGGCGTTAAGGTGACCCCGCTCGCGGCGGCCGGCATTTACGTGCCGGGCGGTCGCGCGCAGTATCCCTCCACCGTACTCATGAATGCCATTCCCGCCAAGGTCGCCGGCGTCAAGCGCGTGGTCATGGTGACCCCGCCGCAAAAGGATGGCCTGATCAGCCCCTACACGCTCGCGGCAGCCAAGCTCGGCGGCGTGGATGAGATCTATATGGTGGGCGGCGCTCAGGCCGTGGCCGCGCTGGCGTACGGCACCGAGACCATTCCGCACGTCGACAAGATCACCGGTCCGGGCAACGCCTTTGTCGCCGCGGCCAAGCAGATTGTCTCGGGCGACGTCGGAATCGACATGGTCGCTGGCCCCTCCGAGGTCTGTGTGTTGGCCGATGCCACGGCCAAGCCCATGGTGGTCGCTGCCGACCTGATGGCGCAGGCCGAGCACGATCCGCTGGCTGCCTGCTACCTGGTGACTTGCGACGAGCAGTTTGCGCGTGAGGTCGAGGCGGGTATCGACATTCTGGTGACGCAGTCCCCGCGTGCCGAGATCACGCGCGCCTCGCTCGACAACGAAGGCACCATCGTGGTGGCTGCCGATATGGCTGCCGCCGTCGAGGCGGTGAACACCGTGGCGCCCGAGCACCTTGAGCTGCACTGCAAGGATGCGATGGGCTTGCTCGGCGGCATTCGCAACGCCGGCGCCATCTTTGTGGGCGCTTGGAGCTCCGAGCCGCTCGGCGATTATGTTGCCGGCCCCAACCACACGCTGCCGACCGGCGGTACGGCTATGTTCTCCAACCCGCTTTCGGTCGAAGAGTTCGTTAAGCGCTCGAGCGTCATTTGCTATACGCCCGAGGGCCTGCTCTCGGACGCTCCCGCGACGCAGCGCCTGGCCGAGGCCGAGGGCCTGTGGGCGCACGCGCTATCCACCGCTCTGCGTCGCCGTGTGCTGGAGCAGGGCGAGGATGCCGTGAGTGCCGAGTCGCTCGCCGCTGCCGACCTGACCAAGGTCGCTTGGCCGGGCGACGCCGTGACGACGGTTGCCGAGGGCGTGGACCTGGCGGCGGCTGCGGGCGGTGCCGCTGGCGCGACCGGCGGGGAGGCCTAACATGGCCGAACTCACGCCGCGCATGAAGGAGCTCGTCCAGCCCTACTTGGCCGGTATCGAGCCCTACGATCCCAACTTTACGCCCACGCGCATCAATCTTTCGGCCAACGAGAACACCTATCCCGTACCTGCTGGCGTGCGCGAGGCGATCGACGCGGCCTTGGCTGCCACGCCGCTCAACCGCTACCCCGATCCCATGTCCAACGACCTGCGCGATGAGCTCGCTGCCTGGCATGGCGTGGCACGTGAGAATACTTGCGTGGGAAACGGCGGCGATGAGCTGCTCTATAACTACCTGCTGGCGTTTGGCGGCGCAGAGAGGACTCTGCTCAACTGCCCGCCGTGCTTTAGCGAGTATGCGTTCTTTGCATCGCTCTGTCAGACCGAGGTGCGCGACGTGTGGCGCGACCCCGCGACCTTTGAGCTCGACCAGGCAGCTGTGCTCGCGGCGGCGCCGGAGTGCAACCTCGCCATCGTGACCTCGCCCAACAATCCTACGGGCGATGTGGCGCCGCTCGACTTTGTCGCGGCCCTGTGCGATGCGTGTCCCGGCATGGTGATGGTCGACGAGGCTTACGTTGAGTTTGCCGACGATTCGTTTGGCACGGCAACCACGGCGCAAGGCCTTATCGCCGAGCATCCCAACCTGGTGATTTTGCATACGCTGTCCAAGGCGTTTGGCGCCGCCGGCACGCGTCTGGGCTATGTGATCGCGGCGCCCGAGGTCATCGATGTGTTCGCGGCGATTCGCCAGATCTATTCGGTCAATGTGCTGAGCCAGGCCGCCGCGCTTGCCTGCGTGCGTGCCCGCGATGCGTACGCGCCCGTGGTGGCGCAGGTCGCATCCGAGCGCGAGCGCGAGCTGCGCGCCCTACGCGCAATGGCTGCCGAGGGCCTGCCCGTGGAGGTATGGCCGAGCGCGGCGAATTTTGTGCTCGCGCGCACGCCGCATGCCACGCGCGTGCGCGAGCATCTGCGCGACGAGTATTCGATTCTGGTGCGCGACTTTAGCTACGCGCCGGGGCTCGCGGATTGTCTGCGCATCACCGTGGGCACCCCGCAGGAAAACGATGAGGTGCTGGCCGCGTTTGCCGCGCTGGTGAAGGAGGAGATGTAGATGGATCGCTATGCCGAGGTAACCCGCAAAACGGGCGAGACCGACATTGTCGTAAAGCTCGACCTGGACGGATCCGGCGTGTGCGATATCTCGACCGGCGTGCCGTTTTTCGACCACATGCTCAACGCTTTTGGCCGCCATGGTCTGTTCGATCTGACGGTGCACGCGGTGGGCGACGTCGAGGTCGATGCGCATCACACCGTCGAGGACACGGGTATTGTGCTGGGCGAGGCGTTTTGCCAGGCGCTGGGCGACAAGGCGGGCATTACGCGCTTTGCCGACGCGGCGATCGCGATGGACGAGACGCTCGTGATGGCCGCCGTTGACATCTCGGGCCGCGGGCAGGCCTACTGCGAGCTGCCCGTGCCAACCGAGCGCGTGGGCAACTTTGATACCGAGCTGGCCGTTGAGTTCTTCTACGCCTTTGCGCGCGACGCCAAGCTCACGTTGCACGTGCGCGAGCTGGCGGGCGGTAACTCGCATCACATTATCGAGGCCGCCTTTAAGGCCGTGGGCCGCACGATGCGCCACGCCTGCGAGCTCGATCCCCGCGTGCAGGGCATCCCCAGCACCAAGGGCTCACTGTAACCGCTACAAAGGTAAAACCACTACGAAGGTGCCTGTCCCCTTTGTGGTGGTTTTCGGACAAGATGAGGAGGAGGGGTCGCGTGGGCGAACCGAAGATCGTGGTGGTCGACTACCACAAGGGCAACTTGTCGAGCGTCGTGCGCGGGCTTGCGCGCGCCGGTGCCGCCGCCTGTACGTCGGACGATCCGGAACAGATCCGCAACGCCGACGGCCTGGTCATCCCGGGCGTGGGCGCGTTCTACGACGCGATCGCCTTTATGCGCCAGAGCGGCGAGGAGGCCGCCGTGCTCGATGCCGTTGCCGCCGGAACTCCGCTGCTCGGCATCTGCCTGGGTCTTCAGCTCTTTTTTGAGCGCGGCAACGAGGGCGTGCCTGCGGACGAGGGCATGGCTGCAGACGGCAGCACCCCTGAGCAGTCTGGCGGCCCCTGGGTCGATGGCCTGGGCATCATGCGCGGTTCGTGTACGCGCTTGGAATCGAGTCGCCTGAAGGTGCCGCACGTGGGCTGGGACCAGGTGCACATGACGCCCGCCGGCGCGGCCGATCCGTTGCTCGCCGGTTTTGCCGAGGGCGCCAACATGTACTTCACCCACAGCTACGCGGTGGCCGACGACGCCGGTGCCGCTGATGTTTTGGCGCGCACGCACTACACGCGGAGCTTCCCGTGCATCGCGCGTCATGGCAACGTGTGGGGCTGTCAGTTCCATCCCGAGAAATCCTCGGCCCTGGGACAGCGCATTCTTAAGAACTTCGTCAACATCGTCGAGGAGGTTGGCCGATGATCCTGTTTCCCGCAATCGATCTGATCGGCGGCAAGGTTGTGCGCCTGGAGCGCGGCGACCGCAGCCGCTGCAAGGTATATTCCGACGACCCCGTCGCCGTCGCCCGCTCGTTTGCCGAGCAGGGCGCGAACTGGGTGCATGTCGTCGACCTGTCCGCTGCCTTTGGCGAGGACGAGGACGTGTGCGCTGCCAACTCGGCGGCGATTAAGGCTATCTGCGGCGTCGACGGCCTGTCCGTGGACGTGGGCGGCGGTGTCCGCTCGCTCGCGCGCATCGACGAGCTGGCCGGCTATGGTGCTCGCCGCATCGCACTGGGCACCGTGCTGGTGACTGAGCCGGGTTTTGCCGAGGTGGCAGCCCAAGGCTTTGGCGAGCTGTTGGTGGCAGATATTGCCGCGCGCGACGGCCAGGTCAAGGTGAATGGCTGGCGCGACGGCGCGGGCGTGGCGCTCGATGATGCCGTGGCGCAGCTTTCCGAGCTGGGCTTTAAGCATCTGGTGTATACCGACATCGCGCGCGATGGCATGCAGACGGGCATCGATGTGGCGGCGTATCGCCATGTGGCCGAGGTCGCGGGATTTCCCGTCGTGGCTTCGGGCGGCATCTCGACGCTCGACGACATCCGCGCGCTGGCCGCGGTGGGCGAGGGCGCGATTGAAGGTGCCATCACCGGCCGTGCGCTCTACGAGGGCAACTTTACGCTGGTACAGGCGTTGGCCGCCGCCCGAGGGGAGGAGTAACCCATGCTTACCAAGCGCGTGATTCCCTGTCTAGACGTCAAGGACGGCCGTGTGGTCAAGGGCGTCAACTTTGTGAGCCTGCGCGATGCGGGCGATCCGGTGGAGCTTGCCCGTGCCTACGACCGCGAGGGTGCAGACGAGGTCGTCTTCCTGGACATTACCGCCACGAGCGACAACCGCGCGACGACCATCGAGATGGCGGCGCACGCGGCCGAGGAGCTCGCTATTCCCTATACCGTGGGCGGCGGTTTCCGTGACTTGGCGGGCATGCGGATCATGGTTGCCGCCGGCGCCGATAAGGTGTCGCTCAACTCTGCCGCCGTGCGCGACCCGTCGCTGATCAGCCAATCTGCCGCGGCGTTTGGCAGCCAGGCCGTGGTCGTGGCGATCGATGCCAAGCGCGTGGGGCTGCCCGGGGAGCCGGGCGCCGATAAGTGGGAGGTCTTTACGGCGGGCGGCCGCAACGCTACGGGTATCGACGCGGTGGCGTGGGCCGAGGAGGCGGCTCGTCGCGGCGCCGGCGAAATCCTATTGACCAGCATGGATCGCGACGGCACCAAGGCCGGCTTTGACCTGGCGCTCACCCGCGCCGTGGCGCGCGCGGTGCCAATCCCCGTCATCGCGAGCGGCGGCGTGGGCACGCTCGAGCATTTCGCCGAGGGCGTGATCGAGGGCGAAGCCGATGCCGTGCTGGCAGCAAGCGTCTTTCACTTTGGAACCTTCAGCATTCGCCAGGTGAAGGAGTATATGGCCTCGCAGGGCATCCCTGTCAGGTTGGACTTCTAGCGCTGCGGCTTGCCCAGGCACCGCATCTTGCCGCTCAAACCGTCGCTCGCGTACCAAAGTACGCGTCGCTCCTCTTTCGCGGCAACCTGCGGCACCTGGACAACCCTCGCCGACCTGTGGGGCTTACTGTTATTACTTGGGAGAAATGATGACTGAGGTAATAGAAGCATCTGAGCTTACGTACGACGCCCACGGGCTGATTCCTTGTGTGGTTCAGCAGTATGACACTGGCGAGGTGCTTATGGTTGCTTGGATGAACGAGGAATCGGTGGGGCTGACGCTCAAGACCGGTACCACGTGGTTTTGGAGTCGCAGCCGTCAGGAGCTCTGGAACAAGGGCGCGACGAGTGGCAACATGCAGGAGGTCAAGGAGCTCTGGGCCGACTGCGATAGCGATACGCTGCTGGTCAAGGTGGACTCGCCGGGCCCGGCCTGCCATACCGGCAACCGTACCTGCTTCTTTAAGCGCGTGGAAGGGGGAGTGCGATGAAAGTCGTGACGCCGTTCGAGGTCGCCGACTGCAACACCGAGCTCCTCCGCGCGGGCGTGCCATGCCGCGTGCACCTGACTGATGCCTGCGGGGCGCAGTCGCTTTGGCTCGAGGCCGAGAAGGAAAGGCTCGATGAGGCCCATGCCGTCATCGTTGAGTTCTTTGAGAAAAAGGGCGCAAAGCTTCGGTTCGATGAGACCGGTACTTACTTTACGCTGCAGTAACGAGAGGAAATAACCATGGGAGTCAGAACAGCTAACGTGCAGCCGGGAAACATCGGTGAGACGCTGACGGGACTGGCCGAGGTGATTCACGGTCGTCGTGATGCATCGCCGCAGGAGAGCTATACCGCGCGTCTGCTGACCGACGTGGAGGATGAGCTGCTCAAGAAGCTTGCCGAGGAGGCGAGCGAGGTGATCATGGCCTGCAAGGACAACGACCACGACCACATTCGCTACGAGGCCGGCGACCTGGTCTACCACCTGCTCGTGACGCTTGAGCGCTACGGCATTACCCTCGACGAACTGGCCGGCGAGCTCAACGCCCGCCGCCACTAGTCATTGGGGACGTTCTTAAACGACTAGTTAGGCGAGGGGCGTGGACTCCCATTCTCCGGTGGGGTGGGGGATGTCGAAGGTTCGATAACCGCAGTCGTAGGCGTGGGCTTGCGCTTCGCGGATATTCCAACAGATGTCACAGGCGCGGTGTGCGTCCGAGCCAAAGGTGATTGGCACCTCGGCGTGGGCGAAGCAGTGCAAAAGGCCGGTCGCGGGATAGTAGTCGTCGAGCCCCTTGCGCGGTGCGGCCGTCGAGACCTCAACGCGGCGACCCGTATCGTGCGCGCACTCGGCCATCTGCCCCCAAAACGGCGCCGGGTCAAAGTCGGGCGCAAAGCCCTCCTTCGAAAAACGCATGACCAGGTCGGGATGGGCCATCACGCCAAAGTTGAGCGAGCTCTCGCAGGCGCGGCACCAGTCGTCGACGTAGCGTTCCCATACGCCGCGTACGCCTAAGTTTTCCCAAACATGCAGGTTGGTATCGTCGTCGATCCAGCCACAAAGCGAATCGGGCGTATCGGGACGAGCGACGCTCTCTGTTCCCGCCGTGCCCGCGGCGCCGGCCATGATATCGCCCGGGTCGCCAATCCAATGCACGCTGCCCAAGCGCACCACGGCGCCCTGGGACCAGCGCTCAACCAAGGGTTCGCAGCCCTCGTACCAATCGCATTCAAAACCGTAGATAAAGGTGAGCTCCGGCGCAATCTGCGCGGCGAGTTTGCGGGCGTCCTCAAAGGCCAGACGATGTGCCGGCAAGTCGCCCTCGACGACCTGCACCTCGCAGTTAGCATCCATGCTGGCAGGCAGGGTGAGGTGGTCGGTCGAGACCATGACGCGGCATCCGGCAGCGGTAGCGGCGCGGACGTTGTCCTCAAACGAGGCATGGCCGTCCGAAAACGAAGTATGAGTATGGCAATCGACCAGCGGGCAAGCGGACATGGCGGCTCCTTTGCATTCGGCAAATCTGCTCCATTGTAATGGCGCAGCCTCAGCGCGGCGGGAACGCTGCAAGTCGAAACCGACTGGAAAGGGCAGGCGGCGCGTGTCGGCGCCGGCGACTACTTGCTTCGTGCCGCCACGCGTTTGGCCTGCACTGTTACCATCGCGTGCCTCACGGCGGTGATGGGGCGATGGCGGATCATACGCGGTCCCGACCAGCGCATGACCTCGCGGATCTTCTCGCGCATGGCAGGCCGGTAACAATGCGAAGGACAGGCCGAGCAAAATGTCTTGGTGCCCATGTGGGGGCAGCGCTCGATGCGCGCGACGGCGTAGGCCTGCAGCTCGGCGCATTCGGGGCAGAGCGTAATGGTCCGAAGGCCGAGCTTCACGCGCACGGGCTCATCGTCGCCAGCCTGCTCGATCGCATGCCCGCCGCCATGATGCCCGCGGCACCACAACGCGATCATCTGCGACACCATTTGGGCCTCGCGCTCACGTTTGCGTGCCAGCTCCGGTGTGTCGACCGGGCGTGCCATTAGCTCAGCCTCCCGTGCTCGACCGAAAGCGAGAAATCGGCAAACGCGCAGGTGCTGGCACGGTGGCTTACGAGCACAATGGTCTTGCCGCGGCGCTTGAGCTCGTCAACGGCCTGCATTACGGCTGCCTCGTTGAGAGCGTCAAGTGCGCTGGTGGGCTCGTCGAGCAAGATGAAAGGCGCGTCGTTGAGGAAGATGCGCGCAAGGCCGATGCGCTGGCGCTCGCCGCCCGAGAGCGAGTCGCCCAGCTCGGCAACCGGGGTGTCGAGACCCTGCGGCAGGCGGTCGATGAGGGCGGTAAGCGAAGCGGAGCGGCAGGCATCGAGCAGCTCGGCATCGGATGCATCGGAACGCGCGACCAGCAGATTCTCGCGTACGGTGCCGCAGAACAGATGTGTGTCCTGGGTCATATAGGCCTCGTGGCTGCGCAGGCTCGCCGTGTTGATGCGGCGGGCATCGACGCCGCTCACCGTGATGGTGCCGGCTGCGGGGTCCCAAAAGCGCATGAGCAGCTTAAGCAGCGTCGACTTGCCCGAGCCCGAGCGCCCCATGATGCAGGTCATGGTGCCGGGCGCAAAGGTGCAGGTCACGTCGTCGAGGATGAGACTCGAAGCGGGGTCATTCGCGGCCTGCTCTGTGGCGTCGGCACCGCCCGCGTCCACGCCGTCCGCATAGCTAAAGCTCACATGCTCGGCTGCGGCGCCGGCAAACTCAACGTCCTGTCCATCGGCGACCTCGGCGCACTGGGGCTGTTCGTCGAGCAAATCGAGCACGCGTGCGCCCGAGGCGAGCGTCTCCTGCAGTGAGGCGCCCAGGCGGCTCACGGCCATCACCGAGCCAAACGACGACACAAAGGTAAAGACGGCGACAAACGCTGCGGCAAAGTCAATCGTTCCCGCAGCCACCAGCTGCAGCGCACGCCCGAGCATCACCAGATTGGCCGCAAGAATAAGCGCATCGGCTACGGCCTCGCTGGCCGCCTGGCGGCGCTTGAGGCGCGCGTCCACGGCGCCGACTTGCTCGGTCAGATTGCCCAGGGCACGGCTGCGATCGGCGCCACCGGCAAACTGGATAGTCTCGGACGCGCCGCGTAAACTGTCGAGCACAAAGGCACCCAGCTTACCGGCGCCCTCGCGGCTCTGGCGGCCGGTGGTGCCGCATGCCTTGGCCGAGGTCAGGGGCAGCAGCACGCCCAGGACCGCGTAGGCCACGAGCGCGATGCCCGCGAGCTCGGGGCTCACAGCCAGCAAAAAGCCCTCAAACACAACGGTGCAGACCAGAGCGATGGCAATGGGCGAGATGGTGTGCGCGTAGAAGACCTCGAGCAGCTCGATATCCGAGGTGACCAGGCTCACGAGCTCGCCCTTGCCGCGGCCCTCGAGCTTGGCGGGGGCGAGCTGGCGCAGGGCGCCAAACACCAAGTCGCGGATGTGCGCGAGCAGACGGAATGCGATGTAATGGTTGCAGAGCTGCTCGCCGTAGTGGAGCGGCCCGCGTGCGATGCCGCAGGCGGCGCAGGCCGCGCATGCTGCGATCAGACCAAGCCCCAAGGCGTTGCGGCCCAGCGCGGCCATAAGGCCGAGGGCGCCAAAGGCCGGCACGAACGCGGCGGTGAGCATGCCAATGCTGCCCAGCGCGACGGCTAGCACAAGCCAGCCGGCAAGCGGTCGGACGAGCCCCATCATGCGCCACATGATGGACGGCGCCGAGCGACGGGCGCGGCCGGAGTCAGGCGCCGCGGTAGCGGAAGACGAGCCGGCACCGTTGAGGCCATCGGTACAGGCAGTACTGCCGCCAACAGCCTCAACCGCGCCTGCATCCTCGGCATCATCCTCCGCATACGCATATGCCGAGAGCTGCTCCTGGCTGTTCCACATGCGCGCATAGGCGCCCGCGGTTGCCAAGAGCTCGCCGTGAGTCCCGTGCTCGACAATGCGACCGCGTTCCAGCACCAGAATCCGGTCGGCGTCCACGATCGTCGACAGGCGGTGTGCCACCACAATTACAGTGTGCTCGCCGGCAAGCGATGCGATGACCTCGCCGATCGCGGCTTCGCTCGCAGCGTCCACATTGCTCGTCGCCTCGTCAAACACATAGATGGGCGAGTCGTGCAGCAGGGCGCGTGCCATGCACACGCGTTGGCGCTGGCCACCCGAAAGGTTGGTGCCGCCCTCGTTAATCACCATGTCGAGCCCGCCGTTGGCCTGCACAAAGGCCGCCACGCGCGTGCGGTCGAGCGCGCGCAAAAGCTCGGCGTCGGTGGCGTCGGGCTGGGCAAGCAGCAGGTTGTCGCGCAGGGTGCCGGCAAACAGGTAGCCGTTGGTGGGCACCAGGGTGACGGCACGCATAAGTGAGGCAGCCGTGGCATCGCGCAGCTCGACGCCGCCAATGCGAACGCTGCCACGGTAGGCACCCTTGCGGCCCGCGATAATCCCCGCGAGCGTGGACTTGCCGCCGCCGCTTTCGCCCACGAGTGCCACGAGCGAGCCGTGCGCAATGGTCACGCTGGCGCTGCCCAGCACCGTGCGGTCGCCGTATGCATAGCTCACGCCCGCGAGCTCGATATCGCCGCGACCGTCAAGCTCAACATCGCCGCGCTCGGGCTCGGGTGTATCCAAAATGCCAAACATGCGGCGCGAGGCGGCCATGCCGTTCATGGCCGTGTGGAACAGCGATCCCAGGCGGCGCATAGGCAAAAAGAACTCCTGCGACAGAAAGACGATGAGGAAGGCAGCCTCAAAGCTAATCTTGCCCGTGGCGAGCTGCAGCGTGGCTACGATAATGCCGAGCGCGGCGCCCATATAGACGACCAGGTCCATAACGCAAATGGAGCGCAGCTGCATCACCAGCAGGCGCATGGTCGCTGTGCGGAAACGCTCGGACTCGGCGTTGATGCGCTCGTGCCAGCTGCGATCGGCCTGGTAGACCTTAAGGGTGGTGAGACCCTGCACGGCCTCCAGGAACATGCCGCCCAGATCGACATAGCTGCCCCAGTACTCGGCACCGATCTTTTTGGCGTTGCGCATGACCATCATGATGGAGACGGGGATGACCGGAACGCAGGCGAGCAGCAGCGCGGCGGGAAGACCCGCCTGGCCCACGAGCAGTACAAACAGCGTGATGGGTGCCAAGCCGGCAAAGAAGAGCTGCGGCAGGTAACCGCCAAAGTACACCTGGAGTTGCGCGGCGCCCTCGACGCTGGTCTGGACGGCCTCGGCGGTGGGGACGGTCTCGGTGTAGGAGGGGCCGAGTGCGGTGAGCTTGTCGTAGACGAGCGAGCGCACGCGGCGGACGGCCTCGAACGCGGCCTTGTCGCCGGCGCGTTGGGCCAGGTAGATGGAGGCGGCGCGCACGATGATGGCGGCGGCGAGCGGTAGGGCCGCCTGTGCGAGGGCATCGACGGCGAGCGCGGCGGAAAGACCGTCCGTGACGATGCCGCCCAAGATGCGCGCAAGCACCCACATCACCGTGATGTTTGCCATGAGTGCGATCCACTTAAACAGGACACTTGCCATAATGTAGGGCGTTGCCTGCGGAACCAGGGAGAAGAGCCGCTTCTCGAACATGAAACCTCCTATGCCGTAACGGTGTCGGGCGGGGTCCTCGGCAGCCGCTTAGTTAGCCAAATGCAACTAGAGTAACATCGTGCAGCGGATAAGTATGCCGAGGGTAATTTTTAGCCGATGAACTGCGTAGAAAGTTCAAAATTGTTGAGTGCGGCGAACTTTGTGGTGGATGGAGTGCGGGCGCAATTCTGATCGTGTGCGGCCCCGCTTCAAAACGTGTACGTCAGCCTCCAAAACCGACAAAAAATGACATGTTTGGAGGCTGACGTACATGTTTGGATGAGGGCGAGGGTGACGACGGACGAAAGTCACGCCTGTGCCACGTCCGATGTGCTAGCGTTTGGGTGAATAAAACGAGCCCGTGCGGAAAGGATCCGGACCGTATGCAACGTGGAAGTACATCTCCGCTGTCCCGCGAGACCGATGCGCCCGAGACCATCGTCAAGCTGGAGTGCGACATCGACGATGCGTCGCCCGAGGTGCTCGCCTATGCCGCCGACCGCCTGCGCGAGGCGGGCGCCCGCGAGGTGCACTGGCTGCCCCTCTACTGCAAAAAAGGCCGCCCCGGCTGGCAGCTGCAGGTGATCTGCTCGCATGAGGATATCGAACGCCTGCAGACGATTATCTTTTTGGAAACCACGACCAACGGTATTCGCCGCCAGGTCATGGAGCGCGTCTGCCTGCCGCGCCGCTTTGAGCAGGTGGCGACGCCTTGGGGCGAGGTAGCCGTCAAGGTGGCCACCCTGCCCGACGGCAGCGAGCGCGCGGCTCCCGAGTACGAAGACTGCGCCCGTCTCGCCCGCGCGCACAACGTGCCGCTCCAGCGCGTGATGCAGGCGGCTCAGAGCGCGGCGCTTCGATTTGAGTAACGCGGTAGATGGGCTCCACATCCGCTGGACTCCGTATTCAGCCCCCATCAACCCCACACCGAAAGGACTCCCCATGAAATACCTCATCGCCTCCGACATCCATGGCTCGGCATACTGGACAGAGCGCCTGTGCGCCACCATCGAATCCGAGCAGCCTGACCGCATCGTGCTGCTAGGTGACCTGCTCTACCACGGCCCGCGTAACGACCTGCCGCGCGATTACGCCCCCAAGCGCGTGATTCCGCTGCTCAACGCCCTGGCCGACCGCATCATCGCGGTGCGCGGTAACTGTGACGCCGAGGTCGACCAGATGGTCCTCGACTTTCCCGTCATGGCGGACTACGCCACGTTGTTTGACGAGACTGGCCGTGAACTGTTCCTGACGCACGGCCACGTTTTTGGCGCCGGTATGCACAACAGCGTCGACCACGCGCCCGCGCTGCCCGAGGGTTCCGCGCTCGTCTACGGCCACACGCACATCAAGGTTAACGAGGTAAGCGAGGCGCACCCGGGCCTGTGGCTCTTCAACCCCGGCAGCGTGAGCATCCCCAAGGACGGCACGCACAGCTACGGCATCTACGAGGGCGGCGCGTTCCGCCACGTGATCCTGGAGGAGGATTAACCATGGCGCAGCACATGGCTCAGCAAAATGCCGAGGGCTCGCGCGACCTGTCCACGCTGGTCGACGCGTCGGCCGAGCTGCAGCATCTGGTGCAGACCATCTGGCGTCTGCGTCAGCCCGATGGTTGCCCGTGGGACCGCGAGCAGACGCATCAGAGCATCGGCAAGAACATGATCGAGGAGGCCTATGAGGCGCTCGACTGCATCGAGGCCGACGATGCCACGCATCTGCGCGAGGAGCTGGGCGATGTGCTCATGCAGGTGGTGCTGCATGCGCAGATTGCGGCGGACGCCGGCGAGTTTACGCTGGCCGACGTGGCACGCGATATTGACGCCAAGCTCATTCGCCGCCACCCGCACGTGTTTGGCGATGCGGATGCCGACAACCCCGACGAGGTGCTCAAGATTTGGGACGAGGTCAAGCTTGCCGAGAAGGCTGCCAAGGACAAGGCCGTGGCGGCGGGCGAGGCTGCGCCCGAAGGTCTGCTCGACGGCGTGCCCACGCATCTGCCGGCGCTGATGCAAGCGCAGAAGGTGTCGCGCAAGGCAGCGGCCGTGGGCTTTGAGTGGGAGACGGTCCAAGACGTGTGGGACGAGGTCGCCGAGGAGCGCGCCGAGTTTGAGGCCGAGGAGCCCGGCTCGCCCGAGCGCGAGATGGAGTTTGGCGACCTGCTCTTTGCTCTGGTCAACGTTGCGCGCAAGGAGGGAATCGACGCCGAGAGCGCCCTGCGCGCGAGCACGGCCAAGTTCCGCCGTCGCTGGGCTGCGATGGAGCAGATGGCGGCCGGTGCTCACGTGGATCTTGCCGAGCTTTCGACCCACGGCCTCAACGACCTGTGGGATGCCGCAAAGGCGGAGGAGTAAGACTGCGGGAACGACGGGCTGACACGCCTCATCGTTCCCGCTAAATTTTTCGAAAATCAAGTGTATCCCTCGGCTAACTTAGGGCATAATGCAAAAAGTGCGACATGGCTAACTTACGGAGACGCACCGACGGTGCACGGTCAGCCGGTCGCTTGCATTCACTACGTTTCCAAGTGAGAGGGAGACAACATGAGCGATATTTTGGACGTCTACGGTCGCGAGGTGCTCGACAGCCGCGGCAATCCCACCGTCGAGGTCGAGGTCGTGCTCGAGGACGGCAGCTTTGGCCGCGCAATGGTGCCTTCGGGTGCTTCGACCGGCGCCTTTGAGGCCTGCGAGCTGCGCGATGGCGACAAGGGCCGCTATCTGGGCAAGGGCGTCTCTCAAGCCGTCGAGCACGTCAATAACGAGTGCGCTAACGCCGTCGTGGGCCTCGACGCCTTCGACCAGCGCGCCGTCGATGCCGCGCTGATTGCCGCGGACGGTACCCCCAACAAGACCAAGCTCGGTGCCAACGCCATCCTGGGCGTGTCGCTGGCCGTCGCCCGCGCCGCTGCCGAGTCGGCGGGCCTGTCGCTGTACCAGTACCTGGGCGGCGTCAACGCTCATCTGCTGCCCACGCCCATGATGAATATCCTCAACGGCGGCGTGCATGCCGACAATAACGTTGACTTCCAGGAGTTCATGATCATGCCGGTGGGCGCCCCGAGCTTTGCCGAGGGCCTGCGTTGGTGCGCCGAGGTCTACCACACCCTCAAGGGCGTGCTGCACGAGGCGGGCCTGGGCGGCGGCGTGGGCGACGAGGGCGGCTTTGCGCCCAACCTCAAGACCAATGCCGAGCCGTTCGAGTACATTACCAAGGCCGTCAAGAAGGCTGGCTTTAAGCCCGGCGTCGACTTCATGTACGCCATGGACCCGGCCTCGACCGAGTTCTACAACGCCGAGACCGGCATGTACGAGCTCAAGGGTGAGGGCGTGGAGTACACGAGTGCTCAGATGGTTGATTACTGGGAGAAGCTTGTCGACACCTATCCGATCATCTCCATCGAGGACGGCATGGCCGAGGAGGATTGGGACGGCTGGGTCGAGCTTACCCGTCGCATTGGCAACAAGGTGCAGCTGGTGGGCGACGACCTGTTTGTCACCAACACCGAGCGCCTCAAGAAGGGCATTGAGCTGGGTGCTGCCAACGCGATCCTGGTCAAGGTCAACCAGATCGGTACGCTCACCGAGTCGCTCGAGGCCATCGAGACCGCCAAGGAGGCCGGTTACGCCTGCATCGTGAGCCACCGCTCCGGCGAGACCGAGGACTCCACGATCGCCGACCTGGTCGTGGGCGTCAATGCCGGCCAGATCAAGTCGGGCGCCCCGTGCCGCAGCGACCGTATCGTCAAGTACAACCAGCTCATCCGTATCGAGGACGAGCTCGAGGGCAGCGCGCGCTACGCCGGCAAGGCCGCGTTCTACAACATTCGCTAAACGGGCGAATTTGGCGAGGGGGAGGCTGACTCGGTTCCGCCTCGCCTTGGCTGGACGCCGCAAAGCGCTGTGGGCGCTGGGCCATATGGCTCAGCGCCTTTTTTATGTCGAGCAAAGGCTGGCGAAGGCGGTGCGGGCGCTCGTGCTATAACTAAAGGACTTAGCGCAAACAAACCTCAACCGCACAAGGCGCACATGGATCAGATTTACGACAACAGGTACTATTCCGCCGGTTCGCGCGAGCCGTCGCCTCGCCGTGCGCGCACGGTGCAGCTCGGTGGGTCCGCCTACGCCGGCGTCGACCGCCCCGCGCAGCGCCCGACAAGTACCTCGCGCCCCAATGCTCAAGTGAATACTTCGACAGATGGACCGGTGCGCCCGGCACGTTCGTCGCATGCGTCGCGTCCCTCGACTCAGGCACACGACAAATCGAGCAGGCCCTCGAACCGTTTTTCGGGCTCGGACTTTATGCGCTACGCCAACGACAACGCGGTGGTCAAGGCGATCTATGACTTTACGCATGGCTCTCTGCGCCCGCTGTTTATCGGTATGGTTGTGGCGCTGGCGTTCGTGAGCCTGTATTTCCCCGTGCGCGACCTGTACGTGGCAAAACGCTCGAGCGACATCTTGGCCAAGCAGGTCGAGATTCGCGAGCAGTACAACGACGAGATGAAAAAAGACACTGACAAGTGGTTTTCGGAAGAGGGCATTAAGGATTCGGCACGGGGCCTGGGTATGGTGATGCCCGGCGAGAAGAGGATAGAAGTGCAGGGTCTGGACGACGATTCGGACTCGTCGTCGAGCAAAAAGTCCTCAAACGCCAAGAAGGCCAGCGAAGTGGCCAAGGAAATCGAAGAAGTCGGCAAGGACGTGCCGTGGTACATCCAGGCGCTCGACATGCTGTTTGGGTTTAACGGCGTCGAGGGCCAGACGGTCGTGTCCAACGGCAAATAGCGCCCGGAGGGGAGCCCGCAATGACAAATTGCAAACGCTATAAGGTAGCCGCGATCGACCTGGGAACGGTGTCGTCGCGACTGGTGTTGGCCCAGGTCGAGGCCGGGGCGATTGTGGAATCGTCCAAGCATACCGAGATTACCGACCTGGGCGAGGGCGTGGACGCGACGGGCCGCTTTTGCGAGGCGGCTGTCGAGCGTGTGCTCGCTGCGTGCCGCATGTTTGTGGACGAGGCCCGTGCCTTTGGGGCCGTGTGCGTCTGCACCACGTGCACGAGTGCCGCGCGCGATGCGTCCAATGCCGCGCTGCTGCTGGACGGCCTGCGCGAGTTGGGGCTCGAGCCGCAGGTGATTCCGGGCGAGGTTGAGGCGCGCCTGACATTTTTTGGCGTGGCGCACGACTTTGCCGGCGAGCGCATCATCGTCGCGGATTCGGGCGGCGGGTCCACGGAACTCGCGACGGGCGTATACGCTCCGGAGCGCGGCGTCTTTGCGCTGGAGGGAACGCGCTCGCTGGACATCGGTTGCCGTCGCGTGACGGAGCGCTTTTTCTCCGCGTTGCCGCCCGCGGATGGCGAGCTTGCTGCCGCTGCCGCGTGGGCAGGCGAGCAGTTTGCCGCCTATTTTGAAGGCCTGCCCAGCGACTTTGAGCGCGCCGAACGCCTCGTTGCGGTGGGCGGCACCGTCACCACGCTCGTGGCACTCGTTCACGAGCTGGAGCCGTATGATTCGAGCTTTGTGCACCTGCGCGAGCTTTCGATGGAGCAGGTTTCGGCTGCCATCGAGCGTATGTCCGCGCTGGATGTGGAGGGTATCGCCGCGCTACCGGGTGTACAGCCCAAACGCGCGGGCGTGATTCTGGCCGGCGCCGTGGTGATTCGCGAGCTCATGCGAGCCGGCGGCTACAAGACGCTCACCGTAAGTGAGAACAGCCTCCTCGCCGGCATGGCCGCCACCATCAACGAGGTTCTCGACGGCGCGACCCCCACCATCGCCTGGACCCCGAGCCTGAGCACCCTTTAAAAGTAGTCAAAAAAGCTCTGTCCCAAATGAGCTGCTCTGCAGTTGACGGCACCTAAAAGAAACGAGCCCGCATCCCTGGGGGACACGGGCTCGTAAGCACTACATGGTAGGGGCGGTGGGACTTCCGCGTATTTGCTGCGCAAATCCGCACCGGCTTCGGCCGCCTGCCGGCGCCCTTGCCGGCTCGCTGCGGACGCTGCGCGTCCGCTTGACGCTCGCCCCCTCGCGGGTTCGAGCCCCACCGGCGTCCGAAAAAAACGGGCCCGCATCCCAACGGAACACGGGCTCGAACGCTTCATATGGTAGGGGCGGTGGGACTCGAACCCACAATCCTTGCGGCGAGAGATTTTAAGTCTCCTGCGTATGCCAATTCCGCCACGCCCCCGTGAGACTAGAAGTCTAGCACAAGCCGTCCGTTACGCGTTGACGGCCATCGAGTGCTGGCCTGACTTTTCCAAGTACTCGGCAAACTTGGCTTCGTCGCCCTTGTTCTGGTACTGCAGGGCCAGCAGGTACTCCAAGCGGCAGCGCTTGACCGGGTCGTCGCCGACATCCTCGAGCATGCGCTCCAGCTCGGGAATGTCGTTGTGACGCTTGAGGATCATCGTGTCGTACATCAGCTGGCACTCGTGCGCGACCGCCTCGGCCTGACCGCCCTCAAAGCCCTTGATTTCGTGCAGCAGCTCCTTGGACTTTTTGCGGTCCTCCTGGCCAACGTAGTAGTTAAAGGCCTTGATCACCAGGTCGACGCGCTGCATCTTGGGCAGGTTGAGTCCCAGCAGCAGGTCGAACATCTCGCCGGCGCGCTCGTGGTCCTCGCGCAGCAGATAGGAGTTCAGACGCAGGTAGTCGCGGTTGTAGCGCGGGTACAGCATGCTGGTGAGTTTGCCGTCGAGCAAACGATCGAACTCGGCCCACTGTTTGGCGGCCATCAACTGTTGCAGGCGTTTAAACGTAGTGCGTTTTTTGACGCTAAAGAACACCGACACGGCGATACAGATGATAACGACGGCGGTCCAGAGTGTGCGGGAATCGGGCATGTTAGGATCCTTAGTCGCTCATAAAGCGAGCGGTATGACAACACGTACTAGATGTATTATACGCAGCGCACAAGCAAACTGGCATAAAAGCTCATCGAGGCTGAGTGCCATCGCTCGCTGCGGTACACTTACCTAAAGTAAACCATGAAGGGAGACATTACCTATGAAGAAGATCGTTTTGGCTTGCGGTGCTGGCGCTGCTACTTCCACGCTCGTTGCCCAGAAGGTCGCCACCATGCTCGACGCCAACGGTTATGCCGGCAAGTATGAGATCGTGCAGTGCGCCATCTCCGAGGCCAAGGACGCTTGCGACGAGGGCGCCGACCTGCTGATCGCCACCACCGTTGCTCCCGAGGGCCTCACCTGCCCGTACGTGAGCGGCGTGCCCTTCATGACCGGCATGAACCGCGTCGCTGCCGAGAAGGCCGTCCTCGACGTCATGGCTCAGTAGGCGCTGACTGTATGAGTGAGCAGAACGCCAATCCGGTTGAACTCTTTGGCATGCGCGTTGCCCATGTGGGCATTAACGCCACTGACCCGGCAGACGCCCTGGAGATCGCGGAGCTGTTCTCGACGATGATGGGCCTGCCCGTTATCGAGACCCCGGTTTCGTACTTTAACGATTCGCTGGTCGAGATCATGAAGCAGAACGGTCGTGGCGCCAAGGGCCACATTGGCTTCGCTGTCAACGACATCGATGCGGCCGAGAAGTGGTTTGCCGAGCGCGGGCTCGAGGTCAACGAGGAGTCGCGCGTGCTGCTGCCCGACGGCGGCACCAAGCTCGTGTACTTTAAGCGCGAGTTTGCCGGCTTCGCCGTGCACCTGTGCCGCGAGTAGCGCACAAGCTGCTATAGCTAGCAAAAGGGGATAGGGCCGCATGGCCTTATCCCCTTATTTATGCCGAGGGGCTTTCTACCGCGGCAGGCGAATCGTAAAGCGGCTGCCGACGCCCTCGACTGAGGTCACGCCAATGACACCGCCATGGCTATCGACGATCCACTTGGCAATGGCAAGCCCCAGACCCGAGCCCTGCGCGCCGGCATCGCGCGCGTTGTCGGCGCGATAGAACCGTTCAAACGCGTGAGCTGCGGATTCCTGGTTCATGCCGATACCCTCGTCCTCAACACTTATGTCGATCGTGCCCGCGCCCGCATCCGGCGTCACGCCAAACGAGATGGATGTGCCCGCGTCCGAATACTTGGCGGCGTTCTGCACGATCACGCGCAGAGCCTGCTTCACGAGCGCCACGTCAACGGGCGCGTCGCAGCGCGGGTCGCTGGTAAGTGCGGCATCGTACGCCAGTCGATATGTGTGCGCGGCATCGATCATCTGCGATTCCTCGCATACCTCGCCGACCAGTGCGGCCAGGTTGGTATTCGCACGCCGCAGGACCGTGCGCCCGGCATCGCCGCGCGCCAAAAACAGCAGCTGCTCCACGAGCTCCTGCATATGCTCGCTTTCGGCCTTGAGCGAGGCAATGGACTCTGCCAGCACGTCCGGGTCGTCTTTGCCCCAGCGGTCGAGCATGTTCACGTAGCCCTGAATCACCGCGATGGGCGTGCGCAGCTCGTGGCTCGCATCGTTGACAAAGCGCATCTGCTGCAGCTTGGCCTCTTGCATCTGGCGCAGTAGGCGGTTGAGTGCAACCTCGATGCTTGCCAGGTCGGCGTCGCCGGTAGTGACGCTCGGCGAGTCGACGCTTGCGCGCTCGATGGCCTGCTCCAGTGTTTCCATCTTGCCGCCGGAGAGCTGCATGCGGCCGAGTTCGTCCACGCGCAGGGCCAGATCGTTGAGCGGCGCCATGGTGCGGCGCACGCGGCGGGCGCCGCCGAGCATGTTGAGCACGCTGATGACCTGCCAACTCACAACGACAAGGTAGAGAGGCCATAGCGCGACGAGGTCCTGCGCGAGGGGGAAAGTCTTGGTGGTACGCGCAAGCTCGACGGTATAGGTGAGCGTTGTCAGATCCCAGCCGCGTGTGGGCGTCAGCGACACGCCGTGAACGGCGGCGCCGGGGATCCATCCCGCGGTAAACGCGCCGTCGGGCAGCGTCTGGTTGTATCCATAGACGAGGATCGCCGCCGCAATCACCATCAGCAGCAGATCGAGCCAGACGTAGCTCATCAGGCGGCGCCACATATAGCTCCAGTTGATGGCGCGGGCGATGGAGGTGACGCGCTTGGTCTCGGCGTTACGCGCGGCAGACATAGCCCACCCCGCGCACGGTCTGGATGATGCGGGCGCCGCCGGCGTCCTCGATCTTGGCGCGCAGGTGCGCGATGTGCACGTCGACGTTGTTGGTGTCGCCCACGTATTCGTAGCCGAGCGCTTCGTGCGCGATGCGCTCGCGCGTGAGCACGGTCTCGGCATGCGCCATAAGCAGGGCGAGAACGTCGAACTCTCGGGCCGTGAGCGCGATGGGCGAGCCGCCGACCGTGACTTCGCGGCGGTCGGGGTCGAGCGCAACCGAGCCCACGGCGAGCGCAGCGGGGGAGGGCGCGGCGGAAGCCTGGGTCGAGTCGCCGACCGGGGGCATCGCAGCGGCTCCGGCGCCCGCGCCGCCTGCCGTGCCCGCCCCGGTACCGGCGCCGCCAACGCCCGAAGCCGCTCGCACGGCTTCCGAGCGCTTCAGTGCCACGCGGATCCGTGCGAACAGCTCCTCAATCGCAAACGGTTTGGTCAGGTAATCGTCGGCGCCGGCATCGAGCCCGGCCACCTTGTCCATCACGGCATCGCGCGCGGTGACCATAATCACCGGCACATCCTTGTGCTTGCGGACACGCCGCAAGACCTCCATGCCGTTGAGCTGCGGCAACAGCACGTCGAGCAGAATCAGATCGTAGTCGCGCTCCAGCGCCAGGTCCACGGCAGTGCGGCCATCGGCGGCGTGTTCCACCTGGTAGCCCTCGTGCTCCAGCTCGAGCGTCACAAAGCGGGCGATTTTCTCCTCGTCCTCTACGATCAGGATCCGTGCCATGCGTGCCCCCGTCTGCGATTACTTGTCGTCGTTGAGATTTTGCTTGATGTCGTCCGCGGCGTCGGCGGCGTGGTCCATCAGGTTGTTGATGCTGCCGGGCACGTCGCCGTCGCTATCGATGCGGTAGCGCATGCCAAAGAACAGGCCAATCAGCATCAGCCATATCGTGGCGCCCCAGGCAAACAGCGCGACGATGGGAATCAGGATGGGGATGTTGAGGATGATCGCATCGCGGCGCGTGGCGATAAACTTGGTGTCCAGGCTCAGGCGGAAGAGCTTTTTGAGGTACTCCCACACACTGTCCATCTTCTTGGAGAAGTCGGTCTTTTCGCTCGACTTTTCGTAGGCTGCCTGCGCGGCGACCATCTCGGCAGAGGGCTCATCGACCGGCTCGGACTCGGTGGCGGCATGCGCCGACGTGGTCTGGGTCTTGCCCTGCGACTCAAGCCAAATGATGGCGTCCAAAACGTTGCCGTCGGCGGCGTCGAGCGCGGCCTTGGCATCGGTGTAGCTCACGTTGCACTTGGTGCGGATGGTTTCAACTTTTTCGAGGTCGTCCATGACCTGTTCCTTTCGTTCGATGGGCGCGACGCCGGGCGATCTGCCCGGGCGCGAGCGTTGCGTTCGGCGGCCTGCGTGACGCCGCCCCGCCCTTGGTCGAACTCTATAGTGCAGGTTATAGATTAAGCGATTCTTGAGCCAAGATTAATGTTGGATGAGTTTTTGCGCGGCGGTGGGAAAAGTATTAGACCTTGATAGCGAGGGATGGTGAGCCGATGACAAGCCGGCGGCAGAAATGGGATAAGCAAGGCGAACGGATCATATGGATTAAAATCGCGTTGCAAAAGTATGAGTTTCACATATGGATGTTATTGGGTGCGTGGGCCGCTGCACGGCAGCCATGGAAGGACCTTAATATTACTTAGGCATGCGGCATTTGACGCCAGTCCCAATTGAAAGGCCAAGGGTAAATGGCTCCATGGGCAAGTGATTCTGTTTGCTAATGACCGAAAGGGCCAATCCATCATGTTGATTAAGGTTTCTGTTTGCTTGCATGGTTCGCTAACTGCTAAAAGGTTGGCCGATTGACTGTTTATGGCATCGTTAGTCGTCGGTGTTTTATAACATTAATTTAAAATAGCTGCAGTGGCTGAATGAATATAGACAAAGGACTATCAATGGAGTGCAACTGGATTTACTTCCCATTAAACGGTCGTCCGCCGCAGTCGTTAATGGACGTTGTAAAAGCTGTAAATAAAAATATTGAGCAGATTCGTTCTGATAAGAACAGTGAGCACAGCGATAACGTGCTCCGAATTTTGGAGTTCGATTTGAAGCAATTTGGTTTCGATGTTGAGGCGGGGAAAAGAAAAACGAGAAACTATCGATGCCAGTGTTGTATGGGGAGAAAGGCTTAATTGATAAAGCTTTTGAGGTCGATGCCGTCCATAGGGACACTAACACGATAGTGGAGATTGAGGCCGGGCGCGCTGTCGCGAACAACCAGTTTCTGAAGGATTTTTTTGAAGCGTGCATGATACAGGATGCAGCATATCTTTGTGTAGTCGTTCGTAATGTGTACAAGAGTGGTAACAACTCAAGCAGAGACTACGAAAGGGTCGTAACTTTTTTCAAAACATTGTATGCAAGCGGGCGCATGCCTGTTCCGTTAAAAGGCATTATGGTTATCGGGTACTAACTGCAGTGGCTCTTTCGGTTTTGGAATAGTTCCGCGTGTAACTATTTGTGTGTCGGGCACATGGTGACTTGGGCAGCGGCTCGGACTCAGCGGATGCGAACAGCATGTATGCGGCAAGGTTTTCAAATTGTTTTAGAGGAAAACCTCTGCTGCTCAGTCAGCATTCGGCACCCTTCCCAACGCACGTATGATTAGCTTTTGAGATCGCTTCTGCTCTCTAATGGCGGCCGCAAGAGCCCTTCGACGTTCGATTTTGGCTTGCAGCTCATCAACCTTTGTAGCGGGTACATAGTCACTTTTGACCTTGTCACCGACTCGATAGTTGAGATAGCAGTATTCGTGGCCCTTTATGTTTCGCATGCGGATGCTGCCCTTTGGAAGGAGACTGATTTCCTGCTCCATGAGGCCCAAGAGGCGGCTCGAGCGTGCATATTCCTCTTCTAGGACATCTTCTAAGACGGAGATGGAGCCTCCTTTCCGAGTAGTTACCCTACATTCTATCAAATCCATTAAATTGTAGGGTAACTCAAGCATGTCCGCACGACATGTGACACTTACCCTGCCGCTCTGCTCTGCCGCGGCGGCGCGAATTCAAGCAACGACCCTCTAAGGAGTTCGATATCGATGAGTGACAACACCAAGCATCTCGCAAAGAAGTGCGTCAAGGACGCGGGGCCGTGCCTCGCGTTGTGCCTTGCCGGCGCAGTGGTCGCGCTGCTGGCTGTTCTGGGGCCGTTCGACGTGCTCCGAAGTGCCAGCTCTCTGCACGTTTGCATGGCCCTTGCCGGTGCCATGATGACCGGCGGCGTGCTCGATCTGGTTTTTTGGGTGCTTGACCCGTTTGGATGGAAGAACGAAGGGTAAGCCCTAAGGGATGGAAGGGCTGGAACGGTTGGCTTAGTGATCGTGCAGGATGTGGGCTAGCGACTTACAGGGAAGTGGTAATCCGATGACGGTCTATGTGACAGGCGATATTCACGGCGGTGCCGACATGCAAAAGCTGCGTGACTGGGATCTTGGGGATAGTCTGACGAGTGACGACTATCTCATCGTCGCCGGCGACTTCGGCTTTCCCTGGGATTTTTCTGCCGAGGAGTGCGCCGATATCGCCTGGCTGGAGTCGCGCCCCTATACCGTGCTGTTTGTCGACGGAAACCACGAGCGTTTCGATCACTGGGCGGAGCGCCCCATGGAGTTGTGGCACGGTGGGCTGACGCAGCGCCTGTCGGATACCTCGCCCATACGGCGCCTGACGCGCGGCGAGGTTTTTGAGCTCGACGGCTCAACGATCCTTACCATGGGCGGCGCCACGAGCGTGGACAAGGAATATCGCGTGCCGTATTCCAGTTGGTGGCCGCAGGAGCTGCCGGACGAGCGCAACTTTGGGGAGGCGCGGGCAAGGCTCGACGGCGTGGGTTGGAAGGTCGACTACGTAATCACCCACACCTGCTCCACGCGCATGCTCTCGCCCACGCTCTATCCGGCACCCGGCTGGAATTACCCCGCCGTTGATCGGCTTACGGCATTTTTCGATGAGCTGGAAGACCACTTGGATTACAAACGCTGGTACTACGGGCATTTCCATCGGGATGCCAACCCGGCCGAGCGCCACACCGTGCTCTACGACTGCATCGTTCGCTTGGGCGACGAACTCCAGCCTTGGGATGTTGCGTAGGGGCGGGGCGTATTTGGCTACTCGGCCGTTATGGTGATGTTTTCCCGGTGTGCGCGGATGACGTCCCAGCTAAAGTGCTCGACCAGTTGCTTGGCTGTACATGGCGTGGTGTCCGGTGCGATGCCTGTTTGTCCGGCGAGCCAGCCCAGCAGTGCTTCGGGCGTGCCAAAGCGGGCGCGGAGTTCGCCCAGGTCCAGATCGCGGTCGCGCTTGGAAAGGCGACGGCCATCCGGCGACATGAGCAGCGGAATGTGCGCGTAGCGCGGTGTGGGCAGTCCCAGCAGATGTTGCAGATAGATCTGGCGCGGCGTGGAACCAAGCAGGTCGCATCCGCGTACGATCTCGGTGACGCCCATGGCGGCGTCGTCGACCACCACGGCCAGCTGATAGGCAAACACGCCGTCGCTGCGACGCACCAAAAAGTCGCCGCACTCGGTGGCGAGTGCCTCGCATTGGGCTCCGTACGTGCGGTCAACGAATTCGACCACATCGTCTGCGAGGTCGTCGACGGCGGGCACGCGCAGGCGCGTGGCCGGAGCACGCAGGATGCTGCGGCGGGCAACCTCCTCGGCAGAAAGGCCTCGGCAGGCGCCGCGGTAGATGGGCGTGCCGTCGCTCGCGTGCGGCGCGCTCGCGGCGTGGAGTTCGGCGCGCGTGCAAAAGCAGGGATAGGTGAGGCCGGCGTCTTGTAGCTGGCGCAGGGCGCTTTCGTACAGGTCTAGACGATCGTGCTGGTAGTAGGGGCCTTCGTCCCACTCGAGCCCCAGCCAGGCCAGGTCGTCGATGAGCTGGGCGGCAAGTTCCGGGCGCTTGCAGCGATCGTCCAGGTCCTCGATGCGCAACACGATGCTGCCGCCCTGGCTGCGGGCCGAAAGCCACGCACACAGGCAGCTGAACACGTTGCCCAGGTGCATGCGGCCCGAGGGCGACGGGGCGAAGCGGCCCACGACGGGCGCGAGGGCGGGGGCGAGCTTGCTGTTGGGCGCCGTCGATGTGGCCACAGCGGGCGTTGTTATGTTGCGTGCGTTGATATCCATGCGGACGAGTATAGCGCGGGGTGCGGTGGGGGAGACGCTGCCGTGGCCTGCAAGTTGCCGTGGCCGCGCGTTGCTCGTGCCGGACCACCGGCTCGACAGCTCGATCGCCGCCCGCCAGCCCAACCCCTCAAACGACAGAAACCCCGGCAGCTCTTCGCAACTGCCGGGGTTTCCGCGGAAAAGGGGGACATGATCCTCAAGCGAACGGCAAAGGGGCAAACCGTTTTCGCTCAACTGCTTTATGCCCCTCGCTCGCCGGCTTAATCGGCTAACGCCGCGCCCACACAAAGCCGCTACACCTGTGACGGAGCTATGAAGTGGTATCTATTGCCGGAGCGGGCTATGCCAAGGAGTGTCCCAGATTACCGGCAGATAAGGAACGTTCCCAGGTGCCGGCCGCGGGCGTGACTTTCGTCCCGTTTGATACTCCGCTGACCTAGATGTTCGTCACATGAACCCGCAAACGTGGGACAATGACGCTACTGGTATCACAGACAAAGGATGTGCCTATGAACGCCCCCGTTGCCAAGACCTGTCGGCAGCGCTGCCCGTTTGCGCGATTTGCTTCCATTTGCGCGCTCGTCGCGTGCGCGCTGTTGCTGTTGCCCGCCGTTGCACGTGCCGACGGGTATTCCATGACCCAAACCTACATCAGTGCCACGGTCGAGGCCGATGGATCGCTGACCGTTGTCGAGGGACGCCAGTTTGATTTCGACGACGACATCAACGGCGTGTTTTGGGAGATCAATACGGGCACCAACCAGCAGGGCGGCACGGCGGACGTTGACGTGCTGAGTGTCGAGGAAGAGGACACCGCGTTTAACAAAGTCGATAGCGCGAACAAGGGCGATTCTGGCGTCTACACGGTCGAGCAGGCCGGTGACGGCGTAAGGATTAAGGTGTTCAGCCCCCACGAGAGCGGCGACAGCGCGATCTATTACGTGAGCTATTCCATGACCGGTGCGGTCATGAACTGGGCCGATACCGCCGAGCTCTACTGGAAGTTCGTGGGCGACGGCTGGTCTGCGGATTCCGACGATGTCGAGATGGAAGTGCGCTTCGCAAATGCCGCTGCCGGGACGGCGGCCGTCAAAGGCGATAACTTCCGCGCATGGGGCCACGGTCCGCTGGCGGGCGACGTGTCGCTCGATGAGGACGAGCCCATGGTCACCTATACCATTCCCTGCGTGCATGAGGGCGAATTCGCCGAGGCACGCATTGCCTTCCCCAGCGACTGGGTGCCGCAGCTTGCCGCCTCGGGCGAAGAGCGCATGTCAACGATCCTGAGCGAAGAGAAGGAATGGGCCGACGAGGCCAACGCTCGCCGTGAGCACGCGCGTGCGGTTGCCGGCGCGATTGCCGTGGTGTGTGTTGTCGTGGCGGTTGCCTATACCGGTGTGATCGTGATGCTCAAGCTGCGCAGGCCCAAGCCCAAGCCGCTCTTCCAGGACGAGTACTTCCGCGATGTGCCCTCCGCCGACCATCCCGCGGTGCTTGCAGCTCTTATGAGCTGGAACGACGTGCCCGATCAGGCATATATCGCCACGCTTATGAAGCTCACCGACGACCGCGTGATCAAGCTGGAAGAAGCGACCGAGACCAAGAAGAAGGGTCTGCTCCGTCGCGAAAAAGAGGAGCAGACGTATCGCATCACAGTGACCGACGAGGCCTGGAAGGCTGCCAAGAAGGACGGCATCGATCGCGATGTGCTCAAGGTCTTCTTCGCCGGCGTTAAGCCCGATAAAGACGGCGTCCGTTCACGCACGTTTAGCGAGCTGGAGGAGTATGCCAGCGAGCGTACTGCATCTGTTGGCGACAAGCTCGAGGACTATCGGAGCACGGTTAAGGGCAAGCTGGAGGCGCGCGAGCTTATCGCCTCGGACGGCACCATCGCCCTGGTTGCCGGCTTGGTTCTCGGCATCATCATCGTCTTTGGCATTCTGGGCTCTCTGATCTATACCGACTTTGCGGATGCCAATGTCGGCGCCGCTATGATCTCGATCCCCGTCACGATCGTGGGCTTTGTCCTGAGCTGCACCTTCCGTCGCTACACGCCGGAGGGTGCCGAGGTGGCGGCTCGCTGCAAGGCGCTCAAGCATTGGCTCGAGGACTTTACGCGTCTGAAGGAGGCCGTCCCCAGCGACCTGATCTTGTGGAACAAGCTGCTGGTGATGGGCGTTGCCCTGGGCGTTTCGAAAGAAGTGCTGCGACAGCTGGCCGAAGCCGTGCCTGCGGACCTGCGCAACAGCGACGATTTCTACGACAACTACCCCTGCTACTGGTGGTATTACCATCACTACGGCAGCGAGTCTCCGCTCGATTCGTTCAACGATGTGTATCACGAGAGCATCCGTGAGCTGGCTTCGAGTTCCGATAGCTCGAGCGGCGGCAGCGGCGGCGGCTTTTCCGGCGGCGGCTTTTCCGGTGGCGGCGTCGGCGGAGGCGGCGGCGGAACGTTCTAACGGTCGTAAATCATGGGATGGGCTTTTCTCGACAGCCGTCGGGGGAAGCCCATCCCATTTTTATGCGCTACCTACGAAGGCTGTCCCCAACGACTAGTCACTGGGAACGTTCCTAAATGACTAGGTATGGCTGCCAGGTTTAGGCTGTTAGGTCGAGTTCGTAGAGAAAGCTTTCGCGCGGCATATTGTGGCGGCGTTCCTCGCGGTTGGCACGGTGCGTAGACGTGCGCTTAAAGCCGTGCAGCTCGTAGAACTTCCACGAGCAGTTGGAGTCGGTGTACAGGTGCGCCCTTGTCGCCCCGCGCGAGGAAAGGTACGAGACCGCGGCATCGAGCAACACCGAGCCAACGCCCAGGCCGTGGACATCTCGATCAACGGCAAGCAGCGTGACCTCGTTGTCGTGCGGCAACGGGCTGCTCTCGAGCAGGCGGTTGTTGGTTCGGATGGTTGCGCGCACAAACGAGAGATACTCGGCACAGACATCGGGCTCCAGCTCGCGCATCTGTGATAGCAGCGCGCGTTCGGTATCCATCCAATGCTCGTTGATAGTGACGCCGAAGCTCTGTCCTGCGCGTGCAAGCGCAATGCCGCGCGCCTCGCCGTCAATCACCGCAACCTGCGAAAACGTCGAGGACGAAAGGCAGTAGGCAAGGTCGCATGCGGCCTCAAGGCGGTTGTACTCATCGTTATCCGAATTGTTATGCCAAAGCTGTTGCAGAATCAGCGCGATGGCGTCGAAGTCTTCGGTATCAAACGGTCGGTAGAGAACCCGCGAGACCATGGTGCCTCTTTCTTTTGCGGATGCATATCGAGCACAGTTCTACCACGCCATTGGCATCTAATTATGGTGCCCCTGTGTTCCATGAACTCACCGTGCCCGGTGCTGCGCCCATCCCCTCCGCGTGCAAACTTTTTCTGCACATGCGCCCGTTGCGGGGTGCATCGATGCGCTCGATGCGCTACATTAAATCAGTATTTTCAATGCCGCTGCGCGAGCGCTGCAGATCGACGTATCACCGACTCACAGAGCACGGCGGCGTACCAGACAGGAGGACTGCATGGGATCTGATGTGAAGATCGCACGCGCGTTGATCTCGGTTACCGATAAGACGGGCGTCGTCGATTTCGCACGGACGCTGGTCGATGACTTTGGCGTCGAGATCATCTCTACGGGCGGCACGGCTCGTGCCATCGAGGACGCGGGCGTTCCCGTAACCCCCATCGAGGAGTTCACGGGCTATCCCGAGATGATGGACGGCCGCGTTAAGACCCTGCACCCCAAGGTTCACGGCGCGCTGCTGGCCCGCCGCGATTCCGAGCAGCACATGCAGGAGGCCGCTCAGCACGGCATTAAGCTGATCGACCTGGTCGTCGTCAACCTGTACGAGTTCGAGAAGACCGTCGCCAACCCCGAGGTCACCTTCGCGGACGCCATCGAGCAAATCGACATCGGTGGCCCCTCCATGCTGCGCTCTGCCGCCAAGAACGCCACGAGCGTTACCGTCATTTCCGACCCTGCCGACTATGACGCCGTCCTGGCCGAGATGCGCGAGACCGGCGGTTGCACCACGCTTTCCACCCGTCGTCGCCTGCAGGTGAAGGTCTACCAGACCACCGCTGCCTACGACACGGCTATTTCCCGTTGGCTTGCCGCCCAGGCAAGCGACGTGGCGGACACCTCTGCCAAGCTCGAGATCTCGCTGGAAAAGGTCGACGACCTGCGCTATGGCGAGAACCCGCAGCAGAAGGCCACGGTCTATCGCTTTGCCGAGGGCTGCGAGAACACCGCGAGCTCTCAGTTCCCGCTCGTGGGCTCCGAGCAGATCCAGGGCAAGCCGCTCAGCTACAACAACTATCTGGATGCCGACGCCGCCTGGAACCTGGTCCGCGAGTTCGACGAGCCGGCCTGCGTGATCCTCAAGCACCAGAACCCCTGCGGTTCCGCCGTCGCCGAGGACATCACGGCCGCCTACGACCGCGCCTTCGCCTGCGATCCCAAGAGCGCCTTCGGCGGCATCATCGCCTGCAACCGCGAGGTTCCCTATGAGCTGGTTGAGCACTTTGCCGATCAGAACAAGCAGTTCGTCGAGGTCATCATCGCCCCGAGTTATACCGCCGAGGCGCTCGAGCGCATGGCCAAGCGCCCCAACCTGCGCGTGCTGGCTACCGGCGGCGTGGACCACGGTGCCCAAGTGGAGCTGCGCTCCATCGACGGCGGCATGCTGGTGCAGGAAGTCGACCACGTGACCGAGGGTCCCGCGACCTTTACGTTCCCCACCGACCGCAAGCCCACCGACGCCGAGATGGCTGAGCTCGAGTTTGCCTGGAAGGTCTGCAAGGGCGTCAAGTCCAACGCCATCCTGGTCTCCAAAGGCAAGGCCGGCATTGGCATGGGCCCCGGCCAGCCCAACCGCGTTGACTCCGCACTGCTTGCCTGCGAGCGCGCCGAGGACTTCTGCGAGCGCGAGGGCGTGGAGAAGGGCGGCTTTGCCTGTGCAAGCGACGCGTTCTTCCCGTTCCGCGACAACGTCGACGTGCTTGCCGCGCACGGCGTGACCTGCATCATCCAGCCCGGCGGCTCCAAGCGTGACGACGAGAGCATCCAGGCCTGCAACGAGCATGGTATTGCGATGGTCTTCACCGGCGCCCGCCACTTCCGCCACTAAGTTCCGCTTTGGGACAAAATAATCTCCGCAAAAGACGGCTGCTCCGTTTGGAGGGCCGTCTTTTTGGTATAAGAGGACGGAATGACTAACACGAAAGGTACAACCATGCCCCAGATTGATGATGCCGAGCTGTTTGGCAATGCCGAGGATCAGCGTGCGTACGAGGACTTTTGCGCCAATCAGGAGGCGGTCGAGAAGTTTACGCTCGACAAGCCCGCGCTTGTCTGCCGTTGGCGCATGTCCAATAAGAAGGTGCCCATGCTCAACCGCCACATTCGCGCACTGTCCGAGCGCTTGGTGCAGGGCGAGCCGCTTACCCATAACATGCTCAGCTGGGCCAAGCAGCACGTTGAGTGGTCGCTTGCCGAGGGCGATTACACCGCACGCGACGGCGTGCTCATGCTGGTGGTCGACGTCAACGGCAACGCCGCCATGACGGTGGGGGAGTACGAGCCGCTAACCGATACGTCGGCCAAGGCGCTACGTGCCCGCTCCGCCGAGGCCCGCTCCGAGGCCGACGAAACCGGCGTGGCGCCCGAGCTGCTCGCCGCCGTCGATAACGGCGAGCTTGCCTTTGTGGCGCCAGCGGACGAGTGCCTGTGCGGCACGGCGACGCTCATCGAGCAGTTGGCCCAGACCAAGAACATCCCGGTCACGCGCGTAGATATTCCCGCGCAGCTTAAGGGCGCGCTGTTCCTGGTGAGCGACGAGCATGGCGTGGTTCCCGCCGACGATACCGATGCCGCCGAGGCGGACGCCGCCACGGTCGCCTTCTTTGCCGACGGCTACGAAAAGCTCCGCGCCCGTCGCTAAATGATTATTCTGGGACGGGGATTAAAGAATCATTTTGGTCCCCGCCACCGCTGCGAGTGCGAGGCGGACAAAACGCCCCCGCTCGCGAACAGTTCTGTCATCTTGGCACCGCGCGCGGTGCACACCTGCAGTTTCGCAGCCATAATGGTGGCAAGACAACCAAGAGGGGAGCGGAATTCATGGCGCTGATCTATATCGTTGAGGACGACGAGCCCATTCGTCGTGAGCTTGCCGATATCCTTGCCCGCGCCGGGTTTGAAATCGAGGTCTGCGAATCGTTTGAGCATGTCTCGCGCGATATTCTCGCCGCCGCGCCCGACCTGGTGCTGCTCGACCTCACGCTCCCTGTCAAAGACGGCCAGCATATCTGCCATGAGGTCCGTCACGAATCCGAGGTTCCCATCATCGTCCTCACTTCGCGCACGACCGAGATCGACGAGGTCATGGCCATGACGCTCGGCGCGGACGACTTTGTTCCCAAGCCCTACAGCGCGCGCGTGCTCGTGGCCCGCATCAATGCCTTACTGCGTCGCACCGCGGCGGCGGGCGAGCGCAGCACGCTCGTCCACAAGGGGCTGGAGCTCGACCTCGCCCGCTCCATGGTCACCAACATGCAAACCGGCACCAGTACCGAGCTCACCAAAAACGAGCTGCGTATTCTCTCGCTGCTTCTGAGCCGTGCGGGCAAGATCGTCTCGCGCTCGGCCATCATGCAGGACCTGTGGGACTCCGACGCCTTCGTGGACGACAATACGCTCACCGTCAACATCAACCGCCTGCGCACCACGCTCGAAAAAATCGGCATCAAGGGGTATTTGACGACGCACCGCGGCCAGGGCTATTCGGTCTAGGGGCCGGCTATGTCGTTTGCCAAATTCTTCAAAGATGCGCTGCTTCCCGTCGCCGTGTGGACGTGCGGCGTGCTGCTGAGCTGCTTTGTGCTGACGGTCGCCGGCGCACCCGTTTCCATCGTGATCGTGGCGGTCGGCGTGTCCTATATCTTTGGTATGCTCGGCATCGTGATCGAGTACGCGCGCCGTCGCCGTTTTCTGCGCCAGCTGGAGCGTGCGGCAGAGGAGCTCGAGAGTCCCGCATGGGTGCAGGAGATGGTGCAATGCCCGACCTATGCCGAGGGCAAGCTCGAGTACGAGGTCTTGCGCCGGGTGGGCAAAGCCGCTTGTGACGAGGTTGCCGAAGGCAGGCGTCAGACCGATGACTATCGCGACTATATCGAGAGCTGGGTCCACGAGGCCAAGCTGCCTCTGGCGGCAGCCCATCTGATTTTGGAAAACCTGGACGGCAGCGAAGATGACCTGTCGCGCGTAGATGACCTCGGTCGCGAGCTTGCCCGCGTGGAGCGCTATATCGACCAGGCGCTGTACTATGCGCGCTCGGAGGTTGTGGAGCGCGACTACTTGATTCGTCGCTGGGACCTTAAGACCTTGGTGACGGGCGCGAGTAAAGCCAGCGCCCGTGAGCTCATCGCGGCACACGTGGCGCCGGTGTGCGAGAACCTCGACTTTGAGGTCTTTACCGACGAAAAGTGGCTCGAGTTTATTCTGGGCCAGCTCATTCAGAACAGCATTAAATATGCGCGTGAGGACGGCGCAAAGATCGTGTTTTCGGGTGCGTTGCTGGACGAGGGCCTGGCGAGCGAGCGCATCGAGCTTACCGTCGCGGACAACGGCTGCGGCGTGAGCGCGGCCGACCTGCCGCGCGTGTTCGAGAAGGGTTTTACCGGCGACAACGGCCGCACCACCAAGCGCGCAACGGGCATCGGCCTCTACCTGGTGGCGCGCCTGTGCTCCAAGATGGGCATCGACGTCACCGCAGCATCCGAACCCGGCGAAGGCTTCGTCGTAACGTTTGCCTTCTCAACCAACAAGTTCCAATACTTCGAGTAACGCACGCGGCAGACGCCCGCCCAAACAAAACGTGCCGCCCCAAACGGGGCGGCACGCCATTTTTCCATCAGACAACTCGCTGAAGTAAGGTTGCGAAGGCCGCGGGGCCGGGAGGGGTTTCCACGGGCACATCCCGCAGCCGCAACGCGGCGAGGACGTGCCCGTGGAAACCCCGCAGGCCCCGCGGCCGGTGGGAGCAACGCTACTTCACGACCAAAATGTCGCAGTCCGTGTTGCGCAGCAAAAACGTCGAAATCGAACCCAGCAGCGCATACTTGATCGAGGACAGGCCGCGGGCGCCGCAGAGCACCAGGTCGGGCTTAACCACGTCGAGCATCTCGTCCTTGAGCGTCTCGCGAATACGGCCGGCGCGAATCATGACCTCGACTTCGGGAATATCGGGATTGGCCTTGGCCTCTTCGAGCTGCTTGGCGATGGAGTTCTTAAATGCCTCCTCTAGGCCGTTGACCAGATCGACCGGATAGGAACCGGCGCTCTCGAGCGCCGTGGAATCGATAACGTGGCCGATGATTAGCTTGGCGCCGTTGTTCGCGGCGACCTTGATGGCGCGTGCGAGCACAAAATCCTGCTGCTCAGTACCGTCGAGTGAAACAAATACCTTGGTGTAGCCCTCGTTCATGGTTTCCTCCTTGGTCTATCGCACGGGCGCGGGGCTCGTGCATCGGGCGGGCGCGGGCGCGTTGGCCGCCGGACACTTTATCTTGTTGCAGTTATACCCAAGGATTTGGGTTTGACCACTCGCAATTCTGTGAACGGGCGAGTTTTTTGGTAAGGGTAGGCGCAGGCGCGCCGCCAACGGTTGATAATGGGATATCGCCCGCACCGTCCGCAGACAATATCGGCGGGTGTCTAACGAGGGGGTCCCTTTGGATATTATCGAGCTTCTAAAATCTGCCTTCATGGGCCTGGTTGAGGGCATCACCGAATGGCTGCCTGTTTCGTCGACCGGTCACATGATCTTGGTGGACGAGTTCGTCAAGATGAACGTGAGCGAGACGTTCTGGAATATGTTCCTGGTCGTGATTCAGCTCGGCGCCATTCTGGCCGTCTGTGTGCTGTTCTTCCATGAGCTCAATCCGTTCTCGCCCAGCAAGGGCAAGGAGGGCCGTCGCGACACCTGGGTGCTGTGGGGCAAGATTGTGCTCGGCTGCATTCCCGCCGCGGCGATCGGCCTGCCGCTCAACGACTGGATGGAGGAGCATTTCTACAATGCTCCCGTCGTGGCGCTGGCGCTCATTGTGTACGGCGTGCTGTTTATCGTGATCGAGAACTGGCGCGCGAGCAAGCGCGAGGAAATGGCCGTTGCCGGTTCGTTTGGTTCGCGTGCTGTGGTGTCAGGTGGACGTCCCGCCGGTGCGCACTTTGCGGCGCCCGCCGCGGCTGCCGCTGAGGATGAGGGCGATGACGAGGATTTGGACTTTGGTTCCATCATCGCGCTCGAGGACCTAAGTTGGAAGACCGCACTGGGCATCGGATGCTTCCAGGTGCTCTCGCTGATTCCGGGCACGTCGCGCTCCGGTTCCACCATCATCGGCGGCCTGCTTTTGGGCTGCACGCGTTCGGTGGCGTCCAAGTTTACGTTCTTCCTGGCCATTCCCGTCATGTTTGGCGCGAGTGCGCTCAAGCTGGTCAAGTACTTCATCAAGGGCGGTACCTTTGGCGCCAACGAGATCGCCATCCTGGGCGTGGGCTGCGTTGTGGCCTTTGTGGTTTCGCTCATCGCCATTAAGTGGCTCATGGGCTTCGTCCGCCGTCACGACTTCAAGTGCTTCGGCGTCTACCGCATCATTCTGGGCATCGTGGTGCTCGCGTACTTCTTCGTCTTGGAGCCCATGCTCGGCCTGTAACTTGGTTGACGCTGCGCGGCGGCCAGAGCGACAACTTGTCATTCAAAGAGGGCGGCATGACCAAAAGGTCTATGCCGCCCTCTTTTCATGCCAATTTGTTCGCTCTGGCCGCCGCTCGCTGCTGCTACCGTGACACCGGTGGCTCTGTGATTGGTGCAATGAGGACAGGTTACTTTGCGTCAAATCCGCTGGGGCGGGCCTGACGGCGGCGCACAGAGTCGTGGTGTGATTTGCGTCGGTGTCCGCGCGGCTCGGTATACTAGTACGGCTCAAACTATGGCGCTGTCCGCAGGCGCGCCGTCCGTCAGATGAGGAGTCGCCCATGACCCAGCCCTTGCCCTGGGAAAAGAACGCCGCGGTACCCGCGCCGCCCACGCCGGAACCCGTGCCGCTCGATGCATACACCGCCCCCGCTGTGCCGGAGCCCGAGCTCGTCCCGCTCGACATCTACGACGCTTCCGCGCCGGCACCCAAACCCGCCAAGCCGCTCGTCGACATCGACAGCCTTAATCCCGCCCAGCGCGAGGCGGTCCTGACCACCGAGGGTCCGTTGCTGGTCCTTGCCGGCGCCGGCTCGGGCAAGACCCGCGTCTTGACCTTCCGCATCGCACATATGCTAGGCGACCTGGGCGTTAAGCCCTGGCAGATCCTTGCCATCACGTTTACCAACAAGGCCGCGGCCGAGATGCGCGAGCGTCTGGCGGCACTCATCCCCAGTGGTACCCGCGGCATGTGGGTGTGCACCTTCCATGCTATGTGCGTGCGCATGCTGCGCGAGGACGCCGACCTGCTGGGCTACACCGGTCAGTTCACCATCTACGATGACGACGATTCCAGGCGCATGGTGCGCGATATTATGCAGGCGCTCGGTATCGAGCAAAAGCAATTCCCCATCAACATGATCCGCAGCAAGATCAGTTCGGCCAAAAACGCCATGATCGGCCCCGAGGACATGCTCAAATCCGCCGACAGCCCCAACGACAAAAAGGCCGCACAGGTCTATATGGAGCTGGAACGCCGCCTGCGCGCCGCCAACGCGATGGACTTCGACGACCTGCTCGTGCGCGCGCTCGAGCTGCTGCGCACTCGCCCCGAGGTGCTCGACAAGTACCAGGAGCGCTTCCGCTACATTAGCGTCGACGAGTATCAGGACACCAACCACGTCCAGTACGAGATCGCCAACCTGCTGGCCGCCAAGTACCAAAATCTCATGGTCGTAGGCGATGATGACCAGTCCATTTATAGCTGGCGCGGCGCCGACATCACCAACATCCTGGACTTTGAGAAGGACTTTAAAAACTGCAAGACCGTCAAGCTGGAGCAGAACTATCGCTCCACGGGTCACATCCTGAGCGCCGCCAATGCCGTGGTGCGCCACAACTCGCAGCGCAAGGACAAGCGCCTGTTTACGGCCGAGGGCGATGGCGAGAAGATCCAGGCCTTCCAAGCGAGCGACGAGCGCGACGAGGGCCGCTGGATTGCCGGTGAGATCGAAAAGTTGCACTCTAAGGGCACGAGTTACGACGATATCGCTGTGTTCTATCGCACCAACGCCCAGTCGCGTATCCTCGAAGATATGTTTCTGCGCGCGGGCGTGCCCTACAAGATCGTCGGCGGCACGCGATTCTTCGACCGCGCCGAGATCCGCGACGTCATGGCCTACCTCAAGATGATCGTGAACCCGGCAGACGAGATGAGCATCAAGCGCGTCATCAACACGCCGCGCCGCGGCATCGGCTCCACCTCGATCCAAAAGATTGAGCAGCTGGCGCGCGACAACCGTTGCTCGTTCTTCCAAGCCTGTGAGATTGCGACGGCCGAGACGGGCATGTTTAGCGCCAAGGTGCGCAACGGCCTGTCGAGCTTTGTGGCGCTGGTGCGCGAGGGCCGGCGCATGGACGGCGAGCTCAAGGACGTCGTCGAGATGATTGTCAACAAGACGGGCCTGCTGCAGGCCTTCCGCGCCGAGGGCACCATGGAGTCCGAGAGCCGCGCCGAGAACATCCAGGAATTCCTGGGCGTTGCGGCGGAATTTGAGGAGACGCACGAGGATATCG
The DNA here is from genome assembly GCA_902491345.1 of uncultured Collinsella sp. Taxonomy (GTDB): domain Bacteria; phylum Actinomycetota; class Coriobacteriia; order Coriobacteriales; family Coriobacteriaceae; genus Collinsella. The sequence goes on from CABUHI010000006.1 coordinate 60,787, forward strand.
AAGGCACGCTTGAGAGCTTGGAAGAGCTGCGCGCGGCTGGTGTTGCCGATGTGCCTGCCGACGCTGAGCCCGAGCCCGTTGTGGTGAGCGCACCTGCGCCCGAGCCGGGGCCGTCCGCTCCGGCATCCTCGTTCGAGGCACTTGTCGGCGCTCGTGACGCCGCGGGCTCCAATCCGCTCGATAGCTTGGCCACTTCGGCGCTGTCTCCGCAGGATGCCCTGGCCGCCGCCATCGCGGGCAACGCGTATGCCGCGCCGACAGAGCTGCCCACCGGTGCCGTGCATGCTGACGAGATTGAGCGCACCTACGGCCCGCTCACCTGCAAGGCGTTGCCCGCCCTCATGGAGTGGCTGGCCCTGCGCTCCGACTTGGATTCCCTGGCCGGCGAGACGCATGCCATCACCATGATGACCATTCACTCCGCCAAGGGCCTGGAGTTTCCCGCGGTGTTCGTGGCCGGCATGGAGGAAGGCATCTTCCCGCATGTGCACGACTTTGGCGGTAGTGACGATCCGGGCAAGCTCGAGGAGGAGCGTCGCTTGGCCTACGTCGCCATTACGCGTGCTCGCAAGCGCCTGTTCTTGACCTATGCGGCCACGCGTCGCACCTACGGCTCGACTTCTGCCAACCCGCGCTCGCGCTTCCTCAACGAGATTCCGTTTGAGGACATCGAGTTTAGCGGTATCGGTTCTGCCGGTTTTGAAGGCACGGGCTGGGAGAAACGCGGCGACCGTCACGGCACCTTTGGCTCGGGCATGGGCTCGGATATGTACGGCGGCAAGGTGTTCGGTTCGCATACGCGCTCGACCGGCGGCTCCGGATCGCGTGGCGGATCGAGCTTCGACGATTTCTTTGGTGGCAGCACCTATGGCACCGAGCGCCATCGCGGGGTTTCGCCCGACGCCGGCCGTGTTGCCTCGACCTTTGGGTCGGGCGCGCCGCGAGCCAAAAAGCCGTCGTCTAAGGTGTCGCCGACGGTGGAGCGCAAGGTCGATCGCGCCAGTGCATCGCAGGACTTTGCCGCGGGCGATACCGTGAGCCACAAGACCTTTGGCACGGGTACCGTCATCTCGGTTGTCGGAGACATGATCGAGGTCCAATTCGAAAAGACCGGCCAGACCAAAAAGCTAATGAAAGGCTTCGCGCCGATCGTTAAGCTGTCGTAATCCCGGCGGACCTGCGCGGGCGTATGGGGCAACATCGCCTGCTCGGGCAGTCCTGCGCAAGACGGAGGCCACATTAAGTGGCCTCCTTTGCGTGCGGAACTCGCGACCGATGTTGCCCCATACGCTCGCCCAGGTCCTTAGATAACGTTGCTTGCGAATGTCGCTCTGCTCGTTCGTCTTTTTGGTCTGGAGAGCCGGGTGGGCTGATATATAGATACGAGTAGGGGCTCCTCCGTTAATGAACGGGGGAGCCCCTTGTTGCTTTTTGATTGTCGTTACTAGCCAGAGCCCCGTCCCGGCGAGCGCTTGGGGACCGGTGACCTACAGGTGGCTGATGATCAGTTCCATCTTGCCCTCGAGCTCAATCTTGTCCACGGTGCTCGGGGCCAGCAGGTGGCTGCCCTTGTGGACGGGGTCGCCGCAGGCGGTGCCTTCGCCGTCGATGACTGACAGGCACATGAAGGGCCAGCGCTGGTCGAGGGTCTTGCTGCCGTTAACGCGCACGAGATCGACGGTGTAGCAGGGGCAAGACTCGAGCTCGGTCACGCCGTCGACCTCGGGCGCGGTCACGGCGCCGTCGGTCGGCGCCTGCGCGTTAAAGTTGATGCAATCCAGGCTCTGCTCAATGTGCAGCGGGCGCAGCTTGCCGTCGGTGCCCGGGCGGTCGTAGTCGTACAGGCGATACGTCACGTCGCTCGACTGCTGCGTTTCCAAAATGAGCGTGCCGGTCTTGATGGCGTGCACGGTACCGGAGTCGATCTGGAAAAAGTCGCCCTTGTGGATCGGCAGCACGTTGAGCATGTCGTCCCAGCGGCCCTCTTCGATCATCTGTGCGGCCTCGGCGCGATCCTTGGCGCGCTGCCCGACGATGATCGTGGCGCCGGGCTCGCAGTCCAGCACATACCAGCACTCGGTTTTGCCCAGGCTGCCGTTCTCGTGCTTGGCGGCGTACTCGTCGTTGGGATGAATCTGGATCGAAAGGTCGTCCTTGGCGTCCAGAATTTTAATGAGCAGCGGGAACTCCTTGCCCTCGCAGTTGCCAAAGAGCTCGCGGTGCTCGGCCCACAGCCACGACAGCGTGTGACCGGCATACGGGCCCTCAGCGATCTGGCAGTCGCCGTTGGGGTGTGCCGAGATGGCCCAGCACTCACCGATGGGGCCCTCGGGAATGTCGTAGCCAAACACGGTCTCCAGCTGGCGGCCGCCCCAGATCTTCTCGTGGAAGATCGGCGTGAGTTTAATCAAATCGGACATGTGCATACTCCCATAAGGTTGTGCGGGTGCCGCGTAAGACAGCTCAAAACGAGCACCCACCGGATTACAAACCTATGCCAACGTTACGTTGTGCAGCTCAAAGCGGTCGCCTACGTTGTGCGAGATAGAATATTCAAACGCGGTGCCGCTATCCAAGAAGCCAATCTGGTTGAGTTCGAGCAGGGGGGAGCCGGGTTTGGTATCCAGGCGCTCAGCCTCTTCCTCAGTTGCCGCGACGGCGCGAATGGTACGGTGGAAACTTGAGATCTTGAGTCCGCACTGCTCGCGGATGAAGCTGTAGATCGATGCGTACAGGTCTTTTTTCTTAAGACCCGGAATCAGCTCGAGTGGCATATAGGTGTACTCGATAACGATGGGCTGACCATCGACCTCGCGTACGCGCACGATGTGATAGGCAAAGTCGTCTTCGGCCATTCCCAGTTGGGTCGCAACCTCTGCCGGCGGATTGACAATCGAGAAATCGTAGACCACCGAGGTCACTTTCTCCCCGCGATGCTCGTACGAAAAGCCTTGGGCACGGTCGTTCTTGCCTTGGAAAAACACCTGGCCGGGAAGCCCCGCCGTGTCCTTGACGTAGGTGCCCGATCCGCGCCGGCTGGTAATAAGGCCTTCCTCGGTGATCTGCTCAATCGCTCGTTTGACGGTGATTTTGGAAACGCTATAGAGCTCACAGAACTCAACGACGGTAGGCAACTTATCGCCCGGCTTAAGGGCGCCGTCCTCGATGCTTCGACGGATATCTGCAGCTATCGCTTCGTATTTGGGAATCATGCAATCCTCCCTTCATATTTGCGTTGATATAAAGAGAGTATACCTACTTAAAAAGCATCCATATGGCTTTCATCAAAGAAGTTCGATAGATAAAAATAAAAAAGACGCTTTACATAATAAATTAGAGCGCTATAGTTACAGACAACAAGCGAGATGCATTGGTGTTTGCTTGTGTTGTTTGGGGACGGATTTGTTTTGGCGGGCAGGGTATCCAGATACCTGGTGCGCGCCCGCGCCGGATTGCCTGCCAAAGCAAACCCGTCTCCAACCGAAAGCTCTAGAACACGAAAGCGAGGACTTCGATGGCACAGTATCAGCTGCCCGGCGACTTCTTCTTTGGCGCCGCTATGTCCGGCCCGCAGACTGAGGGTCAGTGGAACCAGGGCGGCAAGCTCGAGAACCTGTGGGACACCTGGTCCATCCAGGATCTGGGTTCGTTCTACAACTGCGTTGGCTCTTATGCCGGCAATGACTTTATGGCCAAGTACCAGGAAGACCTTCGCATTTTGAAGGACTTGGGCCTGAATACCTATCGCACTTCCATCCAGTGGAGCCGTCTGCTCGATGCCGACGGCAATCTTAATGAGGAGGGTGCTGCGTGGTATCACGAGCTGTTCCGCGCCTCTCGCGAGGCCGGCTTGGAGCCGTTTGTCAACCTGTACCACTTTGATATGCCCACCTACCTCTTTAACCGTGGCGGCTGGGAGAGCCGTGAGGTCGTCGAGGCTTACGCGCATTACGCCGACGTCGCCTTCCACGAGTTTGGCCAGGAGATTAAGTACTGGTTCACCTTTAACGAGCCCATCGTCGAGCCCGAACAGCGCTATCAAGAGGGCGTGTGGTTCCCGCAGCTCCACGACTTTAGCCGCGCCCGCACCGTGCAGTATCACATTTCGCTGGCACATGCGCTGGCCGTGGCCAACTATCGTCGCGCCTATGACGAGGGCGCTATTCGCGCCGATGCCAAGATCGGCATGATCAACTGTTTTACCCCGGTTTACACCAAGCAGAATCCCAGCGAGGCAGACCTCGAGGCCGTGCGTATGACCAGCGGCATCAACAATCGCTGGTGGCTCGACCTTATTACCAAGGGCGAGCTTCCTGCCGACGTGCTCGACAGCCTGGCCGAGGGCGGCGTTAAGCTCCCGTTCCGTGCCGGCGACCAAGAGATTCTCAAGCAGGGTGTTGTCGACTGGCTCGGCTGCAACTACTACCACCCCACGCGTGTTCAGGCGCCGGCGAGCAAGGTCGACCAGTACGGCCTGCCGCACTTTGCCGACGAGTACGTATGGCCCGACGCCGTTATGAACGAGAGCCGCGGCTGGGAGATCTACCCGCAGGGCCTCTACGACTTTGGCATGGACTGCGCTAAGAACTACCCCGACCTTGAGTGGTTCGTTTCCGAGAATGGCATCGGCATCATGGACGAATACAAGAACCGTGACGCCGAAGGAACCATCCAGGATGACTACCGCGTCGACTTTGTACGTCAGCACCTGGAGTGGGTGGCCAAGGCAATTGCCGAGGGCGCCAAGTGCCGCGGATACCATTACTGGGCCGTCATCGATAACTGGTCTTGGGCTAATGCCTTTAAGAACCGTTACGGTTTTGTCGAGGTCGACCTTATGGACGGCTACAAGCGCCGCCTTAAGAAGTCAGCGGCCTGGCTCAAACAGGTCGCCACAACCCACGTGGTTGATTAGCGACCGGGCGAACGCCCAGACCGCGCGCCGCCGCGCGCAACACATGGCACATCTGGTGGCAGAGGGCGACAGACCACCGTGCGCATAGGAAAAGGCCAGATTTGAAAGTTAGGAGCAATCATGGCCAGTGACAACGGAAAGAGCTTCCTCGACAAGTTTGCCGAGGTCTCTGCGAAGGTGGGAAACCAGGTTCACCTGCGTTCCCTGCGTGACGCCTTCGCGACCATCACGCCGCTCTATATCCTTGCGGGTATCGCGGTTCTTATTAACAACGTCGTGTTCCCCCTGTTCCCGTTCGATGCGGCGGGCCTTGCCAACCTTCAGACGTGGGGTTCGGCAATTACGCTGGGCACCCTCAACGTCTCTGCCATTATCTTGGCCGGATTGATTGGCTACAGCCTCGCTAAGAACAAGCGTTTCGATAACCCGCTCGCTTGCGTGGTCGTCGCTATCTCTGCTTTCGTCATCATGATGCCGCAGCAGGTCACCGCCACGCTTGCCGCCACGAGCCCGCTGCTCACCGACAAGATCACCTCCGCCGAGGTCACGGGCGCCCTTTCAACTGCCAACACCGGCACCAACGGTCTGTTCTCGGCTATTATCATCGCCCTGCTTTCCGTCTCGATCTTCATCAAGATTTCTGGCGTCGAGAAGCTCAAGGTTAAGCTGGGCGAGGGCGTGCCTCCCGCGGTCTCCAACTCCTTCAACGTCATGATCCCGATGCTGCTTAACCTCGCGATTTTCGCTCTTGCCGCAGCCCTGCTCGCCGTGTGCGCCGGCACCGATCTGTGCGCCATCATCTCCACGTGCATCTCCAACCCGCTCAAGAGCATCATGAACGCCGGTCCGTGGGCTGTTATCCTCATCTACACCCTTGCTAACCTGCTGTTCTGCGTCGGTATTCACCAGTCCACCATCTCTGGCGCTACCGTCGAGCCGATTCTGACCATGCTCATCGTCGACAACATGGCTACCTTTGCCGCCGGTGGCACCATCCAGCCCGATCACTACATGAACATGCAGATCGTTAACAGCTTCGCCCTCATCGGCGGCTCGGGCTGCACCCTCATGCTTCTGCTCGACACGCTCCTGTTCTCCAAGAACAAGGCATCCGAGACCGTTTCCAAGATGGCTATCCTGCCTGGTCTGTTCAACATCAACGAGCCGGTTATCTACGGTTACCCCATCGTGTACAACCTGCCGCTCATGATTCCGTTCGTTCTTCTTCCCGACCTGTTCATCGGCATCACCTATGGCCTTACCTGCGCAGGCATCATCAGCCCCTGCATCGCCCAGGTGCCCTGGACTATGCCTCCCGTCATCAATGCCCTGCTCGCTACAGGCTTTGACTGGCGCGCCGGTGTGTGGCAGGCTCTCGAGATTGTCATTGGCATGGCCGTCTACCTGCCCTTTATGAAGATTTCCGAGAAGGCAATCGCCAAGCAGGAGGCTCTCGCCGAGCAGAATGCCTAACGTTCGTCCCTTTCACCGTTGCGGGCACCGGTACGCGGTGCCGGTGCCCGCGACTCTCTCCCTTGTGTAAAGATGCAGGGGGTTGGCACAATAGCCGCAAGGAATAAAACCAGTCGTCGTCTGCGCGCCGCGCAGTTATAAGGAGGAAACCATGAAGAAGATCATGCTCTGCTGCAATGCCGGTATGTCCACGAGCCTGCTGGTCCAGAAGATGCAGGCCGAGGTTGCAAACCGTGGTCTGGATATTGAGGTCGAGGCTCGTCCCATGAACGAGGCCCACGATCACCTGAGCGAGTGCGACATGTTGCTGCTTGGTCCGCAGATCGGCTACACCAAGGGCGATTTTGAGAAGGAGGCCGCCGGTCGTTTCCCGGTCGAGGTCATCAACATGGTCGACTACGGCCGCATGAACGCTGCCGGCATCATCGACCACTGCGTCAGCGTGATGGGCTAGGTGCTCCGCATGGAGGATATGAACGAACTGCAGATGACCTGCTTTGAGATCATCAGCTACGTCGGTACCGCCAAGAGCATGTACATCAACGCCGTGCAAAAGGCCAAGGAGGGCGATTTTGACGCCGCCGAGGAGCTTATCAAGCAGGGCGACGAGGCCTATAACGGTGGCCACGATGTTCACATGGGGCTTCTGAAGAAGGAGGCCAACGGCGAGCGTAACGGCGAGGCCCCGTTGATTCTGCTGCATGCCGAGGACCAGATGGCCGGCACCGAGACCATGCGCGTCATGGCGACGGAGCTCATCGAGATCCACAAGCAGCTGCAGGCACTTAAGGCCTAGTTGGCGTTATCGCCGCGATGGGCCGTGCGGTCCAACAGACAACACAGTCCCTTTGACGGGCGCCGGGAGTTTCCGACTCCCGGCGCCCTTATATTTGGCGAAGGCCCTGCGCGACCTTTTGAGCGGTCGTTTGCGTTTTCACAGATAAAACCTGCCAAAACAAACCTGCCCCTTTTTGGCAGGTTTTTGCCTTGGGAGCGGTACCATACAGGCAATGTTTAAACGAGAAAGGTGGGCTCCCATGGAACCTAAGCAGTACTACATCGGCATTGACGTCGGCGGCACTTCGGTTAAGGAGGGCCTGTTCGACGAGGACGGCAACCTGCTGGCCAAGGCCAGCGTGCCCACGCCTCCCATCGTTGACGCCGCGGGCTTTGCCGCGGTGACCGAGGCTATCGACCAGGTGGTCGCCAAGGCCCAGATTCCGCGCGCCTTTGTGGCGGGCATTGGCCTGGCCGTTCCGTGCCCCATCCCGGCATCGGGCGATGCCAAGGTCAAGGCCAACATTGCCATTAGCCTGCCTGAGCTAAGAATCGCCATTCAGGAGCACTGCCCCGACGCGGTCGTTAAGTACGAGAACGATGCCAACGCCGCTGCCATGGGCGAGGCCTGGCTCGGCTCTGCCAAGGGCGTACAGAACGTGGTGATGGTCACCATCGGTACCGGCGTGGGTGGCGGCGTCATCGTCAACGGCGACGTGGTATCGGGCGTTGTGGGCGCCGGCGGCGAGATTGGCCACATGTGCCTGAACCCCGAAGAGGAGCGCACCTGCGGCTGCGGCGGCCATGGCCACCTGGAGCAGTATTCCAGCGCCACCGGCGTGGTGAGCAACTACCTTGCCGAGTGCAAGAAGGCAGGCGTCGAGCCCATCGAGCTCACCGGCCCCTCCGATTCCAAGGACGTGTTCCAGGCCTGCCGCGAGGGCGACAAGCTCGCGCTTGCCGCGGCCGATACCATGGCCGACTATCTCGGTCGCGCCCTGGCGCTTATTGCCAACGTGGTCGATCCCGAGATGTTCCTCATCGGCGGCGGCGCGTCCGCTTCGGCCGATGTCTACCTCGACAAGGTCCGCGAGCACTTTAAGCAGTACGCGCTCTCCGCCTCGCGCGAGACGCCCATCAAGGTCGCTTCGCTCGGAAACGACGCCGGCATCATCGGTGCCGCCTACGTAGCCCTGCGCGCCGCCGGTAAATAGCTGGTGCAATGTAACCTGTCCCCCGTGCCTGCCCCAAAATATGCCGTAGCCCTTCCGTCTGCGAAGGCTCGGCATCGGCGTGCTACCATAGCTACGTCTAAGTACACATATCAAGTGGAGGATATCCATGGCAAACGTTCTTGTCTTTGGTCACCAGAACCCCGATAACGACGCCATCATGAGCGCCGTCGTCCTGTCCCAGCTGCTCAACCAGGTTGAGTATGCCGGCAACACCTACGAGGCCTGCGCCCTTGGTCAGCTTCCGGCAGAGTCCGCCAAGCTGCTTGCCGACGCCGGCATCGCCGAGCCCCGCGTGATTGAGTCCGTCGAGGCCGGTCAGCTCGTCGTCCTCACCGACCACAACGAGTCTGCCCAGTCCGTTGCCGGTCTTAAGGACGCCACGGTCTTTGGTGTCGTCGATCATCACCGCATCGGCGACTTCGAGACCGCCGGCCCGCTGCACTACATCTGCCTGCCCTGGGGCTCCAGCTGCACCATCGTCACCAAGCTCGCCGGCGTGCTCGGCGTTGAACTTTCCGACGTTCAGGCCAAGCTGCTGCTCTCGGCCATGATGACCGACACGCTCATGCTCAAGAGCCCCACCACCACCGATGTCGACCGCGCCGTCGCCGCCAAGCTCGGCGAGCAGGTGGGCGTCGACCCGGTCAAGTTTGGCATGGAGGTCTTCCTCACCCGTCCGTCCGGCTCCTTCACTGCAGCCGAGATGGTCGGCAACGACATCAAGATGTTCGAGCCCGCTGGCAAGAAGCTGCTCATTGGCCAGTACGAGACCGTCGACAAGAGCCGCGCACTCGGCATGATCGACGAGATCCGCGAGGCCATGCGCGCCTACGCCGCCGAGAAGGGTGCCGACGGCATCGTTCTGTGCATCACCGACATCATGGAGGAGGGCTCGCAGGTCCTGCTCGAGGGCGAGACCGAGGCCGCTCAGAAGGGCCTGGGCATTGCCGACGAGCACGACGGCGTCTGGATGCCGGGCGTCCTCTCCCGTAAGAAGCAGGTCGCTGCCCCCATCATGGCCGCCTGCTAGGTTTAGTTGACCGAACGCCACGACCGGATCGCGGACGCCCCGCGCTCCGGTCGTTTTTTGTGCACGGCGCCGCGTCGTCTCTTGGGCAGGCGCGTCCGTGCCATTGAGCAAATAATGTTCAACCTGTGGTTCCGCTTTTCGGCCACGCCTGCGTGCTTGTCGTGCAGGGTAGGCTAGATGCAAGCGTAATACGTTAGAGCGCGGCGCCGCCACTTGGGCGGGCCGTGCTTTTTTAAGACGGGAGCTTTCCCGAGAAAGGAGCCGCCCATGGCAGCACCCGAGCAGCTGTTCAACGTTCGTGAGCGCAAACGCTTTGAACGTCACGACATCTGGGAACGCATCGCCGAGAACGGCACGATTTCCGCCGCCGTCATGGTCTTCGCCGCCATCGCCGCCGTTATTTGCGCCAATACCGATGCCTATGAGGCCATCCATCACTTTTTGGAGACCCCGCTGTATGTGGGTCTGGGCAACCTTACGGCCGGTCTCACCGTTGAGCTTTTTGTCAACGACTTCCTCATGGCGATTTTCTTTTTGTTGGTGGGCATTGAGCTTAAGTACGAGATGACGGTCGGCGAGCTCAAGAATCCGCGTCAGGCCATGCTTCCCATGCTGGCGGCCGTGGGCGGCGTCGTCGTTCCCGCCTGCATCTACCTGATCTTTAACCATGCTGGCGCGCACAACGGCTGGGCCATCCCCATGGCAACCGATATTGCCTTTGCGCTGGGCGTGCTGTCGCTTTTGGGCAATCGCGTGCCCAACGGCGTGCGCGTGTTCTTCTCGACGCTCGCCATCGCCGACGACCTCATCTCCATCGCCGCCATCGCCATCTTCTACGGTCAGAGCCCCAATCCGTTTTGGTTGGGCGCCGCCGCGCTTGTGACCTGCGCGCTCGTGTGGCTCAACAAGACGCAGCATTACCGCCTTGCCCCGTATTCGGTACTGGGTCTGCTGTTGTGGTTCTGCATGTTCAAGAGCGGCGTGCACGCTACGCTTGCCGGCGTCATCCTGGCCTTCACCATTCCGGCCAAGTGCGGCGTTAAGCTCGATAGCCTTACCGATTGGCTGGTCGAGTGCCTGCCGTTGCTCGACGAACGCTACGACGACGAGGCACACATCCTGGGCCAGCATGACTTTACCGTCTCGACCACCAAGGTCGAGCGCGTCATGCACCGCGTGACCCCGCCGCTCATCCGCATGGAGCGTCTGATCTCCACGCCGGTCAACTTTGTGATCCTGCCGATCTTTGCGTTCGTAAACGCACAGGTTCGCCTAGTGGGCGTGGACATGAGCACGCTGCTCACCGACCCGGTGACGCTCGGCGTGTACTTTGGCATGCTGCTGGGCAAGCCGATTGGCATCTTTGGTATGACGTTTGCCCTGGTTAAGCTTAGGGCCTGCGAGCTGCCGCGCAATGTCAACTGGCACATGATTGCCGGCGTGGGCATTCTGGGCGGCATCGGCTTTACCATGTCGATTCTCATCAGCGGCCTCGCCTTCCCGACGGCCCAGTTTGAGGTTCTGGCCGCCAAGGCCGCTATTCTCGCCGGCTCTGTCACCGCGGCCGTACTTGGCATGATCTACATGAGTGTGATCTGCAAGCACCCCGCGCCCAAAGACGAGTAAGAGCGCGAAAACCGGCTCCAGAACCGATTCGGGCGCGTTCAAAATGCGGATTCGGGCGGTGCTTGCCGCCTGCCAGACACGCCAGTGGTCAAAAAACGCCGTTTGTGAGTACTGTCACAAACGGCGTATCATTTTAGGTGCGGAAAATAATGAACAAAGTTATAAGAACTGTACGTTAATGAGTGACCATCGACTTCCAATTCGGCGCTAACTGACGGTGATTAAGGAGTTTCAAGTCCAGCATTGCCTATTTCGACCAAGAATCGCTGCTACTAAAAAGGTAACAGTACTCATATTTGCCCTTTTTTGGCCACAAGCCCTAAAACAAGCCTCGCAAGGGTCGGGAAACGGGCCAAATCGTCGGCCTCGAGGCTCATTCCACGGTGCCGTAGATGGCGCCCCAGCCGTGGGCGGCCAAGGCGGAGTTGAGCTGGTCGCAAAGTGACTGGCGGTCGTAATAGCCGGGCGGTAGCAGGTTGACGATTTCCATGAGATCAGGCGCCAGATCCAAGATTTCGGCCTGTACGATCAGATCCAGACGGTCTATGGCGTGGCGGTCGTAAAACAGTCCGTCGACCAGGCGCTGCAGGTCGCCGAATTCCTCGGCCTGGAACGATCCATACTCCATAGTGCCTCCTTGGGCGCCCCACGCAGGCATGCGCGGCGATTCGTAATTTATTGCGATGGACTTAATCTATCACGGCTTCATAACGTTGCGGCGGTGGCGGTCTATACTTAGACGAACTGCAACGTACCGCTTCGCGAAAGGTCGCACCCATGCAGACGATCTACCAGAAGATGGAAACCACCGAACTCGATGCCGCCATCGAGGTGCTCAAAGCCGAGGTCGCCGAGGTCAAGGCCAAGGGCCTGGCGCTCGATATGGCCCGCGGCAAGCCGTCGCCCTCCCAGGTGGACATCTCTCGACCCATGCTCGATATCCTCAATGCCGATGCCGATCTGCACGACGGCAACGTCGACTGTTCCAACTACGGCTGTTTTGAGGGCATTCCCTCGGCACGCAAGCTAGCGGGGGAGTTCCTGGGTTGCCCCGCCGAGCAGACGCTCGTGCTGGGCTCGTCGAGCTTGCTGATCGAGCACGATATCGCCGGCATGTTCTGGCGTTGCGGCTCGTGCGGCAGCGAGCCCTGGGAGGCTTACGAGGCGGCGCACGACGGCAAGAAGGTCAAGTTCCTGTGCCCGGTTCCCGGCTACGATCGCCACTTTGGCATTACCGCCGACTTGGGTATCGAGAACGTTCCCGTCGCGATGACCGACAACGGCCCCGATATGGACGAGATCGAGCGCCTCGTTGCCGCCGACGATTCCATCAAGGGCATCTGGTGCGTGCCCAAGTATTCCAACCCCACGGGTATCACCTTTAGCGAGGACACTGTGCGCCGCCTGGTCGAGATGCCCACGGCCGCGCCCGATTTCCGCATCTTCTGGGACAACGCCTACTGCGTGCACGACCTGTACGACGAGACCGACGAGCTTGCCAACATCTTTGACCTCGCCCGCGCGGCGGGCACCGAGGACCGCGTGGTGGCCTTTGCCTCGACGTCCAAGATCACCTTCCCGGGTGCCGGTATCGGCTTTATCGGTGCGAGCCCCGCGGTTATCGCGGAGTTCTCCAAGCGCCTGAAGGCCGGCCTCATCAGCGCCGATAAGCTCAACCAACTGCGCCACGTGCGTTTCCTTCCCACCATCGAGGCGGTCAAGGAGCACATGAAAAAGCATGCCGAGTTCTTGCGCCCGCGCTTTGAGGCCGTCGAGCGCAAGCTCACCGAGGGCTTGGGCGACACGGACTGCGCCACCTGGACGCACCCCCGCGGCGGCTACTTTGTAAGCTTCGATGGTCCCGAGGGCTCGGCCCAGAAGGTTGCTGCGCTTTGCGCAGACCTGGGCGTTAAGCTCACGCCGGCCGGTGCTACCTGGCCCTATGGCAAGGACCCGCGCGACACCAACATCCGCATTGCGCCGAGCTATCCCACGGTCGAGGACCTGGAGGCCGCGCTCGATGTGCTGGTGCTGGCCGTTAAGCTCGTCGCTGCCGAGCTTGCGCGTGCCGAGCGCGCCTAACGCGCGGCTTCCCGTACTATCCGCACTTTCGATACGTAAAGGAGCGTATACATGGATTTGGGTATTTCCACCAACCCCACGCCAGAGCTCTACACCATTAAGGTAACCGGCGAGATCGATATCTCTAACGCCGATAGCCTGCGCAATGCCATCGACCTGGCGCTCGAGCAGCCCACTGAGGCCGTTGAGCTCGATTTTGCCCAGGTGAGCTACATCGATTCGACGGGCATTGGCGTGCTTGTGGGCGCCGCGCACCACGCGGTCGACCACGGCAAGCGCTTTAGCTGCACCAATGTGCAGCCCCCGGTGATGCGCGTGGTTCAGCTGTTGGGTGTCGACCAGGAGATTTCGATCACCGCTGCATAATCTTTGCCCCAAAAGGGCGTGCCGTTTGGCATATGTTTGTGATGCGCTCGGACGTTTTGGCGTCCGGGCGCTATACTTGACCGAATGAATAGACGAGTTCCGGCCGAATGGCGCGGTGCGGGCTCGACTCACATCGAGCCTTGGAGGTATGTGTGTTTGGTATTGGAGAGGGTGAGCTCGCGATCATCGTGGTCTTCGGCTTTTTGCTGTTTGGCCCGGATAAGCTCCCACAGATGGGCCGCACGATCGGCCGTGCCATCCGTCAGTTCCGCGAGACGCAGGAAAAGATGACGGCCGTTGTTCAGTCCGAGATTATCGATCCGGTGAGCGAGGCCGCTTCGGCACCGGTCAAGCCCAAGAAGACTGCCGTCGATGACGATTCCGATGCGGACGAGGATGCCGCCGAGACGGCAGCGCCCGCCAAGAAGGAGACCTTTGCCGAGCGCCGTGCCCGCCTTGCTGCCGAGAAGGCCGCAAGCGAGGGTGCCGCCGAAGGCGAGAATGCTGCCGAGGAGTCCGAGGCTGAGGGTGCCGAGCCTGCCGCTGCCGCCGAGCCTGTCGTCGAGCCCGAATCTGCTGCAGAGCCGGAGCCCGAGCTCGATCCGGCAGAGCCCACGACGGCCGACCTCTACGCCCGTCGTCCCCGCAAGCGCAAGGCCGTCGTCGACCAGCTCGCTCGCGAGCTCGAGGCCGAGGACGACGCCGCTGCCGCCGATGCCCCGAAGGGAGGCGATGAGTAATGCCTATCGGACCTGCGCGCATGCCGCTCTTCGATCACTTGGGAGAGCTCCGTCGCCGCCTGACCATCGTGGTCGTGTCGGTGTTTGCCGCCGCCATCGTGCTGTATTTCGCCACGCCCGTGGTGCTCGACATCCTGGAAGACCCCATCCGCTCCTTTGTACCGGACGGTAAGTTCTACATCACTACCACGCTCGGCGGCTTTGGCCTGCGCTTCTCGCTGGCCATCAAGATGGCCGTGGTCATGTGCACGCCCATGATCATCTGGCAGATCCTGGCGTTTTTCCTGCCGGCACTGCGCCCCAACGAGCGCAAGTGGGTCGTTCCCACGGTGCTCGCCTCGACGGTGCTGTTCTTCCTGGGCGCCATCTTCTGCTACTTCATTATCATCCCGGCGGGCTTTGAGTGGCTTATCGGCGAGACCTCGGCCGTCGCAACCGCGCTGCCCGACCTGGAGAACTACGTCAACATGGAGCTACTCTTTATGATCGGCTTTGGTGTGGCGTTTGAGCTGCCGCTCATCATCTTCTACCTGTCCGTCTTCCATATTGTGTCCTATGCGGCCTTCCGCAGTGTCTGGCGTTACGTATACGTTGGCCTGCTTGCGGGCTCGGCTGTGATTACGCCCGACGGCTCGCCCGTTACGCTGGGCCTCATGTATGGCGCCCTGCTCTCGCTCTACGAGATTTCGCTCGCCATCGCTCGCGTGGTCATTACCGCGCGCGAGGGCAAGGAGGGCTTGTTTGTGAGCCGTCTGGACCTGTTTTCGGACGACGAAGAGGACAGCGAGGAGTAAATCGGTATGCACGAGGTTGGCATTGTCAACGGCATACTCGATACAGTGATTCGCGCGGCGCGTGGGGCGGGGGCCTCGCGCGCCGTTTTGGTAACGCTGCGTATCGGGGATATGACCGAGGTCGTGCGCGAGGCGCTCGACTTTGCGTGGGAGACATTTCGCGACGAGGACCCGCTCACGCGAGGCTGCGAGCTTGCCGTGGAGGAGGTCCATCCACAAAGCGAGTGTCTGGACTGCGGCGAGGTTTTCGACCACGATCGTTTCCACTGTCGCTGTCCCCAGTGTGGTGGTGCCAACGTGCGCCTACTGCACGGCCGCGAGCTCGACATCGCAAGTATCGAAATCGAGACCCCCGACGATTAACCTACCAGCCATCTGGGGACGGGGTATAAATGGCAGAAGTAAGGAGTGCCGAATATGGCTGAGAAAACGATTGATATCGCATCGCCGATTCTGTCGCGCAACGAGCGCCTGGCAGATCAGCTGCGTCAGCGATTTAATGAGACAAACACCTATGTGATCAACGTCTTGTCGAGCCCCGGTTCGGGCAAGACCACCACGATCCTGGGCACCAACGAGCGCCTGCGTGACAAGGCCGGCCTGCGCTGTGCCGTCATCGAGGGCGATATTGCCTCGGATGTCGATGCCATCACCATGAAGGAAGCCGGCATGCCCGCCATCCAGATCAACACGGGCGGCCTGTGCCACCTCGAGGGCAACATGATCATGGAGGCCGTTGACGCGTTCGACCAGGCTGTGGGTCTTCAAAACATCGATGTCATCTTTATCGAAAACGTGGGTAACCTAGTTTGCCCGGTCGACTTTGACCTGGGCGAGAACCTGTCCATCATGATTCTCTCGGTGCCCGAGGGCGACGACAAGCCCATCAAGTACCCGGGCATCTTCCAGCACGCCGGCGCACAGCTGCTCAATAAGGTCGACGTGGCCCCGGCTTTCGATTTTGACATGGATAGGTATACTAAGACACTCGATGACCTCAATCCGCAGGCGCCGCGGTTTGCCGTGAGCGCGCGCAAGGGCGAGGGCATGGATGCCTGGTGCGATTGGCTCATCGGGCAGATTGAGCAAGCAAGGGCGTAAGTCGGCCGCCATACGGGCGGGCGTAGCCGCAGAGACACGAGATAGGAGCCTCTTTTGAAGCTCATCATCGCCGAGAAAAACGACGCCGCGCGTCAGATCGCCGAGCGTCTGTCCACGGGCAAACCCAAAAAGGACAAGGTGTACAACACCGCCATCTACCGTTTTGAGTGGAAGGGCGAGGAGTGCGTGACGATCGGTCTTGCCGGTCACATCCTTGCGCCCGATTTTTGCGACAGTGTGCTGTTCGATAAAAAGCTGGGCTGGTATTCGGTCACCGAGGACGGCGAGATGCTGCCGGCCGACATGCCCGATGGCCTGGCACGCCCGCCCTATGACACCAAGCGCAAGCCGTTTCTTGCCGACGGTATCTCCATCAAGGGCTGGAAGCTCGAGAGCCTGCCTTACCTCACCTGGGCGCCCGTCATTAAGCTGCCGGCCGAGAAAGAACTCATTCGTTCACTCAAGAACCTCGCTAAAAAGTCCGACAGCGTCATCATCGCCACGGACTTCGATCGCGAGGGTGAGCTGATCGGTTCGGACGCTCTCAACAAGGTGCGCGAGGTGGCGCCCGACTTGCCGGTCGCCCGCGCCCAGTATTCTTCGTTTACCAAGGCCGAGATCACGCAGGCCTTCGATAATCTCGTCTCGCTCGACCAGAATCTGGCCGACGCCGGCGAGAGTCGCCAGCACATCGACCTCATTTGGGGCGCGGTGCTCACGCGCTACCTGACGCTCGCCAAGTTCGGCGGCTTTGGCAACGTGCGCTCCGCCGGCCGCGTGCAGACGCCGACGCTCGCCCTGGTGGTCGAGCGCGAGCGCGAGCGCATGGCGTTTGTGCCCGAGGACTATTGGCAGATCCGCGGCATGGGCGCCGCACAGGGTGCTGCCGAGGACGACCGCTTTAAGATTGCGCACAAGACGGCACGCTTTACCGACAAGGATGCTGCCGAGACGGCGTACAACCATGTTGACGGCGTCGCGACGGCAACCGTCGCCGCGGTGACCAAGCGCTCCCGCAAGCAGCAGCCGCCCACGCCGTTTGCGACCACCTCGCTGCAGGCCGCCGCCGCTGCCGAGGGCATCTCGCCTGCGCGTACCATGCGCATCGCCGAGTCCCTCTACATGGCGGGCCTTATCAGCTACCCGCGTGTCGACAACACCGTGTATCCCGCGACGCTCGATTTGGGCGCCGTGGTGAGTGACCTGGCAAAGATCAACCCGGCGCTGGCGCCCGTGTGCAAAAAGGTACTCGCTGGTCCCATGAAGCCCACGCGCGGTAAAGTCGAGACCACCGACCACCCGCCTATCTACCCCACGGGCGAGGGCGATCCGTCCACGCTCGACGGCGGCCAGCGCAAGCTCTATGACCTGATCGCCCGTCGCTTCCTGGCGACGCTTATGGGTCCCGCGACCATCGAGAACACCAAGCTCGAGCTCAACGTCAACGGCGAGCCGTTCGTGGCCTCGGGCGACGTGCTCGTTACCCCGGGTTTCCGCGAGGCATACCCGTACGGCCTTAAGCGCGACGAGCAGATGCCGCCGCTGGAGCAGGGCGATACGGTCGACGTGTTCGACATTAAGCTCGAGGCAAAGCAGACCGAGCCGCCCGCGCGCTACAGCCAGGGCAAGCTCGTGCAGGAGATGGAAAAGCGCGGTCTGGGCACCAAGTCCACGCGCGCGAGCATCATCGAGCGCCTGTATGCCGTGCGCTATCTCAAAAACGATCCCGTGGAGCCGAGTCAGCTGGGCATAGCCATCATCGATGCACTGACGCAGTTTGCCCCGCGCATCACGAGCCCCGATATGACCAGCGAGCTCGATGGCGACATGACCCGTGTGGAGCGCGGCGAGGATACCGAAGAGCATGTCGTGACACACTCGCGCGCGCTGCTGGCCGGCGTGCTCGACGAGCTGCTCAAGCACACGCAGGAGCTGGGCGACGCCATCAGCGACGCCGTCACGGCCGATGCGCGCGTGGGCGCTTGCCCCAAGTGCGGCAAGGACCTGGTTATGAAGACGAGCGCCAAGACCCGTGGCAGCTTCATTGGCTGCATGGGCTGGCCCGACTGCGACGTGACCTATCCGGTGCCGAGCGGCGTCAAGGTGAGCCCGCTCGAGGGCGAGGCGGCCGTGTGCCCCGAGTGCGGCGCGCCGCGCATTAAGTGCCAGCCGTTCCGCCAGAAGGCATTCGAGATTTGCGTGAACCCCACGTGCCCCACCAACTACGAGCCTGACCTTAAGGTGGGCGAGTGCAAGGTGTGCGCCGAGGCCGGACGCCATGGCGACCTGATCGCGCACAAGAGCGAGAAGAGCGGCAAGCGCTTTATCCGCTGCACCAACTACGATGACTGCGGTGTGAGCTATCCTCTGCCGGCGCGCGGTAAGCTCGAGGCGACGGGTGAGACCTGCCCCGAGTGCGGCGCTCCCATAGTGGTGGTCAACACGGCGCGCGGACCGTGGCGCATCTGCGTCAACATGGACTGCCCGACCAAGGAGAAGAAGCCCGTCCGCGGCCGCAAGACCACAACCAAGGCGAGCACGGCAAAGAAGACGACGGCTAAGAAAGCCACTGCCGCCAAGAAGACGACCGCGAAGAAGTCGACTGCCAAGAAAGCAGCCGCCGACAAGTAATGGCACAGTCGAAACATTGCCCAAAACAAAAACGAGCGAGGGTCCCGCGATCCTCGCTCGTTTTCTAGGCAGTCATTGGGGACGTTCTTTAATGAGTAGTCGTTTGAGAACGTCGCATGCGACTAGTTCACTTCGACGGGTTTGGCGCCGGGATAGCGCTCCTCAAAGTCTAGGCGATACTTATTGTCATTGGTGCCCGCCACGTTGTCGCGCGACAGCGGCGCCACGATCTCATTCTTGTGGTCCGCAGGCTTGGCGTATTTCAGGCTGATCTCCCAGGCATCACAGATTGCGTCAATGCGGTGATCCAGGTCGTCGTACAGGGCGATGATGTCCTTCCAGGAGCTGTAGTTCTTGGAGCTCGTCGGAACGTCTAGGTCCTCGACGATGTCGTAATACTGCTCGATGGTGTCCTCCGTGCGCTCGGCGACGTCGGCGAGATTTTGACGGGTGGTTCGATCTTCTTCCAGATAGCTGCCGTTGAAGTTCTGCGCGCAGCCACGGACGTAGTTGTCGAGGTCTTCGAGCAAGTCGTAGTATTCGCTCAGTCGGCGGTAGAGATTCTGCTCGGAGAGCGTTGCTTCGCCGCCATCCTCGTCGTCATCGTCATCATCGTCGTACAGGCTGTTGGGATTGCCGAGAGGCTTTAGGTCATCGTCGTCGACGTCATGGTGTAGCTTAGCTACCTCGGCAGTCGTCTGCGTGGCGGCGTTGTCGAACGGTCTGATTACAAAGAAGATGACCAGGGCGATGATAATCGCCACCAGCACAACGATAACGGCGATAAGCGGCCCGGTGCCGCTCTTTTTGGGAGCGGGGGTCTGTGGCGAAGCGGGCGCGTATGCGGGAGCCGGCTGTTGTTGGGGCGAGCCGCTCGAGACGGGTATGCGCTGCGTGGTCTCGACGGTCGCGGGGCCTGCGGCGGGGTCGGGGCGATAGGCGAGGGGGTCGTCCGCCTTGGCTTGCGGCGTATCGAGGGAACCGGTCTGCTCAAAAGCGGGCTGGCTATCGCTCGCGGTTGTTTGCTCAACGGGTGCACCGCACGAGGTGCAGAACTTGGCATCATCTGCAAGAAGCTTGCCGCACGAGGCGCAATACCGAGACATTGCCACTCCTTTCGCCACATTTCAATGCAATACGACGATTATACCCAGCGTCCAAAATTCCCCATCATAAGTTGCGGTGAAATAGGGACTGTTTGGCGGTCTAAGAGCTTCAATCAGTCCCTATTTCACCGCAACTTTGGAAAGGCACCTTTAGCCATTGGGGACGCACCGAGCACTGGGGTATCATGGCTTGGTTGATATATCTGCATTTACGCGCCTTGTAGGAAGGGGCTGCGCCCATGGCTTTTGAGCCCGCTCAACATAGCTTTATCACGCTCGAGGGCGTCGATGGCGCCGGCAAGTCCACGCAGGCGCGCCTGCTTGCCCACGCGCTCGAACTCGCTGGCTACCAGGTTGTGAGCCTGCGCGAGCCGGGCGGTACCGCCATCAGCGAAAAGATCCGTGCTCTGCTGCTCGACCCCGCCAACACGGCGATGGGCGACACCTGCGAGTTGTTGCTCTACGAGGCGGCACGCGCCCAGCTGGTGCACGAGGTCATAGCTCCCGCCCTTGCTGCCGGCAAGGTGGTCCTGTGCGACCGCTTCTACGATTCCACGACCTGCTATCAGGCGTTTGCCGATGGCCTCGATCGCCAGATAGTGCGCGATGCCAACAACCTGGCCGTCGCGGGGACGCACCCGGCGCTCACGCTCGTCTATCACATCACGCCCGAGCAGGCGGCGCTGCGCATGGCCGACCGCGGTGCGGCCGACCGCATGGAGGCCAAGGGCATGGCCTTCCAAGAGCGCGTCTACCAGGGATTTTGCGCCATTGCCGCCGAGGAACCAAACCGCGTAAAGCTCATCGACGCGACCGCGACCATCGAGGAAGTCTTCGAGAAGACGGTCGAGCAGGTTCGCGCCTACGGCCTCGACATTTCCCAGGACGCCGTCACCGCCGCGCTTGCCAAGGAGGCCGAGTAACATGGCCCCCGCTCAGGCAAGCCTACTGGCCAAGCTCGACACCCAAGAGCGCGTGCGCGACTTTTTGACCAATGCCGTCGCCAGCGGTCGCGCATCGCACGCCTACCTGTTTTTGGGCGCGCCCGGCGCGGGCAAGCTCGACGCCGCGTGGGCGCTCGCCCAAGCCTTCCTGTGCGAGCAGGATGGCTGCGGCTCATGCGATAGCTGCGTGCGCGTCGCCCGCCATACGCACCCCGACGTGCACTATTACACGCCCGAGAGCGCCACGGGCTACCTCATCGCCCAGACCCGCGAGTTGCTCGATGACGTGCCTCTGGCGCCCATCCGTGCCAAGGCCAAGGTCTACATCATCGACCGTGCCGAGCAGCTGCGCGCCAACACCGCCAACGCACTGCTCAAAACACTCGAGGAGCCGCCCGAGGGCGTCATGTTCATCCTGTTGGGCACCTCGGCCGACGTGATGCTGCCCACCATCGTGAGCCGCTGCCAGTGCGTGCCGTTTCGGCTGGTATCGCCTGCCGTCGCCGCGCAGGCCGTGAGCCGCGCCACCGGTCAGGACCCTGCGCGTTGCCGCATGGCCGTCGCCGTAGCGGGAAGCCCCACGCGTGGCATCGAGTTCCTCAAGAGCGCCGAGCGCCAGGACGCCCGCCGTCAGATGGTTCGCGCCATCGATTCGCTCATCGCCGCCGACGAGGCCGACGTGCTCAGCCGCGCCAAGTCACTCATCGTCGCCGTTAAGGCGCCGCTCGCCGAGGTCAAGTCCACGCAGGAAAAGGTGCTCGAGCAAAACGCCGACTACCTGTCGCGTGGAGCATTGAAGCAGCTTGAGGACCGCAACAAGCGCGAACTCAACGCGCGCGAGCGTTCGGGTATCATGGAAGCGCTGGCGAGCGCGCGGACGCTCATGCGCGACGTGCTGCTGACGCTTCAGGACGAGGCGGCCGACGTGGTGAACGAAGACGTGCGCGACACGATCGGTCGGCTTGCCGCGGCGACGAATGTTGCGGGCGCCACCCAGGCGCTCGAGGCGGTTGCCACCGCTGAGCGCAACATCGCCAGAAACGTTACTCCCCAGCTGGCCATCGAGGTCATGCTGTTCGATATCAGGAAGGCACCGAAATGCCGTTAGTCGTACCCGTTAAGTTTACCTACGCCTCGCACGACCTGTGGTTCGACCCGCAGGATTTGGATATCCTCGAGGCCGATTATGCCATTTGCTCCACCGAGCGCGGAACCGAGATCGGCCTGGTCACGGCTGATCCCTTCGAGGTGCCGCAAGACGAGATCGGTCAGCCGCTTAAGCCCGTGCTGCGCGTGGCGAGCGACATCGACCTGCAGCTTGCCGACGACCTGGCCATCCAGGGCGACGAGGCCATGGTCGACTTCCGCCGCCTGGTCAAGGAGCTCGACCTCGAGATGAAGCCGGTCGGCGTCGAGTACCTGTTTGGCGGCGAGAAGGCCGTGTTCTACTTTGCGGCCGAGGAGCGCGTCGATTTTCGCCAGCTCGTCAAGGATCTGTCCTCGACGCTGCACATTCGCGTTGACATGCGCCAGATCGGCGTGCGCGACGAGACCCGCCTGGTGGGCGGCTATGCCCAGTGCGGACAGGAACTCTGCTGTACGCGCTTTGGCGGACAGTTTGAGCCCGTCTCGATTCGCATGGCAAAAGAGCAGGACCTACCGCTCAACTCGTCCAAGATCAGCGGCGTTTGCGGCCGCCTGATGTGCTGCCTGCGTTATGAGTTCGAGGCGTACAAGGACTTTAAGAGCCGCGCGCCCAAAAAGAAGACGCTCATCGATACGCCGCTCGGCAAGGCGCGTATCCAGGAATATGACACGCCGCGTGAGCAGCTGGTGCTACGCCTGGAGAACGGCAAGGTTTTTAAGGTCAATCTGGCCGATATGACGTGCTCGGAGGGCTGCAAAAAGAAGGCCGCCGAGCAGGGCTGCAACTGCCGCCCCGACTGCGTGACGCGCGACGTGCTCGAGCGTATTGAGTCGCCCGAGATGCGCCTGGCGCTCATGGAGCTCGATCGCGAAAACGGCGTCGACGTGGGCGATGGCCTGTCGAGTGCCGACCGTCTGGCCGGCACGTCGATGCCCAAGCGCCGTCGCCGCGATGCCGAATCCGATGCTCGCGCCGGTCAGGGCCAGGGTGAGGGCCGTGGCCGCGGAAAGGGCCGCGGCAAGGTCGAGGCGCCCGAGGCCGAGGAGGCCGCCGGTGGCCGCCGTCGTCGCAAGCGCGCGGGCTCGGGCGATGCTACCGAGGCTGCAGCCGCGGGCAAAAACGCCTCTCGCGAGCGCGAGGTTCAGCAGCCCCAGCAGCAGAATCGCGGCGGCGGCATGAACCCCACACGTCGCCGCCGCCGTCATCTGTCGAGCGAGGAGCGCGAGGACGCCTTTCGCGCCGCAGCTGCTCGCGAGGCTGGTGCCGCTTCCAAGGGCGCCTCGGCCTCCGATGCGTCTGCCGACAAGGGCGGCAAGTCACGTGGCGAGGAGGAGCGCGCGCCGCGTCCGCGCCGTCGCCATTCCTCGGGCGCGCAGCAGAAGCCCTCAGTGCCCTCCGTGGCCGATCAGGTCTCGGATGGCGCCGTCAAGGTCACGCGCCGTCGTCCCGGAGATGGCGGGGGAGCTGCTGCCAAGGCTTCGCGTGGCGCCGCTCGTGACGAGCGCGAGCCGCGCGAGGATCGCGGTGGCGAGGGCTCGGCCGACCAGGGTCAAAAGCGCCGTCGCCGTCGCCGTTCCCGCAAGCCGCGCCAGGATGGTGGCGAGGGCTCGACCCCGTCTTCGTCCGCACCGCAACCGCCCGCCGGCGAATAACGCCCGCGAGCGGATTTAGCCCGCCTTGCCCCGAGCGCATCGGGGTATCATAGCGCCGTATCAACAACCCTCCCTGCGACCGAACGTAGGGAGGGTTGTGTCTTGAAGAGCCGTTTGAACATATTGAGCTGTCTGCAGGGTGCCGGTGCCCTACCGTTTGCGGACGAATTACTACCGTTTGCCGAGCGGGTGGCACGCGAGGCGCTCGAGGCATTGTCGCCAACACGATGTGCCGGCTGCGAGCGCGCCGGTGCGCTTATTTGCCAAGACTGCCTGGCCGCGCTCACGCTCATCGACCCACGTCATAGCTGTACCCGATGCGGCGCCCCGTTTGGGGATTTGCTGTGCACTGAGTGTTCGGTCGAGGGCACGTCCTCGGCAATGGCGAAGGCGCTCGACCGCTGCCTGGCATGCGCCGCCTATGCGCATCCGCTGCCGCGCATCATTAAAGCGTACAAGGATGCGGGCGAGCGACGTCTGGCTCCGTATCTGGCGGAGCTGCTCTACGACACCGCCCTGCATGCCCAGGTCGTAGCGCCCGATCGCTACGGAGGTGTGCTGTCCGATGCGGATGCGGTGGTGTTTGTGCCTGCGACGGCGGCAGCGTTTCGGCGGCGTGGTTTTGATCATATGGAGGCTATCGCGCGTCCATTTTGCGAGCTGTCGGGTGTTCCTCTGCTCGATGCTCTCGTCAAGTACGGGCATGGCGACCAGCGCGAACTCGGTCGTGAGGAGCGCCGCGAGCGTGCCCAAGGCATGTACGAGACGGTTGAGGACGTGCACGGCCGCCGCTTGCTGCTTATCGATGACGTTATCACCACGGGCGCGACGATGGCCGCGGCTTCGGCGGAACTCAAGCGCGCCGGCGCCGCAGCAGTCGATGGCCTCGCTATCGCACGCGTTTGGTAGGGGTGGTTTTGTGGCAGTAAAGATTGAGCGGTGCAACGAGCCGACAGGCGAACAGCTAGCGGCTTCCGTAATCCTAACAGGCGCCTCGGCGCTACGCATGATGCGCGCCGAGCGCCGGCAGATGGGCTACATAAGCTGGAGGGACCTCAATCCCGATGAAGAGCGCCGTGTGCTGCGCACGTCGTCGCCCTCGACCGAGGACATCTATCTTCCCGACTTGGTGCGGATTGGGGCCGCAAGTGGCGAGGTGCAAGAAGATCTTTGCTTACTGGTGGGATCTGCGGCGCAGCGCCGCCGCGTGCCTGGCGTGGGCTGGTCCGTGTGTTCCGGGTTGCCTGTCGGCTCGATTCTAGAGGTGGAGCCGGGTGTATACAGTCTATCTCCCGAGGCCCTTTGCGTAGCCGTCGCACGCGAGGTCGGCTGCATCCAGGCATTTGCCCTGGCTCAGGAGCTGTGCTCTAAGATTTCGCTGAGTGACCGCGGGAAGTATCTGCCTCCCTACACCTCGCCTGTTACGAATAAACTTGCAAAGGACAAGGACCAGCCAGCAGATGTGGGCTACTTTGAGGTTGAGCCGGTGCTGACGCCCGATCGTCTGGCAGATTACCTCGCGGTATGCAAGGGGAACGCGGCCAAGCAGCTGCAGCGTCTGTGTCCCTATCTTTCGGAAAACCTGCGCTCACCCATGGAGTGCATCATGCTCGCCCTGTTTTCGCTTCCGTTTTCCTATGGCGGGTTTGCCTGCGGACCTTTTAAGACCGACTACAAGATCGAGTTCGATGACCGTGCGCAGGCAATCTCGGGGATGCCGCATACGGTTTGCGATGCGTATCAGGAAGCAGCCCGGTTTGACCTGGAATACAACGGTGAGCTGGGCCATTCCTCCCGGAGGGGACGTATCCATGATGAAAAGCGCAACACGGGCTTGATTACTATGGGAATCGAGGTCGCGACGGTCAACAACGAAATGCTCTGTGACATGGAAGCGATGGAAGCACTCGCATGGCGCATGCACCAGCGTATGCGAAAGCGGTACCGGAATCGTGTCGATGCCCGCAGAAAGAAGCAAGAGGCTTTGCTTAACATGCTGCGGGCGTGTTTTGGGCTTAAGCCGGTCTAATTCGCGTCGAAAATAGAGGGTTAATCGTATGCCCTGGCCAAAATATGGCAAATATGAGTACTGTCACTAAATCAGTAACAGCAAAATCAAGGAATTTAGAACTCGGAGGCGGCGTAAAGTAAGAAGATAATAAACAAATGTAGAATAACTAAGCATCAGGTTGGCGACTCTGGGCGCAAAATCTGTCCGAAAGGCCAAAATTGCCTGTTACTAAATTGGTAGCAGTACTCATATTTGCCATATTTTGGCCGGGGCACCCTAAGAAGGGTGCCCCGGAGCTCCCCGTAGGGGAGCTCCGGGCTTCATAGGGGCACGAATAGCCCGCTCCGACCTGCAAAATCTGTGCGCACGATGCGAATGACGCCCTTAACCTTAAACTTTAGCTTGAACTTAGCTATAATGCGCTTCGTTCCTACCAGGCTGTGGTTGCGGACGGACGAAATGCCCGCCCTAGTCCAAGACAGACGCGGTCAAAGGGATCCACGTAAGCGACCGCGTGCGCGCGGCGCGATCATGGCGCGTCCTAGATGTAAGCCGCACCGTCCGTTCTACTTTCTTTGGGGCAATACCGCCTCGCGGGCGAGCGGGTCAGTCGTGAAGGTGGCTGCGGCCTCCCGAGCAAACACCCCGGTGCGCAAGTGTGGGGTCAAATACCAGGTCAGCTGGTGGGAACAACCTGATATTCCGCGCAACGCACGGATCGTATACGACACAGAAGGCAGGGTAGTGGACATGGTGAGGGGCAGCTTGATGCACGCGGCTCGGTTAGGTGCTGGGACCGCAGCGGTCATCGCCGTTTTGGGCCTGAGCGGATGCGCGTTCAACCCGCTGTCTACGTTCACGACTCCCACGATCGACCAGATCGAGTACGAGACGGTCACGCCGGCGGTGTCGGACGATGCCCTGGTCACTCCCGGAACCCTGACGGTCGCCCTCGATACTTCCGATGCGCCGCAGGCCATGCAGGGCGCCGACGGCGAGCTCACGGGATATGCGGTCGACGCCGCCCGCGCCCTCGCAAGCCGCATGGGCCTTAAGGTCGCCTTTGTCGATGCGTCCTCGGCGGGTTCCGCGCTCGGCGACAAAAAGGCTGATATCTTTATCGGCGAGATCAACCCCACAGACGGGGACGTTAGCTCGCTCGGCACCTGCCTGTACGATGCCGCTTCCGTGTTCGGAAAAACCAGCGATGGTGGGTCGCTAAGCGTTTCCACCGATACCCTTAACACATCTACTCTGGGTGTCCAGATGTCCTCGGCCTCGCAGGAGGCGCTTGCTAAGCAGAGCATCACCGCCAACCAAAAGACCTACTCCAACATCAACGAGTGCTTTGAGGCGCTCGAGTCCGGCGAGGTCGACTATGTGATCTGCGACTCCACGGCCGGCGGCTACCTTGCACGCCTGATGAGCGAGGTCTCCTATGTCGGTGCGCTCGAGGCGCCCTCGACGCTTGGTGTTGCGGGCCTCTCGTCCAATGACGAACTGTGCCGTGCCGTGAGCGATGCCCTCGACGGTATTACGGCCGACGGTACGCTCGAAGCAGTCCACTGCGTCTGGTATGGAAGGATGCCCTACGACCTCACCACTAAGACGGTTTCGGGCGCTAACGTGCAGCCGGGCGACTCTGAGTCCAGTGAGACCACGTCCTCCGGCAGCGAGTCCTCCGATTCCAACAATGAGACCGCATCCTCCGAGGACAAATCGTCCAGCCAGGAAGGCACCATCACTGACGACGACATTAACAAACTCAATAGCTAGTTATTGCTAGGGGTGGTGTCTCCTATACGTTGGAAAGGGCACCTCTTCACGGTTTCAACACGCACTGCCGGGCTTCCCCAATAGGGGAGCCCGGCTTTTTCATCCCTATAAAACCAGCAGGTCAAAGCCAATTTTTGGGACCAAATACAAATCTGTCGGCTCCCTCCTATAGCGCACTTTGCCACAGAAAAGTGCGAGACTTCGGTATGCGGTATCAAGCAATCGTTATTCGGGTCTTTAGGAATCCGCGTGATTAAATGCACGGCAATGGGTACATAGCCAGTACAGTAAGTCCCCGAGGCAGATTGGAGCCACGTATGGATATCAAGGTTTCTGGACGCAAGACGACGGTAACCGATGCTCTGCGTGCGCATGTGGATGAGAAGATCGGCGAGGCGCTCAAGGTTTTCGATATCGAGCCCATGACGGTCGACGTTGTACTTCGCTATGAGAAGAACCCCTCGAACCCCAACCCGGCAATCGTCGAGGTCACGGTTCGTGCCCGCGGCTCTGTGATTCGCGTTGCCGAGCACGGTGCAGATATGTACGCCGCCATCGACCTCTCCGCCGATAAGGTCACCCGCCAGCTGCGCAAGTTCAAGACCAAGGTCGTGGACAACCGCCAGGGCGGTGCCAGCGCCGCGGATGTCGCGCCGGTCGAGCGCGTCGAGGATCTGGCCGACCTGCTGCTGCCCGAGGAGGAGGACGACCTGCTCGTCCGCGAGAAGGTTATCGACGTCACCCCGATGACCGAGGAGCAGGCGCTGGTGCAGACCGATCTGCTCGGCCACGACTTCTACGTGTTCGAGAACGCGACGACTGGCCTCATCAATGTGGTGTATCACCGTAAGAATGGTGGATATGGCATCATCAAGCCCCGTATCGAAACACTTGACGAGTAAAATACGTTAACTTGCATGAGTTAACGGCTGGCGGCCATCCCATGCGGATGGCCGCCTTTTTTACGTAAGGAGTCGCTTTGATGGACAAGGCTGCATCTACCGGCCATTCTGACCGCTGCCGCATCGTCGTCGATACCTGCTGCGACTTTAGCCCCGAGGTCGCCGCGAACCTCGATGTCGATATCTTGGGCTTCCCCTTTATCATCGATGGCGAGGAGCGCACGGACGATATCTGGTCGAGCATGAGCCCTAAGGAGTTCTACGACCGCATGCGCGCCGGCGCTCGCGTGTCTACCTCCGCCGTGTCGCTCGGTCGCTATATCGAGTTCTTTACCGAGTGCGCCAAAGAAGGCACGCCCACGGTCTACCTGTGCTTTACCTCGGCGCTGTCGTCGAGCTACAACTCCGCGTGCCAGGCGGCAGATGCCGTGCGCGCCGAGTATCCCAACTTTGAGCTCTACGTGGTCGACAACGCTCTGCCCTGCGCGACCGGCGCGCTCTTGGCGCTCGAGGCCGTCCGTCAACGCTCGGCGGGACTGACCGCCAAGCAGCTGGTCGATTGGGCAAACGAGGCAAAGACCTATGTCCACGGCTACTTTACGCTCGAGAGCTTTGACGCGCTGGCTGCCGGCGGCCGCATTCCGCCCGCGGCGGCACAGCTCACGGCAAAGCTCGACGTCAAACCCGAGCTGTCCTACGACCTGGCCGGCTCGCTGTCGCTGATCGGCGTCAACCGCGGCCGCAAGAAGGCGCTCAAGTCCATCCTCAAGTCGTTCCGCGAGAACTACGTGCCCGATCGCACCATGCCCATCGCCATCATGACGGCCGATGCCGAGAAGGACGGTGATTGGCTCGAGGCCGCCATCCGCAAGGAGGAAGGCTGCGCCGACGTCACCATCATCCGTAGTTCCGTCGGTCCCACCATCGGCTCGCACGTGGGCCCCGGCATGGTGGCCTGCGCGTTTTGGGGCAAGAACCGTGCCGAGAAAGCCTCGCTTTCCGACCGCATCGCGCGCCGCGTGCGTGGCGAGTAGACAGGCGCTGCGGCTGCAAGCGCCTTCAAGTCACGGCCGAAACGCTGGCACCGAGTATTTAACCTGGTAACAACACCCAACCCAAAAGGAAAGGTTTCATGGCAAACAAGCTCTCCGTCGCATTCATCGGCACCGGAATCATGGGTGCCCCCATCGCCGGCCACATCCTGGATGCCGGCTATCCCGTCACGGTCAACAACCGCACCAAGTCCAAGGCTGCCGCGCTTATCGAGCGCGGTGCCGCCTGGGCTGATACGCCGGCCGATGCCGTGGCGAACGCCGATGTCGTCTTTACCATGGTGGGCTATCCCTCCGAGGTCGAGGAACTCTACCTGGCGGGCGACGGCCTGCTCGCGTGCACCAAGCCGGGTGCGGTCTTGATCGACCTCACCACGAGCTCGCCCGAGCTTGCCCGTGACATTGCCGAGGCCGCCCAGGTTTCTGGTCGCATGGCGTTTGACTGCCCCGTCACCGGCGGCGAGTCGGGCGCTATCGCCGGTACGCTCACGGCTATCGTGGGCGCCACCGAGAACGACATTGCCCCGGTTCGCGATATCCTTTCCACCTTTGCGGCCAACATCTGCTGCTTCGATGGCGCCGGCAAGGGCCAGGCTGCCAAGCTCGCCAACCAGGTGTCGCTGGGCGCCTGCATGGTCGGCATGGCAGACGCCATGGCATTTGCCGAGCTGAGCGGCCTTGATCTGGAGAAGACCCGCGAGATGATCCTGGGCGGTACCGGCAAGTCCGGCGCCATGGAGAGCCTGGCGCCCAAGGCGCTCGACGGCGATTACAAGCCCGGCTTTATGGTCGAGCACTTCATCAAGGACCTGCGCTTGGCGCTCGCCTATGCCGACGACCGCGAGCTTGCGCTGCCCGGCGCCGACGTGGCCTTTACGCTCTACGACATGCTCGATGCCATCGGTGGCGCCAAGCTGGGTACCCAGGCCGTCACGGTCCTCTATAAGGAGGAAGCCGACGCCATCGCCGCCGGTCTGGACTGGTCGCAGTATCGTCCCGAGGAGCATGGTGCTCACGAGGAAGGCTGCGGTTGCGGCGAGCACGGCGACGATCACGAGTGCGGTTGTGGCCACCACCATGGCGAGGACCACGAGTGCTGCGGCGGCCACGGCCATGACGACGGCCACGAGTGCTGCTGCGGCCACCATCACGGGGAGTAGTGCCCATGAGCTGGACGTTCGTGGTGCTTGCGCTGGTGCTCTTTCTCTTTGCGATCTACATCGGCTTTTTGTGCGGCCAGTGGGCGTGCGAAAAGCGCGTCATCACCAAGCGCGACTACTGGATTGCCAATTTTGCAGGAGCGGCGGCAGTCGTCCTGCTGACCTGGGTGTTCTCGCTGTTCCCGCTGGTGCAGTTTGCGCCGATCGGCTGGCTCGGCGGTTTTATCGCCGGTCTTAAGATGAGCTTTGGCGAGTCCGTCGGCCCATGGCGCAAGCACGATGAGGTCTTTAACGTCAACAAGGCACACCGCGCCGCCGCCGATGCGGGCGACGCCGAGGAGCGCCGCCGCGCGCGTCACAATGGTGCAGCCGACCGACAGCTCATCTCGGTCACCGATGACAGCAAGGGTGCTGGCAAGCACGCTAAGAAATAGTAAGAAGAGGTAACTATGGCAGAAAACAAGGAAGAACAGCTCACCGACGAGGAGCTGGCACAGCTTCAGCTGGCAGAGGAGAACGAGAACGCCGTCGACCGTCTGGTCAAGGAGCTCGGCTGCCCCACGCGCCGTATCCGCCAGTTTGCCGCCCGCGTGCTGCACCTGCTGGCCGAGCGCGATCCGCAGCGCGTCGTGCCCTGCGTGCCCGCGCTGATCGAGGCACTCGACCGCCCCGAGGCTCAGACCCGCTGGGAGGCCCTCGATGCCCTGGCGGCGCTCGCCGCCACCTGCCCCGAGCAGCTGGGCGATGCCTTTGAGGGCGCCGAGACTGCGCTGTTCGACGAGATTTCCTCCACGCTGCGTTACGCCGCCTTCCGCCTGCTGTGTGTGTGGGGCGCCACGAGCGTCGAGCGTTCGCGCGAGGCTTGGCCCATCCTGGACGAGGCCATCCAGTGCTACCACGGCGACCTCGAGTATCGCGACATGCTCGGTTGCCTGTACGAGTTTGGCCAGGGCGAGATCGACGCCGAGGTCGCCGAGAAGCTCGCGCTGCGCCTTAAGTTCGATGCCGAAAACGGCAAGGGCAGCTATCTCAAGGTCCGTTCGAGCGAGATTTGCGAAATGCTTGTTAAACGTTTTGGCCTGGATCTCTCCAAAAAGAAGAAGCGTGCTAGCGTTAAAAAATCTGACGACGCCGAAGACGAGGAGTAACAGATTATGGCGCACGATGTAGTCCTGATCCCCGGTGACGGTATCGGTCCCGAGATTACGCAGGCCATGCGCCGCGTGGTCGAGGCCACCGGTGTCCAGATCAACTGGAACGTCCAGGAGGCCGGTGCCGGCGTCATGGACGAGTTTGGCACGCCACTGCCCCAGCACGTGCTCGATGCGGTCGCCGAGACCAAGGTTGCCATCAAGGGCCCCATCACCACGCCGGTCGGTACGGGTTTCCGCAGCGTCAACGTGGCCCTGCGCAAATACTTCGACCTGTATGCCTGCGTGCGCCCCTGCCTGTCGCAGCCGGGCGACGGCTCGCGCTTCCGCGACGTCGACCTGGTCATCGTGCGCGAGAACACCGAGGACCTCTACGCCGGCATCGAGTTCGATGAGGGCGCTGCCGAGGTCGAGGAGCTCTCGCAGCTCGTCGAGCGCTCGGGCCAGAAGACCTTCGCCGCGGATTCCGCCATCTCGATCAAGCCCATCTCCATCGCCAAGAGCCGCCGCATTGTGGAGTATGCCTTTGAGTATGTCCGCCGCTGCGGCCGCAAAAAGGTGACGGCCGTGCATAAGGCCAACATCATGAAGGCGACCGATGGCCTGTTCCTGCGCGTTGCGCGCGAGGTGGCCGCCAACTATCCCGATATCGAGTTCAACGATAAGATTGTCGATGCCACCTGCATGGGCCTGGTCCAGAACCCCAACGACTTTGATGTCCTGGTGCTGCCCAACCTGTACGGTGACATCGTGAGCGACCTGTGCGCCGGTCTGGTAGGTGGACTGGGTATGGCTCCGGGTTCCAACATCGGTGCCGACTGCGCCATCTTCGAGGCGACGCACGGCTCCGCGCCCGATATCGCTGGCCAGGATATCGCCAACCCCACGGCCGAGATTCTGTCTGCGGCTATGATGCTCGATCACCTGGGCGAGAACGACGCGGCCAATCGCATTCGCGCCGCCGTTTCTGCCACGCTCGACGAGGGTGAGCAGGTTACCGGCGACGTTCGTCGTGCCCAGACCGGCTCCGTTGAGGGCGCTGTGGGCACGCAGGCCTTTGCCGATGCCGTTATCGCGCACCTGGCCTAAGGCATGCAGACTGCAAACGCCTAAATAGTACTTAAGTGTTTGCGTATAACCTGAGAATCAATACGCCCGGCGCTCTGTCGGGCGTATTCTATTGCGGACTATGTTTCCTAACAAGGAGTAACTGATATGGGTCTGATTCAAAAGAAGGACGAGAAGGACGAGATCGACGGCATCCAGATCATCGAGCGCGGCGAAGGCCCCGACGGTGACGAGGACGAGAAGATCGACCTGGTCGCCGGTGCGTCTGCCGAGCACATTGCTGCCGGTACGACGGCCGAGGAGGAGGACGCCCGTCTGGAGGCTCAGATTGCCGCGGATGCCGCTGACGAGAATCTGATGCCCGAGGCCCAGGATGAGGACGACGATATCCTGGGTTCCGATGAAGACGATCGCGTATCCAAGCACAAGAAGACGATGATTGCCGCCTTTGTGGTTGCCGTTGTGATCGCTGCGGTGGTCGGCTTCTTTATCGGCAATGGCGGCTTTGGCGGCAAGGGTGTCGGCTCGGCGACCCTGACCGAGGACCAGCTCGATTCGACCGTGGCAAGCTATAGCTACAACGGCAAGAAGAGTGATATCACCGCGCGCGAGGCCATCGAGAGCCAGTACAGCCTCGATACCGTCAAGGATAGTGATGGCAACTACACCGCTCCTTCTGCCGACGTCATCCTGTCCTACGTGCGCAACAAGATCCTGCTCGATGCCGCCGAGGACGAGGGCATTACCGTCTCTTCCAAGGAGATGAAGAAGTACGCCGAGGATTCCATCGGCACCTCCGACTACAAGACCATGGCCACGCAGTACGGCGTGTCCAAGGACCAGGCCAAGCAGATCGTCCGTCAGTCCGCGACGCTGCAGAAGCTCTACAAGAAGAAGGTCGGCGACAGCTCCGCAAGCATGCCGACCGCCCCGACCGAGCCTGCTGACGGCAACGAGGAGACCGCGAGCAAGGACTACGCCGACTACATCATCAACCTTGCCGGTGATGAGTGGGATAGCTCAAAGGGCACCTGGAAGGACGCCGATAGCACCTACGCCAAGGCCTTCGCTGACGATGCCTTTACGGCCGATAGCGCTACCTATAAGCAGGCCATGACCGCCTATTACACCGCCTACCAGCAGTATTCTTCGCAGGCTTCGAGCGCCAGCTCCAAGTGGACCGAGTATGCTAACGGCCTCTATGCCAAGGCCAACATCAGCATCTACGGCCTGTTTGCGTAAAGAGTTGCACGGCTCATCGAGCATCTAGCTGATAGAAAACAAATTGCCCGCTAGCACGGAAGTCGTTCTGGCGGGCAATTTGCGTTGAGGGCGTGATTGGCGGCTTAATTATGGCTATTCATCTTTAAGTCCAAAAAGGCTATCGGCTTCATCGTCGGATATATATTCCAGTACATCGCCCGGTTGGCAGTCGAGTGCCCGGCATATCGCGTCAAGAGTTGAAAAGCGCACGGCAGAAACCTTGCCCGTCTTAATGCGTGACATATTGACCTGGGAGATGCCCACGCGTTCCGCAAGCTCTTTGGATGAGATCTTGCGTTCGGCGAGCATGCGGTCAAGCCGCAGAATAATCATGGATTCCCCCTAGAGCAACTCGTCATCTTGTTTTTGCAGGATATACCCGTAGCGGAAGATGCTGGCAATCAGGCAAATAATCAGGCCTGCAAAGAGCATGGAGGGCTCGAATAGCTGGCCGACGAACGCATCCGTAAAGCTGCCGCCAAATCCTGAGAGTATCATTCCTGTGATTACGGCACCAAGAAGCCTCACGGCAACGCCGCCGATAAGGAATAAATGTCCTACTCGACGAAGTGTCTGGTTACATTCAAGGTCAAAGGGCCTGCCTTCCTTTTCAATGTTGAAGAAAAGCCTGCGCACGCTTATCGCGATGGTAAGCGCGAGACATGTCATCAAGAGGCTCCCTATGGCAGTGTGACCATCGTGTGCAACGAGCATAAGTGGGGCCTGCGCATCGGTACCGACGATAGCAAGGCACGGCCCTTCGCCGGCTTGAAGTTCTACGGATTGGAGACACGAGCCTTGGGAGAGGTCAGGCAATATAAGTAGAAGGTCAATCGCAATGACTGCGAGGAGTCCCAGAGCGAGCGCGGTGGTAATGCAGATCGTGGCCCATTTGCAGATGCGAGCGAGCTTCCTCAGTTTGCCTATCGTCTGTTCGCGGCTGATGGTTTCATTCGATATAGATGCGTTTCGATGGACCATAACCCCTCCAACCGGCGTTTTGGATGATACTTGTATCATATCAGAATTAACGACAAACGATAAATAATTACGGAACTGAGTAAGTAATGATTGAAAAAGATTAACGTGACCTATTAGCCATTTTGGATGCCGGAGTTTGGCGCGCGGGGGATGAGGGCAAATGCCAAAACTTCCCGTGATCGCACAAGTGCTTCATCGGGCTTCTCTAATTCATCTGGGAAAACAACTGCAAACGATTGCAAGTAACCGGTGAACGGTCGAAAACTACCGTTCACCGATAATCTCAAAACTGGTTCTAACTGGTATTAAGTCAAAAAGACCAATTCACAAATCTTCACAATGACCTGCAATTTTTCTTTACGCTATTTTTAGCCGCCCTGCGTTGTTTAGACACAGGAAAAGTTCCGATCTTTTGCCAAAGCATTTCGAAACGGTTTCAAAACCGCAGGTAGAAGTATTAACGAGCGGTAAACGGTCGATTTATCACCGTGAGCGGTGCAAAAACGTTTTACTGTATGAATCAACGAAAGCAACCTCTTCTGTGGTGATATAGTGACAACAACACGTCACGTGGTTACTACCAGTTGAGAAACCACTGGTCTTCAAAGAACGCTTTCTAAGAAGCTTTAAGGGCGATTGCCCGCTGGCTTCCGAAAATCATCGGACTCAGATCGTACACACCTTCGGAAGGGAAATTTGAATGGTTGGCTTTATTCTTACCGGTCATGGACAGTTCGCACCCGGCCTCGCAAGCGCTATCGCTATGGTTGCCGGCGACCAGCCCGCTTTTACCGTCGTTCCTTTTGAGGGCGAGCAGGCTGCTTCCTACGGTGAGGATCTCCGCGCCGCTATTACCGCCATGCGCGAGGAGTGCGATGGCGTGCTCGTCTTTACCGACCTGCTCGGTGGCACTCCTTTCAATCAGTCGATGATGATTGCCCAGGATGTCGACAACGTCGAGGTTCTGACTGGCACTAACCTCCCCATGGTTATTGAGCTTCTGTTCCTTCGCGGTAACGCCACGCTCGCCGAGCTTGGCGAGCAGGCCGTGACCGTTGGTCAGACGGGCGTCACCGCCCAGACGGTCGCATCCGTTGCCGGCTCCGAGGAAGAGGATATCTTCGGCGACGAGGACGGCATCTAATGGCCGATTTCGGAGCCAACGTCCTGAGCTCCTCGGTCGCCCTTTTAGGCCTGCTCGCCATCATGGGCTTGATTTACACCATCTGGTCGCAAATCAACATGAAGAAGAAGCAAAAGTACTTCAAGGAGCTGCACACCGAGCTCAAGCCGGGTCAGGAGGTTCTTTTCGCCGGCGGTATCTACGGAACCGTCAAAGGCATCGAAGGCGAGAAGGTCCAGATCAAAGTCCGATCCGGAGCCGTCGTAGATGTTTCGCGTTACGCGATTCAGGAGATCAAGTAACTGTCGTCAGCAAATAACGAAAGGAAGCTGATCAACATGGCAGAACCCAACATTCTTCTTACCCGCATCGATAACCGACTGGTTCATGGTCAGGTTGCCACCCAGTGGAACTCCACCCTGGGCTCCAACCTCATCCTCGTCGCCAACGACGACGTGGCGACCAACACCATGCGCCAGAACCTCATGAAGATGGCCGCTCCCGCCGGCGTCGCTACGCGTTTCTTCTCCCTGCAGAAGACCATCGACGTCATTGGCAAGGCGAGCCCGCGCCAGAAGATCTTCATCGTGGCCGAAACACCGGAAGACGTGCTTACGCTCGTCAAGGGCGGTGTGCCTATAAAGAAGGTAAACATCGGCAACATGCACATGTCGGAAGGAAAGCGCCAAGTCGCCACCTCCGTCGCAGTTAACGACGAGGATGTCGCTGCGTTTAAAGAGCTGCAGGAATTGGGGGTGGAGTTGGAGATCAGGCGCGTTCCGAGCACGCCTGTTGAGGACACGAGCAAGCTCTTCTCGTAATCCTCATGATCCACGTTGTCAGGAATGAAAACCTGACATTCTGTACGTGAAATCCAAAGTGCGTACATACATTTTGAAAGGAGGAGCAAGATGGAATACTCGATCATCCAGGTCGCTCTGGTCTTCATCGTCACGTTCGTCGCGGCAATCGACCAGTTCAACTTCCTCGAGTCTCTCTATCAGCCCATCGTCACCGGCGCCGTCATCGGTCTTATCCTTGGCGACCTCAACACCGGTCTTCTCGTGGGTGGTACTTATCAGCTCATGACGATCGGCAACATGCCGATCGGAGGCGCTCAGCCGCCTAACGCCGTCATCGGCGGCATCATGGCAGCCATTCTCGCTATCGCTACGGGCCTCGAGCCCAACGCGGCAGTCGGCCTTGCCATTCCGTTCGCTCTGCTTGGTCAGCTCGGCGTTACCCTGGTCTTCACGCTTATGTCGCCGCTCATGTCCTCCGCGGACAACATGGCTCACAACGCTGACACCAAGGGTATCGAGCGTCTGAAC
Organism: uncultured Collinsella sp.; assembly: GCA_902491345.1. Lineage (GTDB taxonomy): Bacteria > Actinomycetota > Coriobacteriia > Coriobacteriales > Coriobacteriaceae > Collinsella. The sequence continues at coordinate 98,224 of CABUHI010000006.1, forward strand.
TACTTCGCCATGGCTCTGCTCGGCCTGATCTTCGCTGTCGTCGTCACCCTGTTCTTCATCGCTGGCGCTACCATCGGTCAGACCATCGCTTCCGCCATCCCGACTTGGCTGCAGACCGGTCTCTCCGCTGCAGGCGGCATGATGCGCTTCGTCGGCTTCGCCGTCCTGCTCAAGGTTATGATGAACCGCGATATGTGGGGCTTCTTCCTCATGGGCTTTGGCCTCGCGCTCATCACCGTTGCCAACGATTCTCTGGCAACCCCTGCTCTGCTCATCCTCGCTCTCATCGGCTTCGGCATCGCTTTCTGGGACTTCCAGCAGCAGACCGAGCTGAAGGGTGCAGCTGTTTCTGACGGAGGTGACTTCGAAGATGGCATCTAATGAGTATGTGATCCCGGAGCACTACGAGGATCTCACTCCTGCTCCGCAGCTCGACCAGAAGACCCTCAACAAGATGGCTTGGCGCTCCTGCTTCCTGCAGGCCTCGTTCAACTACGAGCGTATGCAGGCCGCTGGCTGGCTCTACTCCATCATCCCCGGTCTGGAGAAGATCCACACCAACAAGAACGACCTCGCGGCTTCCATGAGCCACAACCTGGAGTTCTTCAACACCCACCCGTTCCTCGTCACCTTTGTTATGGGCATCGTGCTTTCGCTCGAGCAGAACAAGGTTGACATCCCCACGATCCGCGCCGTCCGCGTCGCCGCAATGGGCCCGCTCGGTGGTATCGGTGACGCCCTGTTCTGGCTGACGCTCGTGCCTATCACGGCCGGCATTACCTCCAACATGGCCATCAACGGCAACGCCGCTGCACCGATCATCTTCCTGGTGATCTTCAACGTCGTCCAGTTCGCTCTCCGCTTCTGGCTCATGAACTGGTCCTACAAGCTTGGCACCAGCGCTATTGACGCTCTGACTGCCAACATGCAGGCCTTCACGCGTGCCGCTTCCATCATGGGCGTCTTCGTCGTCGGTTGCCTGGTCGTCACCATGGGTGGCACCCAGATCAACCTCCAGATCCCCAACGGCACCACCCGTGGCCTCTCCGCTACTACCGTGATCGTCTCCGAGAAGGAGGCCGAGAACTTCACCGGTATGGAGGGCATCGATACCGAGACCGCTGAGGCCGGTACCATCGCCATGACCGATGAGGACGGCAACGCCCTCACCGCTTCCGATGCCGACGGCAACGCTGTCGAGTGCGGCGTCACCGATCTGGGCAACGGCATGGAGTCTGTTACCTACGGCACCGTTACCGAGGATCCGGTCAACTTCTCTGTTGCCGACACCCTCAACACCATCGTCCCGAAGCTCGTCCCGCTTATGCTTACGCTGCTGCTTTACTACATGTTCGCTAAGCACAGCTGGACCCCGACCAAGGGCATTCTCCTGCTCTTCGTCCTTGGCATCCTGGGCGCTGGCCCGCTTGGTCTCTGGCCGAGCATCTGGTAAGGCTCTAGCTTGAGGGGTGTGTCCCTACGCGGCTCACACCCCGACCCCTTAAGCCATGTGTATGTTAAAAGCCGCGTGCTCGAAAGAGCGCGCGGCTTTTGTTTTCTTGATGATTCGGGTGTGGCAGACAGATAATGCTAAACACCCTAGGTAGTTAGCCGAATTCGAGCAAAAGGGAGGATAGGATGGCGATCGGAGCGCGTAAGCAACCGCTGTACGATCAGCTGGTCGATATTCTGACCGAAAAGATCGACCATGAATATCGCGCCGGTGACATGATTCCTTCCGAGCGCGAACTTTCGGAGCGCTATGGTCTCTCGCGCACTACGGTACGCCTGGCTCTGCAGGAACTAGAGCGTTTAGGACTGGTGGTTCGGCAGCACGGTCGCGGTACCTTTGTGACCGACCGTTCGGCAAAGGCAACCAATCTTATGCAGTCCTACAGCTTTACCGAGCAGATGCGCGCGATGGGTCGCGACCCCGAGACCACGATTCTCGAGTTTTGCGAGATGGAGGCCGATAAGAATCTGGCCGAGCATATGGGATTGCGTATCGGTGATCGCATTTTTAAGCTTAAGCGCCTTCGTTCTGCCGACAATATGCCCATGATGGTCGAACGCAGCTATCTACCAGTTCGTCAATTTCTGTCCCTAAAGCGACCGCTGCTGGAGCGTAAGCCGCTTTACGATGTGATTGAGCAAGACTTTCAGCAAAAGATACGCGTGGCCGAAGAGGAGTTCTATGCGAGCATAGCCCGTCCCACCGACGCCCACCTTTTGGGAATTGTCGAGGGCTCGCCTGTGCTCGATTTGGTCAGGACTACGTATAACGAGTCAAACGAGGTTGTGGAGTATACACTCTCGGTTGCTCGTGCCGATCAGTTTAAATACAAGGTTTACCACCAGCGTAGCGACTAGTGTTCGCATCGTATCCATATGATGATTCTTTGCATTTAACTGGTTACTACCAGATAACCAACTGAAGTGTATAATTGCACGTCAGAGGATTACTTCTAGAGAGAGGTATTAGAAATGTTCGAGAAGAGTGTCGAGGAGCTCACCGAGCTCGGCGCCCAGATCACCACGGCCGAGATTGCTCAGCAGCCCGAGCTTTGGCGTGATACGCTCAACATCTATCGCGAGAACAAGGAGGCCATCGAGGCCTTCCTGGCCGAGGCTCGCGCTATGGGCGAGGGCCGTCTGTCCGTTGTCTTCACCGGTGCCGGTACGTCCGACTACGTTGGCGATACCTGTGCCCCGTACCTGCGTCACGCTGGCAACACTGATCTCTACGACTTTAAGCCCATCGCCACGACCGACATCGTGAGCGCCCCGCGTGACTTCCTGCGCGCCGAGGATCCCACGCTCGTGGTTTCCTTTGCCCGCTCTGGCAACAGCCCCGAGAGCCTTGCCGCCGTTGCCGTTGCCAAGGAGCTCGTCCACAACGTCAAGTTCCTCAACATCACCTGCGCTCCCGAGGGCAAGCTCGCCGTCGAGTCTGCCGATGATCCCAATGCGCTGACGCTGCTCATTCCGCGCGCCAACGACAAGGGCTTCGCTATGACCGGTTCTTATTCCTGCATGACCCTGCTCTCCACCCTTATTTTCGACACTGCCTCTGACGAGCAGAAGGCCGAGTGGGTCGAGACCATCGCCAAGATGGGCGAGGAGGTCATCTCCCGTGAGCCCGAGATCGCCGATTACCTGGCTGGCGACTTCAATCGCGTGACCTACTTGGGTTCTGGCTCCTTCGGTGGCCTTGCCCAGGAGAGCCAGCTCAAGATCCTCGAGCTCGCTCACGGTCTGGTCGCTACTTCCTACGACACCTCCATGGGCTATCGTCACGGACCTAAGTCCTTCGTCGACGATAAGACGCTCGTCTTCGTGTTCGTCAACAACGACGCCTACACCCGTCAGTACGACATCGACATCCTCAACGAGATCGGTGGCGACGAGATCGCTCAGCACACCATCGCCGTTCAGCAGGAAGGTGCCACCGTCTATGAGGGTGAGTCCTTCACCTTTAAGGGCTACGAGGCACTTCCCGAGGGCTACCTTGCTCTGCCGTTCGTGATGTTTGCCCAGGCTATCAGCCTGCTCAACTCCGTGCGCGTGGGCAACACGCCCGATACGCCGAGCCCCACCGGCACGGTCAACCGCGTGGTTAAGGGCGTGACGATTCACCCCTTCACCGCTTAATCGCGTCCCCCTGTAAGGGCGCCCGTCCGCTCATAACGGCGGGCGGGCGCTTTTTGTTTTTACATGGACCGGGTATAAGTATCACCACGGTCAACTGCTTCAAGAAGCAAGGAGTGCATATGAGCACATACGCAATTAAGGCTGACAAGTTCTTCTTGCCGGCAGGCCCGCAACTGGGCGGCTATCTTATGGTCGAGGACGGCGTCTTTGGCGCCTGGCAGGCCGACGAGCCCTCTTGCGAGATTAAGGACTACACGGGATCGTGGATCGCACCGGGTATGGTCGATACTCACATCCATGGCTTCTACAACCACTCAACTACCGATAACGATCCCGAGGGCATCGATATCAGCTCAACCGAGCTCGCCCGTCGCGGTACCACCAGCTGGCTGCCCACGACGTTCACCGATGGCGTCGAGCAGATCAAGGACGCCTGCGCCGCTATCGCCAAGGCGGACGAGGGCCGCGGCCCCGACTTCTGCGGTGCTCGCATTCAGGGCATCTACCTGGAGGGCCCCTTCTTTACCATGAAGCACGTGGGCGCGCAGAACCCCGCTTATCTTATCGATCCCTCCGAGGAGGTCTTCGATCAGTGGCAGGAGGCTGCGGGTGGTCGCATCGTTAAGAGCGCCATGGCGGCCGAGCGCGACGGTGCCGCTGCTTATGCGGCTGCTCTGAACGCCAAGGGTGTGGTGACCAGCATCGGTCACTCCGACGCCACCTACGATGAGTGCATCGCCGCCATCAACGCCGGTGCCAGCTGCTTTACGCATACCTATAACGGTCAGCGCGGCCTGCATCACCGTGAGCCCGGTGTCGTGGGCGCTGCCATGTCCACGCCCGAGACCTACGCCGAGATCATCTGTGACGGCAAGCACGTAAACCCTGCCGCCATCAAGGCACTGCTGCAGGCAAAGGGCTGGCAGCACACGGTGCTCATCACCGACTGCCTGGGTTGCGGCGGCATGCCCGAGGGCAGCTACACCAGTGGTGGCATGGACGTCATCATGAAGGACAACCTGTGCTGGCTCGCTGACGGCAAGAGCATTGCCGGCTCGGTGCTCACGCTTGCCCAGGGCGTCAAGAACATCGTCGACTGGGGCATCGCCAGCGCCGATATCGCCATTCGCATGGCAACCGAGGTGCCGGCACGCTCCGCGCACATCGAGGATAAGTGCGGCAGCATCATGCCGGGTCGCGACGCCGACTTTGTCGTGTTCGACCATGAGCTCACCCTCGTCGAGACGTATGTTGGCGGCCAGAGCGTCGGCAACGCCTTTACCGAGTAACGATAGAAAAAGACGGCGGGCCCGAATCTGCTCGGACCCGCCGTATGGGTTAAACGCTCAAAAGCACCTTCACAGTTACAGCTTGTTAGCGATCTTCTTTGCCGTGCGCTTGACGCCGGCCACCAGGCCTCCTGCAGGATGTTCCTTCTCGTATGCTAGGCGTTTCTCGCGCTTGGCGTACTCTTCGACGATGATGTCGCCATACTCGTCTTCGATCTTGTCGAAGAAGTCGACAGCGCCCTTAATTTCCTCAGCGGTCGGGTGTCCCTTTTGGACACCACCGGCGAGCTTGAACGGCCCCCACGTATCAAAGCCGGGGCAGCCGTAGACACCCATAAAGATGGCCTGCCTCATGCGGCAGATGCCATCGATATCCTTGCCGTACCACTTGTTTTTGCCACCGTAGGTCATAAGGCCAAACACCTTGTCCTGCGGCTGCAGCACGTTAGTGAGCACGCGTGCCATGTCCTTGTCGATCTCGGAGTAATAGATGCCCGTGGCGACGCCGATTAGATGATATTCGTGCAGGTTGGGGTACTCGTTTTTGCCGAGTGACTTCACGTCGAGGGTATCGATCTCGGGGTGTGCCTCGACGATGGCGTCCACGAGCTTTTTCGTATTGCCGTGATGGCGCGAGGCGTAGAGGATGATGGTTCGCATAAGAAGGCCTTTCAGCTGTAATTGCATCAATGTCTGTATGGTACCCCGTTACATGGCGGGGATACCGGACGCATCGATGAACGTGCGGGTTTGTCCTTTGGTCAGGGCCGAGACGGGTTCTTGCGAGCAAAAAGCAGTTGTTCGAAAGGATGGATAATGGAATACGCTCTTTCCAACGATTCGATTTCTATCAAGGTTTCCACGGCCGGCGGCTCGTTTACCTCGATTGAGGCTGACGGACGCGAGTACTTGTGGCAGGGCGATCCCGCCGTGTGGTCCGGCCAGGCGCCGATTTGCTTCCCGATTTGTGGAGGCTTGCGTGACAACGGCGCCATGACGTTTGCCGGGCATCATGTAAAGCTCGCTCGCCACGGGTTTGCGCGCAAGCAGGAGTGGAAGCTGCTGAGCCAAGGCGAGAACGAGCTGGCGATGTGCCTGGCTTCGGAGGATAACGCGGCGCTGCTGAGCGATTATCCCTACCCGTTTAAGCTTGTCGCTCGTTATGCGCTCGAGGATACCGCCGTGCGCGTCTCCTATGAGGTGACCAACGAGGGAACCGAGGACATGCCGTTCTTTATCGGCGGTCATCCCGGCTTTAGGTGTCCGCTCGATGAGGGCGAGGCCTATACGGACTACGAGCTGCGCTTTGAGAAAGACGAGGCTGCGGAGCTCTGTACCGCCGTTCCCTCGACCGGATTGATTGATGTGGACAGGCGTTCCAAGAACCCCATGGTGGGAAAGACGCTGCCTTTGTCGCATGAGCTCTTCGATTTTGCGGAGACCATCTTTGACGTGCTCGAGAGCCGTCAGGTCACGCTTTCCAAAAAGGGCGAGGACAAGGGCGTTCGCTTGAGCTTTGAGGGCTTCCCGTATCTCATTGTGTGGAGTAAGCCCGAGGGCGATTTTGTGGCAGTTGAGCCCTGGGGTGGTCTTTCGACCTGTTCCGATGAAGACGACGTGCTTGAGCATAAGCGCGGCTGCCTTGTCGCCAAGCCCAAGGAGACCGTCGTCCGCTCGTTCACGATTGAGATTCTGTAATTCCGTTTTGTCGACTCGTATCGCGAGGCACAAGGAGCCTGCGAGATAAGGAGCTAAAAATGATCCTCACCGTTACGATGAACCCGTCTGTCGATACGCGCTATCAGCTCGATGAGCTCATTATCGACGACGTCAACCGTGTGACGCCCGAAAAGACCGCCGGCGGCAAGGGCCTCAACGTGGCTCGTGTGCTGGGTCAGCTGGGCGACGACGTTGTGGCAACCGGTCTACTCGGCGGCCACATGGGCGCCTACATGGCTGAGCTCATGGACGCCAACGGTATTAACAACGACTTTGTGCCCATCAAGGGCGAGACTCGCATTTGCCTCAACATCCTCCACGCCGGCAACCAGACCGAGCTGCTCGAGAGCGGCCCGACAATTGCCCCCGAGGAGCTCGATGCCTTTACCACCAAGTTTACCGAGCTCGCGAGCAAGGCCGCTGTCGTTACCATCTCGGGTTCGCTACCCCGCGGTGTCGAGGCAGACTACTATGCCAAGATTACGGGCATTGCCGAGAACGCCGGCGCCAAGGTGCTGCTCGATACCTCGGGTGCTTCGCTCGAGGCCGCCCTTAAGTCCGAAATTAAGCCCGAGCTGGTCAAGCCTAACCTGACCGAGATCAACGGCCTTCTGGGCACGAACTTTACCACCGACGATGTGGACGAGCTCCGTGCCGCGCTCGCCTCTGACGCCCGCTTCTCCGATATCCCCTGGGTCGTCGTGTCCATGGGCGCTGCCGGCTCCGTTGGCTTCCACAATGGCCGTGCGTTCCGCGCAAAGACGCCCGATATCCCTGCCGTTAACGCCACGGGCTCGGGCGATTCGACCATTGCCGGCTTCGCACATGCGATTGCTGCTGGTGCGGATGACGAGACGGTGCTGCGTACCGCCAACACCTGCGGCAAGCTCAACGCCATGGATCCCATGACCGGCCATCTGGTCATGGACCGTTGGGACGAGGTCTACAACGGCGTTGTCGTGACTGAGCTGTAAGAGTTTGGGCGACGGCCCCGGCATCGCTTGCTAGCTCATGTCGACGACAAGTGCGGTAGCATTATGCCGGGGCGCGACGCCGACGTTGTCGTGTTCAATCCCGACCTTACCCTGGTCGAGACGTATGTGGGCGGCAACAGCGTCGGCGGCGCGTTTGCCGAGAGCCGCTAAAGAAACGATCCGAGAGGGGATTTAGATGATTTACGGTGCATTGGGCGATATCGAGGAGTACCGCGGAATGCTCAAGGGCCTCGACGTGTTGATCGACTGGCTCGAGGAGAACGACCCGGCGCAGCTCGAGGTCGGCGGCCATCCGATTCTGGGCGACAAGGTCTTTGCGAACGTCATGGCTCCCACGACGCGTCCCGAGGCCGAGGCTCACTATGAGACGCATCAGCGCTATCACGACCTGCAGATCGACGTCGAGGGTCGCGAGGCCTTTAAGGTTGCCACGGGCAGCCTGACGCTGGTTCAGGAGTTTGACGAGAAGGATGACTACGATCTTGTCGATTCCGACGCCTCGATCGCCGGCGATCTTGCTGACGACAAGTTTGCGCTGTTCGTTGCCGGCGAGCCTCACATGCCCACGCTCGAGTTCCCGGGCGATGGCGCGCAGCCGGTCAAGAAGATTTGCTTCAAGCTGCTTGCAGACGCTTACTGGGAGGAGTAGCGCTGCTCGGCTGAGCTGTTCGCATGCTGGCGTGATCCCATTGAGGAGCGCGCTTGAGCCCCGTTAATCGCGGTTCCCTTGGGGATTGCGGTTGGCGGGGCTTGTTTGTTGAGTAGGGGAGTTGCCGGCGGCGTTGTGCTTGGATTTATTTGCGAAGAACATCGGCTAGCCGCAGGATTGAAATCATCGACCGATAAGTGAGTTCCACTTTTTCGCCCGCAAGCAGTCGTTTCGAGCCAATCTCATCTAGCCCCACAAGCCGAGAAAACAGCGGGCCGCTCATCGTGCCCTCGTCAATTGATTCCCTTATGGTCTTCAAAACGTCCGTATCATGAAGCGATGCCGAGCTGTAGGGGGCAACACGAGCGGAACTCTCAATTAACGACGAGACAGACGATATGAGCAGGACATAAAAACATTGAGAGCCCCTGCTGCATGAAAGACCG
>CABUHI010000007.1 GCA_902491345.1 uncultured Collinsella sp.
GTTGGGGCCAGGCCCGATTTTGCCTCTTGACAATGTCCTGCTCATATTAAAAGGAACGTCCCCAAGTGCCGGATTAGTATTCGATGCCTTGGCGGGCTAGGAGGCCTTCGTCGAAGTAGTGTTTGATGGGGCGCATTTCGGTGACCAGGTCTGCGAGGTCCGCGAGGGGCAGCAGCCCGCGGCCGGTGAGCACGAGTTCCGTGGTAGCGGGTTTCAGCGCGATCAGCTCCTCCACATCCTCGCGCGTCACAAAGCCGCGGCGCATGGCCTCGCCGAGTTCGTCCAGAATCAGAACGTCGACCTGTGATATCTGCTCGCGTGCGAGTTCCATGATCTGCGCGGCGCAAGCCTCGGGCGTGTCGCGATCGGCCTGCACAATACGCAGCCCCAGGCGCGGCGCGGCTTCGTGTTCGGCGCAGTGCAGCTTCTTGGCAAACTGAAGCATGAGCACGTTGAGTCCATAGCCAGTGGCACGCAGCGCGAGCCCCAGCGCAGCCGTCGTCTTGCCCTTGCCGTCGCCCGTGTAAATCTGAACCTTACCGACTTCGAGTGATGCCATCTCTGTCCTTTCGTGCCCGGCGTCGGTTTATCGCCGTCCGCGTTGGGTATTCTAGATAGCATTATCAACCCCAATAGATGGAGTTCAAGCAGATGGAGATGGATGACAATAAACGTAGACGGAATATGATCCTCTACGTGCTCATCGCCTTCGTCGTCTACCTCGTGCTCTCGACCGTTCTGTTCCCCAACATCGGTCACACGCAGCAGATTACGAAGACCGATTACTCGACGTTTGTCAAAGCGCTCGATAAGAAGAGCGTCGATAAGGTCGAGTACAACACGGACGATTACACGATTTATTACACCAAGAAGGGCGAGGACGAGAACATCGCCTACAAGACGACCGGTGTTCCGAATGACGCGGGCTTTACCGATCGCGTGCTTGAATCTGGCGCCTCGCTTGAGTCGGTCGTTCCCGATAAGAACTCGGGCCTGATGACCTACTACCTGCTCACCCTCATTCTTCCCATGGCGATTTTCTTCCTGATCGGCTGGTGGCTCAACCGCCGCATGAAGAAAGCTATGGGCGACGACGGCCCATCGATGAACTTTGGCGGCGGCGGTTTTGGCGGCGGCGGACTGGGCAAGTCCGGTGCTCGCGTTATCGCTTCCAAGGATGTGGGCGTGACCTTTAAGGACGTTGCTGGCCAGGAAGAGGCCAAGGAATCCCTTAAGGAGGTCGTCGACTTTCTGGAGAAGCCGCAGCGCTACGAGGAGATCGGCGCCAAGCTGCCGCGCGGTGCTCTTCTTGTCGGCCCTCCGGGTACCGGTAAGACCCTGCTTGCCAAGGCTGTGGCCGGCGAGGCGGGCGTGCCGTTCTTTAGCATTTCGGGCTCTGAGTTCGTTGAGATGTTTGTTGGCCGCGGCGCTGCTAAGGTGCGTGACCTGTTTAAGCAGGCCAAGGAAAAGGCCCCGTGTATCGTCTTTATCGATGAGATCGATACCATCGGTAAGAAGCGCGACGGCGGCGGCTTTAGCGGCAACGACGAGCGCGAGCAGACGCTCAACCAGCTGCTGACCGAGATGGACGGCTTCGATAACCACAAGGGCATCGTCGTCCTCGCTGCGACCAACCGTCCCGACAGCCTTGATCCGGCCCTGCTGCGCCCCGGCCGCTTCGACCGCCGCATCCCCGTTGAGCTGCCCGATCTGACCGGTCGTAAGAACATCCTCGAGCTCCACGCCAAGAGCGTGAAGACCCAGCCGCCGATCGATCTGACCGCGATTGCCCGCGCCACGCCCGGTGCCTCGGGCGCCGACCTGGCCAATATCATCAACGAGGGCGCCCTGCGCGCCGTTCGCGAGGGTCGCAAGCGTGCAACCCAGGACGACTTCGAGGAGTCGGTGGAGGTCGTCATTGCCGGCCAGCAGCGTAAGTCCACGGTGCTTTCCGACCACGAGAAGCAGGTTGTGTCCTACCACGAGATCGGACATGCCATCGTTGCCGCCCGCCAGAAGGGCTCCGCACCGGTCACCAAGATCACCATCGTGCCGCGCACGAGCGGCGCTCTGGGCTACACCATGCAGGTCGAGGAGGATGAGCGCTTCCTGACCACACGCCAGGAGGTCCTGGACAAGCTCGCCGTCTATTGCGGTGGCCGTGCAGCCGAGGAGCTCATCTTTGGTGAGATGACGACCGGCGCAGCCAACGATATCGAGCAGGCCACCAAGCTCGCCCGCAACATGGTGACACGCTTTGGTATGTCCGACGAGTTTGGCATGATGGCGCTCGGTACCGTGCAGAACGCGTATCTCAATCAGGACACGTCGCTCACCTGCGCACCCGGTACGGCCGAGCGTGTGGACGCGATTGTCGCTAAGTTGATCGAGGACGCGCACGATCGTGCCCTGCAGATCCTCAAGGAGAACAAGTTCAAGCTCCATGAGCTGGCTCGTTATCTGTACAAGAAGGAGACCATTACGGGTGAGGAGTTCATGAACCTCCTCACGCGCGAGAATCCGCTGATGCCCAAGTAACAGTAAAGCCGTGGCCAAGCCAGTAGACGCCGACGCCCCATTTGAGCAGCTTTCTCAAATGGGGCGTTTTGCTTTAGAGGGATGGAAATGAAGATCGTGGTGAGCGCCTGCTTGATGGGCGAGAGCTGCAAGTATAACGGGCTCGACAACTATCATCGCGAGTTGGTCGAGGCCTGCGAGCGTACAGGGACCGAGGTCCTCTTGGTGTGCCCTGAGGTCTTTGGGGGCCTGCCCACGCCGCGCAAGCCGTCCGAGATTGTGAACGGAGAGGTTCGTACCTGCGAGGGCATCTCGGTCGATCGCGAATTTCGCCTGGGTGCCCAACGCGCGCTCGATATGTGCGAGCGGGCGGGTGGGCCGTCCGAGATTGCCGCGTGCATTTTGCAGGATCGCAGTCCGTCGTGTGGTGTGGGCCGTATCTACGACGGATCCTTCAGCGGCACGCTCACAATGGGTAACGGTGTCTTCGTTGACCTGCTCCTGCGCCACGGCTACCGCGTTATCCCGGCAAGCGAATTCGACTCGAGCATGTTACGGCAATAAAAAACCGCCACAAAGGTACTGTCCCCTTTGTGGCGGTTTTGGTCGGTTAGGCCAGGATAGAGTGGCCGTAGGCGTTGGCGGCCTTGATGGCGGCGGCGAACTTCTCGTCGGTGAAGGGCTCCGGGTTACCCTGCTTCCACTCGTTGGTGGCGTGGGCATACTCACACAGCGCCGGGATGTCGGCCTCGGTAAGGCCGACCTGCTCAAGCGTCACAGGCAGGCCCATCTGCTTGTTAAAGGCGGCGTAGCGCTTCAGGTTCTCAGTATCGCCCGTATAGGCGAACAGTACCAGCACGCCCAGGCTTACGACCTCGCCGTGCAGGTAGGTGCCCTCACGCGGAATGCTGCAGGTGGCGTTGTAGAACGCGTGCGCCACACTCGAGTTGTAGTAGTAATCGTTCTGGTTGGTCAGGTTGGAGACGTAGCCCGTGTTGACCACGATATCGAGCGCAATCTGCTTGACGGCCTCGCTCGACAGGTTCTGGCGTACGTCCTCAAGACCTTGGACGCCGTAGGTAAACAGCGGCTCGGAGCAGGTGTGGGCAAGCGCCAGGCCAAGGCCTGCCGTGTGCTCTAGGTTGCCGGCGCTCGTGGCGTATTCGACCTCGGGCTGCTTAGACAGGGCATCGCCCACGCCGGCCCAGAAGTACTCTGCCGGTGCCTCGGCGATGATCTTGGGGTTGATGAAGATGTGCGCGGGTCGGTTGGGGTACGAATAGCCCTCGAGCGAGCCGTCGTCGTTGTAGACAACGGCAATGGCGGTCGCGGCGGAGCAGTTAGAACAGATCGTCGGGACGGTGAAGACGATCTTCTTGAGCTCGATGGCTGCGGTCTTCACGGTGTCGAGCGCCTTGCCGCCGCCGCATGCGATGAGCACGTCGGCTTCCTGGCAGGCAGGGGAGTTCACGACCTTGCCGATATTGGCACGCGTACTGTTGGTGCCATAGACGCGCGTCTCCAGGACCTCGACATCGGTACCTTCAAGTGCCGCCTCGATTCCCGGCAGCGCCGCAGCCAGGGCTCGCTTGCCGCCAATGATGGCGACTTTCTTCGCGCCGCACTCCGCCAGTGCAGTTGGCAGCTCGGTAAAGCAATCCTCGCCAACGGTATAATCACTCATTCCAATCGTGCGCATGGCAACCTTCTTTCTTTCGATAAAGTGCTTTCAGGTATTTTGCTCCTAGAGAAGGTCCACAGCCGCGAGAAATTTCGAACGTATAAAACCAGTGTTGAGGGTTTTTCGCCGGCGCGGAACGTGCTAGCATACTCCGCATAAGCGTTGATGGGGACGAGTAGTCGGCCGTCCGCATGTTACAGAGAGCGGGGAGCGCTGAGAACCCGTGCATGCGACCGATGAAAATCACCCCGGAGCTGCGGTCCCAACGGACGCGTCGCACAGGCTCGTCTTAGTAGATATCGCCGAGATGGTCGTCGATACAGGCCAGCCGAGTAACGGATGCGAGCGCGCGAATACGCGGGCGAGGGCATCTAAGCTGGGTGGTTAAACGAAGAGCTTTTACGGGCAGTTTGCCCGTTTTGTGGCGCTTCGTCCCAGCTTGTAGGGACGGGCGCTTTTTTGGTGCCCAGAGGGCGTGCGCGCCCACGACATGAAAGGGGTACCGTGGCAAACGAGTACAAGCAGACGATGAATCTGCCCAAGACCGGTTTTCCCATGCGTGCCGGTCTTTCCAAGTCCGAGCCTAAGCGACTCAAGGACTGGCAGGACAACAAGGTCTACGAGCAGGTTCTGAAGAAGAACGAGGGTCACAAGAAGTTCGTGCTGCACGACGGTCCTCCGTACGCCAACGGCCCGATCCACATCGGCCACGCCATGAACAAGATCTCCAAGGACATGATCAACCGCTACTGGATGATGCAGGGCTATGAGGTTCCCTACGTCCCCGGTTGGGACTGCCACGGCCAGCCGATCGAGCACAAGGTCGAGGAGAAGCTCGGCACCGAGAAGTTCAACCAGACCCCCACGGCCAAGATCCGTGAGCTCTGCAATGAGTTCGCCGTCGAGAACATCGAGCTGCAGAAGGCCGGCTTCCGCCGTCTAGGCGTGCTCGGCGACTGGGACAACCCCTATCTGACGCTCTATCACCAGCACGATGCCGCCGACATCGAGGTCTTCAAGGCTATGTTCGATAAGGGCATGATCTATCGCGGCCATAAGCCGGTTCACTGGTGCAAGCACTGCCACACGGCGCTCGCCGAGGCCGAGATCGAGTACTCCGACGAGACGAGCCCGTCCATCTTCGTGCGCTTTGAGATGACCTCCAAGCCCGCCGGCCTCGAGGACTTCGACGGCCCGGTCGACTTCATCATCTGGACGACCACCCCGTGGACCATCCCCTCCGACCAAGCCGTTTCCCTTAAGCCCGGCGCCGCCTATGTCGCCGTTGAGCACGATGGCCGTGCCGAGGTCATGCTCGAGGACCTGGCTCCCAAGTGCTGCGAGGAGTTTGGCTGGGAGTACACCCCGGTCATGGTCGACGGCAAGCCCTACGTGGTTCCCGCCGAGACCTTCCACCACATCCACTACAAGCAGCCGATCTTTGACGACGTTGAGGGCGTGGCGCTGCTGGCCGATTACGTCGGTGTCGATGACGGTACCGGTATCGTCCACAACTCGCCCGGTCACGGCGTCGATGACTACTTCGCCTGCCTCAAGGAGGGCATCACCGACATCTGCATGCCGGTCGATGACGACGGCAAGTTCTACACCGGCGAGGAGTTTGGTACCGGTGGCCCCTTCAGCGGTATGGACACCGATGAGGCCAACCCGCACATCATCGAGTTCCTGCGCAAGCGCGGCACCCTGGTCCTCGAGAAGAAGATCACGCACAGCTATCCGCACTGCTGGCGCTGCAAACACCCTGTGCTCTTCCGTGCTACCGACCAGTGGTTTGTCTCGATGGACAAGACCGGTTTGCGCGAGCAGGCTGGCAAGGAGGTCCGTGAGAACGTCAAGTGGTATCCGGCTCACGCCGCCAACCGCATTGGCGCCATGGTCGAGCAGCGTCCCGACTGGTGCATCAGCCGTCAGCGCAACTGGGGCGTGCCTATCCCCAGCTACACCTGCGCCGACTGCGGCGAGAAGGTCATGAACGACGCTACGCTCGACGCCGTCATCAAGCTCTTCCACGAGAAGGGCTCCGACGCCTGGTTCACCGACGCTCCCGAGAGCTACCTGGGCGAGGCCTGCGTCTGCCCCAAGTGCGGCGGCCATCACCTCAAGGCCGATAAGGACATCCTCGACGTGTGGTGGGACTCCGGCGTCTCCTGGAAGGCCGTCTGCGAGTATCGCCCCGAGCTGGAGTATCCGGCGGACGTGTATCTCGAGGGCTCCGACCAGCACCGCGGTTGGTTCCAGAGCTCGCTGCTCACCTCGGTGGGCGCCAACGGCCACGCTCCGTACAAGGCGGTCGTCTCGCAGGGCTTCACGCTCGACGGCCAGGGCCGCAAGATGTCCAAGTCGCTCGGTAACGTCATCGACCCCAACAAAGTCTGTGACGAGATGGGTGCCGACATCATCCGCCTGTGGGTTGCCTCGGTCGATACCAGCTCCGACGTTTCCATCGACCACGAGATCCTCGCTCGTACGTCCGATGCCTACCGTCGTTTCCGCAATACGCTGCGCTTCCTGCTCTCCGAGCTCGAGGGCCAGTTTGAGCCCGAGACCGACGGCGTCGCCTTTGCCGACCTGTTGCCGCTCGACAAGCTCATGGTTGCCCGTTTGACCCAGGTCCAGGCCGAGGTCGACGACGCTTACTCTTGCTACGAGTTCCCGCGCGCTTACCGTGCGCTTTACGACTTCGTGGTTACCGAGCTTTCCAACGTGTACCTCGACGCCCTGAAGGATCGTCTGTACTGCGACAAGCCCGGCTCGGTCGAGCGCCGCAGTGCCCAGACCGTGCTGGCCGCGCTTTTCTCGATGCTCATGCGCGACCTGCAGCCGATCTTGTCCTATACGGTCGACGAGGCCATGGCCTATGCGCCTGCCGGCTGCGTCGATCACCAGAAGTACGCCGCGCTGCTCGATTGGTACAAGTCGCCCATCACGGTCGACGAGGCCAACGAGTTTGAGGGCGTGCTCGAGGCTTCACTCGAGCTCCGTAGCGCCGTGACCAAGGCCCTTGAGGATGCCCGTTCTGCCGGCACCTTCACCAAGAGCCAGCAGGTCCGCGTCAAGGCGGTCGTTCCCGCCGAGATGTACGCGCTGCTGACCGGTGATAAGGCCGTCGACCTGGCCGAGTTCTACATCGTCTCCGATGTTGAGCTGACTCAGGGCGAGGAGCTCTCTGTTGCTATTGAGGCTGCCGAGGGCGAGTGCTGCGACCGTTGCTGGAACTACCGCACCACCGTCGGCGAGTACAACGGCCACGCGCATATCTGCAAGCGCTGCGCAGAGGCCCTTTAAGGCACGGTAACTCGGCATTTTAGCTATAGGGAGAATTTGGGCGCCTTCGGCCCATTTGCTCCGCTGAATTAAAAGCGGCATTCTGTTTTTCGGAATGCCGCTTTCGTTTTTGGCTGGTTATTTCGCTTTCGTTGGTGGATATGTCGTGCGTTCTGCGTATGACAATATAAGATGGTTCTTTGCACTAAGCGGAATTCGATGTTCTTGAGGGTAGGGGATTGATTTGGGTCGTACTGGGGATATGACGCCGCCTTTGCGTTGGCGGTTGGGTGTTGCTGGTGGGGTGGCGCTGGTTGTGCTGCTTGTTGACCAGCTGACCAAGCTTGCGGTTCGTGCCGTGGGCGACGCTTTGCATGTGACCGTCATTCCCGGTGTCATCGACTTTATGTTTGTCCGCAATATCGGTGCTGCCTTTAGCATGGGTGAGGGGCATGGCATCGCGTTTGCCGTGCTGGCGTTGGCGGTCATTATCGCTATTGCCGTGTACCTCGTTCGTGCGCCCCAGCTCGCCCATCTTGAGGTTGTAGGCATGGCGATGGTTGCGGGCGGTGCTATCGGCAACGCTATCGATCGTTTGGCCTATGGCTTCGTTACCGATTTTATTGCCACCACCTTCATCGACTTCCCTGTCTTCAATGTGGCCGATATCGGCATTACCGTGGGTGTCGTGCTCGCCCTCTTCGGCTATATGTTCTTGAGCCCCGCGGCCCGTGAGGTCGATGCGACCGCCGAGCTTAACGCTCGTGACGAGGCCCGCGCCAAGCGCAAGGCTAAACAACGTGGGGAGCGTGCCCGCAAGATTCGCGAAAGGAATGAGCGCTAATGGCTGACATCCATATCCTTGTTGCCGACGATGCCGCTGGTCAGCGTCTTGACGCCTATCTGGGCGCCAATGACGGCTGCCCTACGCGCTCTGCCTGCGCGCATCTGATTGAGGGCGGTGCCGTATGTGTCAATGGCGAGACCTGCCTGTCCAAAAAGTACGCCGTGCGAGCCGGCGACCGTATTTCGGTCGATCTGCCCGAGCCGCACGATCCCACCGATGTGATTCCCGAGGCCATCCCGCTCGACATTCGCTATGAGGACGACTATCTCATTGTGCTTTCCAAGCAGCGCGGCCTGGTGTGCCATCCTGCACATGGTCATGAGAGCGGTACGCTCGCGAATGCCCTGGTCTATCACTGCGGTATTGACCATCTGGGCACCGTGCAGGGCGAGGACCGCCCCGGTATCGTGCATCGTTTGGATCGCGATACCTCGGGTCTCATGCTTGCGGCCAAGGACGACGACACCCAGCGCGCGCTTCAAAATCTTATCCGTACCCGCACGCTCGACCGCCGCTACATTACGCTCGTTCACGGTCATATCGCTATGGATGAGGGCACCATCAACACCGGCATTGCCCGTTCTACGCGTGACCGTGTCAAGATGGCGGTATCCGATGATCCCTTTGCGCGCCAGGCCATTACGACCTTTAAGGTCCTCGAGCGCTTTGATTCCACGCGTTTTGACGACGGCTATACGCTCGTCGAATGCCACCTGTTTACGGGCCGCACACATCAGATTCGCGTGCATATGCGCCATATCAACCACGCCTGCGTGGGCGATCCGCTCTACGGCAAGTGCGATGCACGCGCCGATCAGGGTCTGACCAGGCAATTCCTTCATTCTTGGCGCGTCGCATTCGACCATCCCGTGACGGGGGAGCGTATTGAGTGCCGCGATGAGCTGCCGTGGGATCTCGCTGCGGTTCTCGACGACCTGGCTCCGCGCTCACTCGGTCGTACTGCCGCTGGCGACGACATCGTTCCGCAGCTCGGTCTTCTCGAAGCCTAGCCGGTATTAGGTGGTTTCTTGAACTCGGTAAGCCTGCGGTAAGATATACGATTGTTTACGTAACGCGTTCCTGGGAGCCTGCATGCTCGCCTTTTTACAAACCAACACACCCATCGTGATTTTCAACCAGATTGTCGTCACGCTGCTCACGGTCTGCTTTCTGTACCAGGTGGTCTTCTTTGTCATCGGCGCTCTTCGTGGCGAGGTCGCGCCTCCCAAGGCCAAAAAACTCCACCGCTATGCCTTCTTTATCGCGGCGCATAACGAGGAAGCCGTTATCGCCAATCTTGTTCGCTCCATCAAGGACCAGGATTATCCGTCCGAGCTCATCGAGATCTTTGTGGTCGCCGATGCCTGTACCGATAACACGGCACAGCTCGCGCGCGAGGCGGGCGCCATCGTCTATGAGCGCAATGACCTGGCCCGTAAGGGCAAGAGCTGGGTCATGGACTTTGGTTTCGATCGCATTCTCAACGAGTATCCCGATACGTTTGAGGGCTACTTTATCTTCGATGCCGACAACGTTATCTCCCGCGATTACGTCTCCAAGATGAATGATGCCTTTGACCAGGGCTTCCATGTGGTCACGAGCTATCGCAATTCCAAGAACTTCGGCAGCTCGTGGATCTCGGCAGCTAATGCCACCTGGTATCTTCGCGAGGCGCGCTTTCTTAACAACGCGCGTAACATCTGCAAGACGTCTTGCGCCGTCTCGGGTTCGGGCTACCTCATCTCCGCAAGCGTTATCGAGGGCATGCACGGTTGGCAGTTCCATACGCTGACCGAGGATATCCAGTTCACCACGTTCTGCGCCATTCACGGCATTCGCATTGGCTATGCGCCGGCGGAGTTCTTTGATGAGCAGCCGGTGACGTTTAAGGCGTCCTGGAAACAGCGCATGCGTTGGACCAAGGGCTTCTACCAGGTCTTTTTTACCTACGGCAAGCATCTTGTCAAATCGACGTTCCGCTATCATCGCTTTGCTGCCTACGACATGTTTATGACGATCGCACCGGGCATGCTGCTGTCCCTGATCTCCATGCTCGCCAACGCGACCTTCCTCATCGTGGGCGGACTTTCGCATGGCTTCTTGGCCACCGAGGTCGAGATGCAGGCTTGTGCCGCCTCGCTCATTATGACCTTCGTGATGATGTACCAGACTTTCTTTATCCTGGCGCTACTCACGACCATCTTCGAGTACAAGCACATTCATTGCGCGCAAAAGTGGCGTTTGGTGACCAACCTGTTTACCTTCCCGATCTTTATGTTCAGCTATATCCCCATCACGGTGGCGGCCCTGTTCCTAAAGGTCGACTGGGTCCCGACGCAGCACGCCGTCAACGTTACCCTCGACGAGGTCATGCAAGGCGCCAAATAACCACCACTAAAACCACCACAAAGGGGACAGGCACCTTTGCGGTGGTTTTTGCGTTTGAGCAGCTGTCCATGGAGGTGCACGATGTCCTACATCCCATTTTGGATTTGTATCTTTGCCGGCGCGGCGATTGATGTCCGCGAGCGACGGTTTCCCAATGAGCTTGCCGGCGTGTGTGCGGTGGCGGCGCTTGCAGGCGTCTGGCTCGACAAGGGCGCTAACATCGCGCTTGACCACGCCGGTCTTGCGGTCATCGTCTACCTTGCCCTTGTGCTTACTGAGTCACTCTGGCGTCGTGTTCGCCACGCCCCCGGCATTGGCATGGGGGACGTAAAGGCGCTCTTCGCGCTTTGCACGCTCGATCCTATGGGTGGCATCGTTGCATTTGCCGCCTCGCTCCTGGCGCTTGCCCTCTCCTGCCTTATCGCAAAAACGCGCTCGTTGCCTTTGCTGCCGTTTTTGGTGCCGATTTTTGCCATAATCGAGGTCGTGGGCTGCACGTTGTAACCGATTGTGCATCCTTCTTAAGGAGCATGCCATGACAACTAATCAAGAAACGGCCGTCATTAAGGCGCGCATGGACCGGATTCCGTCGGCGTTGTCGCCCGAGCTTGTCGAGCGCATTTCCGCCGATCGTGCTTCGGGTTCTGTCAATCCGTATCGTTGCAACGACAACCAGGTCATTCGTCGTATTGATCGCGCTGCCGACAAAGGCACGCTTATGCGACCGGCATTTATGCGCGATACCGAAAAGATTCTTCATCTTCCGGCGTACACCCGTTATGCAGGCAAAACGCAGGTTTTTAGCTTCCGTAGCAATGATGATCTGTCACGCCGCGGTTTGCATGTGCAGCTTGTCTCGCGCATTGCGCGCGATATCGGTCGCGCCCTTGGGCTCAACTGCGATCTGATCGAGGCGATTGGCTTAGGCCACGACTTGGGCCACACGCCCTTCGGCCATGCCGGTGAGCGATTCCTCAACGATATCTATCGCGAGCGTACCGACCGCTTCTTTTTTCATAACGTGCAGTCGGTTCGCGTGCTCGATGCGCTGTACGGTCGTAACGTGTCGCTCCAGACGCTCGACGGCGTCTTGTGCCATAACGGCGAGTACGAGCAACGCGTGTTTGAGCTTTCGGACATGGGTTCCTTTGACCAGTTCGACCGAACCGTCGAGGAATGCATTGCCACGGGTTATACCGCAATTGAGCACCTGCGTCCCATGACGCTCGAAGGCTGCGTGGTCCGCATCTCGGATATCCTTGCCTACGTTGGGCGCGATCGCCAAGACGCCATTGCGGCGGGCCTGCTGTCGCCCGATGCTTTTGACGATGGCCTGGGTGGGGCATACAACAGCTGGATCCTTACGCATGCCTCCATCGATATCGTTGAGCACAGCTATGGTAAGCCGCGCATAGAGATGAGCGAGGAGCTGTTTGAGGAAATCCGCCGAGCCAAGCGCGAGAACTACGAGAAGATCTATAGCAAGGGCGGCATCGAAGGCGACTCCGAAGCGGAACTGCGCGAGGCGTTCGAAAAGCTCTACGACCGTTGCCTGCAGGATATAAACGAAGGCGACGAGTCCTCGTACATCTTTAAGCACCACATTTCTCGCATTGATCAGCAGCTTTCCTACTACGACCGTACCTATGCCTGGCAGGACGACAAGGATCAAGCGGTAGTGGATTACATCGCGAGCATGACAGACGGCTATTTCTGCGAGCTCACGAGCAAGTTGTTCCCGGGATTAAAGTTTCCGCACCGTACCTATATTAACGAACGGTAGTTCGTATATATTCGGTATACTTATTAGTGAAAAACGTTTTTGATTGATGCACGGGATGGCTATGGACGACCTTTTTTCTGCCTCGACGCGCGAGCGTTCCTTTAAAAATGCGCCGCTTGCGGTTCGCATGCGCCCCAATTCGCTCGACGAGTACGTGGGTCAGCAAAAGGCCGTGGGCAAGGGTTCGTGGCTGCGTGCGGCAATCGAGCATGATGTGCTATCGAGCGTGATTCTGTATGGGCCGGCCGGTACGGGCAAGACGACGCTTGCCCACATTATCGCTAACCATACCAAGAGCGAGTTTGTCGAGGTTAGCGCCGTGACGGGTACCGTGAAGGATCTGCGTCGCGTGATTGACGAGGCCAAGACGCGCCTGAATACCTACGACCGCCGCACCATCTTGTTCATCGACGAGATTCATCGCTTTTCTAAGTCGCAGCAGGATGCCCTGCTGCATGCAGTTGAGAACCGTACCGTCATTATGATTGGCGCCACGACGGAGAACCCGTACTTCGAGGTCAACTCGGCGTTGCTCTCGCGTGGTCGCGTGGTGGAGCTTGAGCACTTAAAGGACGAGGATATTGCGACGCTCATCGAGCGTGCACTCGAGGCGCCGCAGGGTCTGAACGGCAAGTTCTCGGCCGATGAGGATACGGTTAAGACCATCTGCACGCTGGCCGCGGGTGATGCTCGCTCGGCGCTCACGACGCTCGAGCTTGCAAGCGAGATTGCCGTAACGCGTCCCGATACCGAGGGAACGCCAGCGCCGGCGGCGGGGGAGCGCTATCCCATCACCGTGGATGACGTTAAGATTGCCAACCCGCGTCGTGGCTTTTCGTACGACAAAAACGGTGACATGCACTATGACATTATCAGTGCGTTTATTAAGTCTATGCGCGGCAGCGACCCCGATGCCACGATCTATTGGCTTGCACGCATGATCGATGCTGGAGAGGACCCCAAGTTTATTGCTCGCCGTATTATGATCCATGCTTCCGAGGACGTCGGCAACGCCGATCCGCAGGCGCTTTTGGTGGCGCATGCCGCATTTAAATCTGCCGAGGTCATTGGCTATCCCGAATGTCGCATTAACCTGGCTCAGGCTGCGCTCTATGTGTGCTTGGCACCAAAATCCAACGCGTGCGAGGCTTCGATCGATGCGGCGCTGGCCGATATCCATTCAAGTGGACTGCGCGAGGTACCGAGTTATCTGCGCGACCGTCATCGCCCGGGCAGCGACGAATACGGTGTGTATAAATATCCGCATGATTATCCCGAAGGCTGGGTCGATCAGCGCTATTTGCCCGAGGGACTGGAGCGCGGTGCGTTTTGGCAGCCTGCCGGCCGCGGTTGGGAAGAGTGGCGCGTAGAACAAAGCGAACGCGACCGTAGCGGCAATGCTCCCAAGTAGGTCATTGGCGCCTCGCACATTCCCTTTGGGTATCTTTCCCCTTCTTTGGGGTACCATGAAGAGCGTCTGTATTTCGATTCCTTCGGGAGGCTTGTATGAGTCCCATTCAAATCGCCCTGCTGTTGCTTGCCGTTGTCGGCGTGTGGGCTGTTATCGAACTCGCGCTCACGCTGCGCAAGACCCGTACCGTCGTTGATTCGCTCGACAAGACAGTCAGCGACCTCAACAACACCATCGCCGAGGCTCAGCCCGTGGTGGCAAAGCTCGATGGCGCCGTTGACGAGCTTACGCCGGCACTTGCCCAGGTTGAGCCACTCCTCAAATCGAGCAAGACCGCTGTCGACGCCCTTACTTCCAATCTCGTAGAGGTCGAAGCCGTGGTTCGCGACATCTCCGAGGTTACGGGCAGTGTGGCCGAGGCCAGCAATGCCGTATCGAGTGTGACCGACTCTGCCGCCGGCGCCGTGCAGAAGCTTTTCAATAAGGTGAAGGCTCCTGCAGCCGACGCCGATCGCAAGCTCGCCGCTGCCGCCGCCGAGGCCGAGCAGCCTACCGAGCGTGTTCTGATTGGTGGGGCTGAGGACGAGGCCGCCGATGGTGCGGATGCGGCTCAGAAGCCCGCAGCCAAGCCAACTCAGTATTACACCTATACGCCCGCCGAGACCTCCGAGGAGTCCTGCGATGAGTAGCGAAGCAACCTGCCCCATTACGCTGAGCGTTGCCGGTGATCCGCGTCTCGCGCGCTTGGTGCGCATGACTGCCGCCAATGTCGGCGCCCTGTGCTCTATGTCCGTCGATCGCATCGAGGATATTCGTATGGCTGCCGAGGAAGCCTTTATCTTTGGCTGCACGGCCGTTGATTCCGACGATATTTCGATCAAATTCGATGTCGACGAATCCCATGTGGGCATGACCTTTACCTTTGGCGACCAGGCGACTGTCGATGAGGATGACCAGGCTGCCGTATATGCCGAGCTCATTTTGGCGAGTGTGTGCGACTCCTACGAAAAGACTACAGCGCCCCTGACGCTTTCCCTCGACCTCAAGGCGGATATCTAATATGACCGAACGTTCCCGGAGCGGCAAGACCGCTTGGGACAAGGAGAAAACCCGCGAGTTGTTTCGTCGTTATAAAGAGACCGGTGATCCGGATGCACGCGAGCAGCTCGTCATGTCCCACATGAACCTGGTAAGGTTTCTTGCCAACAAATTTAAGAACCGCGGCGAGCCGCTCGATGACCTTTTGCAGGTCGGCTATCTGGGCCTGCTCAAGGCTATCGACCGCTTTGACCCTGAGCGCGGGCTCGAGTTCACGACGTTTGCCACGCCCACCATTCTGGGCGAGATTAAGCGCCACTTCCGCGACAAGGGCTGGAGCGTGCGCGTGCCTCGTCGCTTGCAGGAGCTCTCTGCCAAGGTTAACCAGGCTACCGACAAGCTCACTAACGAGCTGCAACGTTCGCCCAAGGTCGAGGAAATCGCCGATTACCTGGGCGTGACCGTCGACGAGGTGCTCGAAGCCATGGAATCGTCTTCGGCCTACACCTCGGTGCCCATCGAGGCCCCCGGTGCGTCCGATTCCGACGATGCACCTTCGATTCTCGACCGCTATGCCGATGATGACAATGAACTCGACTTTACTGATGACCGTCTGGTGATTGAGGAGGCCATCCGCGATTTCTCGCCGCGCGAGCGCGAGGTTATCGAGCTACGCTTCGTGAAGGGCATGACCCAGATCGAGATTGCCAAGAAGCTGGGCATCTCGCAGGTGCAGGTCTCGCGCCTACTGCGCCGCACTCTTAAGAAGATTCAGGACAAGATCGACCCCGACGGAGTGATGGTTCGTTCATGAATGAGCACCCCCAACAAACCGACCGCACGCTGCGCGATACCCGTATTCTGACGTTGCGCATTTGGGGCGTCGTCGGCTGCATTGTCATCGCCGCCGTCATCTTTAATCTTATGGGCATCCTGGCGCCGGTCATCGAGTTTCTCGCCGTCGGTTCCATCATCGCTTTTGTGATGTCGCCGATCACCAATTGGCTTGAGCACCATGGCGTGAATCGCGGCATCGGTTCGCTTGTCGCGCTTATTGTGGTCGTTGCCGTGCTCGTCGGCGTCGTTTGCATCTTGTCGCCGATTCTCTTTGGCCAGATCATGGAAGTCCTGAGCCGCCTGCCTGAGCAGCTTCGTGTTGCTGGTGGCGACCTCAATGAGATGATCTCGCATGCCAAGACGCTCAACAACACGCCGCTCAAGGAGTATCTGGACGATAACCTTTCTTCGCTCGTTACGGTGGCGTCCAAGTATGTCTCGCAAATCGCTGCCGAGCTCGGTCGCGGTGTATTCCCGCTCATTACCAATACGGCCTCGCAGCTGTTCGTCATCTTTCTGGGCTTGGTGCTTGCCTATTGGTTGGCCTGCGACTATCCCCGCATGCACCACGAGGTCTGCACCATCATTGGTCAGGAAAAGGAGACCTCGTACCGTTTTATGGTTGCGATTCTTTCGCGCTCGGTCGGCGGCTACATGCGTGGCATGGTCGTAACGTCCATCTGCGGTGGCATCCTCGCCTTTATCGGCTTTACGCTCATTGGCCATCCATACGCGGCACTCATGGCCATCTTCACCGGCATCATGCACTTGGTCCCAGTTGTTGGTCCCTGGGTGAGCGCGGCTATCGCCACGGTGCTCGGCTTTATGTTCAGCCCGATGCTGGCGTTATGGACCTTGATCGTGACCATGGTGGCACAAAATGTCACCGACAACGTCATTTCGCCTAAGGTCATGCAGAGCTCGGTCCAGGTGCATCCCATCATGAGCCTGACGGCCCTCGTTATTGGTTCGGCACTCATGGGCCCCATTGGCATGGTCATCGCCATTCCGTTGTGCGCGGCCCTTAAGGGCATTTTCGTCTACTACTTTGAGAACGAGACCGGCCGTCAGCTCGTGGCATACGACGGCGCCGTGTTTAAGGGAACGCCGTATCGCGATGCCGAGGGCAACCCGGTCGCCGCCTATGACGCGCTTGGCGATGACACGTTCATCTATGAGTCTGAGCTCATCGGAAACGAGACCGCGCCCGAGGCCAAAGCTATGCCCAAGCCTGAGCTCGATAATCCCTGGATCAAGCTCTCGGGCCTGCAGCCCGATGCGACGGGTTTCTTTAAGAACCCCTTCGCCAAGGACGATGATGCCGACTCGAATGACGACACCAAAACCGGCATCGACGGCTCCATGGACGATTCGGATTCCAAATAAGCCTGTTAGTTGAGCTACTTCTTTGCCGGTGTCGTATACGAAACCTCTATACCCGCGGCAATTGCCATGAGACAGCTCACGATGAATCCGAACTCATACTTCAAAACGTTTGTTGCGGTCAGGGCGATAATCAACACTGTCGCAATTTGCAGAATTATCATTATTGCGAAGAGATTGATTCCTTGTTTGGCCGAAGTCGCTGAGTGAGTTTGGCTTTGTTGATTTAGGTTGTAGCTGACAACAAAAGCGACCAGTTCGCTTGATACGGGGCCGACTACATAGAAAAAGATTGCGTCAATGAAGCCTATAGTGTTGTAAGTGTTGTAAGTGTTGTAAGTTGTTTCGCCGGAAAAAACAGCGTATAAAGCATATCCAAATCTTGGCTGATTCATGTATGAGTAAGAAAAGACGAAGAGCGTCAATATTGCTACTACCAGAAGTGCATTCAGGACAAATCGTTTGCTTTTCATCGATCGCTCCTTCCGGATGGTTCTTATATAGCATTTTACCAAACCCATCCCTTTCAAAGGATTGCTTAGTCCTAAATAACATGCACTTTCGCTGGAGGGTCGCTGTTTGGCGGCCCTCTTTTTTGCGCTGGGGCGGTGGGATGGTAATATCGTTACGTTTGAACTGTTTCGATGTGAAACCGAGGAGATTCCCTCTATGAGTGCTGACTACCCGTCAATGACTACGGCCGAGATTCGCTCCAAGTTCCTCAACTTCTTTGAGGGGCGCGGTCTTAAGCTCTATCCTTCTTCGTCCCTCGTCCCCGACGATCCTTCGCTGCTGCTTGCTAACGCCGGCATGAACCAGTTTAAGGAGTACTACCAGGGCAAGAAGACCATGAAGGAGATCGGCGCGATCTCCTGCCAGAAGTGCGTCCGCACCAACGACATCGACTGCATCGGCGAGGACGGCCGTCACCTGTCCTTCTTTGAGATGCTCGGCGACTTCTCCTTTGGCGGCGTCTCCAAGCAGCAGGCCTGCGCTTGGGCCTTTGAGCTCATCACCAAGGAGTTCAAGCTGCCGCTCGACCGCCTGTACTTTACCGTCTTTACCGAGGACGACGAGACCCATGACGTGTGGCGCTCCCTGGGCGTTGCAGAGGATCACATCTCCCGCCTGGGCGAGGACGACAACTTCTGGGCCGCTGGCCCCACCGGCCCCTGCGGTCCGTGCTCCGAGATCTACTTTGACATGGGCGAGGAGGTTGGTTGCGGTAGTCCCGACTGCAAGCCCGGCTGCGACTGCGACCGCTTCCTTGAGTTCTGGAACCTCGTGTTTACCCAGTACGATCGCCAGGAGGACGGCTCCATGCCGGAGCTGCCGCACCGCAACCTTGATACGGGCATGGGTCTGGAGCGCATGGCCGCCATCATGCAGCACAAGACCGCTAACTACGACGGTGATTTAATGCAGCACCTCATCAAACTCGGTGAGGAGATCAGCGGCAAGACCTATGACGCCGACGATTACTCCGGCGCCAGCCGCTCCCTGCGTATCATCGCCGACCACTCCCGTGCCGTCGATTTTATGATCTCGGACGGCATCCTGCCCGGTAACGAGGGCCGTGAGTACGTCCTTCGCCGCCTTCTCCGCCGTGCCGTGTTCCACGGTCGTCTGCTGGGCATCGAGGGCGCCTTCCTGACCAAGTTTATCGACGAGGTAAACGCTCAGATGGGCGAGGCCTATCCTGAGCTTCTCAAGAACGTCGCGCTCGTCAAGGGTATCGTCGCCTCCGAGGAGGAGCGTTTTTCGACGACGCTCGACAACGGCCGTGTTTACCTGGACGAGGCCCTGGCCGCGCTCGCCGACGGCGCCGTCCTTCCGGGCGACGTCGCGTTTAAGCTGCACGATACCTTTGGTTTCCCCATCGACCTGACTGTCGAGATCGCCGGCGCTGCTGGCCACGACGTCGACATGGACGGCTTCACCGCCTGCATGGAGGACCAGAAGGCCCGCGCCCGCGCCAACGCCAAGGGCGACGCCTGGGGCAGCTTCAACGACGTGTGGGTCGAGCTTTCCGACAAGGTTGCCGCGACCGAGTTCGACGGCTATGACAACGACGTCATCGAGGGCGCCAAGGTTGTCGCCATCGTTCGCAACGGCGAGTCCGTCGAGTCCGCTGCCGCGGGCGAGGATGTCGAGGTCGTGCTCGACCGCACCCCGTTCTATGCCGAGATGGGCGGCCAGCAGGGCGACGCCGGTGAGCTTTTTGCCGAGGGCGTTTCGCTGACCGTTTCCGATACTAAGAACCACAATGGCCTGTATGCTCACGTCGCGCACGTTGCCGAGGGCACGCTGACCGTCGGTGCAACCGTGACCGCCGCGCTCGACGCCGAGCGCCGTGGTTTCCTGCGCCGCAACCATACCGCCACCCACCTGCTCGACGCTGCGCTTAAGCAGGTTCTGGGCGAGCATGTCTCCCAGGCCGGCTCGCTGGTGACGCCCGAGCACCTGCGCTTTGACTTCACGCACTTCGAGGCTCTGTCTTCCGAGCAGCTCAAGGCTGTCGAGGACCTGGTCAACCAGCAGATCTTCGCTTCCAATCCGGTCGTGACCCGCGTCATGGGCATCGACGAGGCCAAGGCCGCCGGTGCTGTCGCCCTCTTTGGCGAGAAGTACGGCGATGTTGTCCGCGTCGTCTCCGTAGGCGCCGAGGACCAGCCGTTCTCCCGCGAGCTCTGCGGTGGCACGCATGCCGCCAACACCGCCGAGATCGGTCTGTTCAAGATCATCTCCGAGTCCTCCACGGGCTCGAATGTCCGCCGTATCGAGGCCGTGACCTCCAAGGGTGCCCTTGACTACATGGCCGACCGCCTGGCGCTCGTTGACGCCGCCGCCGCTGCGCTCAAGTGCCGTGTCGACGAGGTCCCCGCCCGCGTGGAGAACCTGCAGGCCGAGCTGCGCGAGACCGCCGGTAAGCTCAAAAAGGCTCTGACCGGTGGCTCCTCCGATGCGATTTCCAGCGCCATCGACGGCGCTGTCGAGCTGAATGGCTACAAGCTCGTCGTCGCTGAGCTCCAGGGCCTTGAGGCTGCCGACCTGCGCAACGTTTGGGATACCGTGCACCAGAAGGTCGCCGGCCCCGTCGCCTGCGTTGTTGCCAGCGTGACCGAGAAGGGCACCCCGGCCCTGCTCGCTGCCGGCTCCGATGACGCCGTGAAGGCCGGTTTCCACGCCGGCAACGTGATCAAGCAGATCGCGGGCCTGGTCGACGGTCGCGGTGGCGGTCGTCCCAACATGGCCCAGGCCGGTGGCAAGAACGCCGCCGGTATCGCCGATGCCCTCGCGGCCGCTAAGACCGCGCTCGGCGCCTAAGAACCTAAGTAGTCGCTGTGGTCGCGCTCGCACTGGACATAGGGGAGACCAGGATTGGCATTGCCGTCTCGAGCCGTGATGGCAAGATGGCGATGCCTGTCAAGGTGCTTCCGGCTGCCGAGGTCACTGGTATGGCAAAGACGTTTCGCTACCTGGTTGAGGACTATGAGCCCGATATCCTGGTAAGCGGACGTCCCTTGACCATGGCCGGTGAGCCCGGCCCCCAGGCCGAGCGCGTCGCCGCCGTGGCCCAAAAGATTGCCGACGAGCTCGAACTTCCGCTGGAGTTTGAGGACGAGCGTCTGTCCTCGCAGGAGGCCAAGCGAATCCTGCGAGAGCAGGGGCTCAACGAAAAGCAGATGAGGGGCAAGATTGACATGATCGCCGCCAGCCTGTTCTTGCAGACATGGCTCGATCGTAAAAACGAGGAGGTTCAGCATGCCTAGCGCTTCCGATCCGCGCCAGCAGAATCGTTCACGGAAGCCCGTGCCGCGCCCTGCTCAGCCTGGCCAGCGCCCGGCGCTGCCGACGCAGCGTTCGGCTCAGCCTGCTCAGCGTGCTGCTCAACAGCCCGCCGTTCGTCCCGCGCAGCCTGCTGGCGGCGCTCGTTTTAAGCAGCAGGCTCCTGCCCAGCGCACGCAGGGGCAGGCCCCGCAATCACGCTCCCACGCACATCATGCTCATGGCTCGCACGGCGTTGCTCCGGCCACGCGCTCGAGCTATAACACGCCCGCCCGCCGTGGTGCCCAAAAGAAAAGCTCCCCGGTGCCTATGATTATCGGTGGCGTCGTCGCCGTGCTTGCGCTTGTCGCGATCGTTTTCTTTGTCGTGCCGGCCGTCAAGGGCTTCTTTGGCGGGGAGGATGCGAAAGTCGCTGCTGGCCAGCAAGTTACTATCACGATTCCCGATGGTGCCTCGGGTGACAGCATCGCTTCGATTCTCTCTGAGAACCATATCGTCGAAGATCCCAAGGATTATTACGCGGCGGTCAAAAAGCTCAACGCCGACATGTCGCTTAAGCCTGGCACCTACTCGTTCAACACGCTCATGGACGCGACCAAGGTCGTTCAGCAGCTTATGGAGGGTCCCAATGCGGGCTCCGATGCGCTGACTATCCCTGAGGGCCTGACGGTTGACCAGGTCGCCGACCGCGTGGCCAAGGCGTACGACAGCATTTCTAAAGAGGACTTCCTCAATCAGGCAAAGGCCTCCAACTATGTGAAGGACTATAGCTTCCTTGAGGGCGCTGCAAATGATTCGCTCGAGGGCTTCCTATTCCCCAAGACCTATTCGTTGGGTAAGGACCCGTCTGCCGATGATGTGATTCGAGCCATGCTTGACCAGTTCAACACCGAGTATAAATCGCTCGATTTCGCCAGCTGCGAGGCTAAGATCAAGGAGCGCTATGGCGTGGAGATGTCCGATTACGACATCGTTAACCTTGCCTCGATCGTCGAGCGCGAGGGCCTCAACGCCGATCAACGCGCGCATGTGGCATCGGTTTTCTATAACCGTCTGGCGGGCAAGCTCGATGGCCTGCGCTACCTCAATAGCGACGCGACCATGATGTACGTCACCGGCGGCGAGGTTACCGCCGATGACCTGCAGAGTGATGGCCCCTATAACACCTATAAGCACGAGGGCCTCCCGCCCACGCCCATTTGCTCTCCGTCGCTCGAGGCGCTCAAGGCCACCCTTGAGCCGACCGACTCCGATGACCTGTATTTCTACATTACGCAGGACGAGGAGTATTTCTCGAAGACCTACGAAGAGCACCAACAGTCTTGGAATTGATCATGAGGATTTTTAGCCCCAAACGATATGTTGCCTCAGTCGACCGCATCGACCTCGATACCCTGTGGGCCGACGGCAAGCGCGCCATTCTGCTCGATCGCGACAACACCCTGGTGCCGCGTGATACCGAGCAGGTTCCCGCTGCGGTCTCCGCTTGGCTCGAAGCTGCCCATGCCAAGGGCTTTAAGCTGTGCATGGTGTCCAACAACTGGCATCGCGACCAGGTCATGGCATCGGCGCGCGAGCTGGGGCTCGAGGCCATCAGTCACGCTATGAAGCCCGCCCCGTTTGCCCTGAAGGCGGGTCTTAAGCGTCTGGGCGCCACGGCCGACGAGGCCGTGCTGATCGGCGATCAGCTTTACACGGACGTGTGGAGCGGTAACTTTGCCGGCGTTGACACTATTCTGGTCAAGCCGCAGGCAACCCAGGACCTGTGGTACACGCAGATCTTCCGTATCTTTGAGCGCCGGGCCCTGCGCGACCTTCCCTGCGAGGAATAGGTTCCGCCATGTCTCAGCACATCAAACACGGCTGCGACCATATCTTCTTTATCGGCTTTTTGGGCGCGGGCAAGTCGACGCTTGCGCGCAACGTGGGCACTATGTTCAAGCGTCGATTCATCGATACCGATCGTTTGGTTGTGCGTCGATGCGGCAAGTCGGTGACCGAGATATTTAAGACCGAGGGCGAGGACCGTTTTCGCGAGCTCGAGACCTCGGCACTCCGTTCGCTTCAAAGCGAGCGAAGCCTGCTGGTATCGTGCGGGGGTGGCATCGTCGAGACGCCGGTGAACATTGAACTGATGCACGAGATGGGTACGTGCGTGTACCTCGAAGGCGACTTTGAGGACTCGTTGCGCCAGATCCGCCGCTCCGATACCCGGCCCGATTTCCGCTCGCCCGAGCATGCTGCGCGCCTGTTTGAGCATCGCCGTCCGCTGTATCGCCAGGCCGCCGATATTACCCTTGATATTCGCAACAAGTCCTTCGAGGACGTTTCCTACCTTTGTGCCGAGAAGCTTTTGGAGCGTGGACTGCTATGATTCGCCGTCAACTTATCAATTTCCAAAACCGCAGTGTCGATGTCCGAGTCGGATTGGGCGCGTTCGAGGAGCTGTCGCGCATGTTTGCCTCTGCTGTGGGCAAGCCTAAGCGCGCGATGGTGGTTTGGAACGACGCCACATCCGAGCGTTTTGGCGAGGTCGTCGAGCATGCGCTGGTCGACGCTGGCTTTGCTGTGTCGCTGCTCGTCCTCGAGGTTTCGCCTGCCGGCGCTACGCTGGCCGATGCCGATACCGTCTTTGGCGCCCTGTCGGCTAACGGCATTACCTGCGACGATCTCGTTGTCGCTGTCGGTGACACGGCGACCTGCTCGGTCGTTTGCTGGTGCGCTAATCAGTGGTGCGGTCGCACCGAGTGCGCCTTGCTGCCGACGACCTTCGACGCCATGCTCACGGTCGCGACGACCATGAAGCCGCTCGTCGCCTCGTCGGCGAATGCGCTTCCCGCTATCGCGCTCCGTCCCGAGCCGGGCTTGGTCGTGTGTGATCTCGACCTTGTTCGCGAGGCAGACCCCGAGGACCTCAAACTCGGCTATGCGGTACTTGTTGGTACCATGCTTTCGAGCAGCAAGTCTCGCTGGAATCAGTTTACCGAGACCGTCCCCGAGATTCTCGCGGGCGAGGAGGTCGCGCTCGTCAATGCCATTCAGTGGTCTCAGACTGCCCGCAAGGACGTACTTATGGCCACGAACCCGAGCGCCCGCCATGCACTTGATTTTAGCAAGATGGGGGAGCGTACTCTGCGCGCCTGCTTGGGTGATGTCGCTTCGCGGGTCCCTGCCTACCAGCTGTTGTCCGAGGGCATGCGCTTTGAGGCGCGCCTAGCACATGATGCCTGCGACTTCGATATCGATTACGTCTTTGAAGTCGATGACTGCCTGGAGGACTTTGGCATCGAGGAGCTTGCCTTCGATCTGGAGCCCGCCGCATATATCGAGGAGTTCCGCAGGCAGCAGTTTGTCCGCTCGAACCGCAGCATGTTGCCGCTGCCCGCGGCACTCGGCGCCATTCGTCTAACGAGCGTTGAGGACGAGGTCCTTGAGCGTCATGCTCACGCCTACTTGGCTTCTCGCAAAGAACTTCTCTAAGATTTATTGACATCTATCGTCTTTCGTATCATGTTGAGGGACGGGTTTTCAGTCGGTTGTGGATCGCGTGCGAATCCATCTTCCGATCGAGGCCCGTCCCGTCTTTATGGAGACAACAAGAAAGGAATCTGCATGTCTGAGTTTGCTGCCGGTCCTGCCGGTCGTATCGAGCGTGTCCGCACCCTGATGGCTGAGCGCGGCTACGACGCTATCGTCGTGCGCGACGAGGCCAATCTCCGTTGGCTCACGGGCGTGAAGGGCGTCTTCGATTACACCTTCGAGTTCCCGCACGCCGCGTTTATTACGGCCGATCAGTGCCTGTTCCATACCGACTCGCGCTACCTCAATAGCTTTGAGGAGAACACGCCCGCCGGCAGCCCCTGGGTCTACGACATGGACGAGGGCACCA
Source organism: uncultured Collinsella sp. (assembly GCA_902491345.1). Classification (GTDB taxonomy): domain Bacteria; phylum Actinomycetota; class Coriobacteriia; order Coriobacteriales; family Coriobacteriaceae; genus Collinsella. The sequence continues at coordinate 24,849 of CABUHI010000007.1, forward strand.
TCCCCGGTTGGGTCGCCGGCAAGATTGCGGCCAACAAGTGCCGCGTCTGCGCTGTCGAGGACGACATGCAGATCAACTTCTACCAGGGTATTCAGCGTGGTCTGGAGGACCGTTCCGTCGCCTGCATGTTGCCGCTGATGCATGACGACATCCGTAAGATGCGCGCCATCAAGGACGCCGAGGAGATCGAGCTCATGCGCCATGCGCAGTCGATCACCGACGCCGCCTTCCAGCATATGCTCGGCTTTATTAAGCCCGGTATGACCGAGAAGCAGGTTCGCAACGAGCTCGAGAACTTTATGTTCGCCAACGGCGCCGACAGCCTGGCCTTCGGCTCCATTGTGGCGAGCGGCCCCAACACCGCCAATCCGCACGCCGTGCCGAGTGACCGCGTGATCGAGAAGGGCGACTTCGTCCTCATGGATTACGGCGCGGGCTACTGCGACTATCGTTCCGACATGACGCGCACCGTCGTGATGGGCGAGCCTACCCAGGAGCAGCTCGACCTGTACGCGCTCGTGCGCCGCACCCACGAGGAGTGTGTCGCCGCCATCCATCCGGGCGTCGAGGGCAACGACATTTTCAAGCTTTCCAAGAAGATCATCGGCGATGCCGGCTATGGCGATTACTACAACCATGGCCTGGGCCACGGCGTGGGCATCGACATCCACGAGCTGCCCAACTTCAACCGCAGCAAGAATATCATCGAGGTTGGCTCGGTTGTCACCATGGAGCCCGGCGTGTATCTGCCCGGTGTGGGCGGCGTGCGCCTGGAGGACTATGGCGTGGTCACCGAGAACGGCTACGAGCCTTTCACCAAGACGCCGCATGACCTCCACGTCATCGATTGCTAGTCTACTTCGTAGATAGTTTGGGGCGGGGCGTTCGAAATGATTCGGACGTCCCGCGTTCTCTTTTTATGCGCTCGCTGCAGGCGCCGTCTGCAAGTGTATAATTTCGGTCGTATGTAATTTGGACGCTTGTGCGTTCTGCCCATAACAAGAAAGGTCGCTATGCCTACCATTTCTACCGCCGACTTCAAGAACGGCCTCGGTCTCCGCATTAAGGACAAGGTTTACACCATCGTCGAGTTCCAGCATGTCAAGCCGGGCAAGGGCGGCGCGTTTGTGCGCTACAAGACCCGCGACATCAAGAGCGGCCGCGTCGTCGAGAACACCTGCAACGCCGGCACCAAGTTCGAGAGCGTCATGCTCACCACCCGTGAGTTCCAGTACCTCTACAACGATGGCACCGACTACATCTTCATGGACAACGAGTCCTATGAGCAGGTTCCCGTTCCCGAGGACATGGTGGGCGAGAACTCTAAGTGGCTGCGCGAGAACGACATCTGCCAGCTGCTCTTCGCCGACGATGAGCTCATGGGCGTGACCCCGCCGATGTTCATCGAGACCACCATCGTCCAGACCGACCCGGGCTTTAAGGGCGACACCGTCCAGGGTTCCACCAAGCCGGCCACGATCGACACCGGCGCTGTCATCCAGGTCCCCATGTACCTCAACGAGGGCGAGGTCATCAAGGTTGACACCCGCGACGGCAAGTTCGTCTCCCGCGTCTAGCAACCAACTCTTCTAGGAGGACTCATGCCCCAGGAAATCAAGATTGACGGCATCGGCATTTCGCCCGATGTTCTGACCGCCATCGTCTCGCGCGCCGTGTCGGATGTCGAGGGCATCGCCTCCGTTGGCGTCAAGGACCTTGCCACCAACCTTGTCTCCATGATGCTCTCGTCCAAGGCCCCGGCTTCCGAGCCGGCGGTCGAGGCCGAGGTCGTCGGCGACAAGCTCGCACTCACCGTGCGTGTCGTGGTGTTCTTTGGCTATCCGTTCAAGAAGCTCGCCGAGGCCGTTCGCGCCGCCGTGGTCGCCGCCATCGATGCCCAGGTGGGCGTCGAGGTCGAGCGCGTTGACGTTTGCATCGACGGCCTCGTTTTCCCCAAGGAGTAACCTTTGAGCCTTAAGGTTTATCGCGGGCGCACGCTTGCCCGCAGTCAGGCGCTGCAGTTGCTGTTCCAGGCCGAGGCCACGGATAGCCCGCTCGAGCGCGTCCTCGAGGGCGATTTCCTGATCTCGAAGGGTCCCCTCGACCCCTATGCACTTGAGCTTTGCCGCGGTGCCTACGAGCATATCGATCGCATCGACTGTGCCCTGCGCGCCGTCGCCAAGAACTGGGATCTTATGCGCATGCCCGGCGCCGACCGCAACCTGCTGCGTATCGCCGTCTACGAGATGCGCTTCCTCACCGACGAAGAGGTCTCGGACGCTATTGTGATCAACGAGGCAGTCGAAATCGCAAAGGCTTATGGCACCGACCAGTCCGCGTCGTTTGTCAACGGCGTGCTGGGCAAGATCGCACGCAGTGAGGAGCTGCCGGGCGAGGACCTGTACCAAGAGCTGCTGGCCGAGGATCGCGCTCGCGAGGAGGCACAGGCTGCCGAGGCGGCCGCCAAGGTCGCTGCCGCTCAGGCTGCCGCCGGTGTACTTGCTGAGGATGCGGACGCTGCCGAGGCCGTCGAGGCCGACTCCGTCGAGGAGTAACCATGCCAGAGGGTTCCGTCCGCAACTTCGATGAGATTTCGGATCGCCTGGACCAGATTATCGCCACCGTTCGCTCCAAGGATACGTCCTTGGAGCGTTCGCTCGATTTGTTTGACGAGGCGATTGAGCTGGGCTCCCGTGCGGTCGATATGGTCGACAGGTTTGAGCTGACGCCGCGTGAGGCCGACAAGCTCGAGCAGGAATACGATGAGGATGCGGCAAACGAGTCCCAAGATAGACAGGCTGCATCTCCGGATACGAATGGTTGATGGCATTCATGAAACGCGTGCGTCTCGATGACGAACTGATTTCACAGGGCATCTGCGCCGATCGCGCGGATGCCCTTCGCACTCTTATGGCCGGCTTGGTTTCGAGCGGCGGTGAGCGTTTGACCTCTCCGGGGCTCAAGGTGACGCCTGGCCTGCCACTGCACGTTAAGGGGCGCATCCCGTATGTTGGGCGCGGCGGCCTTAAGCTCGAGGGCGCGCTCGATGCGTTTGGGATTGATCCCACGGGCCTTGCCTGCCTGGACGTAGGCTGCTCTACCGGCGGCTTTACCGATTGCCTGCTCAAGCGCGGCGCCGCGACCGTTGTCTCAGTCGACGTGGGCCGTGCCCAGTTTGATTGGTCGCTGCGCCAAGACGATCGCGTGACGCTCCATGAGCGCACGAATGTGACGCAGTTGCCCGAGCTCGGCTACGGCGGCGCTATCGACCTGGCCGTGTGCGATGTGTCATTTACGAGTGTCGCGAATATCATCGACGCCGTGCTGGCGTGCCTGAAGCCTTCCGGTTCGTTTTGCACGCTCGTAAAGCCGCAGTTTGAGGCTCCGGCTGCTCTGGTGGGCGAGGGCGGTATCGTGACGGATCCCGCTGTGCGTGTTGACACACTCGTGGCGGCGATTGAGCTGTTCGCCGCAAAGGGCTTGTTCCCGGTCGACGTGTGCGTGTCGCCCATTCATGGCGCCAAGGGCAACATCGAGTTTTTCCTGTACGGCACGAGGTTTGCCCCCGATGAGCGCTCCGATGACGAGTTGCAATCCCAGGTATCGGCTTTGAGCGAGAAAGCTGCAACGCTATGAAGGTCTTTCTGGTTCCCAATTACTACAAGCAAGAGGCGGTCGAGAGCGGTCTGATGCTCGAGCTTTGGCTTTCGCGCCAAGGCTATGAGGTCGCATGGGCTGCCGACCAGCGCTCCAAGATTCAGAGCACGCCCGATGTTGACGATGCCGACCTGGTCATTACGCTCGGCGGCGACGGCACGTTGCTGCGCGCCGCCCGCATTCTCAACTACCGTGAGATTCCCATTTTGGGGCTTTCCTATGGTCACCTGGGCTTTTTGACGGCGGCCAGTCCCGAGGAACGCGATATTTTGCAGGTTGTGAGCGATGCCCTGTCCGGTGAGCTCCACGTGAGCCGCCGCGCCACCATCGCCGCGGATATCGTCTCGGTGCGCGATGACGGCACGAAGGACGTCGTGCGCACGTTTGCCCTCAACGATATGGCGCTTACGCGCGGGCCCCTGTCCGATATGGTTGAGTTCGACATCACGGTGTCCGGCCATCATATCGATCGCCTGCGCGGTGACGGTGTCGTCGTGTCGACGGCGACCGGCTCCACCGGCTATGCGCTGAGCGCCGGCGGCCCTATCGTGAGCCCCGATTACACGGGTATGGTTTGCGTGCCCATCGCGCCGCACACCATTCAGGCCCGGGCGTTCTTGACTTCACCAAGCGATGTCGTCGAGATCTTTATGTCCGATGATCGCCCGAGTGTGCCTGCCATCGCTATCGACGGACAGTTTATTACCTGCGACGGCACGGTCGAGAGCGTGGCTGTGCGTCGCGGTCCCGGTGATGTGCTGCTGCTGGATTACGGCCCCGAGAGCTTTTACAACTCGGTGAGCCGCGTGTTCTACGGAGTGCGTCATGATCGATGAGCTGCAGGTTTCCAACATTGCACTCATTCGCGAGGCGACGTTGGTTCCGAGTGCGGGTCTAACGGTTCTGACCGGCGAGACCGGTGCTGGCAAGACCGCACTGCTTTCGGCGCTCAAGCTTATTTTGGGCGAGCGCGCCGATTCGTCGACGGTTCGCGAGGGCGAGGCGCTTGCCAGCGTCGAGGCGCGCCTGTTCGACGGCCCGCACGACACAGAGGGCTTCACCGTGCAGCGCGGCCTTTCTGCCGAGGGCCGCAGCCGCGTAAAAATTGACGGCCGCATCGCCAGCGTGCGTGAGCTTTCGGAGCGCGTCGGCGTGATGATGGATCTGTGCGGCCAGCACGAGCATCAGCGTCTGCTCGACCCGGCGCATCATGTTGCCATGGTCGATGCCTGGGCTGGGCGCGCGGCGCTTGAGGCGCTCGAGAAGTTTCGCACCTGCTTTAAGGCTTCGCGAGCGGCCGCCAAGGAGCTTCGCCGTGTGGAGGAAGCTTCACGCGCGCAGGGGAGTCGCGTCGAGGAAGCGCGTTTTGCCCTCGAGCGTATCGCCGAGGTCGACCCCAAGCCAGGTGAGTACGAGGAACTCGAGGAGCTGCTGCCGCGCTCGGAGCACGCCGAGGTCTTGGTGGCGACGGCCAACGAGGCCCATGCATCGCTTGCTGCCGAAGGGGGAGCGCTCGATGCCGTGAATGGCGCCGTGGCTGAGCTTTCACGCATGGCGACCGTTGACCGCAAGCTCGGTGACATCGCCGACGCACTTTCGGATGCCTGCATCTCACTCGAGGATTGCGCCAATGAGCTGCGTGCTTATCGCGATGGCGTTGCGTTTGACCCTCGCGAGCTCGCTCGCATGCGCGAGCGGTATTCCGACCTCAAGGGCCTGCTGCGTCAGTGGGGTCCCACCATGGACGACGTGTTTGCCATGCGCGATCGCTCGCAAGAGCTGTTGTCGCTGGTAGACGATGGTGATGAGCAAATCAAGAAGGCGCGCGAAGCGCTTGGTGCGGCTGAACGCGAGCTCTTTGCTGCCGCCAAGGCACTTAAGCGCGCGCGGAACACCGCTGCCCCGCGCTTTTGTCACGAGGTTGGCCGTCAGATGGCGCGCCTGGAGATGGGCGGCGCCGAGCTCGTCTGGGAGTCGCGCGATCTTCCGCGTGCCGAATGGACGCCGGCGGGCCCTTCAAGCTACGAGCTTTTGTATCGCAGCGGCGCCGGCTTGACACCTCGTCCCTTGCGCCGTATTGCCTCGGGCGGCGAGTTGAGCCGCGTGATGCTGGCGAGCAAGGTTGTCCTCGGTAATGCGGATGGCGTGGATACGCTGGTGTTCGATGAGGTCGATGCCGGTGTCGGCGGCTCTACTGCGCGTGCCCTTGCGAGCGTACTGGCAGATCTCGCCGCTACGCATCAGGTGCTTGTCGTAACCCACCTGGCGCAAGTCGCGGTCATGGCTGACAAGCATTACGTGGTCAGTAAAGAGCCCGGCGACGTTCCCCAAACGCACCTGGACGAGGTGACCGGCGATGCCCGCACCGCAGAGATCGCCCGTATGCTGAGCGGCGATCAATCCGAGGCAAGCTTGGCCCACGCAAAGCAGATGCTCGAAGAAGCGCGTGCTTAGGCCGAGCCGCCACATGCATGTCCGACCCGGAAGCCACGAAACCGGCCCATCTACTACGTTTAATAGGCTATCGGCAACCATGCCAAGAATTGCAAAAAGAAAACCGCAGGTAGAATGCCTGCGGTTTTCTCTATTTTTGGTATGCGGTTGGGCCATACGGATAAAACGTAGTAGATGGGCCGGTTTCGTGCCGAGCGGCGTTTGTTGGCTCCCTAAAATGTCTACTCCACGACCTTATCCGGTTGGATGAGTTCCTCATAGTAGCTGATGTGCTCTCGGGCGTCCTCGATTTCGGGCAGCAGGAAGTTGTAGATGACCTCTATGATCATCGTGGCGCTCATCTTGGAGAATGCGAAGTCGCCCGTTGTCAGCAGTGCCTCGTGATTGACGGTATTAAAGGTGTAGTCGGCTAGGCGCGCAAGTGGAGACTTGCTGTCGCTGCTGATGACGACTACAGTGGCGCCGCAGTCGCGAGCCGCTTTTGCCATGCGATTCAGTCGGCGCGACTTGCCAGAGTTCGAGATCAGCACGATAACGTCGCCGGGGCGCAACGTGAGCGCAAAGCCGATTGATGTCTCGCTGATGGTGCTCGCCATGCAGCGCAGGCCCAGCTGTGAAAACTTAAATGTCGCATCGAGCGCGACCGCGTTCGTATTGCCCACGGCGGCGAACTCAATAACGCCGGCATTCTTAAGCGCGTGCACAACTGCGGCCAACGTGTCGTGATCAATGCCGTCGATGGTCGCATTAAGCTCACTCACCTTGGCGGCGAGGATATTTTTAAGGCTCTGCTCCATATTGTCGAGCGAGACCTCGTCGGTCAGGCCCTCGTTGCGTTGACTCTCCAAGTCGCGCGCCAACGAAAACTGAAAGCTGCGGAAGCTGCCAAAGCCCAGCTTGCGGCAGAAGCGCGAGACCGTCGCCTCGGACGTGGAAGCGGCGCGCGAGAGCTGGGCGGCTGTCAGACGCGGAGCCTCGGACTGGTGCTCCAATATATAGTCGACAATGCGCTGCTCGGACTCGCTGTACCCTTTGTGCGTGCTAATAAGGGAGAGCGCGCTCTTGCTGCTATCGGTCATGGATGGCTCCTGGTTGGCATGAAAATCGGACTCGTTTTTCATGCCATAGTATACGGGCATTTTCAATTACAAGATACACCTTGCCGTTTCAAGTGTTGATGGTAAACTTTCACTTACCGTTTACGGTTATGAAAGAACCTTTCACCGGAGAATTGCACCTTGTCTCTTCTCACGCGGACGGTAGGTTGGTATCTTTCAAGTGTGGAAAAACGCGCATTGAAGCGCGTGTAGGGGAGCGCCTGCGGGCGCAGTACTCAAGAAGGAGGGACACATGGCTAAGTTTGACATCATCGCCGCGACCGGTTGCCCTACCGGCATTGCGCACACCTTCATGGCGAAGGAGGCGCTGGAGAAGGCAGCTGCCGAGCGAGGTCTGACCATTAAGGTCGAGACTCATGGCCAGGTCGGTGTCGAGAACGAGCTCACTAAGAGCGAGATCGCTGGCGCCAAGGCCGTCGTCGTCGCAGCCGATAAGGATGTCCAGGCTGAGCGTTTCGCCGGTAAGCCCATGGTTTCCGTTGGCGTTTCCAAGGCCCTGTCCGTCGAGGCCGCCGGTAAGCTGATCGACCGCGCGCTCGCCGCCAAGGGCGACGACACGGTTGCGGCTGCTGCCGATGTCGAGGACGAGGTCGAGGAGAAGGAGTCCATCGGTCACGTCATCTACAAGCACCTCATGAATGGCGTCAGCCACATGCTGGTCTTCGTCGTCGCCGGTGGTGTTCTGACCGCCGTCTCGTTCCTGTGGGGCATTACGTCCTTCGATTCGACGGCTTCCGACTACAACACCTTTGCCGCGATGCTCAAGATCATCGGCGGCATCGCCATGAACCTCATGGTTCCGGTGCTCTCCGCCTACATCGCCGAGTCTATCGGCAAGCGTCCGGCGCTCGTCCCCGGTTTCGTCGCCGGTATGATCGCCATCCAGGGCCTGCCCGTTAACGCCGATACCGGCATGATCGACGCCGGTGGCGCCGGTGTGGGCTTTGGCTTCCTGGGCGGCATCGTCGGCGGCTTCCTTGCTGGCTATGTCATCCTGCTGCTCGAGAAGGTCTTTGCCGGTCTGCCCAAGAACCTGGACGGCCTCAAAGCTATCTTCCTGTACCCGCTGTTCTCGACCGCCATCGTCGGTCTGGTCATGCTCGGCATCTCCGGCCCCATGGCTGCCATCAACACCGCCATGATGGACTTCCTCAAGGGCCTGTCCGCCTCTGGCGCCGTTGTCCTGGGTCTTGCCATCGGCTGCATGTGCGCCTTTGACATGGGCGGCCCGGTCAACAAGGCTGCTTACGTCACCGGTACCGCTATGCTCACCGAGGCCCTGGCCGCCGGTGTCGGCACCGAGACCTACAACTTCGGCACCAACTTCATGGCTGCCGTCTCCGCCGCTTGCATCGTTCCGCCGCTGATCACCACCTTCGCCGTCGTTGTCGGCAAGAAGTACTTCAGCCAGGAGGATCATGACGCCGGTATCGTCAACCTCATCCTTGGTTGCACCCACATCACCGAGGGCGCCATTCCGTTCATGACCAAGAACATCTGGCCCGTCATGCCCATCATGATGCTCGGTTCTTCCATCGCTTCCATCTTGACCATCTTCTTCAACGTTCACGATCCGGCGCCTCACGGCGGCTTCCTGGTCCTGCCCGTTGTCGAGAACGGTCCGCTGTGGGTCCTCGCGATCCTCATCGGCGCTGTGGTCGGTGGCATCCTGTTCGTGGCCTTCAAGAAGTACGATTTCGAGAAGAATCAGAAGGCCGCTCCTGTAGCCAGGTCCGTTGAGGCCCCCAAGGCCGCTGCCGTCGAGGCCCCCAAGGCCGAGGCTGCCGACTTCGTGAAGGTCGAGAATGTCTTTGTCGCCGAGGACTTCGCTTCTCGTGACGAGGCTCTGAGCTTCGTTTCCAACCAGGCTGTCAAGGCCGGTATCGCCAGCGACGCCGACGCCGTGATGAACGCCTTCCTGGCCCGCGAGGCCGAGGGCACCACGGGCATGATGGAGGGCTTCGCCATCCCGCATGCCAAGTCCGACGCCATTACCGAGGCTGCCGTCATCGTCGTCAAGGACGAGTCCGGTGTGACCGGTTGGGACACCATGGACGGCGCTCCCGTCAACGTGGCCATCGCGCTGCTCATCCCGGGTGCCCAGGCCGGCACCACGCACCTTAAGATCCTGTCCAAGGTCGCCGAGGCGCTCATGGACGAGGACTTCCGTGCCACCGTCAAGGGTTCCACCGACGCCGCCGAGATCGCCAAGACGATCAACGCCCGCCTGGTCTAATTCCACGGTACGCGAATACCATCGCCCTCTGCACAAAAGGCGAGGACTCCACTAGGAGCCCCCGCCTTTTTTCTTTGCCCTCTCATAAGTTGCGGTGAAATAGGGACTGTTTAAACGATTCAACCCCAAATTCAGTCCCTATTTCACCGCAACTTACAAAAGGGCATAGAGGGGGCTACCTATCGAGTCTTTGTCGCGAACAGATCATTAGCCAGAATTCCGTTCGCACGATATTGCTCTGGACCGACCGAGTTTCTGCAGCTTGCTCGCCCACAGGGGGCCGGGCGCGGCCTGTGAGATTTATCGCGAGTTCCGCACGAGCCGAAGAGCACTTAATGTGCTCTTCGTGCGAGCAGGACTGTAGAGCAGGAAATCTCACAGGCCGCGCACGGGCCCCTGTGGGCGAGCAAGCGGACGACAAACACATCTGTCCAACAATTCGTCCGAAACATAATGAAAAACCGTTTGATGTGAGTTAATATAAACAACGTCGTGAATCTGACTCCTGCCACATACATGACAGGGGTTAAACACAAAAAAGGAGTCAACTATGGTTTCTGAGAAGGCTACCCTCGTTAATCCTCAGGGTCTGCACATGCGTCCGGCTGGTCTGTTCGCCTCCACCATGGGCAAGTACGCCTGTGACGTGACGGTCGTCACCCCCGAGAAGGAGGTCAACGGCAAGTCCCCAATGGCCCTCATGGCTGCTGGTATCCCCTGCGGCACCGAGGTCGAGGTCAAGTGTGACGGCGCTGACGAGGCCGAGGCTCTGGCTGCTGCCATCGAGCTCATCAAGAGCGGTCTTGGCGAGTAGAACTCAAACGGGTCGCATGTTGAACAACTAAGTTCATATTTGGGGGCGCAGTGACCTGTTGTAAGGTAACTGCGCTCTTTTGTCATGGATATGGCAAAACGCTTTATCACATGACACGGAGAGAGGAATGGGAATGTATCAGGGAGTCAACGCTTCCGAGGGCATCGGTATCGGCACCGTCATGGTCGCCGTCGATCCCGACTTGACGTTTGAGCCGCATGAGGTTGCTGATTCGGCAGCAGAGAAGGAGCGCTATCAGTCCGCTCTTTCGGTCTTCTGCGAGAAGACCCAGGCTCAGGCCGACCACATGAAGGAGACGGTGGGCGAGGCCGAGGCCGAGATCATGAGCGGACACATTGTCCTGGCTCAGGACCCGGGTATGACCGACGCCATCAACGCCGCCATTGACGGCGGTACCTGCGCCGAGCAGGCGCTCATGGACACCTCGACCATGTTCGAGAACATGTTCCTGTCCATGGACGACGAGATGTTCCGTCTTCGCGCGGCTGACATCGCCGACATCCGCACCGGTATTCTGGCCGAGCTGCTGGGCAAGGAGGTCGTCGACCTCTCCGTCCTGCCCGAGAACACTGTCGTTGTCGTGCACGACCTCACGCCGTCCATGACCGCCACGATCGATAAGGCCCACGTTGCCGGTATCGTCACCGAGACCGGTGGCCGCACGTCGCACTCCGCGATCATTGCGCGAGCCCTCGAGATCCCGGCTGTCCTTTCGGTCTCCAACAGCTGCACCGCACTGCGCAACGGCATGACCGTTGTCGTCGACGGCGGCAAGGGTATCGTCGAGGCCGATCCCGACGAGGAGACGCTCGCTGCCTACACCGCCAAGGCCGAGGCCTTCGCTGCCGAGAAGGCAGCCCTCGAGGCCTTCCGTGGCAAGCCGTCCGTGACTGCTGATGGCATCAAGAAGATCATCGCCTGCAACATCGGTAACCCCGATGACGTGCCCAACGCGCTCGATCACGACGCCGAGGCTATCGGTCTGTTCCGCTCCGAGTTCCTGTTCATGGACTCTGCTGAGCTTCCTTCCGAGGAGGAGCAGTTCAACGCCTACCGTAAGGTCGCCAGCGCGCTCAAGGGTGCTCCGGTCATCATCCGCACGCTCGATGTGGGTGGCGACAAGGAGATTCCGTATCTGCATATGGTCAAGGAAGACAACCCCTTCATGGGCTTCCGCGCCGTGCGTTACTGCTTGGCCAATCCCGACCAGTACAAGGTCCAGCTCCGCGCTCTGCTGCGCGCTAGCGCCTTCGGTGACGTCAAGATCATGATCCCGCTCGTCACCTGCGTCGAGGAGGTCTTGGCTGTCAAGGAGCTCGTCGAGCAGTGCAAGGCCGAGCTGACCGAAGAGGGGCGCAAGTTCAACGAGAACATCGAGGTCGGCATCATGGTCGAGACGCCCGCCGCTTCGCTGCTCGCAGACCGTCTTGCCGAGGTCGCCGACTTCTTCTCCATCGGCACCAACGACCTGATCGGCTACACCATGTGCGCCGACCGTGGCAACGACACCATCTCCAACCTGTACCAGGTTTACTATCCCGCCGTGCTCCGCTCGCTCAAGAACATCATCGAGAGCGGCGTGAAGGCCGGTATCATGGTCGGTATGTGCGGCGAGGCCGCTGCCGATCCGCTGCTCGAGCCGCTGCTGATCAGCTGGGGCCTGGAGGAGTTCTCGATGAGCGCTCCTTCGATCCTGCGTGCCCGCAAGACCATCAGCCAGTGGACCAAGGCCGAGTGCGACGAGCTCGCCGAGAAGGCGCTCGCCTGCAACACCGCAGCCGAGGTCAAGGCACTGCTCGAGTCCGCAGCTCGCTAATTTGGTATCAGAGGTAACCGCGTGGTTGGAATGGGCCGGCCACGCGGCCCTCACATATACAGGGGGTACTGTAAATGTTCTACACGCTAACCGCTAACCCGGCTGTCGACATGACGGTTTCGAGCTCTCCGCTCGAGCCCGATGAGAACGTCCGCACCGGCTCGGCCAGCTACACGGCTAACGGCAAGGGCCTTGACGTGTCCTTCGCCTTTAAGAAGATGGGCGTTGACACCGTCGCACTCGGCTTCTTTGCTGGCTTCACGGGCAAGTTCATCGTCGAGGAGGTCATGAACCTGGGTTGCCTCTGCCGCCCGGTCTGGACCGACGGTATCACGCGCATTAACACCTACGTCAACGATGGCCAGCACGAGTACGGCATCCTGAACCCGGGTGCTCCGATCACGCCGCAGCACCAGGAGGAGCTCTACAACATCCTGGACACCGCGGGCGATCTCGAGTGCCTGATCGTTTCCGGCTCCGTGCCTCCCAAAGCTACGCCCGACTTCCTGGCTCAGGTCATGGAGCACGCTCAGGCTCGTGGCGCCGACGTCGTCCTGGACCTGTCCTCCGACAAGCTCAAGGAGCTCGCTCACAAGAAGCCGCTGCTCATCAAGCCGAACCATCACGAGATGAAGGCCATCTTCGGCGTGCCGGTCGACACCGACGACGAGGTCCGCGTTGCCATGAAGATGGCTCACGACGCTGGCGTTCAGAACGTGCTGCTCACCCGTGGTAGCCGCGGCGACGCTTACTTCTCCAACGGCGAGGACATCTGGTACGCCAAGCGTGAGTTCAACATCAAGCTGGTCTCTTCCGTCTGCGCCGGCGACTGCACCCTCGCTGCGTTCCTGCACAAGTGGTACAGGGATCGCGACAACGTCGAGGAGGCCATGAAGCTCGCTATGGCCACCGGTGCCAACGTTGCTGAGTCCGTCGGCATCGGCGACTTCGGTCACGTCGACGAGTACAGCAAGCGCGTTGCTGTCCGCAAGCTCGATCGTCAGTAATCGAAACGCGACATATTCGTGCGCATGTGGCGCCCCGGTTTCGGCTGGGGCGCCTTTTTGTTCCGCCACGGGGGAGAGGTGTTCCGCCGTACTTCATCGCTTCCACACCGTTCACCGAGTTGTCCTAGCCTTTTACCGATGCGTGGAATATACTTTCATTAACACGTTGCTTCGTGAAAGGAATATTCATGATTTACACGCTCACTGCAAATCCCGCCATTGACTACAACATCGCCTGCGACGGTCTTGCTGCCAACACCGTCACGCGTACCCGCAATGCCGTCTACACGCCCAACGGCAAGGGCCTCAACGTCTCGTTTACGCTTGACCACTACGGCGTCGACACCACGATCCTGGGCTTTTTCGCCGGTTTCTCGGGCGAGTTTATCGTTAAGGGCGCCGAGGCCCTGGGCGTGCCCGTCAAGCCCGTGTGGACCGACGGCATTACGCGCGTCAATGTGTTCCTCAACGCCGGCCCCGACACCGAGTACAACATGGTCAACGCCGGTGCCGCCATCAACGAGGCCAACGAGCAGGAGATGTTTGAGCTCATCGATTCGCTCGATGACATGACCTGCCTGGTCATCAGCGGCTCGCTGCCTCCCAACACTTCCGAGGGCTTCTTGGCCGAGGCCCTGCGCCGCGTCAAGGCCAAGGGGGCCGAGTTCGTCCTCGACATCTCGAGCCATCAGCTGGCAGACCTCATTGCCATGGAGCCGCTGCTGATCAAGCCCAATGACGATGAGCTGCTCGACATCTTTGGCATTAAGGTGAGCGGTGGCGACGACGAGTCCGTCAAGGGCGCGATGGCCGAGTTGCACGCCAAGGGCGCCAAGAACGTGCTGCTGACCCTCGGTGGTGCCGGTGCGTACTTCTCCAACGGCGAGCATATCTGGTTTGCCAACCGCACCTTCGACGTCAAGCTGCTGTCGACCGTCTGCGCCGGCGATTCCTCGCTGGCCGCCTTCCTGTCCGTGTGGCACGACGCTCCCGAGCGCGTCGAGGATGCCCTCCGTCTGTCGATGGCCACCGGCGCCAACGTGGTCGAGTGCCCGGGCCTGGGCGACTTTGCCAAGGTGGACGAATACAAGAAGAACATCGAAGTTCGTCAGGTCTGCTAGCCGCATCGAAAAATCGCTGCCGAACACCCGCTTTGGATCTCCGAGGCGGGTGTTTTTTGTGCACTGAACGCATATGGCGTCTGCTGTCTCGTTTTATCTAATCGACGACGCGATTGCGTGTGCGCGCTTTCTCGTTTCTTGTTAGACTTCTTGAGAACCATCGATTAACGTTCACAAGTGCAGGAGGCCATAGGCATGTGCAATGTTTCGCTTAACGGTACTCAACCGTCCGATGCGTCCCTGCGCGTCCTGCGCGCGCTTGAGGCGGCTGGTCTTGAGGCTTGGTACGTGGGCGGTTGGGTGCGCGACGCCCTGATGGGGTGCCCCAGCCACGATGTTGATATGTGCTGTAGCGGCCTGTGGCAGGAGTCCAAAGCGGCGCTCGAGGCCGCCGGCATCGCGGTTGTGGAGTCGGGCATTAAATTTGGCGGAATCACGGCTATTTCCGATGGCGAGCGTATCGAGGTCACCACGTACCGTTTGGATGGCTTTTACACCGATGGTCGCCATCCCCAGAGTGTGGAGCGTGCCGCCTCGCTCGAGGACGATCTGGCGCGCCGCGACTTTACCGTCAACGCTATGGCCTGGCATCCCGAGCGCGGGCTTGTCGACCGCTACGACGGCCAGGGTGACTTGGAGCGCAAGCTGATTCGCGCTGTCGGCGATCCTAAGCGTCGCTTTAACGAGGACGCCCTGCGCATGCTGCGTGCGGTACGCTTTGCCTGCCGCCTGGACTTTATGATTGAGCCTGAGACTAAGCGCGCGCTTGCCGAGTGCGCGCCGCTGCTCGATGCCGTGGCGCGTGAGCGTGTGGGTATTGAGCTCGAGGGCATTCTTTCGACCGGTCATGGGGGAGACGCGATGCTCCGCTATCCCGAGCTCATCTGCGCCGCCGTGCCCGAGTTGGCAGCGGGTCGCGGGTTTGATCAGCGCAGTGTCTATCATGCGTTTAACGTCTACGAGCATATCGCCCGTGTGCTGACGGTGGCGGGGGAGCTCGCGCTGTGTGACGGCGTCGCGCCCTCGTCGAGCCTTATGTGGGCGGCGTTTTTGCACGATGTGTCCAAGCCCGAGTGCTTCACGGTCGATCACGCCGGCAGCGGACACTTCTACGGTCATCCCGAGCTCGGCGCCAAGAAGGCGCGCGTCATTATGGATCGCCTGGCGCTCTCGCACGACCTGGTGCGCGACGTGTGCCTGCTCATCAAATATCACGACAAGCCGCTGCGCCCAGAGCGCTCCTGCCTGCTCAATATGATGCGCGCGCTTTCGGGCGAGGGCGTCGATACGTCGCGTCTGATTGACGAGCTCATGGATCTTAAGCGTGCCGATACGCTCGGCAAGGCCCCGTCGTGCTTCTATTACGTCGAGACGATTGAGGAGATGCGCGCGATGGCGCACGAGCTACTGGAGGCGGGGGAGCCCTATACGCTCAAGATGCTCGCCATCAACGGCGGCGACCTGATCCGCGCCGGTGTGAAGCCGGGGCCCGAGCTAGGCCAACTACTCAACTCCGCCCTCGACGCCGTGATCGAAGACAACATTTCCAACGAGCGCGAAGCTCTTTTGGTCCATCTCAACTTGAATTAGCTACCCAGTTTACCTGCGTGTTCCATAACCTGCCGACAATTTTTCGGCAATTTGGAATTTCTTCTTGCGCTGTCGTTTTTTGTCCCGTAATATATTTCTTCGCAGCACGGCAGTGCAGATGTCATGTGGCCCGTTCGTCTAGCGGTTTAGGACGCCGCCCTCTCAAGGCGGAGATCACCAGTTCGAATCTGGTACGGGCTACCACTTCTTTTCTGCTGAGGCTTATGGCCCGTTCGTCTAGCGGTTTAGGACGCCGCCCTCTCAAGGCGGAGATCACCAGTTCGAATCTGGTACGGGCTACCACGCATCTGATACCCGGACTTCCTATGGAAGGCCGGGTTTTTTATTTTCAAATAACCGTCTGCAATTCCCGTTTGAACCAGAGCTTTGCGTTCTGCCTATGGCCCTTACGGGTACAATATCCAAGATATTTTGACTGTTAGAAGGAGTCTCATGACGGAGTCCTCTCAGCATACGTCTAAGCCCCAGGTCGAGGTTGAGGCCTCGGGCGGAGATGACAATAAGAGCGCACGCCGCGGCGCCATCTTTATCGGCGTCGTGCTGGTGGGTTATATCGTCTATCTGGTGGTAACCGGGCAGATGGGGCAGTTCTGGGCCGCTATGTCGAGCGTCCAGGCGTCATGGCTCGTTGTCGCGTGTCTTTGCATGTTCATGTACCTGTTCTTTGGCATTGTGGCCTATGCGATCGCTGTCTGGCTCGATCCCAATTCGCCCGTCGGTATTCGCGACCTCATTTCGGTCGAGGCGAGTGGCATCTTCTTTGGCAATCTGACGCCCATGATGATGGGCTCGACTCCCGCCCAGATCTATCGCCTGACCAAGGCCGGCCAAAACGTGGGCGAGGCCGGCGCCACGCAATTCACGCGTTTTATCGTGTATCAGTTTGGCCTGGTCGCCTGGGGCGCTATCCTGCTGCTCGCCCGTATGCCGTTTTTTGCCGAGCGCTATGGCGACATGACGCTGTTGTGCGTCTTTAGCTTTGGTGGACACTGCTGCATCTTGCTTGGCATCTTCGCCGTCGCTCTCATGCCTAAGACCGTCACGCGCGTCGCCCATTGCATCATCAATTGGCTCGAGCGCATTGGTGTCTCGGCCACTAAGATCGAGGGCTGGCGCACGTTTGTCGATGGCGAGATCTACTCCTTCTCCGAGAAGTTCAAGCTTTCGGCCGGACATTTTTCTTCCATGCTGCTCACCGTGTTTATCACCATGCTGCAGCTCGCGTTTTTCTATCTGGTGCCGTATTTCCTGATGCTTGCCTTTGGCCACCACGAGGTTGACTTTTTCTCGGTCATGGCCGCGAGCGCCTTTGTCCAGCTGCTGAGCTCTGCGGTTCCCTTGCCCGGTGGAACTGGTGGCGCTGAGGGCGGCTTTGCATTGTTCTTGGGTCATTTCTTTGGGTCGGCTTCGACCGCCGGCTATCTGCTGTGGCGCCTCATTACGTTTATTGCGCCGACCATTTTGGCTGCGCCCCTGCTGGGACTTAAGAGCGCCCACAACGAGAGCATCCATGCGCGCTGGGATCGTGTGATGTGCAAGCTCGGCCGCACGCCTCAGACGCCCTCTGCGCCCACTAAGCCTCACCCCACGAATGCTGTTACCGTTGATCCCAAGAAGCGCGCTCAGAAGGCTTCTGGGACCGCTAAGGCGCCTCATAAAGCCTATGTGCGCCAGACAGGCGATGGTATTCGCGTATCTCCGTCGGCACTCAATAAGAAGAAGCATCCCAAGTCGCAGTAGGGCAGTCGTGCGTTCTTCATGATGCGGGGCATATTTGTGCTGTATGGGGGATAATCCTCTTACGTAGATTATCTCTCATCTGTTGATGAATGCTCGCATATCGAAGGGACACGCCCATGGCAACCAGCAAACCGCGTCTTGATCGCCGCATCGTTCGCAGCCGTAATGCCATCCTTTCGGCTTTCGAGCGCCTGCTCATGGAAAAGCCGCTGGCAGACATTACGGTGAGTGCCATCGCGCGCGAGGCCAATGTCGACCGCAAGACCTTTTACGTTCACTTTGGTACGGTTGACGGCCTGCTCGATGCCATTGCCGTCGATGTGGTGGAGATGATTGTCGACTCGGTCGAGAAAACGCTTGCTTCCATGGACGGTGACACTAACGAGCGCGCTCTTGGCGCGGCGGCGACCTTCTTTAAAACCGTTAACGAGGCACTGTGCAACAACTTGGTGCTCAATCGTCAGCTGATCGAGAATATTCCGCTCGATGATTTCATGGCTCGTCTTCGTGCGCCGCTCGAGCACGAGATTGCCGAGCGCGATCTGCTGCCCCAAGGTCTCAAGGACGAGATGTTCGACTACTATCTGGCGTTTTTGCTGTCGGGTATTATCGGTATCTATCGCACGTGGGCACTGTCTGACGGATCGGTTCCTATCGAGCGCGTCTCGGAGGTTGCTAATAATCTGACGTTGAGCGGCCTTTCGAGTTTGGAATCTCGTTTCGAATAGCGCTTGCGCCTTACCTCCCCTGAGTTGCGGTGAAATAGGGTCTGAATAGGTCTTTTAACTACCTAAAGGGGGTGCGGACGATTTCTTGGACCGCGCCTAGGCGTATCCAATTGGGAATCCTCCGATGCGCCTTCGCACGCTCGCATGACCTCGATACCATGCGAGCGTGCGAACTCGACGAGCTCTGCGTTGCGGGCGTTTATGGTGCCGAAGGCGGCGGGGCACACAATAAGGCGCGCACAGTGGACGAGGAGCTCTTTGGCGCGGGCTATGGTTTTATCCCCGATCGGCTCGAAGGCGCGCTCGGCCACGCATTCCGTCGCCAGGTCGCGCGCGAGCTCGCAGTCGATGTCCCCTTCGTGCAGAACGCCCGCGTAGAACGCCTTGCCCTGCCGGATGAGCTGGCGAAACACAGCCGACCCCGTACCTGCGCCGGCGATGACGAACGTGTGCGCATCACCGTGTGGGCGCCCAATTTCCACGCTGCCGAAGCGCTCGTTGAAGGTGCCATGCTGAAGGCCGTAGAGCTCGCCAATTGTCTCGCGCGTGAATATGTCCTCGGGTGCGCCGGCGCGGAAGACCCGGCCGTCCTTCACGCAAATCACCTTGTCGGCGCTTTTCTGCGCGAGCTCGAGTTCGTGGATGGACATGATGACAGCCACATTCCGCGATTTCGCAAGGTGGCGAAGTATTCGCAGCAGGTCGATCTGGTAGCGGATATCGAGATACGACGTGGGCTCGTCGAGCACGAGCGCACGCGGATCCTGCGCGATGGCGCGTGCGAGCATGACGCGCTGGCGTTGCCCATCGCTTATCTGCATGAAGTCGCGCTCGGCCAGCTCTTCCACATGTGCGGTTTTCATGGCCTCGTCGACCCGACTATGGTCGTCGGGCGAGAGTGTGCCCATTCGCCCGGTGTAGGGATGTCTTCCCGCCTCTACGATATCGCGGCAGGTGAGGAGCTCGGTCCGGGGGCGATCTGTCAGCATAACGGCAAGGTTCCTTGCGAACTCCGCCGTCTTCCATCGGGAAATCTCCCGTCCGTCGAGCTCGACCGCGCCGGCAAGCGGTGCAAGATGGCGTGTGATGGTTTTCAAGATGGTCGACTTGCCCGAGCCGTTCGGCCCGATGAGCGCCACGACGTCGCCCGCGCGAACCTCCAGATCGACACCTTTGACTACGACCTTCTTGTCGTAGCCCGCCGACAGGTCGCTTATGCGGAAAAGCGGCGCTCCGTCAGCCTGCGTTTCGACCGGGGTTTCGAGGTTCGACTCCGCTCGGAGGAGGCGTTCCGCGCGCAGTTCCGCACGAGCCGAAAGTGCCTTCTGGCGCTTTCGTGCGAGCTCAGGACTGTCTAAGCATGGAATGTTCCTTCCGAGCGTTTTGGGCCGCGGCACGAATTCCCCCATCTACCTCACCCGTTTCTTCAACATGAGCGCGATAACCACCGGCGCGCCGAAGATGGCGGTGACGGCGCTGATGGAAAGCTCGACGGGAGAGAACAGCGTGCGCGCGATCAAATCGCAGCCCGCGCAGAAGATGGCGCCTCCCAAGAAGCACGCAGGAATCACGCGGATGGGCTTCGACGACTTCAGCGCCGACTTCACGAGATGCGGAACCGCGATGCCTACGAACGACACCGGACCAGCGAACGCGGTCACGCAGGCGGAGAGAATGCTCGCTAGAAGGACGAGCACCACGCGAAAGCGTGCGACGTTCACGCCGACGCTTTTCGCGTAGGCTTCTCCCAGCTGGAAGGCGGAAAGGGGCTTCGATATCGCGAATACGCATGCGCTCACGGTGATCACCACGACCGCGATGACCGCGACGTCGTCCCAGCTCGAACCCGAGAAGCTACCCAAAGACCAGTTGTGCAGGTTCACGATGGACTGGTCGTCGGCGAAGGCGATGAGGAAGTTCGTCGCCGCCGAGCAGATGTATCCCACCATGACGCCCGCCACGATGAGCATGGCCATGGAACTTATGCGCCGTGCGATGAGGAGCACGAAGCCGATGGTGATAAGCGAGCCCAGAAACGCTGCGGCCACCATGGCCGGCGAGGACATGGCCTGGTTCGCGCCCAGAAGTACGATCATCGTAAGCGCGACGACGAACTTTGCGCCCGAGGAGACGCCCAAGATGAACGGGTCGGCGATGGGGTTGTTGAAAAACGTCTGCAGCAGGAACCCGGAGAGCGAAAGTGCCCCGCCGAGAAGCACGGCTGAAAGCACGCGCGGCAGGCGAATCTCCCAGATGATCTGGCTTTCCATGGAATTGGCCGCGCCGCCCGAAAGGATGCCGGGGATGTGGTCTGCGGGTACGAGCACGCTCCCGATGCACAGGTTGGTCCCGACGAGCACGATGAGGGCAACAGCGAGCAGCGCCGTCACGACGCGACACCGCGCGGCGCGCCCCGATTCGTCGTATGCCATGGAAAGTCGGCTTCTCATGGTGCTAGCCGAGCTTCCTCAGATAATGGAAGTCGCTCGCGTCATCGCCGGTGAACGCCCCGTGCAGCTCATCGATAATGTCGGCGGTAGAGGTCATCTGCTGGTACATGTCGGCGCTTGTGACCCAGACGTTGCCGTTCTTCACGGCTTTGAACTGCGACAATAGCGCGTTTTTGCCTACGAAGTCGTTCAAGGTGGCAACCGATTCGTCGATGGTGCCGTTGTAGACGATGATGTCGGCATCCTTTGCCGTCGCGTAGAAGCGCTCCATTTCGAGCGTTACTGACGAACCTGACGTCGACGCCGTCTGCGCGTCATCGAGCGCGTATTTGCCGCCTGCAAGCTCGATCATCTGCGCCACGTAGTCGCCCCTCCGCCGCGTGACGGCGGCCCCGTTCGAGTTGATGTAGAAATACGCCACGGTTTTACCTGACGACGCCAGCCCCGACGTTTGCTCGACGCGGGCCTTCTGCTCGTTGAACAGGTGCGTGGCCTCGTCTTCCTTGTCGAACAGGACGCCGAAAAGCTTAATCCACTCGACGCGCCCGAGTGCTTCGGGCTCGCTCGACGACTGTTCGGTGAGCACGACGAGCCCGAGCTTCTGCAGCTTTTCCTTCACATCGGGCGTGTGGTTGATCATGGTGTTCTCGATGGCGAGCGTGCAGCCCGAGGCCGATATTCGCTCGTAGTCGGGCGCGCTGTACTTGCCGCCGTAGGCGATCGCCCCACTTTCGAGCGCACTTTTGAAGCCCGCGACCGAGCAATTGTCGGCCTTCGTGCCCGACATTAAGATATTGTCGTTCGCATCGAGCGCGTCGACTAGGCACATCGTCGCCGACGACACGAGGTACACTTTGTCGGCGGGACGCCTTATGACCGCGATGTCGGAGCTCAACCCATCAGGTACCTTCGCATCTTGCGGCACCACGAGGAAGCGCTCTCCGTTCGAAATGCAGATAAGCCGCAGGCCGCCTTCGTACTCGTCGACAGTGAAGTGCTTGGCGTATTCAAGCTGAAGCGCCCCCGTCGGCTCCCAGCCGCAGCCCAAATCGGCGTTGTGGAAGTCGGCCGCGGCGCTTGAAGCCGTTCCCGCAGGGGAGCCGCCGCTTGCATCGTTGCCCGATTTCTCCTTCATGGTGGATGAGTCGAAGTGGAGCGTGTAGTCGATGGTATGCGGCGTCGACATGGCGACGGTCTCGGCCGACACGGCGATGTCCTCGTCGAGCGTGACGGGTATCTCGAACGTGGAGTTGCCTCCGTCGTTTACGGGCGCGTAGTCCACGCCGTCGACGGTCATCTTGTCGTAGTTCGAACTCGACCAGGTTATGGTCGCGGTGTAGGTGTCGCCATCCTTCACAATTGTGGTGGGTGAGGCGATGCTTGCGCGCCCTGACCCGCCGGAAAGCGAGACGCTCACAGTGTATTCCTGAGAGCCCGCCGTGGCACCGGTCGCGTTTGGGCTCGCACTGCACCCCGCGAATGGAAGCGCGAGCAGAGCGACGATAACGCAGGCGATCGCGCGCGCCGCGATGCTGCGGCGCTTCCTGTTTTCCCCCTTGGGAAGAATCGACCGCATGGCGTTACTTCAGTGCGTCGGCGCGCAGATCGACGCCGGCGGATTCGAATACGAGCGTGCGGTCGTACCACCGCTCCCTTTTAATGCTCCACGCGGCGCAGGCAGTGTCCTCGTCGAGCGCATCAACGGGCACGTCGTAGGTGTACTTGCCTTCCGCGTTTTCCACATAGGGGATGAAGTCGGCCTCGCTTGCGGCGGCAGCCTCGTCGCCCGTGCCCATGAAGAGCTTGCCGTAGCCCGTGCCGGAAAGTGTCATCACGCAGTGCATGGAGCCGTTTTCCACGATGAGCTGGGCGTCCACAATCCTGAACATGTTCGAGCTGGAATCTACGGTGATCGGATAGGTGCCGTCGGCCACCTTGTCGGCGGTGATGGGGGCAGCGCTTGCGCCCTCGGGCGCATCGGCCGCCTGTTCGGTCTTTTCCTGGGAATCGGCATCGCTTGCCTTTGCGCTGTCGATTGAATTTCCGCCGCAGCCGGCGAGCGAGAACGCGAAAAGCGCCGCCGACAGGGCGAAGGCGAGGGTTTTCTTCAACATGGAGGGGGTTCCTTTCAATCGCTTCGACCGCCCGCGCCGTGCGGTGGGCGGGCGGAATGCGAATGCAACGGGCATGCGCCTTCAGTCGGGGAAGGCGCATGCCCGTTGCACGGGGACGCGACCGGCGCCCCCGTGCGCGGCGAGTTTACAGCTTGGCGATGGCGTCGTCCACGTGCGAGACGTAGATGTCGTCGACCGCGACGTTCTGTCCCAGACCCTGGAGCAGGCACGTCACTTCGAAGCCGGCGGCCACGAACTTCGCAGCCCAGCTGTCGGGGTCGGTCTCGTCTGCCATGTCGTTGTTCGCGTGGTCGCCCGCGACCACCATGAACGGCGCGAGCACGGCCTTCTTGTAGCCTGCGGCGCTCGCGGCGGCGATAACATCCTCGCAGGTCGGTTCAGCCTCGACGGTGCCGACGAAGAACTGCGTCAAGCCCTCGTTCTTAAACACTTCCTGCATCTTGGCATAGTCGGCGTTGGAATCGGCTTCGGTGCCGTGGCCCATGAGGCACAGCGCCGTCTTGCCGTCGTCGAAGGACGCCATGTTCTCCTTAATGGCTGCGGCCACCTTCTTGTAGTCGTCGTCGGAGGTGAGCAGCGGGTCGCCGAGCGAGATTTTGTCGAACTTGTCGGCGTACTTGTCGAGCTCGTCTTTCACGTCGGTGTATTCCAGGCCACCCATGAGATGCGTCGGCTGCACGACGATTTCCTTCACGCCGTCTTCCACGCAGCGGTCGAGCGCCTCGGTCATGTTGTCGATCGTGATGCCGTCGCGCTTCTTCAGCTTGTCGATGATGATCTGCGCGGTGAAGGCGCGGCGGATATCGTAGTCCTGCCAGTACTTCTCGCGGATAGCGTCTTCGATGGCGCCGATGGTGATGTGGCGCGAGTCGTTGTAGCTCGTGCCGAAGCTCGTGACGAGGATGACCGGCTTCACGGCCTTCTCCTTTTCACTCGATTTCTCGGAACTCGCTGAGGTGTTGGAGCAGCCCGCGAGCGCGACTCCGGCGAGCGCGACGGCTCCGGTTGCTGCGGCGCCCATGAAGCCGCGGCGTGACATCTGGTCGGACATGGTTTTTCCTTTCCTCGGTTTGCCGGTCCCCCGGCGACAGTTGCTTGTCGGCACAAGCGAAAGAAAAGCGCACCCCTCGGGGTTCACAAGGAGCTAACGCCACGGCGATGCCGTGAGGAAAAGGCGAAGCAGTCTGGCTTGGGGCGCGAGGCGGTTCGCCCGCGCGTCCTATACAGTAATGTCCCTTGCCCAGGATTCCCACCTGGTTCCCTCCGCAAGCCAGCGCGGGCTGTGCGGGCGCCGCGCCGGTCATTTCCTTTTATCCGATTGTCATATGCTCGTTGCCGAAACTTTTACTATGATAGTGGGCACTTGTGAACGTGTCAAAGCCAGGGCGGGCGGCATTGCGCCTTCTGCCTGCGTATTTGCGCCGATTGCCGCCGCAGGCGCCGTGTTTTGCCCGCTGCGCGAAGGGCGGCGTAAACGGTTGCGATGAGAAACGGGAAGGGAAGGCTCGGATGATTCATATCGTTGGCGCAGGCTCGGGCGCCGCCGACCTTATCACGCTGCGCGGGGCGCGCCTTCTGCGCGCGGCCGACGTGGTCGTTTGGGCGGGAAGCCTTGTGAACCCCGAGCTGCTCGCTGAGTGCAAGGAATCCTGCATCGTCTACGACAGCGCGCACATGACCTTGGAGGAAGTGCTCGACGTGATGTGCGCGGCGGATGCGCGGGGCGAGGAAGTGGTGCGCCTGCACACGGGCGACCCGTGCCTGTACGGGGCCATCCAGGAGCAGATGGACGCACTCGACGCGCGCGGCGTGGACTACGAGGTGGTGCCCGGCGTGTCGAGCTTTTGCGGTGCCGCGGCGGCGCTTCGCCAGGAATACACGCTGCCGGGAATCAGCCAGTCGGTCGTGATCACGCGGCTCTCCGGGCGCACCCCCATGCCCGCGGGCGAGGGCATGCGCACCATGGCGGAAAGCGGCTCGACTATGGTCATCTTCCTGAGCTCGGGTATGCTCGCCGAGCTTTCCGCCGAGCTTTTGGCCGCGGGCCGCAGCTTCGACGAACCGGCGGCGCTCGTGTACAAGGCGACCTGGCCTGAGGAGCGCGTGGTGCGATGCACAGTGGGCACGCTCGCCGATGCGGGCGCGCGAGAGGGCATCGACCGCACGGCGCTCGTGGTGGTGGGCCGCGTGCTCGGAGCTCGCGGCGGGCTTGCGCACAACGGCGCGCAAGCGGAGTCGTACGAGCGCAGCAAGCTTTACGACCCTTCGTTTGCCACGGGGTATCGGAAGGCGAGTAGCTAGCGTGGCCTTCGAGCACTACATATATACCGGGACGACCCGCCTGCGCTGCGGCTACACCACGGGGAGCTGCGCCGCGCTCGCGGCGAAGGCGGCCTGCGAGATGCTCTTGTCACGAAAGCCCGTCGGCCGCGTGTCGATCGTCACCCCCGGCGGGCTGCCCGTCGAGACGGATGTGGTCGACGCATGCATCGGCGAGGGGTGCGCCCAGTGCGCCGTGCGAAAGGACGCAGGCGACGATGCCGATGTGACCGACGGCGTGCTCGTGTACGCGCGCGTGGAACATGCGGGGTCGGGCACGGGTGCTGCGGGCAGCAAGGACGTGCCCGCGCACGAATCGGAAGTTTCCGTCGATGGCGGCGTGGGCGTGGGGCGCGTGACGTTGCCCGGGCTCGAGCAGCCGGTGGGGGCGGCCGCCATCAACGCGACGCCGCGCGCGATGATTACTTCGGCGGTGCGTGAGGTGTGCGCCGCGCACGGCTTTTCTGGAAACATTGCTGTGACGATTTCGGTACCCGAGGGTGTTGCCCTTGCCGAAAAGACCTTCAACCCGCACCTGGGGATAGAGGACGGCATCTCCATCCTGGGAACGACGGGCATCGTCGAGCCGCGCAGCCTCGCTGCCTTGCGCGACAGCATCGAGCTCGAGATCCGGCAGCATGCGGCTATGGGGCGGCGCGGAGTCGTGCTCACGCCCGGCAACTACGGCGCGCAGTTCATCTCGGGGCATTTCCACCTAAACGGTGCGCCGGTGGTCTTCATCTCCAACTTTGTGGGCGATGCGATTGATTGCTGCGTTCGCGAGGGATTCACCAATGTCCTTCTTGTGGGACACATCGGCAAGCTGGTGAAGGTCGCTGGCGGCATCATGGACACCCATTCGCGTACCGCTGACTGCCGCGCGGAGATTCTGGCCGCCCACGCGGCCTTGGCCGGCGCGGGCGCGAAGACCGTGTGCGAGATCATGTCGTCGGTCACGACCACGGCGGCGCTCGAGGTAATCGAGGCCGCCGGCGTGGGGGACGCTGTGCGCGCCTCGCTCGCTGCGGCAATCGAGGACAGGTTGCGCCGCCGCGCGGCGGGCGCATGCGACATCGCCGCGGTCGTGTTCGACGCCGAGCGCCGCGAGCTTTTCCGCACGTCGGGCGCCGATGCAGTTATCGGGAAATTGGGGGCGACGTATGAGTAAAGGCGTGCTGTACGGGGTGGGTACGGGGCCTGGCGACCCCGAGCTTCTCACGATCAAGGCCGTCCGCACAATCGAATCGTGTCCGGTCATCGCCGCACCGCAGACGGCGGACGGGTTCATGGTCGCGCTCGACATCGTGCGCGGCGCCGTCGACCTTACAGGCAAGACGGTGATCCCCGTTCGATTCTCGATGACGCACGACGTCGAGCGCCGCGCGGCCGAGCATGCCTCGCTTGTTCGCGAGCTTGTCGCGCACCTGGACGCGGCCCGCGACGTCGCGCTGCTGAACCTGGGGGACCCGAGCATCTACGCCACCTTCCAGCGCATAGCGCCCGACGTGCGCGCCCGCGGGTTCGAGGCGCGCGCCATTCCCGGCGTGCCGAGCTTCTGCGCGGTCGCCGCGGCGCTCGAGCGCGACCTCACGCCCGAGATGTCGTCGCCTCTGCACATCGTGCCCGGCGGCTACGACGACGTGCGCCGCGCAATCGGCTGGCCGGGGACGAAGGTGGTCATGAAGGCGCGCCGCTCGCTTGCGGACACGAAGCGCATCCTTCGCGAGGAGGGCGCCTTCGACGGTGCCGAGCTCGTAGAGGATTGTGGGCTTCCGGGCGAGCGTGTGTACCGCTCGCTCGACGATGTGCCCGATTGGGGCAGCTACTTCTCGACGATGGTGGTGCGCTAGATGAGGGTTTCCTGCATAGCGTTCACTGAGAGGGGGTATGCGTTGGCGGAGCGCACCGCACGCGCGCTTTCCGATTGCGCGCAGACAGGTGAAGATGACCCTGGCTGGGACGTTTCCGTTTCGCGCGGGTTCGGCGAGGGGAAGGCCGACCTGCGCGCATGGACGGCGCTCGCGTGGGAAGCGTCGGACGCGCTTCTGTTCGTGGGCGCGGCGGGCATCGCCGTGCGGGCGATCGCGCCGCATGTCGCCTCGAAGGCAAACGATCCCGCGGTTGTGGCGATCGACGAGGCGGGGCGCTTTGCCGTCCCGCTTTTGTCGGGGCATTTGGGCGGTGCGAACGAGCTTGCGCAAACTGTGGCACGCGCGGCAGGGGCCATCCCCGTCATCACCACGGCGACCGACGTCCGCGGCGTGTGGGCGGTGGATACGTGGGCGCGCCGTGCGGGGCTCGCCGTTTCGAATCCCGAGGCCATCAAGCGAGTGTCGGCGCGGCTGCTTTCTGGCGGGCGCGTGGCGCTCTATTCCGACATGCCGATTTCGGGACAACCGCCTGAGGGAGTTGACATTGCGTCCGACCGCGCTCGGGCCGATATCGTCGTGTCGCCGTTTGCTGGCGCGAATGAAGGTGCGTCCGTTTGTGCGGCGGAGACAACGGGCAAGGTCGTGCCCGCCGGTGAGACGGGGAAGCCGGCGGGCGTGCGGGCGCAGGCGCCTGCGCCCGAGCCGCTTCGCCTTGTCGTGCCCTGCATCGTTGCGGGCATAGGGTGCCGTCGCGGTGCGTGCGCCGAAGCGATCGGGGAGGCGTTTCTTCTCGCGTGCGGGCAGGCGGGTATCTCGCCTTCGGCCGTGCGCAAGGCGGCGACGATCGACGTTAAGGCGCACGAGGAGGGTCTGCTCGCCTTCTGCCGCGCGCGCAATATTCCGCTTGCGACGTATTCCGCAGATGAGTTGTCGCAAGTCGAAGGCAGCGTTTCGCCATCTGATTTCGTGCGCGCGACGGTGGGGGTTGACAACGTGTGCGAGCGCGCGGCGCTCGCGGACGGGGGCAAACTTATCTTCCCGAAGCTCGCTCATGGCGGCGTGACCGTTGCGTTTTCCAAGGTAACTATCGAACTTTCGTTTAAGGAGCGGTGATGGGAAAGCTCTTCGTGGTGGGGATCGGCCCGGGCGGCCCCGACGGCATGACGATTGCGGCCCGGCGCGCGCTCGAGGCGGCCGACATCGTTGTGGGGTACACGAAATACGTGGAGCTCGCGCTCGCCGCCGTGCCTGACGCGGCGCATCTCGCGACACCGATGATGCACGAGGTCGAACGGTGCCGCCTGGCGCTTTCGCGCGCGCAGAGCGGAGAAGCCGTGGCGCTCGTGTGCAGCGGTGACGCGGGCGTGTACGGCATGGCGAGCCCCGTGCTGGATCTTGCGGAGGACTACCCCGATGTAGACGTGGAAGTTATCGCCGGGGCCACCGCGGCTCAGAGCGGGTCGGCGGTGCTCGGCGCCCCGCTTGCCCACGACTTCGCGGTCGTGTCGCTCTCCGACCTGCTCACGCCATGGGAGGTCATCGAGCGCAGGCTCGCCGCCGTGGCGAGCGCCGACTTCTGCATCTGTTTGTACAACCCGCGCAGCAGAAAGCGCGCCGACAGGCTCTCACGCGCGGCGAAGATTATGCTCGAATGGAAGGCCCCCGACACGCTCTGCGGCTGGGTACGCAACATCGGGCGCGAGGGGCAGCAGTCGGGCATGTGCAGGCTCTCTGAGCTGGGGGAGATCGACGCCGACATGTTCACCACCGTGTTCGTCGGCAACGCGGACACGAAGCGCGTAGGCGGCCGTATGGTCACGCCGCGTGGGTATCGGGAGATTCCATGCGAAAGGTAACGATCATCGGGGCGGGGCCCGGAAACCCCGACTTGCTCTCGCGCTCGGCGCTCGACGCGATCGGCATCGCCGACGTGGTCATCGGCGCTCATCGCGCGCTTGTCGGCATCGACGTGCCGCCCGACGTGGTGAGATGCGAGCTCGTGAAGACGGCGGACATCGTCGCCGCGCTCACCGATGCGGCGTCGTGGCAGCGCGCCGTGGTCGTGATGACGGGCGATGTGGGGCTGTTCAGCGGCGCGCGCCGCCTGGTGGAGGCGCTCTCCGGCGACGCGCAGGTGGACGTGCGCGTCATTCCCGGCATAAGCTCAGCGTCGTATCTCGCCGCGCGCCTCGCGCGTCCATGGCAGGATTGGCGCTTCGCGAGCGCTCACGGCGTGGCGTGCGATATCGTGGCCGAGGCCGAGCGCGCAGGTGAGCTCTTCCTCGTCACGTCGGGCGGGGAAGATCCCTCGCGGCTTTCGGGCGAGCTTGTGCAGGCGGGCTTCGGGGACGCGTGCGTGACGGTGGCCGAGCGCCTGTCGTACCCCGACGAGCGCATCACCTGCGCGACCGCAAGTGAAATCACAGGTCAGACGTTCGACGACTTGAACGTGATGCTTATCGATTTCGCAGGCGGCGCCGGGTCGCCTGCGGGCTCTAGCGCAGCCTCCGAGGTGCCGGCCGGCGTGTCTGCGCCCGCGGCGGCTTCTTCCGCGGCGGACCCTGCGGGCGAATCCCGCGCCGCGAGTTCCCGCTGGCCGTACGCTTCCTCGGGCATTCCTGACGAGCTCTTCATCCGCGGCGACGTTCCTATGACCAAGCAGGAGGTGCGCGCCGTCGCGCTCGCGAAGCTGCGCCTTACCGCGACCGACACCGTGTGGGACGTCGGCGCCGGCACGGGGAGCGTGTCGATCGAGGCGGCGCTCGTCGCGCGAGCGGGGTCGGTATGGGCGGTCGAGCGCAACGCGGCCGGCGTGCGGCTCATCCGAGAGAACGCGGATGCATTCGGGTGCGGCAACGTGCATGCGGTCCCCGGTGTCGCCCCCGAAGCGCTCGCGATACTGCCCGTCCCCGACGCCGTGTTCGTCGGCGGGAGCGCGGGCAAGCTTCCCTCCATCGTGGAGGCGGCGCTCGAGAAGAACTCGCAGGTTCGCCTGTGCGTGCCATGCGTCACCGTTGAGACGCTCACCGAGGCGTGCGCGCTCCTCTCGGGTTCGCGCTTTAAGGGGTTCGAGGCGTGCCAGGTGTCGGCCGCCCGCGCCGAGGCTGTAGGCTCGCACCATCTCATGAAGGCGCAAAACCCCGTGTTCCTCGTCAGCGCGCGTGGTGCAGGTGGGGAAGGCGGCGCCCGGTGAGCACGTCCATTCCGCGCTTTATGGTCGCTGCGCCCTCGAGCGGGAGCGGCAAGACGGTCGTAACGTGCGCGCTCCTGCGCGCGCTCGCGCGCCGCGGCCTTGCATGCGCGGCCTTCAAATGCGGCCCCGACTACATTGATCCGCTCTTTCATCGTCGCGTCGTGGGCGCGCGCTCGGGCAACTTAGACGGCTTCTTCACCGACGCCCCGACGCTGCGCGCCCTGCTCGCACGCGGCGCCGCGGGCGCGGATGTCGCGGTGCTCGAGGGGGTCATGGGCTTCTACGACGGCATGGCGCCCGGCGTGGCCGACGCGAGCAGCTACCAGGTTGCGTGCGACACGGAAACGCCGGTCGTTTTAGTGGTGAACGGGCGCGGGGCGTCTTTATCGCTCGCCGCCGTAATTCGCGGCATCGCCGAGTTCCTGCCTTGTGCGAACGTGCGCGGCGTCGTGCTGAATAAGACGAGCGCCGCTGCCTGCGCCTACGCGGCGCCTGCGATCGAGAAGCACACGGGCGTCGCGGTTTTGGGTAATATTCCCGCCGACGAGGCGTTCTCGCTCGAAAGCCGGCATCTGGGGCTTGTGACCGCCGACGAGGTCGAGCAGCTCTCCGCGCGCATCGACAAGATGGCCGAGCTGGTGGAAAAGAGCGTCGACGTCGACCGCTTGCTCGAAATAGCGGCGACGGCACCCGATATCCGCGAGGAACCTTACCGGTTGGAGCCGATCGCGGGAGCGCGGCCCATCGTCGCCGTCGCGCGTGACGAGGCGTTCTCGTTCTACTACGAGGAGAACCTGCGCGCGCTCGAGGACCTGGGTTGCGAGCTGGCCTTTTTCAGCCCCCTGTGTGATAGCGAGTTGCCCCGGGGGACAAGCGCCCTCTATCTGGGAGGCGGCTACCCGGAGCTCCATGTGCGGCAGCTCTCCGAGAACGCGCCGATGCGCGAGGCGGTGCGGCGCGCGGTGGAATCCGGCATGCCGACGGTCGCCGAATGCGGTGGGTTTCTGTACCTGCAGCGCGAAATCTCCGATAGCGAGGGGCGGCGCTGGCCTGTTGCGGGCGCCCTTGAGGGCGCAAGCGAGAACGGGGGAAGGCTGTCCCATTTCGGGTACGTGGAGCTCACTTCCCAACGCGACGGGCTCTACGGGCCGCGCGGCACACGCATCCGCGCGCACGAGTTCCACTACTGGCAGTCCACCTGCCCGGGCGGCGACTTCTGGGCGCAGAAGCCCCGGCGCGACAAGGGCTGGCCGTGCATGACGACCACCCCGTCCCTGGTTGCGGGCTTCCCGCATGTGTACTATCCTGCGAACCCCGACGTTGCGCGCGCGTTCGCGTCTGCCGCGGCGTCGTTCGCAGAGAGGAGACGGCATGGCTGAAGCAACCGAAACCGCGCTTGCCTGTATCCGCGAGGAAGTCGAGCGCGCGTTCTCGTCGGCGCCGGGCGCCGTGCTCGAAGCCGCGCTCTCCCGGATCGCGCCCGCAGACGAGTGTGCCCGCGCCGCCGCGTACGCCGCGTGGGACTCCATCGCGCACCCCTTGGGGGGATTGGGCGACTTTGAAGACGCCGTCGCGTGCATCGCCGCGGCTCAGGGGAGCGCCGAGGTGGCCGAGTTTCCCCGTGCGCTCGCGGTATTCTTCTCCGACAACGGGGTCGTTGCCGAAGGCGTGTCGCAAAGCGGGCAAGACGTGACGCGAGCCGTCGCGCGCAACATGTGCGAGGGGGCCACGAGCGCCTGCCGCATGGCGGCGTTCGCGGGTGCCGAGGTCGTGCCCGTCGACGTGGGTATGGCCCGGGGCATAGAAGACGCGCGCATGGTGCGCGCGAACGTGCGGCGGGGGAGCGGCAACATCGCGCACGGCTCCGCCATGTCTCGCGATGGGGCCGTGCGCGCGATCGAGGTCGGAATCGCCGTCGCGTGCGGGCTTGCCCGCGCCGGCGTGCGCCTTCTCGCTGCGGGCGAGATGGGCATCGGCAACACGACCACCTCGGCGGCGGTGGCCGCAGTGCTCATCCGGGCGGACGCGCGGAGCCTCGTCGGGCGCGGCGCGGGGCTCTCGGACGCCTCGCTCGCGCGCAAGCGCGACGTGGTCGAGCGCGCTATCGACGCGAACTCGCCCGATCCCGCCGACCCGATCGACGTGCTCTCGAAGGTGGGCGGCTTCGACATCGCGGCGATGTGCGGCTTCTACCTGGGGGCCGCGGCCTCGAAGGTGCCGGCGCTCCTCGACGGGGTCATATCCTGCACGGCGGCCCTGTGCGCGGTGCGCCTGTGCCCCAACGCCTTGGGCTACCTCGTGGGCACCCACGCATCTAGCGAACCCGCAAGCCAGGAGCTCCTTCGCGAGCTCGGCATAAAGGCACCCCTCGTCGCAGGCATGCACTTGGGCGAGGGCGCGGGCGCCATGGCGTATCTGCCCCTTCTGGATTCGGCGCTGCGCGTGTACCGGGATGGGAAGACGTTCACGGCGACTGGCATGGCTGCTTACGAGCATTTCGAGGCTGGGAAATGACGGTGACGTTCGTTATCGGCGCCGCAGCGAGCGGCAAGAGCGCCTATGCCGAGTCCCTGTGCCTCGGGCACGACGGCCCCCGCGTGTACCTGGCAACGATGGAGCCCTTCGGGGAAGAGGGCGCCCGCCGCATCGCGCGCCATCGGGCGCTGCGCGAGGGCAAGGGGTTTTCCACCCTCGAGCGCACGCATGACGTGGGCGCCGCAGCGTCCGGGCTTCCGTGCGGCTGCACGCTTCTTTTGGAGGACGTGGGCAACCTGGTTGCGAACGAGCTCTTCGCGGAAGGCGGCTTGTCCCCACGTGACCCCGATGCTGCGGCGCGCGAGGTGCTCGGAGGCATCGAACGGCTCGCTCAGGCCGCTGCGCATACGGTGGTGGTCACCGTCGACGTGTTCGCCGATGGGATGCGCTACGATGAGGGGACCGAGGCATGGAGGCGCGCGCTCGCGCGCGTGAACGCGGGCGTGGCGGCGCTGGCCGACCGCGCAGTCGAAGTGGTATTCGGGATTCCCGTGTGGATGAAAGGCGAAGGACCTACAAGGTGAAGATAGCAGAGGCAATCGGCGCGGCGTTCGGAACGTTCTCGCGCATCCCCGTCCCGAAATCGGCCTGGACCGATTTCGGATCAACCCATGCGCTTGCCGCGTTTCCCCTGGTGGGCCTTGCGGAAGGCTTCCTCATGACGGCGTGGGGGTACGTGGCGAACCTGCTCGGCGTACCCGCGACCATCGTCGCGGCCGTGCTCGCGGCGCTGCCTGTGGCGGTGACGGGAGGCATCCACCTAGACGGGCTCTGCGACACCTCCGATGCGCTTGCAAGTTGGGCCCCGCGCGAGCGAAAGCTCGAGATCATGCACGACCCGCGGGCGGGCGCCTTCGGGGTCATCGGTGTTGTCGTGTACCTTATTCTGCAGTTTTCCCTGTTCACCGCGCTGCCGCTTACGGCGGGGGCGTTCCTCGCGCTTCTGTGCTCGCTCGTGTTCTCCCGCGCGCT
Source organism: uncultured Collinsella sp. (assembly GCA_902491345.1). GTDB lineage: Bacteria > Actinomycetota > Coriobacteriia > Coriobacteriales > Coriobacteriaceae > Collinsella. The sequence goes on from CABUHI010000007.1 coordinate 58,647, forward strand.
TTCGGGGCTCGCCGTAGAATGCTGGCCTGCCGCGCGGGCGGACGGCATGGCCGCGGGACTCTCGCCTGCTAAGAAGCGCGCGGCGATCGTCGTGCCGCTTTGCGCTTTCGCTGCGGCTTCGGCTGCAGGGATGGTCGCGTGCGCTCAGGCCGTCGGCGCCCTTATGGCGGTGGCGGGGCTTTTGGCGCTCGCGTGGTACCGTCATGTTGCCCTGTCCCGCTTCGGCGGGGTGACGGGGGATTTGGCCGGATGGTTTCTGCAATGGGCCGAGCTCGCGATGCTTGCCATGCTGGTGGCGGGGGGTATGCTCCTATGATTCTCGTGGTAGGCGGCGCGCATTCGGGGAAGAGGACCTTCGTGCGCGAAAAGCTCGGGTTCGCGGCGGACGATTTCGTCGACGCGGCGCAGCTTGCGGAGGGCGGCGTGCCCGCGGCTTTTGCCGGCCGTGTCGCGTACCGTGCTGAGGAACTCGTACGCGCGCTCGACGCTGACCGGGCGCTCGAGCGGCTGATCGGCTTCGACGCGGTGATTCTGCCCTTGGTCGGCTCGGGGGTCGTCCCCATGCGTGCGGAAGACGCCCAATGGCGCGAGCGCGCGGGGCGCCTGGGATGCGCGCTTGCTGCGCGCGCCGACGTCGTCGTGCGCATGACGTGCGGGATTCCCCAGGTCATCAAAGGAAACCTTGCCGATGCGCCTCGAGGGACGCAGGGCGCGGGCGCGCCTTTGGAAGTCGTCTTCGTGCGCCATGGTGCCACGGCGGGCACGGAAGACCATCGCTACAGCGGGGCGGGCACCGACGAGCCCCTGTCGAGCGCGGGCGAGCGCGCTTTGCGCGAGCTCGCGTGCGATCGTGACGTGTTCCGTGTTATCACGAGCGGCATGGCCCGCACCGACCAGACGGCACGCATCCTCTTCCCGAATGCGGAGCTTATGGCATGCCCCGGTCTGCGCGAGATGGATTTCGGTGACTTCGAGGGGCGAAGCGCCGCCGAGCTTAAAGCGGATGCGCGCTACCGCGCCTGGGTAGACTCCTGGTGCGAGACGCGGTGCCCGCATGGCGAGGGCAAGAGCGATTTCACCCGCCGCGTCGTCGCGGCGTTTCGGGAGGCGTGCGAATCGGAGCGCGCCCAGGGGAGTGGGCGCGCCGTCTTCGTCGTTCACGCGGGTACCGTGAAAGCGCTGCTTTCCGAGCTTGCTGTCCCGAAAATGGAATACTTCGACGTGCATACCGAGCCGGGCGGCGCATGGGCCGCCACCTGGGATGGGCGCTGCCTTCGCGACGTTCGCCCCGCTTCGGGGGGCGATGCCCGGTGATGACGATTCTTGCCGTCGCCGCCGGGTTCGCGGCCGACCTTGCCTTCGGCGACCCGCGCTGGCTTCCCCATCCCGTCGTCGCCATGGGGCGCGCGATCACGTGGGCCGAAGGCCGCCTGCGGCACGCATTCCCGCAAACGTCCGCGGGCACGCGCGCCGCAGGGCTTGTGCTCGCCGTGGCGCTTCCGCTTGCGTGTGGGTTTTTGACCTGGGGAATCCTGCATCTTTGCGGCATGGTTCACCCCGGCTTGCGCTTCGTGGCCGAGGCATGGGCGAGCTATCAGATTCTCGCGACATGCGAGCTGCGCCGCCAGAGCCTGGCCGTGGCCCGCGCGTTCTCGAAGGGCGGCCTTGTCGCGGCGCGCGAAACCGTCGGGCTCATCGTGGGACGCGACACGTCTGTTCTCGACGAGCAGGGCGTTGTGCGCGCCGCCGTGGAAACGGTGGCGGAGAACGCGAGCGACGGCGTCATCGCGCCGCTTTTCTACCTTATGATCGGGGGTGCGCCCTTGGGCATGGCATACAAGGCTGTGAACACGCTCGACAGCATGGTGGGCTACAAAAACGCGCTCTACATCGACTTCGGCTGCGCCTCGGCGCGCCTCGACGATGCGGTGAACTGGATTCCCTCGCGCTTATCGGCCCTGCTCATGATCGTCGTGTGCCCGATCGTCGGGCTCGACGCGCGCGGGGCGGCGCGCATCTGGCGCCGCGACAGGCGTCGCCATGCGAGCCCCAACTCGGCGCAGACCGAGTCGGCGTGCGCGGGCGCGCTCGGGCTGCGCCTGGCAGGACCCGCGGTGTATTTCGGCAAGCTCGTTGAGAAACCGACGATAGGCGACGCGTCCCGCGAAATCGAGTGGGGAGACATCGCCCGGGCGACTAGGCTCATGCTCGCCGCGTCCGTATGCGCGCTCGTCGTCTTCGGTGCCGCACGTGCAGCGGTCGTGCTCGCCGTGGGGGCGATGTCATGAGGGAAGACCACGCCGCGTCCCGGGCTGCCGGGGGAATCCTACGCGCCCGTGCGCATGGGGGTAGCACGCAATCGCTCGGCATCGCTTGCGAAGGGGGCGCCTCCGACCTCATTGACTTCTCGGTGAACGTGAATCCGGCAGGCCCCTCGCCGCGCGCCGTCGCCGCAGCTTGCAAGGCGCTTTCTCGAATCGACGCCTACCCCGATAGGGAAAGTCTCGCCCTCGTTCGCGTCCTAGCGCGCGCCCAGGGCATTCGCGAAGATACTATCGTCTGCGGCGCGGGCGCGTCCGACATCATCTGGCGGCTCGCCGCGGCGGTGCGCCCGAAACGCATCGTCGTGTGCGCGCCGACGTTCTCTGAATATGCGGAGGCGGCATCGTACTTTGGCGCATGCGTGCAGGAGTTCCCGCTCTCCGAAGCGGACGACTTCGACGTGCCCGCCTCCTTCGCCCGCGCGATCGAGGGGCCGGGAGACGTGGCGTACCTCTGCAATCCGAACAACCCGACGGGGCGCCTCGTCGACCCCAGCGTGATCGATGCCGCGGCTTGCCGCTGCGAGCAGGTGGGCGCGCTGCTCGTCGTGGACGAGTGCTTCCTCGGATTTGCGCCCGACGCCCGCGAAAGGAGCGTGGCCGCGCGCGCCGCGTGTTCGCACCATGTGGCCGTGCTCTCCGCGTTTACCAAGCTCTACGGAATGGCAGGGTTGCGGTTGGGGTATCTGATCAGCGGAAACGCCCAACTCATCGAGGGGATTCGCCGGGCGGGGCAGGCGTGGCCCGTCTCCTCGGTCGCCGAGGCCGCGGGCATCGCCGCCCTGGAAGACGTCGAATACGTTTCGCGCACGCGCGATGTATTGGCGGGCGAGCGAGCGTGGCTTTCCCACGAGCTCTCCTCGCTCGGGCTTTCCGTCGTGCCGTCGGATGCGAACTTCCTTTTAGTCCGCACGCCGGCGAAAGACATCCCCGAGCGCCTGTATAAACAGGGGGTTTTGGTCCGCACGTGCGACTCGTTTTCGGTACTGTCCCGTTTCTGGTGCCGCGTCGCGGTGCGCACGCGCAAGGAGAACGCCCGGCTTGCGATGGCGTTCAGCCGCGCGCTTCGGGCGGAAGGCGCATCGGGCGAAGGCGAACCCGACGAACGGGGCGGCGCTTCTTGCAGCGGCGCTATGGCGGGCGCGGATGGCCGAGGCTCGGCGAAGGAGGTCGATTCCCGTGGGTAGGGCGAAGCCCATCATGATCCAGGGCACCATGTCGAACGCGGGGAAGAGCCTGCTTGCGGCCGGGCTGTGCCGTGTGCTTTCGCAGGACGGCCTGCGCGTGGCTCCCTTCAAGAGCCAGAACATGGCGCTCAACAGCGGTGTCACGGCCGATGGGCTCGAGATGGGGCGCGCCCAGATCATGCAGGCCGAGGCGTGCGGCATCGCGCCCGACGTGCGCATGAACCCCATCCTGCTCAAGCCCGAAAGCGACCACCGAAGCCAGCTCATCGTGGCCGGCAAGGCGCAGGGGGCCTTCGCTGCGAGGGACTACTTCGCGCGAAAGAAGGCGCTCATGCCGCAGATTTTGGAGGCGTTCGATTCGCTCGCGGAGGAAAACGACGTCATCGTCATCGAGGGCGCCGGCAGCCCCGCCGAAATCAACCTTGCCGAAAACGACATCGTCAACATGGGGCTCGCGCGCGCCGTGTCCTCCCCCGTGCTGCTCGCGGGCGACATCGACCCAGGCGGGGTGTTTGCTCAGCTCTACGGCACGGTCGCGCTCTTTGCGCCCGAGGATCGCGCTCTTTTGCGGGGGCTTGTGGTGAACAAGTTCCGCGGCGATGTGGAAATCCTGCGCCCGGGTTTGGCCCCGCTCGAGAAGATGTGCGGGGTTCCCGTCGTGGGGGTCGTGCCGTATCTTACGCTCGACCTGGACGACGAGGACTCGCTCGCGCCGCGCCTATCTGCCCGCGAGGCGCGCGGCGTCATCGACGTCGCCGTCGTGCGCCTTCCGCATCTGTCGAACTTCACCGACTTCGACCCGCTTTCGCGCGTGCCCGGCGTGGGCGTGCGCTACGTTTCCTCGACGACCGATCTGGGCCGACCCGACCTGGTGGTGCTCCCCGGCTCGAAGACCACGCTCGACGACGCGCGCTGGCTTGCGGCTAGCGGCATCGGAGCCTGTGTACGCGCGCTTTCGGGCGCGGGCACGCCGGTGCTCGGCATATGCGGAGGCTACCAGCTTTTGGGAGACGAGCTTTCCGATCCGCACGGCAGGGAAGGCGCTGGCACCGCGCGCGGGCTCGGGCTCATCCCTGCAAGTACGGTGTTCAAGGAGGAAAAGCGCCTCGCCCAGTCGGAGCTGCGCATCACGGGCGCCCAAGGCGCGTTCTCGGTGTGGAACGGCATGACGGCGCGCGGGTACGAGATTCACGACGGCGAAACGACCGTCTCCTGCGCCCCTGCGGGCACGATTGGCGGCAAACCAGAAGGCGCGGCCTGCGGAAACGTGTTCGGAACCTATCTCCACGGCCTGTTCGACGAACCGGGGGTGGCGCTCGCCCTCGCGCGCTCGCTCGCGCGCATGCGCGGCCTGCCCGAGAGCGTCGTGGGTGCCGCGGGCGCGGCGTCCGCGGCCGATCACCGTGCGCGCGAGTTCGACCGCCTGGCCGACGTCGTGCGCGGGGCGCTCGACATGGAGTATGTCTACCGTATTATCGAGGAGGGCGTATGATCCACGTGTATCATGGCGACGGCAAAGGCAAGACCACGGCGGCGATGGGCCTCGCCCTTCGCATGCTCGCCGCAGGCCGCCGCGTCGTCGTCGTGCAGTTCCTTAAAGACGGCGAAAGCGGGGAGGCGCGCCTGCTCGCCGAGCATTTCGGCGTGCCCGTGTTCGCGGGGAAGGCGTCGGACAAGTTTACCTGGTCGATGACGTCGGAAGAACTTGCCGCGACGCGCGAGCTGCACGATGGGAACCTCGCTTCCGCGCTCGCCGAGCTCGAGGGCGCGCAGGAGGGGCTGCTCGTGCTCGACGAGGCGCTCGACGCGCTTTCGAAGGGTCTTGTCGACGAGGCGCTCGTGGACCGCGCCCTCGAGATGTCCGCGCGCGGCGTCGAAGTAGCGCTCACCGGGCGCGCGCCTTCCCGCAAGATCGTGGAGAAGGCCGACTACATAACCGAGATGCGGTGCGAAAAACACCCCTACAAGCAGGGGATATGTGCAAGGGAAGGAGTGGAGTACTAGATGGATTCCAAGGAGATGGCGCCCGGCGACATCGAGCGGCGCAGCTTCGAGATCATCACCGAAGAGCTCGGCGGCCGCACGTTCCCGCCGCTCGAAGAGCCCGTCGTGAAGCGCGTCATCCACACCACTGCCGACTTCTCGTACGCCGATTCCCTCGTGTTCACCCATGACGCCGCGCACTGTTCGCTCGACGCACTGCGCGCAGGGGCTACGGTGCTTACCGATACGAACATGGCGCTCGCAGGCATAAGCAAGGCCGCGCTCGCGAAGCTCGGCTGCAAGGCCGTGTGCTACATGGCCGACCCTGATGTCGCCGCGGCCGCGCGCGCTGCGGGCACGACTCGCGCCGTTGCGAGCATGGACAAAGCTTGCGGCATCGAGGGTCCGCTTATCGTGGCCGTCGGCAACGCTCCCACAGCACTTCTGCGCCTCGCCGAGCTCATGGACGCGGGGAAGATCGCGCCCGCGCTCGTCGTTGGGGTGCCGGTCGGGTTTGTGAACGTGGTCGAGGCGAAAGAGGAGCTACTCGCGCGACGCGTGCCGGCCATCGTCGCGAGGGGTCGCAAGGGCGGCTCGACCGTGGCGGCCGCCATTATGAACGCGCTGCTCTACCAGATCACGCGCACGGGCGGCCCGAAGTGACGGCCCCCGCATCCGCGTCGGCGCTGCGCATCTTCGCCGGCACCACTGAGGGCCGCCTTCTGTGCGAATGGGCGAGCGGGGCGGGCATCCCCGCCCGTGCCTACGCGGCAACCGAGTACGGAGGCGAGCTTTTGGGCGAGCTTCCGGGCATCGAGGTGCAGGCGGGCAGGCTCGACGAGGCCGACATGGAGCGCGAGCTTTCCGGCGCGCGCATCGTCGTCGATGCCACGCACCCCTTCGCTACGCTCGCAAGCGGCAACATTCGGGCCGCTTCGCTCGCCGTGGGTGCACGATGCCTGCGCCTTGCGCGCCCGGCCGAGGTGCTGCCCAAAGGCGTCGTGCCGGTCGCGTCGATCGCCTGCGCGGCGCGCTTTCTCTCCGAGAACCCGGGTCGAGCGCTTCTCACGACGGGGAGCAAGGAGCTTGCTCCCTACACGCGTGTCGCCGATTTTGCGGAGCGCTTCTTCGTGCGTGTGCTCCCGCTGCCCGGTGCTATAACGAAGTGCATCGACGCGGGGTTTTCGCCGTCGCACGTCATCGGCATGCAGGGGCCCTTCACCCGCGAGCTCAACGAGGCGATGCTTCGGCAGGTGGGCGCCCAGTGGCTTGTGACCAAGGACTCGGGAACCGTAGGCGGCACGGCCGTGAAGCTCGCTGCTGCGCGCGACGCGGGAGCGCGCTGCATCGTGGTCACCCGTCCCGCCGAGGGAGACGGGGCCCTTTCGCTTCGGGAAGTGGAAGACGCGCTCTTACGGGAGTTCGCGCGCTAGGCGCTCGCCGCGCCTAGGGCCCTTCAATAAGTTGCGGTGAAATAGTGTCTGTTTTTGCTGTTAGATAGCATATTCAGTCCCTAATTCACCGCAACTTATTGGTGGTGGCTTACTGGTAGCGTAGACACTCGACGGGGTCGAGCTTTGCTGCGCGGCGAGCGGGGTAGAAGCCAAAGATTACGCCGATGCCGACCGATACGGCAAACGCGATCAACACTGTCGTAATGGAGAAGCTTGGCGTGATCGTCCCGGTGGCTCCAAACTCGCTCATGATGCCCGAGCTTGCGGCAAAGAACGTGAGTCCCCATGCCAGCAGATAGCCAATCAGGACACCCAACAGTCCGCCGGTGACGCACAGCGCCGAAGACTCGGCCAAAAACTGCGCGGTGATATCGCGACGACTTGCGCCCAGGGCGCGGCGAATACCGATCTCGCGAATGCGCTCCGTTACGTTGGTAAGCATCATATTCATAATGCCGATACCGCCGACAAGCAGCGAGATGCTGGCGACAGCACCCATGATGAGCGAGAATGCGCCCATAAAGGAGTTGAGTGCATCGATAGCGCTTTTCATGGAGGTCGCCGATACACTGTCGTACTCATCATCCTCCGCGATGCCCTTCATCGCGCGCACCTTGGTCTCGATGGTTTTGCAGAGCTCATCCATGTCCGTGCCCTCGGCGGCAAGTGCCGTCACGCTGGGGAATGAAGGATTGTCGTCGCCAAACAGCCCAGAGATGGTTTCGCGTGGCATATACAGCGTGAGCGAGCCCATGGAGTCGCTGCCGCCGTCGATAACGCCGACAATCTGCACCTCGCCGTTGGAGACCTTAATAGTCTTGCCCACCGCGTCCTGTTCGTTGCCGTAAAGTTGATCGGCGCCGCCGCGGCTGATGAGCGCCACGCGCGAGCCTGATTGAGACTCGGCCTGGGAATAGGTACGCCCCGCAACGAGCTTGCCGGCCCCCACCGCGTCGAGCATGTCGCTATCGACGCCCTGCGCCATGACGGTATAGCTTTTATCGCCGGTCTTGTACTCGGTATACGCGCTGTCGACAATGCCGATCTGCTCAATCTGCGGCACCAGTTTTTGAAGCTTCTCGATGTCCGACTCGGTGAGTTCTTGCGACGAATAGATTTGCACCATGCGTGCCGCATTGAGGCCCAGGCTGTTGACCAAGCTGTTTTGGATGCCGCCGATGAGCGAAGTCATGGCGATAACCGAGGCGATGCCGATGACAATGCCCAGGATGGTGAGCAGGCTGCGCCCCTTGTTGGCCTCGAGCGAGTGAAGGGCTTCCTGGAGGAGATCGCGGGCGCTCATGCCACCACTCCTTTCGGCGGGTTGGCGGAGGCGGAAATCATGGGCAGGCTATCTACGGCGCTGCGCAGGGTCTTCGGTGCATGTGGAATATACGCGCCGTCGTGAATGCGACCGTCGCGAATGGTCACGGCACGGTCGGCCTCGGCGGCGATGCCGGGGTCGTGTGTGATGAGCACGATGGTTTTGCCGTGCTCCTGAAGTCTATAGAAGGTCTCCATCACAAGCGCTCCAGTGGCGGAGTCCAGGTTTCCCGTCGGCTCATCGGCCAGGATGATGGGCGGGTCATTGACAAGGGCGCGCGCGATGGCGACACGCTGCATCTGGCCGCCCGAGAGCTCGGATATGCGGTGGTCCCAGTGGTCGACCGGTAGCGTGACGGCCTGCAGCGCGTGCACGGCGCGCATTTCGCGCTGGCTACGGGGCACATTGGTGTAGGCCAGCGGCAGCATGACGTTTTCGATAACCGACAGGCGCGGCAGCAGGTTGAAGCTCTGAAAGACAAAGCCAATGCTCAGGGCGCGGACTTCGGTGAGCTCGTCATCATCGAGCTCGGCCACGTTGAGCCCTTGCAGGTAATAGTCGCCCGCCGTCGGTTTGTCCAGGCAGCCCAGGATGTTCATGAGCGTTGATTTGCCCGAGCCCGAGGGGCCAGTGATAGCGACGAATTCGCCGGGATTTACCGCCAGACTCACGTTGTGCAAGATGTGGGCGCACCCCGCCTCGCTCTCAAAGATGCGGTGCACGTTGCGGATGTCGATAACGGGACGCATTACATGCCCTCATCTTCAGACAAACTGCCCGAATCCGCGCTGTAGCCGCCGTCAGCCGTTGCGTCCGCTCCGGTGTCCATGACGAGGGCGTCGCCATCGCGCAGCTTGGTAACCGGCACGTTGGGGTTGATCTCGTTGCCCTGGTCGTCGCGCTTGACCTGTGTCTTGCCGACTACGGCTTCGTTGTCGTTTTGCGTTACGACAGCCACCTTCACGCGATGGGTTTTCTTGCCTTCTTCATCGGTTGCCACGTTGACGTAATAGTGTTCGCCGTCTTCGGTCATGAGCGCCATCGTCGGCACCATCACCACGTCGTCGAGCTGCTCGGTTACCACCGATACCTCGGCCGTCATGCCCGGCTTCAGGCGCGCGTCGGGCGCCTCGATGAGGATGTCGACGTTAAAGGTTACGCTGCCGCTGCCACCGTTGGCGGCGTCGGAGTTTGCCACCGACGCGATAGCCGTGACGGTGCCCTGGCTCACGATATCGGGAAACGCGGGATACGTGACGTTGGCGCTCTGCCCAACGGCGATCTTGGCGATGTCCTTTTCGCCCACCTGCACGGTCACCTTCATTTTGGACAGGTCGGCGATCTGCATGCACTGCTTGCCGCCGCTCGTGTCGCTTTCGCCCATGATCATGCCGCCTGTTACCGTGGCGCCCACCTTTGCGTTGAGCTCCACGATGCTTCCCGAGCTGGGGGCCGTGACCGTACGGCTGGCGGCCTTGGCGTTTGCCTGCTCAAGGTTTGCCTGGGCCGATGCGAGGCTGCGCTGCGCGGCCGATACGGCGTTCGTGTCCGCTGATGCGGCGGAGACGCCAGCCGCTGCGGAAGCTCCATCGACGACCGTCGTTGGGGTGGCCTGCGCGGCAGCTGCGGCTTTCTGCGCGTTGGCGAGGTCTTCTTGAGCGGCTGCAACTGCACGCTGCGCCTCGGCAACGTTGCGATCGAGCTCGTCGTTTTTAATGGTCATAAGCACGTCGCCCTCGTTGACGGATTGGCCTGCCTGCACGTTGATCGAATCGACCGTACCGTCGACAGAAGGGGAAACCACTGAGGACGAAATGGGTTTGAACTGGCCTTTCGCCTCGACCGTTGTGGTAAACGTGCCCTCGGTCACCATGTCGGTCACGGGACCGCTAGCGCCCTGTGGCTGCGCATTGATAACAAGGGTTGCGACAATGGCAATGAGCGCGATGGCACCCACGACGCCGGCGGCAATACCGCGTCGAATCAGCTTTTTGCGTCGACGTTCGGCACGTTTTGCCTTGAGCTTGGCATATGCTTCTTCATCGGAAGTCTCGGCCGTATCGTTCGTTCGTCCGCTCTGCTTGTCGGTGTGCGCGTTTGTAATCAGAGGAATCGTTTCGGTGGCACCTTCGGGCGTGTGCTCGGTATCATCTGGGCCCGGGGTGATCGTGGGGACATTCGGCATAGCGTCTCCTTTATAGAAAGAACCTCGATAATTATATGCGCCCACCGGTTGGGGCGGGCGCATAGGACGGTTTCTTTCGGAACTGTTAGATTGGTCGCAGCGGTTCCACGTTGTAGGAATGCGCGCTTTGCACTACGAGTGGACAACCACGCACAGTCCGACTTTGATGCAGTCGTGAAGTGCCTTGGCGTCTGCCAGGCGCAGGTTGATGCAACCGTGGCTGCCGCACCACTTGTACGACTCGGCGTTATCGAAGCTCTTGTCGTTTTGCCAGGTGGCATCGTGGAAACCGATCATGTTGCCTTCGAACGGCATCCAGTAGCTCACCGGGCTCTCGTATTTGGGCTTACCGGTCTCGGGGTCTTTGGCTCCGATCAGGGTGCTGCCGCCGTCGTTGCTGTTGATCTGCCACACGCCCTCGGGGGTGGCGTCTTCGCCCGGTTTGCCGGAAATAAAGTTGGCCTCCCACACGATATTGCCGCTCTCGTCATAGTAGCGCGCGTGCTGCTCGGACAGGTCGACGTCGATATACGCCTTCCAGTCGGGTTCACCCTTTGCGGTAAAGGTGTCGGCTTTCTGGGAGTACTTGATCTCGATTTCGCCGGTCTGCTTGTTGTTAATGGCGTCCTCGACCTGCTTGGCGAGCGAGCTGCTATCGATAGACCAACCAAAGTCACCGCCTTCGACGGCGCACTGCTTGCCATCAGCGCGCGTCCACCAGCGAGTGGAGCCCACGGTATTAAAGCCGTTGGCGAGCTCGGCTGCCCAGCTGCTGATCTGTGACGTATCGAGCGTGGGGTTGGCCGGATCGGCGAAGCTGATCCACTGCAACACGGAAGCGCCATCAACCTTGCCGGCATCCTCGCCGTTGAGCTTGAGGGTCACGTTGACGCCCAGGAAGTTGTTGGCGGCATCGCATGCGGCCTGAATCTGATCATCGGTCAGCGTTCCATTGAGCGGCTCATAGGCATCGTTGCCGAGCTTGGAAAGATCTACGGTCTCGGCCAGCGAGGCAAGCTCGAGCTCGGCATACTTAATGACATGCTCGCGGTTGAGTTTTTCGTTGGAGCGCGCCTTCTCGACGGTAAACTTGCCGGCCTGCTCGTCATAGGAGCTATTGGCCTCGAACGTGCCCGAACGCCCCTCGTTAAACTCGTCGATGGCGGCGCCCAAATCCTTCTCAAACTGTTTTTGGTTGAAGGCGTCGGAAAGCATGGACAGGTCGACATCTTGATCAAGATCGACTTCGTTGGAGGTAGCGGTTGTTTTGGTCTTGCCACTAAAAGACTCTACGAGACGGACCGGCCAGATAAAGGCTTCGTTATGGCTAATGATCTCTTTTGCGGCAGCTTCACCGTCGACGATGGGCTCATCGGATTCGGGCTGATAGGTCCAGCTAAAATCATCGCCTGTCACGGTGAGCTTATAGTGCTTCCACGCGGAGTTGACCTTGGTTGCGGCAGACGAGGCGTTGGAGAACGAGACGTCGACGCCGGCGATGGTGGTGTTGGGGTAGGCTACCTGCGAAAACGCTACGACGCCTACGATATAGACAATGACGATAAGACCCAGGACGACAAAGAGCGTCGTCTTTTTGCCCGACTTATTGTTGCCAGCGGACTTGCGTGCGGGGCCGCGATCGCCTCGAGCGTGCGTGGGGGGCTGCTTGGGCGCATTGCCGTTTGCCTGGCGCTGCTGACGTTGTTGACGCTGCTGTCGCTGTTGGTTCGGGCGTTGAGAAGCGCTTGCCGCACCACGCTGCTGACCGTGGCTCGGCGCGATAGGACGCGGTGACTGAACGCCGCCGGTGTGCCTGCTCGGCTGCTGCGGATCGGGAATCAGTTGAGTTCGATCGTTTTGCGATATCGTATGCATATCCTTCGATTTTCGCCTTGCGGTTCATCGTGTTTTTACTGGGCTTGCATTATAGCGATTGCCCTGCTGTTTGTGGTACGGAAACGGTGGCATTCGAAAGAGGTGGGACATTTGTCCCACCTTTGAGTCATTCTTTGTCGTTATCCGCACACACCGCATTTTGCGCAGGCCGAAAGTGCGGCCGGAGCCTGCGCGATGCCGCCCTTTGCCGTCTCGCGCAGCGTGGCCGGCAACGCGTGACCCACCGAGAGCATGACATGTGCCATCTGGTCAAACGGAACCAGGCTCTTAATTCCTGCGAGGGCGAGTTGTGCCGAGCTAAAGGCCGCTGCCACGCCGATGGCGTTGCGGTTTTGGCAGGGCACCTCCACGAGGCCACCGACGGGGTCACAAACGAGGCCCAGCAGGTTACTCAGCGCGATGGAGCTGGCGTCGAGCGCCTGCTCGGGCGTGCCGCCGAGCATCTGCGCCAGCGCGGCGGCTGCCATGGCGGCGGCGCTTCCCACCTCGGCCTGGCAGCCGCCCTCGGCGCCGGCGACGCAGGCGCTCGTGGTGAGGTTGAGGCCGATGGCGGCTGCGCAGTAGAGGGCGTCCATGACCTGCTCGTCGTCGAGCTGCAGGTGATCGGCGAGCGCCAGCACGCAGCCGGGCACAACACCCGCGGAGCCGGCCGTGGGGGCGGCGACAATCACGCCCATGGTGGCGGAGCGCTCGAGCACGGCCATCGCGCGGGCCACGGCTTCGGTCTGAACGGGGCCCATCAGGTTTGCGCTCAAATCGTTACGGCGGGTTACTTCGACGAGCTTGGCCTCGCCACCGATAAGCCCGCCGAGCGAGCGCTGCGGATTTGCGATAGGGGCTGTGGTCTCTTCGCGCATAACCTCGAGCACGCGGCGCATGGCGGCAACGGCGTGCGCCTCACCGGTCAGACGCGCCTCGCGCACGGCCATAACGGCGCCGATATTCATGCCGAGTTCGGCGCACGCATCGAGCAGCTGCTCGCCGTCGTCGAAGATCTCCTTGGCCGAGACGCCGGGGGAGAGCGACGAGGCAGAACCGGGGAGCTCGATAAACGTGGCGTAATCGACATTGTCGAGCTTGCGTAGCATCGGGATAACGGTGTCGTCGGGCGCGCCGTCGGTCTCAAAGACGGAGTAAGCCTGGCCGCCCACTTCGGTGCGGTAGGTGCGGCAGAAGGCGATGTTCACGTGTGCGTAGGCGAGCAGGTTCGTGAGAGCGGCGAGCACGCCGGGAACGTCCTTGTGCGCCACGAAGAGTGTGGAGTACATGCCCGAGATGTCGACGCCGACGCCGTTAATGCGGCTGATGCGCATCTTGCCGCCGCCCAGGCTCTCGCCGCGGACCTGTGCCGTGGCGCCCGTGTCGTCGACCATGTCGATGTCGACGGTGTTGGGGTGGATGGAGGCGTCGTCGCCCCTGATGTCAAAGTGATATTCGAGGCCCTGCTCGTGCGCGAGGTCAAAGGCCTGCTTGATGTTCTCGTCATCGGTGTCGAGGCCCAGGATGCCCGCGACGAGCGCACGATCGGTGCCGTGGCCGCGGTAGGTGTGGGCGAAGGAGTTCCACAGGCCAAAGGTGACTTTGGTGATGCGGCCTTCCAGCAGGCTGGCGGCAACTTGGGCGCAGCGCAGGGCGCCGGCGGTGTGCGATGAGCTGGGGCCGACCATGACGGGGCCCAAGATCTCGAATGCCGAGGTCGTAGCTAGTGTTTGCGGCTTGCCTGCCATGGGTGCTCCTGTTCTATTCCGTCGTCCCGAGGGGCGGGGCATACTCTGTCCCGCCGTTCCGAGGGATTTGGTATTTGGTCGCCTGCTCGGGCAGTCCTGCTCGCACGGAGAGCACATTAAGTGCTCTCCGGCTCGTGCGGAACTCGCGACCGACCAAATACCAAAGCCCTCGGAACTTAGGATACATGGTTGGAGTCGCTCTGCTGCGAAATTTATCGGCCTATGACCTATTCCATGTCCCAGGTCGGCTCATCTTCACCACCTTTAAATAAAAAAGAAGTACCGGTTGGGGCCGGTACTTCTTTTGGTGCGTTGTTATTTGGCTGTGGCTTTTCTCGTAAGCTTACAGGCCGCAGGCTGCTTTGAGTTCTTTGACTCGGTCGGTCTTCTCCCAGGTGAAGTCGGCGTCTTCGCGGCCGAAGTGACCGTAGGCTGCCGTCTTTTCGTAGATGGGGCGACGCAGGTGAAGGTCGCGGATGATGGCACCCGGGCGCAGGTCGAAGGTCTTCTCTACTGCTTCAACGATCTTGTCCTCGGCGACCTTGGCGGTACCGAAGGTGTCGACCATGATTGAGAGGGGCTTGGAAACGCCGATGGCGTAGGCAAGCTCGACTTCGCAGCGGTCGGCCAGACCGGCGGCGACCACGTTCTTGGCTACCCAGCGCGCGGCATACGCAGCGGAGCGGTCAACTTTGGTGCAGTCCTTGCCGCTAAAGGCACCGCCGCCGTGACGGCCATAGCCGCCGTAGGTGTCGACGATGATCTTGCGGCCGGTGAGGCCCGTGTCGCCCATGGGGCCGCCCACGACAAAGCGACCGGTGGGGTTCACGTAGATGTCTGCGTTATCCCACGGCATGTTCTCAGCGGCCATGACCGGGGTGATGACGTGCTTGATGAGGTCGGCCTTGATCTTTCCCATGTCCTCGATCTCGGCAGCGTGCTGCGTGGAGATGACGATGGTCGTGACCTCGACGGGCTTGCCTTCCTCGTAGCGCACGGTGACCTGGGTCTTGCCGTCGGGACGCAGATAGGGCAGGGTACCGTCGTGGCGCACGGCGGCCAGGCGCTCAGCCAGGCGGCTTGCCAGGTAGTGCGGCATGGGCATGAGGGTCTTGGTCTCGTTGGAGGCATAACCGAACATCATGCCCTGGTCGCCGGCACCGATCAGGTCGATCGGGTCGGTGGTAGCGCCGGTCTGGGTCTCGAAGGACTCGTCAACGCCTTGGGCGATATCGGGCGACTGCTCGTGGATGAGGCTCATGACGCCGCAGGTGTCGCAGTCAAAACCGAACTTGGCACGGTTGTAGCCAATGCGGCGGATAACGCCACGGGCGATTTCCTGAACATCTACGTAGGCCTGGGTGCGAATCTCGCCGGCGACGATGACGGTGCCGGTGGTCACGAGGGTCTCGCAGGCGCAGCGGACGTTCTCCACGTTGGCAGGCACGCCGTTGGGGGCGATGTAGCCCTGCTCCTGCAGCTCTATTTCTTTGGCGAGGATTGCGTCGAGGACGGCGTCGCTGATCTGGTCGGCGATCTTATCGGGATGACCTTCGGTCACCGACTCCGACGTAAAAACAAAGGACCCGTGTTGGGGCGGGATGGAACGAAGTTCTTCTGACATGATTGTCCTTTCAAAAACGTGTCCCGGCGACCGTTACCATTCCGCCGGGCTCTCTATGCAAGGGCACATCATAGCGCGTAAATCAAACATTCACACCCTTTCCGCACCTACTCATTGGGCAGCTAATTTGGGACGGGGCTTTTTTAGCTACCCCGGCTGATTGTTTGCTGGTTTAGTCGATAGCCTGCCGGGGCAGCTAAAAAAGCCCCGTCCCAAATTAGCTGCCCGGCTTCGATGAGTAGGTCGGTGCCCTTTGTGCGGAGGTTGGTTTGATGCTTTATACTGATGCGGTTAGACATCCATCCTGCAATCGAGGAGATTTCCATGGCATCAGACGTTCGCGTCCGCTTTGCACCCTCACCGACGGGCAAGCTGCACATCGGCGGCGCCCGCACCGCTATCTATAACTGGGCTTTCGCCCGTGCTAACGGCGGCACGTTCATCCTGCGCATCGACGACACCGACCCCACCCGCTCCACCGACGAGAACACGCAGATCATCCTGCGCGCCATGCGTTGGCTGGGCCTGGACTGGGACGAGGGTCCCGAGGTGGGCGGCGACTTTGGCCCCTACGCCCAGACCGAGCGCCTGGACCTGTACAAGCAGGCTGCCCAGAAGCTTTGGGACGAGGGCAAGGCCTATCCCTGCTTCTGCACCAAGGAGCAGCTCGACGCCGACCGCAAGGCCGCGCAGGAGCGCAAGGACCCCTTCCAGGGCTATCAGCGCCGTTGCCGCGATCTTGATCCCGAGGAGGCCCGCCGCCGCATCGAGGCCGGCGAGTCCTACGTCCTGCGCATCAAAGTGCCCGAGGACCGCGGAGACGTCGTCATCCACGACGCCGTCCACGGCGAGGTGACCTTCGACGCCAAGGAGCTCGACGACTTTGTCATCTTCCGCTCCGATGGCACGCCCACGTACAACTTCGCGACCGTCGTCGACGACGCCATGATGAAGATCACCCATGTCATCCGCGGCGACGACCACCTGTCCAACACTCCGCGTCAGGTCATGGTCTACGAGGCCCTCGGCGCGCCCGTGCCCACGTTCGCCCATATCTCTATGATTCTTGGCGCCGATGGCAAGAAGCTCTCCAAGCGCCACGGCGCCACCTCGGTGGAGGAGTACCGCGACGCCGGTTACCTGTCCGACGCCTTCGTCAACTACCTGGCGCTGCTCGGCTGGTCGCTCGACGGTGAGACCACGATCATCCCGCGCGAAGTCCTGGCCAGCAAGTTCTCGCTCGACCGCATCTCCAAGAACCCGGCGACCTTCGACCCCAAGAAGCTCGACTGGGTCAATGCCGAGTACATCAACGGCATGTCCGATGCTCAGTTTGCCGACGAGATCATGGTCCCCGAGCTGCACGAGGCGGGTCTCATCGAGGGTAATGTCGAGTACGGCGAGGATTGGATCGACGCGCTCGCTGCCATCGTTAAGCCGCGCACCAAGATGCCGGCCGACGCCGTGACCGTCGCCGCTCCCATCTTTGCTACGGCTGAGACGCTCGAGTATGACGAGAAGTCTGTCAACAAGGGCCTGGCCAAGGAGGGCATGGGTGCCATTCTGGATGCCGCCAAGGCCGCGCTTGAGGGTGTGGACGAGTGGACGGCTGTCAACATTGACGCCGCGCTTGAGCCGCTGCCCGAGCAGATGGACCTTAAGAAGCGCGTGGTGTTCCAGGCCGTGCGCGTCGCCGTCTGCGGCAACATGGTGAGCCCTCCGCTGGGCGAGACCATGGCGCTCGTCGGTCGCGACGACTGCCTGGCGCGCATCGACCGCGCCCGCACGATGGCGCTGTAGCAGCCGCGTAAACGCATGTATCCGAGCCCCGTTCACCCGAGCGGGGCTCTTGTTTCTGAAGACGCATGGGATGGGAGGTATAGGGGCCATGGCCGAGCAACTGTCGCTGTTTGGTTCGCCGGAACCGGAGGAGGCTCCGGCGCTGGCACCCAATGCTGCCCAGTCCAAGCCCAAGCCCGCGCCCGAACCCATCGCCGCGTATGCGAGCGTGGTTCTCGACATTCCCACCCGTGCGCTGTCCGAGCCGTTTGCCTACGGCATTCCGCAATCTCTTGCCAACGAGGCTCAGATCGGGTCTACGGTTCTGGTCCACTTTGGCAACCGTGCGGCCGCGGGCTACATCGTCGACATCGCGCCCGAGCTGGCCGACCTGCAAGGTAACGACGCTCTCGATCCCGCGCGTATCAAGCCTATCGAGGCTATCCTCAGCAAACCGCTCTTTACCGCCGAGGCTGCCCGTATCGCACGCTGGATGAGCCGCGAATATGTCGCAACGCTTTCCGAGTGCCTGCGCCTGTTCTTGCCTCCGGGCGGCAGCCCGCGCGTGGTCAAGGGTGACGACGGCGTGTGGACGGTTGAACGTCCCGCCGTCAAGCCAATCCAAAACCGCTGGGTCATGCTCACGCCCGAGGGTTTCGGCTATACGCCGCCCAAGACTGCAGTTCGTCAGCGTCAGCTCATTGAGGCGCTCCAGTGCGGCCCGGTCACGACGCGCGACCTCAACCTTCTCTATAACAGCATGTCGGCGACCATCAAGTCGCTCGAAAAACGCGACGTCGTGGTTGTGGAGGAGCGCCGCGCCTGGCGTGGATGCAGCGAGCAGACCACGCTGTCCTCGGCAAGCGGCAAGGCGCCGGTCGCACTTACCAACGGCCAGCAGCAGGCGCTCACGCAGATTGAGCGCGCCCGTCTTGACGCCCACGGAGACGTGGTCCTTGTCGACGGCGTCACCGGCTCCGGCAAAACCGAGGTCTACCTCTCAGCTATCGAGCGCGTGCTCGCGGCCGGTCGCTCGGCCTGCGTGCTCGTGCCCGAGATCTCGCTGACGGCCCAAACCGTCGGCCGCTTCCGCTCGCGCTTTGGCGAGACGGTCGCCGTGTTCCATTCGCGTCTTTCGGCCGGCGAGCGTCTGGACCAGTGGGATATGGTCGCCAGCGGTGCGGCCCGCGTGGTCGTCGGCGCCCGCTCGGCGCTCTTTTGCCCGCTTGACGACTTGGGCCTTATCATCATTGACGAGGAACATGAGACCAGCTACAAGCAGGGCTCCAGCCCGCGCTACCACGCGCGCGAGGTAGCGGCCGAGATGGCGCGTCGCTATCGCTGCCCACTCGTGTTGGGCTCGGCCACGCCTTCTGCTGAGGCCCTCGACCGCTGCCGCCGCGGCACGTATAACGGTGCCACCTGGACGCGCGTCGAGATGCCCGAGCGCCCGGGACACGCCGTGCTGCCGACTGTCCGCATTGCCGACCTGCGCCGCGAGTTCGCGCACGGTAGCCGCTCCATGTTCTCTAAACCTCTGATGGAAGGCCTGGAGCGTGTGGTCGAGCGCCGCGAAAAGGCCGTGTTGCTGCACAACCGGCGTGGCTTTGCGCCCTTCCTGATGTGCCGCGAGTGCGGATGTGTCCCCACGTGCAACCACTGCTCCACCGCGCTCACGTACCACGAGCGCACGCACACGCTGCAGTGTCACACCTGCGGTTCGTCCTGGCGCGTGCAGCCGTATCCCGCGCCCACGAGCCGTTGCCCCAAATGTGGCAGTCGCTACCTGGCAAAAATGGGTATGGGCACTCAGCAGATCGAGGACGCACTGCACCAGATGCTTCCCGAGGACGTCGCCATTATTCGCATGGATGCCGATTCCACGCGCGGCAAGGATGCGCACAAAAAGCTGCTCGAGCAGTTCGATGCCGCCGATTGTGCGGTGCTGCTGGGCACCCAGATGATCGCCAAGGGCCTCGACTTTCCCGAGGTTACGCTCGTGGGCGTGGTCAATGCCGACTTTGCCCTCAAGCTGCCGGACTTCCGCGCAGGGGAGCGCGCCTACGATCTGCTGGAGCAAGTCGCCGGCCGTGCCGGTCGTGGTGATCGCCCCGGCGAGGTCATCATCCAGACCTACCTTCCCGATGACCCGGTCATTCGCGCCGTCGCTGAACATGACCGTTCGATCTTTACCGACCACGATCTTGATCAGCGCCGCGACGCGCTGTACCCGCCGTTTGTTCGCCTGGTCAACATCTTGGTGTGGTCGGCGAACCGAGATGACGCGCAGGACTACATCGCGCGCATCGCAAAGCTCCTCAAGCGCCGCTGGCATGCTGCCGCGCCAGACTTTTTGCGGGCGGGGAGTGCCGTGCCGCAGGTGCTGGGCCCGGCTTCGTGTGTAATCGAGAGAGCCAAGGACCGTTACCGCTTCCGTCTGCTTGTGAAGTCGCCCGTGGGGTACCATGTCTCTGATGATATCGACGCCTGCCTCAAAGAGGCGGGCTCCATGCGCGGCGTGAGCGTGAGCGTTGACGTCGATGCCTATGATTTGATGTAACAACCCGAAAGGATGGCCATGGAAGCCAACGGAATCGTACTGTCGCCTGACCCTCGTCTGCGCCAGGAGTGCGCCGTCATCGAGGAGATCACCCCGGCGATCGAGGCGCTTGCCGAGAAGATGAAGAAGATGATGTTCGAGAACGGTGGTTGCGGCCTTGCTGCTCCGCAAATCGGCGAGCTCATTCAGCTCGTCACCATCGACTGCGACTACAGTGACAAGAACGACTACGATCCGTACGTGCTCATCAATCCCGTCATTGTTGAGCAGAGTGACCATCTGGTGCCGTTTAGCGAGGGCTGCCTTTCCATCCCTGGCATTAGCTGCGAGATCGAGCGTCCCGATCATGTCGTGGTCGAGGCGTACGACTTGAACGCCAACCTGATTCGCTATGAGGCTTCGGGTGACCTGTTCTGCGTGTGCCTGCAGCACGAGATCGATCACCTGCACGGTAACACCATGTTCGAGCGACTGAAGCCGATGCAGAGGATCAAGGCCGTCAAGGAGTACCAGGACGCCCTGGCCCGCGGCGCTCGACCGGGCGAGACCGAGTAGGTCCCCTCGTCCCCGGTGCTGAGCGCCCACATATCATCCCGTGCTCTATCATTCTCGCTTTGCTGCGAAACTGCGCGCGGGACGATATGTGGGCGCTCAGCACCGGGGACTGCGTTGTTCTGGCTCGGTTCGCCCGGGTGCCGTTGGGCCAGGGAGGGGCGTCTTCGCTGATAATTGCTTTGCTGAAAGAGCTGCTTTTATTGCGGCTCTTTCTTTGGTTTTGGGTATATTTGTTCTTGTTGAATTGTTATTGCGGATGGGCTGGGTACTTGGCTTTCCGCTGTTATTTGTAGCCGTCTCGGCTTTGGTTGAGAGGAGACGATCTTTATGCGTATTGTGTTTATGGGTACGCCCGATTTTGCTGTGCCTTCGCTGACTTCGCTTGTTGAGGCTGGTAATGAGATTGCGCTTGTTGTTACTCGTCCCGATGCTGTTCGTGGGCGTGGTAAAAAGTTGGAGCCGTCTCCTGTTAAGGCTAAGGCGCTTGAGCTGGGGTTGCCGGTTATTGAGGCTAATCGTATGACGCCTGAGGTCGTTGAGGCGCTTAAGACTGCCCAGGCTGACATTTTCTGTGTGGCTGCCTATGGTTGCATTTTGCCGGATGACGTGCTGCATATGGCGCCGCTTGGTATTGTGAATGTTCATGCGTCCTTGCTGCCTCGTTGGCGTGGGGCTGCTCCTATTCAGCGTGCGATTCTCGCTGGTGATGAGGTTGCTGGCGTTTCTATTATGCGTATTGGACATGGCGTTGATACCGGCGCTTATTGTGCCCAGGCGTCTACGTCTGTTGCCGGTAAGCATGCCGATGCGCTCACGATGGAGCTTGGTGAGCTTGGCGGTAAGTTACTTGCCGATACGCTTCTCTCGCTTGCCGATGGTTCGGCTGTTTGGACTGAGCAGGATGAGTCGCTTGTCACTCATGCTGCCAAGATTTCCAAGCAGGAGATGCGTCTGGATCCGCAGATGGCTGCGCTCGATTGCGTGCGCCACGTGCTCGCTTCGTCCGATACCGCACCCGCCCGTTGCGTGATTGCCGGCAAGTCGGTTCGCGTGCTCGATGCCACGCCGGCCGATGTGTTGCTTGGCGAGGGCGCTGTTGCCGTCAAGAGTAAGCGTGTTTACCTGGGCCTTTCCGATGGCGCGGTTGAACTGGTCGAGGTTAAGCCCGATGGCAAGCGTGCCATGGCTGCTTCTGCCTGGGCTGTCGGCCTGCAGGGTGCCGAACTTAGGTGGGGTGTACTGTCATGAGCAAGTTGTCTCCAGCGCGCAAGCTTGCGCTCGATGTGTTGATGGAGGCCGATCGCCGCGGTATGTACGCACGCGACGTGTTGTCTTCCCGTGCTTCCGCCAAGGCCATTGACCAGCGCGATTCCGCTTTCGCCGCGCGTTTGGCACTCGGTGTTGCCGCCACGCAGGGCATTTTGGATGAGTTGCTCGATCAGTTTTTGGATAAGCCCAAAAAGGTCGCGCCGCGCGTTCGCATGGCGCTTCGCATCTCGGCCTTTGAGATGCTCTATCTGCATACGCCGGGCCGCGTTGCCGTGAGTCAGGGTGTTGAGCTGGTGCGCAGCGGTGCTAAGTCTGCCGCTGGCCTGGCTAACGCGGTGCTGCACAAGGTAGCGGACAACGTTGAGGACTTTGCCACGGCATCCGACGTGGATGAGTCCGAGCGCCGTTTGGTTCGACTTTCGCGTTTGATGGGTCTTCCTCGCTGGCTGTGCGCTCGTATTATGGCCTCGTTCGATACGCCCGAGGGCGCGCTCAACTTTGCCGGCAATCTGGCCCCCGCGCCGCTCGCTTTGCATGAGAACGCGTTTGCGACCAAACCCGACCTGTACATTTCGCAGCTCGTTGCGCCTGTCTTCCCGGGCTGCCATGCTCCTGTCGATGCACAGGTCACGGTTGCATCCGGCGTTTTTGAACGCGCTGCTGCCGTTGCCTCGGACCTCAACGCTCAGCTTATCGCTACTGCGGCGACGCGTCCTGGGCGTTGCCTGGAGATTGGTGCCGGCCGCGGCACCAAGACCTATGTGATGATGTGCCAGGCCAAGCGTGCCGGGTACGAGAGTCAGCATACCGCGCTCGATCTGCACGATCGCAAGTGCGATCAGAATCTCGCGCGCCTGCATAAGGCGGGTATTACGGGTGTTCGTACGGTGTCGGGCGATGCCTGCGAGCTCAATGAGGTGCTTACGTCCTTTGATGCGATGCTCGGCGAGCCTGCCCTGTTCGACACGGTGTTTATCGATGCGCCGTGCTCTGGCACCGGCACCATGCGCCGCCACCCCGAGATTCCCTGGCGTCTGACCGAGAAGGACGTTACGACCGAGCTGCCCCGCCTGCAGCTGACGATGCTCAAGGAAGCAGCTGAGCGCGTGGCTGTCGGCGGTGAGCTTATCTATGCCACCTGCTCGGTTTTTGACGAAGAGAACACGCAGGTCGTGGATGCCTTCCTGGCCTCTCCCGAGGGCTCCGGCTTTACCGTGGCGCCGCTCTCCGAAGCCCAGATTCTTCAGCTCCCCGAGTATGACCACGCCAAGAGCCTCGTCACCCTGCGCCAAAACGCTCGAGGCCTCTTCCAAAGCGTGCCGGTAAACGCTGACTCCTATGACGGCCACTTCTGCGCCCGCCTGGTCCGCAAGTAACTACTAAGTTGCGGTGAAATAGGGATTGAATAGCGGCTTCTATCCGCCAAACAGTCCTTATTTCACCGCAACTCAGAGGTCATGCATGTGGAGATCGCAATAGCGGTAAAGAGTGGGAAAAAATGGCCCTGTTTCATACTTGCTGCTATCAAAAGTAGGGCGGATTACGGGGCTAGATCGGTGATGCCCGACCACAGCAAAAATGGCCTAAATAAAACCGCAGGTAGATTGCTTGTTGAAATTTGCAAATTACCGGAATGGATAGAGGTTGTCAATTCAGCCCCGTAATCCGGTAGAGTTTTGAAATGTTGCAAACTTAGCATCAGCCCGAAATCCGATTTAAAGAAAAGTTGCGGTGAAATAGTTCCTGTTTGGCCTTTGGATGGGCTGATCCAGGAACTATTTCACCGCAACTCATCAGGGAACCTGGGTGGCAGGACCGCTTGTCTCTAGTGGTTATGCGGGCAGTTGGCGCAGCAGCCGCTTGTGGCGTTGGTGCTGGAACCACCGCTTCGCTGGTCGGTGTTGTAGAAGCCGCTGCCCTCAAACTTGATGCCGCTGGCCGAGAACGTCTTGGCCGCCGGAGCGCCGCAGCTGGGACACACGACCTCGGGGGTCTCGGACATGGGATGCTCAACCTCAAACACGTTGCCGCAGCTCGAGCACTTGTAATCGTAGCGCGCCATAATACTTCCTTTTCAGCACAAAGCGGGCAGATCGCTCTGCCCGCATAAATTCAAACAGCTGTAACTGTACCCTATATCGGGGGTTTTATCACGCTTCGCCCCAGAATCTATGGGTGTTGCGCAGGAGCTGTGCAGTTTTGCCCTCGGCGGCCGCAACGTCGGCCTCATCGGCCTGCCAGGTCCAGTTGCCCGTGGCGACACCCGGCACGTTCATGCGCGCATCGTCGCCTAGCCCCAGGATGTCCTGCAGCGGCATCATCACCAGTGGGGCATCGCTTGCTAGCGCGTCGTCCATAAGCTTGGCCGCCACCTCAACACCGCTCGGTTCGTCGCCGCCCGCGAAGGAGCGCGTGCACCAACCGGTGAGCGTCGACGTATCGTGTGTCGAGGTGTACAGAATCTTGCCCGGCGTGGGATGCACGCCGCAGCGGACGTCGTAATCGCTAAACTCCAGCACGTCCATGCCGGGGAAGCCGCAGGTCGAAGCCATAGCGCGAACGCCGGGCGTCAGGTAGCCTAGGTCCTCGGCGATAAAGTTGAGCGGCCCCAGCTCGTCGTATGCGGCCTGGAACAGGTCCTTGCCCGGACCCGCGAGCCAACGGCCATCGGCGCAAGCCTTGCCTGCGGGAATGCTAAAGTAGCTATGGAATCCCAGGAAGTGGTCCAGGCGCACGCGGTCGTAGAGCGAGAACGCGCGACGCAAACGGTCCATCCACCAGCGGTAGCCGTTCTCCTTCATGTGATCCCAACGGAAGGTGGGGTTGCCCCACACCTGGCCCTCGGGCGCAAAATTGTCGGGCGGCGCGCCAGAAATCTCAATCGCCTTACCGGTATCGGACAGCCAGAAGTTCTCGGGCTCGCTCCATGCATCGGCCGAATCGTCCGAAACATACATGGGAATATCGCCGATGACCTCGATGCCCTTCTTGTGCGCATAGTTCATGAGCTCGCACCAGGCCAGGTCAAAGCGGTACTGCATGTACGCCTGCAGCTCTGCCTCGTCGTGGAAACGCTTGTCATCGATCAGATGCTCGTTGTAGCGCGCGACATCGGCCGGCCAATCGTGTCGCGATTCGCCTTCAAAGTACTTCTTGACGGCCATGTAGACGCAGTATTTCTCGAGCCAATCGGCGTTGCGATGCTTAAACGCCGTGTAGAGCGGGTCTGCATCCTCACCGCCACGAGCTTTCCAAGTCTCAAAGTCGGCCGCCAGCTCCTCTTGGCTTTCGGGCAGCAGGTCAATATTGCCCGCAAAGGCCGAAGGCCCAGCGTAAGGGGAGCGGAAGAAGTCCGTCGGGTTGACAGGCAGAACCTGCCAGTAGCGCATGCCCATAGCGGCCAGATGGTCGATAAAGCGACGCGTGGGTGCACCGATCGTGCCGGGCTTGCCGTCGTCGGTGGGCACCGAGGTGATATGGCACACGACGCCCGCGCCGTGATCGAGCGGCTCCTGCAGGCGCTGCTCGGCATGGTGATAGATGATCGACGAGCCTAGCGGATACAGATCGAGCGTGACCGTACCATTGTGAATCTCGCGCTCGTGACCGCTAATCACGTCACTTGCACATTCGCCGAGCGCCGGAATCGTCACGCGGTGCGAATTGCGCAGGCTGCGGTTGATGATAACCGTCGCGGATTCGCCATTCTTGCCCGTGCGGTTGTATGCCAGCACCTCGTCGTTGAGCGCGAAGGCCTTGATCTCGCCATCGACCATAAAGGGCAGCGCGCGGCGCACAGCAGATGCGTTCTTAACGATGGCTAGCGTATCGAAGTCGTGGAGTTGGTCCTTGGTCGGCAGGGTGCGGCGGTTGCCCGGATCGGTGAGGCCCTCCAAGCCGTACTCATCGCCATAATAGATCGAGGGCACGCCCGGGAAGGTCATCTGCATGAGCGTTGCCAACCAAAAACGGCTCTTGGCCAGGCCCATAGAGTTCTCGTCCAGGCGCCACTTGCTGCGCTCGCTCTCGGGCAGCTGCGACTCGTCGGGGCCGCCGCCGAGCTCCGAGATGATGCGCGGACGGTCGTGGCTCGAGAGCAGATTGAGTGCGCAGGCCAGTGCCTCGCGCGGATAGTTCTCGCGCAGGGTTTCGATATCCTCGGCTGCCTGGTAGGCGTTCTTGTAGCCCATCAAAAAGCCGATGACCATGTCACGGAAGGGGTAGTCCATAGCAGAGTCGAGCTCGGAGCCCAGCAGATAGCGGCGCAGATGGCCATAGCTGATCTTGTTGGAGGCGTCCTCCCAGACTTCGCCGAGCAACAGTGCATCGGGCTTTTCGGCAACTACGGCCTTTTTGATCTCGGCTAGGAAGTCGTCGGAAAGCTCGTCAGCGACGTCCAGGCGCCAACCATGGGCACCGGCGCGTAGCCATTTGCGGATCACGCCGTCCTTGCCCAGGAGCCTCTCGCGCACCAGCTCGGACTTCTCGTTGATGGCCGGCATATTGCCCACGCCCCACCAGCAGTCGTACGAGCCGTCCTCGTGGAAGGTAAACGCATCACGCCACGGTGAATCCTCGCTCTGCCAGGCACCCACGCCCGGGTAGTTGCCGTAGCGGTTGAAATAGATCGAGTCGTCGCCCGTGTGGTTGAAGACGCCGTCCAGGATGATGGAGATGCCCAGCTTCTCGGCTGCCTGGCACAGCTCGGTAAAGTCCTGCTCGGTGCCCAGGATCGGGTCGATCTTGGTGTAGTCGGCCGTGTCGTAGCGGTGGTTGCTTGCGGCTTCGAAAATGGGGTTGAGGTAGATGGCTGTAAAGCCTAGCTCGGCGATGCGGGGCAGGTCTTCCTGGATGCCCTTGAGCGAGCCGCCGTAGAAGTCCCAGGTCTTGATGGAGCCGTCCTCGGCGCGCTCGTACACGGGCGGCTCGTTCCAGTCCTCGACCATCCGGCGCTGAATGCCCTTGCGCGGTTTTTCGAGTTCGGCCATTGTGCGCTCGCGCCAATGCTCGTCACGGGCGTATCGGTCGGGGAAGATTTGGTAGACCATGCCGCGCTCGTACCAAGTGGGGCGGTTCTCGCGGTGCTTATAGACGGTAATCTGGAAGGACGGCACCTCGGCGTAGTCGTAGGTTACGCCCTCGCCGCCGGTGCGGCCCTGGGGCGCGCCCAGGCGAACCTCGGGCTGGCCCTCGATATTGCAGATAAAGCTGTACCACACAAGACACGGTTCAGTGCATTTGAGCTCGCCGGTAAAAATGCCATCGCCTTCGTGCTCCATCGGAATCAGCGTCTCGCCGACTTCATCGACCCAGGTACGTAGGGTGAGTGTTGCCTGGTTAGGATCGGCATCCTCCAAAATCACCGAGAGTGCAACGGTAGTTCCTGTGGTCACAGCGCCAAACGGAGTCCGAAACTGCGGTAGGCGGCTGTTGTGTATCAATCTCATAGTACGGTCCAGTTCAATAGAATCACGGCCTGCGGGCCATGGGCTTTACGCACAAATTGTAAGTATATCTGTTGTACACAGGGTGTATAAACAACATCCGTTTACCATCGGCGAACGGTTGTCCTAGAAAATCGTTTTACCAACTATCTACAGAGAAGGGGCGCCCGGTTGGAGCGCCCCTTGTTTAGGGTTTTGATTAGGTTTTAGATCGTCTGCGGGCTAGCGGCGCTTGCGGGTGGCCGTTGCCTTTCGGACGGAGGT
The DNA here is from genome assembly GCA_902491345.1 of uncultured Collinsella sp. GTDB lineage: Bacteria > Actinomycetota > Coriobacteriia > Coriobacteriales > Coriobacteriaceae > Collinsella. Next base: position 86,219 of record CABUHI010000007.1, read on the forward strand.
CTTCTTGGTCGGAGCCTTTTCCTCGGCCGGAGCGGCAGGGGAGACCAGGGCCTCCTTGGCGGGCTCGGTCTTTGCCGTAGCCTTCGGAGCGGTCTTGACCTCAGCGGCCTTCGGTGCCGGCTCGGCCTTTACTGCAGGCTTGTCCTCGGCTTTAGCCTCTGCCTTGGGGGCGGCTGTCTTGGTCGTGGTCTTTTTGGCCGTCGTCGTAGAGCGCTTGCGCGTGGTGGTCTTGGCGGCCGGCTTTGCCTCGACGGGCGTCTCCTCGACTTTGGCGGCCGGCTTTGCGGCTGCCTTGGTCGTGGCGGCCTTCGTGGTCGTCGCCTTCGTTGTCGTGGTCTTCTTGGCTGCCGTTGCCTTCTTGGCGGTCGCGGTCGACTTCTTGGCAGTGGTCTTGGCCGGTGCCTTGACGGCGGGCTTGGCCTCGACGGCGGCTTCAGCCTTTACCTCGGGAGCGGCCTCGGCCTCGGCAGCCTTCTTGGCAGCTGAGGTGGTGCGCTTACGCGTGGTCGTTGTCTTGGCAGCAGTCGTCTTTGCTGCGGCGGTCTTGGTGGCAGCGGCCTTGGTTGTCGTAGCCTTCTTGGCCGTCGTCTTGCGCGTCGTGGTCTTCTTGGCGGCAGGCTTCGCAACCGGCTCGGCCTCAGCCTTGGGCTCCTCAGCAGCAGCGGGCGCCTCAACAACCGGCTCGGCCTTGGGCTCGGGCTCGGCCACAGCTTCGGGCTCGGCCGCAGTCTCCTCGGCCACAACCACAGGCTCGTCGACAACAGCCGCCGGCCTCTCGATCTCCGGATGCATAAAGAAATACAGGTCCAGATACTTATCGGCCGAGCGCGTCCAGCTAAAGTCCTGGCTCATGGCCTGCGTGACCAGCTGGTTCCAAGCGTCGCGGTTATCCCAGAACAGGCGCGCCGCGCGGAACACCGCATCGCCCATCTCGTCGCCGTTAAAGTTGCTAAACGAGAAGCCCGTGCCCTCGCCGGTAAACTCGTTATACGGGATCACCGTGTCCTTCAGGCCACCGGTCTCGCGTACGATGGGCAGGGTGCCGTAGCGCATGGCGATGATCTGCGACAGGCCGCAGGGCTCAAACTTCGAAGGCATCAGGAACATATCGGCGGCGGCATACATGCGCTGCGACAACGCCGGATCGAACTCGATGCGCGCGGCCATGGTGCCGGGGTACTTGTCCTGGAAGTAGCGCAGGCCGTCTTCGTAGTCGCGGTCGCCGGTGCCCAGCACCGCCACCTGCACGCCGCCGGACAGGATGCGGTCGAGCGCGTACATGACCAGGTCCATGCCCTTCTGGCGCGTCAGGCGCGTGACCATCACCATAAGCGGACGATCGTCGCGAACCTCGAGGCCCAGCTCTTCCTGCAGCTTGGCCTTGCACACAGCCTTGCCGGAACGGTCCTCAACCGTGTAGTTTGCGGCAATGCGCTTGTCGGTCGCCGGGTCAAAGCCCGCCACGTCAATGCCGTTCAAAATGCCCTGCAGCGCATAGGAGCGCTCGCGCAGCACACCGTCCAGGCCCTCGCCAAACTCGGGCGTCTGGATCTCGTTGGCATAGGTGGGGCTCACCGTGGTAATGGCGTCGGCATAGCGCAGCGCGCCCAGCATGTAGTTGATGCTGCAGGCGTCGCAACGCAGCTGCGAGGCTGCCGCCGGAATGTGCGCCACACCCAGGATATCCTCCATCACGGTGTCGCTAAACTGGCCCTGGAACGCCACGTTGTGGATCGAGAACACGGTCTTGACGCGGTCGTACAGCGGCAGGCCCTGGTAGAACTCGCGCAAGAACACAGGCGCCAGTGCCGTCTGCCAGTCATTGCAGTGCAGGATGTCGCACTCAAAGCCCTCGGGCAGGTGCTGCAGGCTCTCGGTGATGGCCTTGGAGAAGAACGCAAAGCGCTCGCCGTCGTCAAAGAAGCCGTACGGATAGTCGCGCGCAAAGTAGCGCTCGTTGTCGATGAACATATAGGTGACGCCGTCGCGCTCGAGCTTCTCGAGCCCGCAGTACTCGTTGCGCCAGCCCAGGCTTACGTAAAAGTCGGAGAAGTGCTCCATCTGCGCCTTGTACTCGTCCTTGATGGTGGCGTACTTGGGCACCATCACGATGACCTCGGCGCCGGCGCGCACAAGCGCCGCAGGCAGCGAGCCCGCCACGTCGCCCAGGCCACCGGTCTTTACAAACGGTGCGCACTCGGCCGAGGCAAACACGATCTGCATCTTTTTGCTGGAATCTGCCATATTGTCTCCCATGTTGCAATTCGAGAATAGCCGCCTGGCGCTAACCGGGCGGCTATTCTACATGTTACGAGCGATGTTGCGGTGCCTACGTTAATGCACGATGGTGGTATCGGGAGTTAACGGGGCCTTGCCCAGCACCAGGATGTTCTCGGGCGTGCCGCGAAGCTCGGTGTTGGTGGGAACCACGTTGTTCTTGTCCAGGATGGCATTCTCAACGCGGGCGCCGCTCTTGATGATGCAGCTCTGGTTGATGATCGAGTTGGTCACCGAAGCGCCTTCCTCGACCACAACGCCGCGCGACAGGATCGAGTTGCGCACAGTGCCCTTGATGATGCAGCCGGCCGAGATAATCGAGTTGCACGCGTGGCTGCCGGTCGCATAGCGCGAAGGCGGCACGTCGTGAGCCTTGGTCAGGATCGGGCGCTCGGGATCGAAGAGCTGGTCGGCTACGGTCTGGTCGAGCAGGTCCATGCTGCGGCGATAGAGCGACTTCTCGCTAAACACGCCAACGACCTCGCCCTTGTACTCGTAGCTGCACACGTCGATGTTGCCAAAGTCGCCCTGGAGTGCCTCGAGCAGGTCCAGATAGTCGGCGGCCTGGTAGTGGTCGATGATCTCGAGCAGCGTCTCGCGGTTGACGATGCAGCAGTCCATAGAGGCGTTGTCGCCGTACACGACGCCGGCGCTCACGCCCGTCAGGCGGCCGTTCTCGTTAATCTCGAGTTTGGTCTCGTCATCGACGTTGCGCGTGGCCTTGCAGTACACCACGGTCATCTGGGCGCCGGAGTTCTCGTGCGCGTCGATGATGGTGTTGAGGTCCATATTAAAGATGATGTTGGTGCCCATCATCACGACATAGGGCTTGTCCGAGCGCTGGAACAGCGTCTTGTTGGAGATGATGTCGCGCAGCAGGAAGCGCATGCCGCCCTTGGTGGTGCCATACGCGTTGCCGGGCACCATGAACAGGCCGCCCTTCTTGCGGTCCAGGCCCCAGTCCTTGCCCGAGCCCACGTGGTCGATCAGCGAACGGTAGTTGCCCGGCATGACGACGCCGACGGTTTTAATGCCGGCATTCATCATGTTGGACAGCGGAAAGTCGATCAGGCGGTAGCGGCCCAAAAACGGAACGGACGCGATAGGGCGGTCCTTGAGCAGCACGCTGCCGTAGGTCGAAGAGTAGTTAGCGGTGATATAACCGATGGCCTTGCGATTGATCATCGGATCATTCCCCCTTCCCGATAACGACGTCATTTCCAACGACGGCCGTATCCTTGGTGGTATCGACAGAGCCGAGCTTCACGCCCTCTTCGACCGTGGAGTTCTCGCCCAAAATAGCGCGGCAGATGTGCGCGCCGCTCTTAACGTGCGCACCCGGCAGCAGCACGGAGTCCTCGACCACGGCGCGCTCCTCGATGATGACGTCGGTCGAAAGGATCGAGTGGCGAGCGGTGCCGTAGATCTTGCAGCCGTTGGAGACCAGGCAATCGTCCAGGCGGCCGTCCGGGCCAATGTAGTGCGGCGGACGCGTAGTGATGTTGGACATGATGGGGAAGCTCTTGTCAAACAGATCGAACTCGGGGTTGTTGCCCAGCAGGTCCATCGAGGTCTCGTGGAAGCTGGCGATGGTGCCAACGTCCTTCCAAAAGCCGTGGAACTCGTAGCTGTACAGGCGCTTGCCCTCGCCGAGCAGTTTGGGGATGATGTCCTTGCCAAAGTCGTGGCTCGAGCGCTGGTCCAGGGCGTCCGCCTCGAGCGCCTCGATCAGCACGTCGGCCGAGAAGATGTAGATGCCCATGGACGCAAGGTTCGAATCGGGCTTATCGGGCTTCTCGGTGAACTTTGTGATGCGGCCGTCCTCGGGGTCGGTGGTCAGGATGCCAAAGCGGCTGGCCTCCTCCCACGGCACGGGCATAACGCTCACCGTGAGGTCGGCGTTGTTCTCAATGTGCGTCTTGAGCATCTTGCGGTAGTCCATGCGATACAGATGGTCGCCCGAAAGAATCAGAACGTACTTGGGGTCGTTGGCCTTGATGTAGTCGAGGTTCTGCGTAATGGCGTCGGCCGTGCCCGCATACCAGGCGCCACCGGTCTGCGTCTCGTACGGCGGCAAGATCGACACGCCGCCGTCGCGGCTGTCCAGATCCCAAGCCTCGCCGGAGCCCACATAGGCATGCAGCAGGTAGGGGCGATACTGCGTCAGAACGCCCACCGTGTCGATGCCCGAGTTGGAGCAGTTGGAGAGCGAAAAGTCGATAATGCGGAACTTGCCACCAAAGCTAACCGCCGGCTTAGCGATCTTTTGGGTGAGTGCCCCCAATCGGCTGCCCTGTCCTCCTGCGAGGAGCATCGCGATGCATTCTTTCTTACTCATCGATTTCTCCTTCTGTCATCGATGTTCTTAAACCCATTAGCGACGGGCGCGGCGCTCGGTCGCGCCCGTCGAGTAATGCCGTGCTGGCATAGGGGAGCTCGCGCGCCTTTACGCGTGCCAGATCTCGTCGCGGTACTCGCGAATGGTACGGTCGCTCGAGAACCAGCCGGAGGAGGCGGTGTTGAGCAGCGCCTTGCGGTTCCAGGTCTCCTGGTCGCCGTAGCTGCCGGTGAGCTTCTCCCATGCATCCACGTAGCTGCGGAAATCGGCCATGACCAGGTCGGGGTCGTTGTTGTTCATAAGCTCGTTGTAGATGCTCTCGAAGTTGCCCGAAAGACCCGCAAAGGTGTTGTCCTTGAGCTCGTCCATCACGCGGCCCAGACGCTCGCGATCGTTGTTGAGCGTATCCCACGCAAAGTAGCTGTTGGATGCCCAAAGCTGCTCGACCTCGGGAGCGGTCAGGCCAAAGATGGCCTCGTTCTCGCGGCCGGCAAGGTCGGCGATCTCGATGTTGGCGCCGTCGAGAGTGCCCAGCGTAATGGCGCCGTTCATCATGAGCTTCATGTTGGACGTGCCCGACGCCTCCTTGCCGGCCGTTGAGATCTGCTCCGAGATCTCGGCGGCGGGGTAGATGAGCTGGGCGTTGCTCACGCGGAAGTTGGGGATAAAGCAGACCTTCATGACCTCGTTGACGCGCGGGTCGTTGTTGATGACGTCGGCCACGGAGTTAATGAGGCGGATGGTCTCCTTGGCGAAGGTGTAGCTCGAGGCGGCCTTGCCGCTAAAGATGAAGGTCGTCGGCGTCACGTGGAAGTTGGGATCGGCGATGCGACGGTTGTAGATGTCCATCACCTTCATGATGTTCATGAGCTGGCGCTTGTAGGCATGGAAGCGCTTAACCTGAACATCGAAGACGGTGTTGGGATCGATGACCAGACCGGTCTCGGCCTTGACGTAGGCGGCCAGACGCTCCTTGTTGGCGCGCTTGGAGGCACCCACGGCCTTCAGGAACTCGGTGTCGTTCTGGAACTCCTTGAGCTTCTCCAGCTCAAAGGCGTCCTTGAGCCAGCCATCGCCAATGGCCTCGGTCACGAGCTTGGCGTAGGTTGGGTTGGACTCGGCAAAGAAGCGACGGTGCGAGATGCCGTTGGTCTTGTTGTTGAACTTCTCGGGCGTGAGGGCATAGAAGTCCTTGAGCACGATGTTCTTGATGATGTCGGAGTGGATCTTGGCCACGCCGTTGACGCTGTGGCTGCAAATCACGGACAGGTTGGCCATGCGAATCTCGCCGTCCCACAGAATGGCGGTCTGGCGCAGACGCTCCTGCCAGCCCTCCTGCGTGGTGTCAAACGACTCGTGCCAACGACGGCTGATCTCGTCGATGATCTGGTACACGCGGGGGAGGAGCTTGGAGAACGTGCCGATGGGCCACTTCTCCAGAGCCTCGGGCAGGATGGTGTGGTTGGTGTAGCTCACGACCTGCGTCACGATGTTCCAGGCGTCATCCCACTCGAGTTTCTTCTCGTCGATGAGGATGCGCATGAGCTCGGGGCCGCACATGGCGGGGTGGGTGTCGTTGGTATGGATGGCCACAAACTGCGGCAGCAGCTCCCAGTTCTCGCCGTGCTCCTTCTCAAAGGTGTCGAGCAGGCTGTAGATACCGGCCGAGACAAACAGGTACTCCTGCTTCAAGCGCAGCAGACGGCCGTGCTCGCCGGCGTCGTTGGGGTAGAGGATGGCGCTGATGGCCTCGGCCTCGGCGCGCTCGGCGTCGGCCAGGGCGTAGTCGCCGCGGTTGAAGGCCTCCAGATCGAAGTGCTCCTCGACCGGCTCGGCGGCCCAGACGCGCAGCTTGTTAACGGTCTCGCCGGCATAGCCCACCACGGGGATGTCGTAAGGAACGGCCAAGATATCCTGCGTGTCCACCGTGCGGTAGAACGTGCGGCCGTTCTCCTCAAAGCCCTCAACATGGCCACCAAACTTGATGGTCACGGCCTTGTCCTGACGACGGACCTCCCAGGGATAGCCGTGGGTGAGCCACTCGTCGGTGGCCTCCACCTGGCTACCGTTGACGATTTCCTGCTTAAACAGGCCGTAGCGGTAGCGCATACCGTTGCCGTAGCCGGCGATGCCCTCGGCTGCCATGGAATCCAGGAAGCACGCTGCCAGACGGCCCAGGCCACCGTTGCCCAGCGCCGGATCGGGCTCCTGGTTCTCGATGACGGAAAGGTCGAAGCCCATGTCGTCGAGCGCCTCGGCGACCATGTCGCGCACGCCAAAGTTAAGCAGGTAGTTATCGAGCAGGCGGCCGATCAAAAACTCGATCGAGAAGTAGTACACGCGCTTCTTGCCCTCGGACGCCGCGCGGGCGTCGCTCTTGGTGGCAACGGTGCGGGCCTTCTCGGCCACGAGTTTGGTCAGGGCGTTAAAGCGGTCTAGGTCGCTGGCGGCCTCGACGCTCTTGCCGCTGATGCTCATGACGGCATCGCGATAGAGCTCGGTAAACTCCTGCTTGTTGTCGAAGATCTTATTCATACGTTCCTTTCCCCCGGGGATGTTTCTCCCGGAACGGTTATGACTTGTATCCTACGCCTCGCCGAGGCGGGTAATTACAGCTGTAACGGCTTTGTTACGCATCCTTGGCAGACGACTTAACAGAAGCAGACTTGGCCCTGGTAGCGGCCTTTTTGGTAGTCGGCTTCTTGGTCGCGGTAGCCTTAGCAGCGGGCTTTGCGGCGGCCTTGGCCTTGGCTTTGTTCGCCGTAGCCTTTGACTTTGCCGGAGCCTTCTTGGCGGCCGCGGCCTTGGGCTTCACCGAGGACGTGCGCTTGCGCGTCGCCTTCTTGGGCTCCTCAACCACCGGCGGCTTGTAGCTGCTGGGACCGCGGCGCTTAAGGACCACGCCTGCCAGGCCGGGTACCTTGATCTCGATGGAGTCCATCTGCCCGTTCCAGGGATAGGGCTCGCTCGAGCAGGTGTAGGGCTCCTCGCCGGCATATCCGCTGCCGCCAAACTCGGGACGGTCGGAGTCGAAGATGACCTCCCAGTCACCCTCGCGCGGCACGCCCACGCGGAAGCTCTCGTAGCTCGCCGGGTCAAAGTTGATCAGGATCACCAGATCGTCGTCGATGTCCTCGCCCTGGCGCACAAAGCTCACGATGGACTGCTTGGAGTTGTCCGCATCGATCCAGGTAAAGCCGTCGTCGGTGTAGCCGCGCTCGTACAGGGCGGGCTCGGCGGTGTACAGGTGATTGAGCGCCTTGATAAACGCCTGATGATGACGGTGGGTCTCGTACTCCTCGGTCAGGAACCACTGGATGGACTCGTAGTAGCGCCACTCAATAAACTGGCCGATCTCGTTGCCCATAAAGTTGAGCTTGGCGCCGGGATGCGTCATCTGGTAGAAGGCCAGCGTGCGCAGGCCGGCAAACTGGCGCCACCAGTCGCCCGGCATGCGGCCGATGAGTGAGCACTTGCCGTGCACGACCTCGTCGTGGCTCAGCGGACAGATAAAGTTCTCGGTAAAGGCATACATAATGGAGAACGTGAGCAGGCCGTGGTTGCCGGGGCGCCACGGAAAATCGGTCTGCATGTAGTGCAGGGTATCATTCATCCAGCCCATGTCCCACTTGTAGTGGAAGCCCAGGCCGCCGTCCTGCGGCGGATAGGTCACGAGCGGCCACGCGGTGGACTCCTCGGCCATCATCATCACGTCAGGGTAGTGCGCCTCCACGGCACAGTTGACCTGACGGATAAACGCGCTGGCGTCCAGGTCCTCCTCGGTGCCGTACTTGTTGAACTTCTTTTGCCCCGGATCGTCGATGCCAAAGTTGAGGTACAGCATGCTGGACACGCCGTCCATGCGAATGCCGTCCACGTGGAAGTTCTCGAGCCAGTACAGCACGTTGGAGACCAGGAAGGAGCGGACCTCGCCGCGGGCGAAGTCGAACTTGTGCGTGCCCCAGTTGGGGTGAATCTCGTGCTCAAACAGCATGTGGCCGTTAAAGGTGGCAAGGCCGTGGGAGTCGGCGCAAAAACCGCCGGGCACCCAGTCCATGATCACGCCAATGCCTGCCTCGTGGCACGCATCGATAAAGTGCATGAGCTGCTGCGGGTTGCCGTAGCGCGACGTGGCGGCGTAATAGCCGGTCGTCTGGTAGCCCCAGGAGCCATCGAAGGGATGCTCCATGAGCGGCATGACCTCGATATGCGTATAGCCCATGTCGCGCACGTAGTCCACAAGCTCCACCGACAGGTCATCGTAGGTGTAGAACTCGCCGCGCTGCGCGGGGAAGGGATCCATGGGGCCGGGGTAGTTGCCGTACTCGTCCGGCTCGCCCTGCGGCGCGTCGCCGTGGCGCTTCCACGAGCCAATATGCACCTCGTAGATGTTAAGGGGCTGCGACATGTGGTTGTGGTCGGCGCGGCGCTTGAGCCATGCGGCATCGTTCCACTTGTAGCCATCGAGGGTCCACAGCACGCTAGCGGTACCCGGAGGGCATTCGGCCTTAAAGGCATACGGATCGGCCTTGTAAAGCTTTTCGCCCTCGTTGGTCTCGATAAGGTATTTATAGAGCTGGCCCTGCTCGGCGCCAGGAATAAAGCCTTCCCAAATAGCGCTCGTATGCATGGGCACCAGCGGATTGGCTTGTTCATCCCAGTCGTTAAATTCGCCAATGACGTGGACGCTCTTTACGTCGGGCGCCCAAACGCAAAAGCGCCAGCCACGCGTACGGTTCTGCGTGTCGGGGTGCGCCCCCATCTTTTCCCAGCTGCGCTCCCATGTGCCGATGCCAAACAGGTAGACATCGTCCTTGGTGAGCTCCGGTGCATGCGGGGCGGCTTTACGGGTAGCGGGCTTTTTGGGTGCTGGCTTTAGCTTTGTATCGCTCACGTTTGATCCCATCATGACGCGGCAGCGTGTTGCCTTGGTGACTAGATGCGAAAGGTCCAAGGCTGCACGAATCGAAGGGACGGCGATAGTTCTATGATTCGTTCCACCTCGCGTGCTCGGTGGAACTTTCGGCAGAAACTACGATAACACCTGTACGTTAGTTTTATGGACGAAAGCGGATTTGCGGGGGCGTTTAATCGGTAAGCGACATGTTTATACCACTGGCAGAATTGCCGTGGTAAAACCCTTGACAGTTTTACCAATTAGGGTTTCAAAACTGATAGGCTAACGTTTGGTAAAACGTTTTTAGCAGGTTGTTTACCATTTGACATCGAAAGGGTCGTTTATGAACCACATCGCTGCCCCAAGTGTTGCTTTTATTTTCGATTGCGACGGAACGCTGGTTAATAGCTCCCCCGTCTGGGGCCATGCGCAGACCGAGTTATTGCGTCGTCATGGCATTGATGTAACGGTCGACGATTTTGCCCAGTTTGAGCATTTGTCACTTGAGGACGAGTGCCAGGCCTACCACGACACGTGGGGCATTGGCGCGAATGGCGAGGAGGTCTACCGCGAGCTGGGCGAGATTTTGATTGATGGGTACTCCAAGGTGCCGCCGCGCGAGGGTCTCCTCGCGTTTCTGGAGCAGGCGCAGGAGGCCGGTATTGCCATGTGCGTTGCCACGTCCACGCCGGCCGAACTGGTGCAGTCCGCCCTTGCGGCTGCTGGTCTTGATCGCTATATGGAGTTTATTACCACGACCGGCGAGGTGGGGCGCTCCAAGCAGTTCCCTGACGTGTACGAGCTGGCGTTGCGTCGCTTGGAAGAGCGCCACGGGCACATGTTTGAGCGCCCCTGGGTGTTTGAGGACGCGGTCTTTGGCCTAAAGAGCTCTGGCACCGCAGGATTTAAGCGCGTGGGTATTTATGACCCGCATGGCCGTATGGAGCGCGACGAGGTGCGTGCCAACTGCGACGTCTTTATCGACAGCTATGAGGACCTTGACCTGGCCCGCGTGCTTGCATTTGAAGGCTAGGCGAGGGCCGTGGCTTGCAAAGTATTAGTGGTATGCGGCTCGCCGGTGGTGGCAAGCCCCGAGTTGCTGCGCCAACTGGCAGGGGAGTGCGACCACATCGTAGCCGTAGACCGCGGCCTGGACGCCCTGTTGGTCGCTGGCCTGAGCTGCGACGTCTACGTGGGAGACGCCGACACCGTAAGCGATGAGGGGCGCGCTCTAGTCGATGCCGCTGCCGATTTTGAAGTGGAACGCCACAACCCCTACAAGGACTATACCGATCTGGCGTTGGCGCTCGATTCCGTCCGCCATCGCTGGCCGGGTGCCGAAGTGGTAGCAACCTGCGCCACCGGTGGCCGCCCGGACATGGCCCAGTCTGTGTTAGGGCTACTGGCAGGCTATGCGGATGCCCCCGTCTGGATCGAAGAAGACGAAGTGACAGCCAGAATCCTGCACCAGGACGAGACTTGGACCATCGAAAATGCCGAGGGCAAAACCTTCTCCATCATCGCCATCGCCCCCAACACAGAGATAAGCGAACACGGCCTAGAGTGGGAGCTAGACCACAGCCCCCTAGGACTTTTGGCTGACACGGGCATCAGCAATATAGTAAGAACAACGGCCACCATAACTGTTCACAAGGGAGTCGCAATTGCCTACCTCTACAGGCAAGTTGCCGCCGCGTGAGGGTTTTATCGGGACGGTGGGTTAATTGACTGATTTTGCCGAAGTCAAAATCAGTCAATTCAGCCCCGTCCCAGGAAAACCCGTAAGTAAGACAATCAACTCAAAAAAGTTCTTGCACGGC
>CABUHI010000008.1 GCA_902491345.1 uncultured Collinsella sp.
AACTGCGGGAACGGCCTATTTGCTCAATGTGTTCGGCTGAGATCGGAAATCAACCTTGTTCAGACAGATATACTTATTAGATTTTACTTGCGTTCCAGAAGGCGCGGGGATTCTGGGCGAAGATGTACCAGGGCGATCGTTCTATCGAAACAAAGTGCATCAAACGCAAAAAGCCACGTCCGAAGACGTGGCTTTAATTGCGTTGGCGGGAAGTACGGGGCTCGAACCCGCGACCTCCGACGTGACAGGCCGGCGCTCTAACCAAACTGAGCTAACTCCCCAGGCAGTCGTTCGCGTTTGTTTCCGCTCGCGTGCGCTGCGGGGATTAGTATACACAGAAGTCTGTCCGGTGCGCAACAACTTTTTTGAAAAAATTTTTGGGGCCCTCCGGGAGGGTCTCCGGGGCTGGGGGCGGGGGTTAAGTTTGCTGCTCTACAGTCCTGCGCAAGACGGAAAGCACATTAAGTGCTTTCCTTTGCGTGCGGAACTCGCGACAAACTTAACCCCCGCCCCCAGCCCCGGAGACCCTCCCGGCCGTCACTTTGTTCGAGTCGTTGTTGTTCCTCGCCGCTTCCGCGGCTCGAGGTCCCCGTTCTCCTCAGCGGGGTTGCCTGATGGTTGTTGTTGAACTTCGGCCTTTGGCTCAAAGAAAAACGGGAGATGCGATCTGCATCCCCCGTTTTTGTTGTGGTTACTCCAGGTCAATAAACTTGGTGCTCAGGATCTTGCCGTCTTTGACGAGCATTCTGGCCATGGTGGGGCCTCTGGTGCCTCTGGGGTAGCTGGCGCTGCCAGGATTGAGGACCAGGCAGCGGCCTACTTGGGCTTCTTTGGTTACGTGGGTGTGGCCGTTGATGGCTACGTCTACGGATCCCACGGGCAGGTCTTCACGGTAGTGGGCTACGGCGAATTTGAGGCCTTCGTAGGTGAAGATGGCCAGACGGTCCACATCCGGACCGTAGTCGCGGTAGTAGTCGTTGTTTCCTAGGACCGCTCGCACGGGGGCGATGGTGCATAGATGCTCGTAATCCATCTCTGAGGTGAGGTCTCCGGCGTGGATGATCAGATCTGCGCCCTTGAGCTCGTCCAGAAGCGCGGGCGAAAGATAGCCGTGGGTGTCCGAGATGATGTCGATGCGCTTGGCGCTTGCACTGTTCATGGGATCCCTTCTGCAAAACCGATTCGACGTATATACAAAAAGCCCCACGGCTCCGCAGACAATTGGTCTACAGGGCTGCGGGGCCAGTGTACTAGAGGCTCAGGACCTTCTTGAGCGGCACAACGCGGCGACGCGAGACCGGCACGCGTTCGTCGACGCCCGTAATGCCCAGTTGGATAGCGCCCGAGGGCACCGTCTCGACATCCGTGACGCACGCCAAGTTGACGATATAGCGGCGATGAACACGAAAGAAGCCAAAGTCGCAAAGCTTGGCCTCGAACTGCGCCAGCGAAGTCGTCGATAGAAAACGATCATCGACGGTATAGATACAGGAGTAATCGTCCTTGGCCATGATGAAGCGAATGTCATCCACGGGAATGAGGACCTTACGGCCGCCCTTTTCCACCGGAATGCGCTCGATGGTGGCTTTGCTGTCCGTGACGGGCTTGGCGTGCTGCATGACCTTCTCGATCGCGCGATCCAGGCGTGCCTCTTCAACCGGCTTCATCAAGTAGTCGACAGCATCCACATCGAACGCCTCGACGGCATGATCGCTATACGCGGTCACAAACACAATCGCCGGCGGATTCTTAAGCTTGTGCAGTGCCTCGGCAAGCTGCAGACCAGAAGCGCCGGGCATCGAGATATCGAGAAATACGACATCGACGCGGCTTTCCATCAACATCTCAATGGCGGAGCGGACGCTCGACGCCTCAGTGATCGTGCCGATCTTGCCCGTCTGCTCGAGCAAGAAGCGAAGTTCCGAACGGGCCGGGGCCTCATCATCCACAATCATCGCACGCAGCATAGGGATTAAACCTTTCGTCAACAAACTACGCTGGGCATCCGCCGCTTGGCGTTGAGCCCATAGCCTTTTATTTTACTCTTGAATGTCAAAGATGCTCTCTGACAAATCAAGATGCAGGAGCACTTTGGTGCCCTTGCCCGGCGCCGATTCGACGCGCGTATAAGAGTGCGGTCCATAAAAGCGATGGATGCGCTCAGAAATATTGTGCATGGCCACACCGGCGCCGCCGCCTTGCGGGGAACTGGCATCGGGGCGGGCGGAGCGCTCATCAAACAGCCTGGCGGCGGTGCCCTCGTCCATGCCCACGCCGTTGTCGGCTACGGCAATCAGGATTGCGTCGTCGCCGTCTTGATGGACGGTCACGTCGATCCGCAGGGCATCGTCATCGCCCATGCCATGCCGCACGGCGTTCTCGACGATGGGCTGGATTACAAAGGCCGGGACCAACGTGTCCTCGACATCCTCGGAGACATCGAAGGTCGCCAGCACGCGGTCCTCGCCAAAGCGCGCCTTCTCAAACGTCAGGTAGCGCTTGGTCTGGGCAACCTCGCGCGAGACCGGGATAAGCGACCCCGAGTTGTCGAGCGTGGCGCGATAGAACGAGGAAAACTCGCGCAGCAGCTCGCGGGCACGCAGCGGATCGGTGCGCGTAAACGACGCGATGGTGTTGAGTGTGTTGAACAGAAAGTGCGGATTGATCTGCGCCTGCAGGGCACGAACCTCGGCACGGGCCGTGAGCTCCTTTTGCACCTCGAGCTCGTGGATGGCGAGCTGCGTGGACAGGATCTCGGCAAAACCCGAGGCGAGCGCATACTGGGTACGGTCGACGGCGCGCGGGGTCTTGTAGTAGAACTTGAGCGTGCCGACGGTGCGGTCGCCCACCTTGATGGGCGCGATGATACCGGCGGGAACATGGTTGTGCGAGCCATCCGAGCCAACGACGTCCACCACGCGGTTGAACGACTGCACGATGCCGTGCTCAATGACGTAGCGCGTGGCAAGCGTGTGGATGGGCGAATCGGGCAGCAGCTTTTCCTCGAACTCGCCCGCGCAGGCCAGCACGTTGCTTTCATCGGTGATGGCAACGGTCATGGCACGTGTCTCGGGCAGGATGCGCCGGCACACCAAAAGCGCCGATTCCTGCGTCAGGCCGCCCTTAATGTCCTCGAGCATGGCCGAGGCAACCGAGAGCGTCTCCTCGGTGTACTGGGAGCGTACCGAATCGGGATTGAGCGTCAAATAGATAAAGATGCACAGGAAGATGCACAGTAACGCACAGGCGATCACCGTGGCAATCGGCTCAATGCCAGTCGCCAGGGCAAAGATAAAGTACACCAACACGCAAACGGCGCAGACAACGGCGATGATGCGAAAGATTGAAATTGAATTATCGCGCTGGGCGCGGCGGTCGATCATTCAGTCCCCTCCAGGATGCTAATCAGCTGTGCGTCGCGCCAAAGTTCGTCCATGATCTTGGGCCAGAAACTCTGAAAACGCAGGTAGCTTGCGGCGTTTTGGCGGGCATAGGTCTTGGCCTCGTCAATACCATGACGCCAGATGCGCAGATACCCCTCGTGCTCGCGGGTAAACATGCTGCGGACCATGGCAGTCTTGCGCACGCGGTCGTCGAGCTCGCGCGAGATCCACGGACCCGGATAGGGCATGAGTGATGCGGCCGTAACCGGAATGAGCTCCTTTTGGTGCGCAGCGAACGTCAGCTTGGCCCGCTCGTAGTACCAACGGTACACGTCCTGCATAAAGCGCGGCGAGCGCTTCTCGGACTCGGGCGGCAGGTGGCGCACGGTCCACTCGTTATCGAACCACACGTCGTAGCCAAACATGCGCATGTTAAACAGGTAGTCCAGATCCTCGCCGCGGGTGATAAACGGGTCGAAGGCCACGCGTGTAAAGGCGCGGGCGTGCAGGGCCATCAGGCCGCCGCATACGTAATTGGAGCGCGAGATGCGGGTGCCCGAGAGCGCCTTTTTCATCCAGCGATTGAACTCGATACGCTTGGTCCACCAGCGATGGCAAATGCCCGCTTTGTCCGTGGGAGCCAGCGGCGACCCGTCGCGATCGTAAAAGTATCCGCTCTTGACTAAAATCGGCAGGCCCTGACGTGTCTGTTGACCCAGTGCATAGGTCGCACGCTTCATAAAGTCGGCATCGATGACGGTCTCGTCGTCATCCAAAAACACAACCGCGTCGTGCCCCAGCACCGCCGCGCAGGCAAGACCCATGTTGCGGATGGCGCCGTAGCCGCGCAGGCTCACGCACTCGCCCGAACCTTTGGGCGCAATCTGTGCCACGCGGTCGGCAACACGCGAAGCCTGAGTATTGGTAACGATGGTGACCTTAAGTGAGGGATGCGCATTAACGATTTCGTGCACGCGATGGGATACGTCGGACGTGGCAGAAACCGGACAGACCACCAAGAGAATGATGCGCGGAATGTCGCGCACCTGTTCGAGCGAAGTCAGGCAGCGATCGAGTTCCGGGTTGGCGGCATTGAGCGACGTCGAGTGATCGTAGGTGCCAGGAGCGTTTGCTTGGGTATCATCGCCCGCCCAATATGTTGGGATCACAACCGTGGCGTTCATACCTTTACCCTCCTTGCAACACAAAAACGGGGCGCCGCCAAACACAGGCGACGCCCCGCGACCTAGCTGATTCCATCATACCCACTTGGGCTAAACATTGCTCGGAAGTCAGAATGATTTATGCGGCTACTTCCAAAAGAGTACTGCAGATAGGCACAATTGCTGCACTGAGCCCGATTGCCTTACGCCGCCGCCTGAGCCATGCGGGACAGACGGACCAGCAGCACAAAGCCAACAACCAGCAGAACGCCAATAGAAAGGACGCCCAGCGACGGGTTGCCGGTCAGCGAGGTGACAACCGACACCAGGAAGGTGCCCATAACGCTTGCGTAACGGCCAAAGATATCGAAGAAGCCGTAGTACTCGTTGGACTTTTCCTTGGGGATGATGCGGCCAAAATAGCTGCGGCTGAGCGCCTGCACGCCGCCTTGGAACAGGCCGACCAAAATGGCGAGCACCCAGAACTCAAAGGCGGTCTTTAAGAAAAACGCGGCAAAGAGCACGATGCCCATATAGGCGGCGACGGCCACCAAGATCATGTTGAGTGTGCCCACGCGACCGGCGAGCTTGCCGTAGATGATGGCGGACGGGAAGGCCACAAACTGCGTAACGAGCAGAGCCAGCACCAGTTGGGTCGAGTCGATGCCCAAAGCCGATCCGTAGCTGGTTGCCATGGAAATGACCGTGTGCACACCGTCGATGTAGAAGAAGAACGCGATCATGTAGACCAGCACGGTCTTGTTGTGGGCGATCTCGCGCATGGTGTGTCCGACCTCGGAGAACACGCCGCCCACGATGTGGCCGATGGTGTCCTCGGGACCGCGCTCGCGACCGTACTTTTGCTTATAGGTGCGAATGAGCGGCAGGGTAAAGATGAGCCACCAGGCACCGGTGATGACAAACGACAGACGCGTTGCCAGCATGGTGGGGACGCCAAGAGCGGGGCCACCCATGATAAGCGCCAGGCAGATGATGAACGGCACGGTGGAACCGATGTAGCCCCAGGCATAGCCCGAGCTGGACACGGCGTCCATGCGCTCGTCGGTGGTAATGTCGGGCAGCATGGCGTCGTAGAACGTCATAGAAGAGTTAAGGCCGATGGTGCACAGCACGTACACGGTCAAAAATGCCATGGCGGACATGGGGATAGCCTGCGCCAGGCAAAGAACCAGGCCCGTGAGGAAGAAGCCCAAGAAGAACTTGATCTTGTTGCCGGCGTAATCGGCAAGCGCGCCCAGAATGGGCATGAGCATGGCAATGACCAGCGAGGCAATCGTCTGCGCGTTGCCCCAGGCTACCACGAGGTCGGCCGAGGAAGCACCGGTATTGATGGCGTTAAAGTAGATGGGCACCACCGAGGTATTGAGCAGCACGAGGGCCGAGTTGCCCACATCGTACATAACCCAGTTACGCTCGAGCTTGGTGTATTTCATGGACAGGGCCCCTTCGTATTCGCCCGATATGCAGTTAGTTCATCGTACCCCAATTGTCCAGAGGCACCGGTAAGGATTCGGCAAAGGGGCACGCACGAGCCCTACTCCTCGCGGTCGAACTCTTCGTCGGCGCCGAGCACGCGACCGCTGTAATTGACGTGGTTGGTCACGGCTTCCATATCGCCGGTCTCGATAAAGCGGGCGACGGTGAGCTCGTAATCGACCAGCGCGCGGTCAAAGACCTCGGGGAAGCTCTCGTTCGAGACCTCGTCAGTAAAGGGGTTCTTCCATGTCAAGTGGCCCAGGTTGCCGGTACGCTCAGGCAGCTCGGTCGTCACGCGGTGCGCAAGGCCGTCGAGCAGCGAATAATCGTGCACCAAGCCCTCGAGCAGGGCAATCGCGCGCGTCTTGGCCGAACCGGCGGGCTCGATAGTGCGGTAGAGTAGCTGCATGTCGGCTACGGCGCCGCCGTACTCCCCCGCCGGGATATCGATACCGTACACGCGCCCGGCGACGTAGCTCATCAGCACACCGGCAACGC
The DNA here is from genome assembly GCA_902491345.1 of uncultured Collinsella sp. Classification (GTDB taxonomy): domain Bacteria; phylum Actinomycetota; class Coriobacteriia; order Coriobacteriales; family Coriobacteriaceae; genus Collinsella. The sequence goes on from CABUHI010000008.1 coordinate 6,542, forward strand.
GATTGATGCGGTCGGTGGTGACGATCTCGCCCGCCGGCGGATAATCCTCGACCGTAGCCCCATCGCGCTTGAGCTGCAGCATCAGCACGTCCAAGTCGCTTTCGAGCACGGCGTGAACCTGACTGCCCGAAGCCTCGAGCTCGGGATCGGACTCGACAATGCCAAACTGCTGCTCGTAGACAAAGGGATGGGCATTGCGATCGAGCACATAGTGCGACAGCAGGCCCAGCGCAAAGGCGCGACCCAGATTGGCATCGCGCGGCTGCAGGTGCGACACGCCGTCGCGCAGGCACGAGAACTGGCGCGACATGCGCGAGCGGTGCATGACCTGAGCAAGCGACATGCAGTCGGAAATGCGCGGCGTGAGCATGTGGAAGAAGAACGGGTCGGGACCTTGGTTTCCCAGGATAAAGGCGATGCGCTCCTCGTCGGACGTGATAACGCCCCGCGGAAGACGGTCGATGCTTTCCTCGCCAAACAGATGATGCGTAATGAGCGCGGGCATAATGATCCTTTCGATTTCATTCGATGCAATCCATTATGCCCACCGCACAGTCATACCAAACCTGCAACGGCAAACGATGGCGCACCGACCCTCAAGCAAGCCCCAAGTGCGATTTGACCTCGGCAGCGCGACGGCGGGACACGGGCACCGTCGAGCTCACACGGTCGAGCCTGAGCTCCATCAGGCCCGTGGAGCCGATCTCGACATTATGCACGTCTTCCAAATTAACCAGATAGCTGCGGTGGACGCGGATAAAGCCCTCGGAGGCCAGGCGACGCTCGAGCGAGGAAATCGACTCATTGATCAGGTACGTCCCCTCGGCGCAGACTGCGTTGCAAAAATCGGCGCGCGCCTCAAAGTAGCAGACATCCGCCACGGGAATGAACACCTTTTTGCCCCCGCGATCAACCGTCAGGCGCAAAGGCTGGCGCGGAGCATGGACGACACGGCGAGCGCCCAGGGCAGCCTCGATCTTATCGAGCGCCTTTGACAGACGGGCATCCTCGACCGGTTTGACAACGTAATCGACAGCATCGAGGTTATAGGCATCGGCCGCATACTCGGCAAATGCCGTCACAAACACCACGACCGGCGGTGTCTTTAGGTTTTGCAGGGTCTCGGCAAGCTCAATTCCCGAACGACCGGGCATGGTAATGTCTAAAAACAGCACGTCGGGCTTGTTCGACAAAATCGACTCCACGGCCTCGGTGACATTGCCCGCCTCGGCAATCTGACCCACACGCATATCCTTTTCCAACAGATAGCGTAGCTCAGCCCTAATTGGAGGCTCGTCATCAACCACCAAGATGTTCCAGCCTTCGGACATATGCGCTTCCCCTCTTTTTCTCTCAATCCAACCGTGTGCTACACCGTTAGCGGTGCCGGCTCATGCGGCTCGCCGTTCAACTCAACGATGACCTGCGTCCCCACGCCCTCCTGGGACTTCACGCGCATGCCAGAATCTTCTCCGTAAAAGAAATGGATGCGCTGAAGCACGTTGAAGAGCGCCAGGCCGCAACCTCGCTTGACGGAGCCGTCGGCGGTAATGCTCTCGGGCTCCTCTCGGCGATGCTGCTCAAACAGATGCGCGCAGACTTCTTCGCTCATTCCGATGCCGTCGTCTTCGACGATGATCTCCAAGCCGTCATCGGTCTCAAAAGCCCTAACACGAATAGAAAGCGGCTCGATCTCGCGCTGCGCATGCTTGATGCAGTTTTCGAGCAGCGGCTGCAAGATAAACGGCGGCACCAGACTGTCGCGCACCTCAAAGTCGATGTCGACTGAGACGCGCAGACGGCCGTCGCCATACCGGGCCTGCATAAGATTGATATAACGAGTGCCCTGTTCCACCTCGTGCTCGAGCGTGGTGAGCGTATCGGAGTCAGAAAGCGTCTGACGATAGTAGTTGGAAAAGTCGATCAGCAGCGATCGCGCCTTGTCGGGCTCGGTTCGAACGAGCGACACGATCGTGCTAATGGTATTGAATAGAAAATGCGGGTCGACCTGCGACTGCAGGGCGCGAAGCTCAACGCGGGCTGTGAGCTCGTCTTGGCGCTCGAGCTCAAAGCTGGCGAGCTGCGTGGAAATTAGATCGGCAAAACCCGAGGCAAGGGCCGTCTGGCGCATATCAATGCTGCTCAGGCGGGGATAGTACAGCTCGAGCGTACCCACGCAATGTCCGCGCACGGTAAGCGGCGCGACAATGCCGGCGCGCAGGCGGGGAAAATAACCGCCCGTCTCATTGGATGTGTCACGCGAAAACACGCTCTGCTCGCCCGTCTCAATCACACTGAGCGTGGTCTTGAGCACGACCGGGGTGCCGGCAGGGCACTTTGCCGAGTCCTCGCCCCAGCTTGCCAACACCTGCTTGCCGTCGGTAAAGCAGATGGCAGAGGCGATGGTCTCGGACAGGATGATCTTAGAAGCGCCCAAGGCCGCTTCGGGCGTAAGGCCGCGCGACGTGTAGGCGAATATTTTTGATGCGATGGCGAGCGTACGGTCGGTTGCACTCGATGTGAGGTCGTCGGGGACCACAAAGACATACGAGAAAAAGAAGCACAGCATGACCAAGCCGGCAATAACGACAACACCCGGAACGGGATTGGGATTATCGGTTAAATCCCAGATAAGCAGCAGGATAAGCGCCGGAACGACAACACCGAGCAGGATGGCCTGGACCACATGCTGGGCCGTACGAAAGACCTTGGTAGAGTTGTAGCTCTTGCCCAGAATCAGCCTGTTTAAATCCACCGTCATCCCCTTTTATCTATCGCACCCATAGCAATAAAGAGGGCCGCAAGCGACCCTCTCCATTGCATTATGCAATCAAATACTGTGTTTTACATCCAGTCGTCGATGAACGGTAGTTTAGGCGCTGTACTTGTTTGCCTCGCCGAAGGTGCCGCCCTCGACAATCCAGCCGTCCTTCATGATGACGTCCATGTTGTCGGTGTTGAGCACGTGGATGTCGGCGGCGACGTCACCGTTGACGACCAGCAGGTCGGCGCACTTGCCGGCCTCGATGGAACCGGTCTCGTCCTCGATGTGGCACATCTTGGCACCGTTGAGGGTGGCACAGGTGATGGTCTCGACCGGGGTGAAGCCGATCTTGTCGACGAACTCGTACATCTCCTCGATGGAGCAGGTGCCGTACGGGGTGACGAAGGAGAAGGAGTCGGAGCCGATCGTCATGACGACGCCGCGCTTCTTGGCCTCGCGCAGGCAGTCGTAGTTGCGCTGCAGCTCCTTCTCGACCAGGGTGCCCTCGTACTTGTCGTGCAGCTCGGGAACGTAGACGGGCGGATAGGTGGCGTACCAGGTGGGCAGGAAGGCGATCGTCGGGGTGAAGAAGGTGCCCTGCTCGGCCATGAGGTCCATGGTGCGCTCATCGATATCGAAGCCGTGAATCAGCTGCTCGCAGCCAAAACGAACGGAATCGTAGGCAGCGGCGTGGTTGTTGTAGCAGTGGCTCCACACGGGGATGCCGACCATCTTGGCCTCTTCGACCACGGCCTGAATCTCCTCGGAGCAGTAGTGCTGGTCGCGGCCGGAGTCCCAGCGCCAGATGCCGCCACCGGTAGCCCAGATCTTGATGGCATCGGGGTTCTCGCGCAGGCGACGGCGGACGGCCTTGCGCAGATCCCAAGGACCGTCGACCTGATCGCCCCAGGGGTGCGATTCCTTGTTGAGCTCCTGGCTGCAGTGGTGGGAGTCGCCGTGGCCGGCAACGCGGCAGAAGCCAAGGCCGGTGGCCAGAACGCGCGGGCCCTTGAAGACGCCCTTGTCGATGCAGTCACGGATCTGGATACCAAAGCGGCCGATCTCGCAGACGGTGGTGAGGCCGTGGGTGAGGCAGTCGTAGGCCTGCTTGACGGCGACGGCCTGCTTCTCGAGGAGCGGCTGCATGACCCAGTCGGTGTCATCGTCGGTCAGGTTGCCCGAGAAGTGCAGGTGGGTGTCGATCAGGCCGGGAAGGACAGTCTTGCCGGCGGCGTCGATGACCTCAACGCCCTCGGGAAGGTCCTGCATGGCGCCGGCGTACTCGATCTTGCCGTTGTCGTCGACGAGAACGAGGGAGTTCTCGACCGGCTCGGCACCGGTACCGTCGATGAGCTTGCCGCCAACGATTGCATACTTAGTGGACATGGTTCCTCCTTATGGATCCATATAGTGGGCGAGGCCGTGTTGGGTTAAGGCCTCACAAAGCTACCCAAGTGGTGCCGGGTTCGGTGCGCGGAAGAGAGGGTCCCGCGCACCTGATCCGCCCCGGCTCGGCGTTACTTTTTGCGGGAATTGGTGAAAGCCATGAGGGCCAGGCCAATAGCCAACCAGCCGATCACGATGCTCCACTCCACCATGTTGAGGGAGGCGGGAGAGAACGGAATCACGAGCAGGCCGATGATGATGGCGCAGGCAGCGATAGCGAGGCCGATGCCAAACTTGCCGCCGGGTACCTCGTAGGGACGAGGCAAGTCGGGCTCGGTGAAGCGCATGCGCAGGCAGGCGAGAGCGACCATGCCGCAGGAGAAGATGAAGGCGAGAGCCGACACGTTGGTCAGAGGGATGAGCATGTTCTTGCCCAAAAACGGTCCGATGACGGTTATGACGCCCAGAACGACGCAAGCGAGCTTGGGAGCGCCGGACTTGGGGTCGACCTCAGCGAACTTCTCGGGCAGCTGGCCCTTGCGGCCCATGGCGAGCATGATGCGGCTCGTGGCGCCGTAGAAGGAGTTCATCGGGCCCATGGGTCCAAGCGTGGCGATGACGAGCATGGCCAGGTACAGAAGCATGTTGATGCCCTTGAGGCAGGCGAGCGCGGGAACCGGGCTCTTAACGAACTCATGCCAGTCGAGGATGGTGCCGAACGAGTAGATACAGACCATGTAGAAGCCGCCGGCGGCCAGCAGGGCCAAGGAGATGATCTTGCCGAACTTGTTCCAGTTGAGGCCCTCGGCTGCTTCCTCAGCCTGCTGAGGAATGGTGTCGAAGCCGGCGTAGAAGAACGGGGTCAGAACCAGGACCGACACGATGCCGGCAAACAGGCTGGAGCTCTCGGTAGCGGCCTTGCCGCCGCCAGCGCCGGCGACCTGGGAGAACACGGGCATGGCGTTGTCCGGCGAGCCGGTGAACAGCGAGACGCCCATGGCGAGCAGCATGCCGCAGAGCAGGGCCTTGGTCAGGAAGGCCTGAAGCTTGGCAGCCGAGCTGGCACCGCGGAAGTTGAGAAAGATGACGTAGACTGCAAAGCCGAGCGCGATCAGCGTCGGGAACAGGTAAACGTCGGCCCCCAGGATGGTGTAGAGCTTGACGGCGCGCAGCCACTCAAGGCCGGGCAGGCTGCCGAACATCTCGGACACGAGGGTCGAAATGGCGATGGCCTCCCACGGGCACAGGATGCCGTTGCCCAGGGCCAAAAGCCATCCGGTGATGTAGCTCAGCGTACGGCCAAAGCTACGATCGACATACTCGACGATGCCGCCCGAGATGGGGATAGCAGCCGTGAGCTCACCGAAAACAGCTCCGACGGGCACGAGGAAGATTGCACCCAAGAGGAATGCGATCATAGCGGGAACGGGACCGCCGCCCACGACCATCCAGTCGCCGACCTGCAGAACCCAACCGGTACCGATAATGGCACCGAAACCGATGGTGAAGAAGTTCCAGAGCGAAAGCGTTTTCTTCATGCCGCCGTTATCCTCGACTGCAACCTCTGCGTTCTTGTCCGCCATTGTTCCCCTCCTTTCCTGTTTGACGCCCCTTGGCGTCACCCCTTGCGCGGTCCGTTTTGCCGCGCGCTTTTATTCCATGGCTTTAAGATACGGCCTTGGCGCAGCATGTCCGCCCATGGCTCGACCGAAGGCCGAACTCGCATATGAGCGGCGCCGTTTTTGGGACGAACGGCACGGTTTGCCGCTCATTGTTGCCGCCTGACCGACGGGCGCACGCTCATCGGACGCATATAGAGATGTTTTTGAGGCCGTGCGTTTTGCGCCTTTCGTACCGTTTACCGAGCTTTTGACGCGCAGGCCCATTTGTTGCACATCTTTTTTGTAGGATAGACAGGTTATACATGAGACAAGGCGGTACGAATGGCATACGGATACAACGACGGTGATCAACGGCGACAAAGCGTTCGCCTTGCTGGCCGTACCACGCCGACGCCCAGAAGTGCCACGAGCGGCAATCCGCAACGTCCTCAAGAGCAACCCAGGCCTTCGTCTCGGCAGCAGGCAAGCAGAACACGGCAGAGCGGCCGTCCGAGCACGGGCACAAGTGCGCAGCAAGATAACCGCTTGGGTGCGCGCACTCGACAGCGTCAGGCCGAGGTTCCGCAACTGCGCCGCAACGGCGCACGTCAGCCCGGCATCCATATCAACCGCTTCTTTTCGCATCCCCAAGGCGGACGCGACGGCAAGCCCTCCCGCTCGACATCGCACGCGACTGCCACCGCCCTGCCGGCTCGTCGACATCGCCTCGCACTGTGCTCTATCCTTACCTGTCTGGTCTTTGTGCTTATGAGCTCCTGTATGTCCCACGGGTCGGCCGGTCTCGAGCCCGCCGCCGAGGACAAGCTGCTCAAGGCCCCCGTCGCACCCGGTTATTCTTTCGCCTTTTCGACCCCACGCTCGCAATGGCAAGCCGGCACGATGCCCCATATCTATCAGATCGACCCTGCGTGGTCGGAGCTGCCTTACGCCGGCGGCACCATCCGCCAAAATGCCTGCGGGCCCACGTGCCTCACCATGGTCTACATCTTTAAGACGGGACGCACCAATATGACCCCCGTCGATATGTGCGCGCTTTCCGAGACGGGCAATTACGCCCCCACCGGTGCAACCGAATGGTCGTTTATGACGAGCGGCGCGTGGCAGTTGGGACTTAACGGAACGGAGCTCCATACCGATCGCGACTCGATGACTCAGGCGCTGCGTTCGGGAGCGCCCGTCATCGCCGCCGTTCGGCCGGGCACCTTCACCAGCGTTGGACACTACATTGTGCTTTACGGTATTGACGACGCCGATCAGATTGGAGTCTTCGATCCCAACTCGGCCAGCCGCAGCGCCCGCCGCTGGGGCGTCGTAGAGGTCCTTAACGAAGTCGAAGCCATGTGGGCCTACTACTAGCCATTGGGGACAGACTTAAATGAGTGGTCGCTAGGGACAGCCTTTAAGGACTGTCCCAAGCTGCCGGCAGGAAAGGAACGTCCCCAAGTGCCGGGTTCCCAATGACTAGGTGAATAGCAAAAGCCCCGCAGTCGGAGCGGACCGCGGGGCTCATGAAGAGAGGCTAGTTTGCGGGCGCCTTGCCCGGCGCCCACGAGAGAGGCAATGGAGTAGAGGCTACTCGTGGATGCGGGTACCGGAGAGGCCGGCCATGGTCTCGGCGGCCTTGTCCAGGGCGCCGATGATGCAGGTGCGGCCCTTGCGGGAGCGGGCGAACTTGATGGCGGCGCGGACCTTGGGCTCCATGGAACCCTTGCCGAACTGGCCCTCGTCGGCCAGGCGCTCGGCCTCCTCGGCGGTGATGTCCTCGAGCTCCTCCTGATTGGGCTTGCCAAAGTTGATGGCGACATGCTCAACGGCGGTCAGCAGGAACAGAACGTCGGCGTCGCAGTCCTCGGCCAGCAGCTCGCCGCCCAGGTCCTTGTCGATGACGGCGGGAACGCCCTTGTAGCAGCCCTTGTTCTCGTAGTCGCGGACGACGGGGATGCCGCCGCCACCGCAGGCGATGACGATGAACTCGTTGTCGAGCAGGTTGAGGATGGAGTCAGCCTCGACGATCTTCTTGGGATCGGGGGAAGCGACGACGCGACGCCAGCCGCGGCCGGAATCCTCGACGAAGACCTTGGAAGGATCCTCGGCCATGAACTCCTTGGCCTGCTCCTCGGTGTAGAAGGGGCCAATCGGCTTGGTCGGGTTCTTGAACGCGGGATCGTCGGGGTCGCACTCGATCTGGGTGACGACGGTTGCGGCGTGCCAACGCTTATAGCGCTTGTGCATCTCGCGGCCAATGCCCTGCTGCAGGTGATAGCCGATGTAGCCCTGGGACATGGCGCCGCACTCGGGCAGCGGCATCTCGGGGGTGCCGATGGCGTCGTGGGCGGCGGCGAAGGCGTTCTGGATCATGCCGACCTGCGGGCCGTTGCCGTGGGTGATGATGATCTCGTTGCCCTGCTCGATCAGGCCGAGGAGAGCGTGAGCGGTGTTGCTCACGGCCTCGATCTGCTCAACGGGGTTGTTGCCGAGGGCGTTGCCGCCAAGGGCGACGACGATACGATCGGGCTTGCCAAGAGGCTTAGACATTGCTGGAATCCTTTCTGTAAAAGGCCTACAACCCATTAATAACCCGCGCCCGTGCGATACGCGAGTTTATTAAGGTTTATATTCTCTTTATCGCTCATTTTATTCATTTTGAAAATAGTTGAACGGTGAACGGTCGCTTTTACCCGCTCAGCGTAAAGAAAACCAGCTCAAGCATATCTACGTCATTTACGTGCAACTTTATTTTAATAGAGCAGGGATTAGACCAGATTATGCAAACTGTATCTTTACTAAACATAAAACAGACAGCGCAAAATCTTACTCGCACTATACGAGATTCTATGCACTTATTGGACGAGTATGCAGCCCTGCAATAACATGGCGTTTTTCATCCAGCATAAGGAATATAGATGAGTGCCTATGCCGCGCGTCGGCCGGCAGCCGGCGAGCCGTCTCGTCGATTGTCGCTTCCAGAAAACCAAAAACTGATATTGCACGCGCAATTGAGGCATGGTACTTTAGCGAAGAACAGCGCGGGCTGGGGCGACAGAGACCTGTCGTGAAGTTTGGGTTCGGCGACCCCGCTGCTGTCTTCTCCTTATCCGCCAGCGAACCCCTTGAGCGACGGATTGAGGAGGTCCTTGCTATGACAAAAATGCTCAAGATCACGCTGAATGGCGAGACGTTTCTCGCCGACATGCTCTGGGACAAGGCTCCCGAGACATGCAAGCTGTTCGAATCGTCCTGTCCGGTCGAATCACGTATCTTTTCGGCTAAGATCTGCGATGCCGAGGTAACCTATCCCGTATCGGGCCCCATCGCCAATTACGAGCACATCGAGAGCCCCGTCTTTCACGAGCCAGCGGGTGCCGTGAGCTGGTATGGCGGCTGGTCGTCAATTTGCATCTTCTTTGACGTGTGCGAGCCCTTTGGCACCTGTAACATGTTCGCCCGCATCTGCGGAGCCGACCGCAAGCGCTTTGCCGCCGCCTGCCGCAATGTCTGGGACAACCAGGGCATGTACATCAAAAACGAAATCGTCGAGATCGAAGCGGAGGCCTAAAGATGATGGATATCAACACCCTGCTCACGCTCGACCTTGCCGAGTACGCCACTGCACTTGAAGCCCTCGCCGACCAAATGATGCTCGAGGAGCCGCGCGATATCGACTACATGCGCCGCCGCAAGCTCGACACCGGCCGCGAATTCGCCGTCTGGAACTTCACCGTCGGCTACTGTATGAACGCCGCCGATGCCCTCTCCCTCCTGCGAGCCCAGGCCAACGAAAACGCCAACGACGGCACCGCCGACCTCGCAACGATCAGAAACAGTGCCGCACGCCTGTGCGACTGGTTCTCGGGCGCTTTCGACGTCACCGGCAAAATGGATGACACCACGGCAATCCTCGCCCACAGCCGCGACCTCTACGCCCAGGTCGAGACTCACGAGCAGTTCGCGGCCCTCACCCGCGCCACCGAGCGCTATCTGGTCCAGCTCCAATTTTGGGTCGACCGCCAGATTCCCTGGCCGGCTATTAGCGACCTCGTCCACGGCTACCGCCTACGCACAGAGAGCGGCGAGACAAGGTAACCAAGCAAGCAGCACCGACAACACCCCACCATCGGAATCCAAAGTAAGTATCAGAGGGCTGGAGACGCACCCAACAGCGTCCCCAGCCCCTTCGCAAAGTAGAGCACTGTTTCAGTGGCCTTGAGGCCTATTCGAACCTTTGCTATCTCCCAATTTTTGTATATTTACGACATTATTATCTGCCAATTTTTGTATGATTTTAGGCGATTCTATCTGTCAATTTTTGTCATTTGGGGGTTTAATGCTACGCCGTAAGGTCACTGATAGGCTTTTGAGCTGGAAGAATAACTCCAATAAGGCATTACTTGTTACTGGCGCGCGTCAGATTGGCAAGAGCTATGCGATTCGCGCGTTTGGAAAAAGCAACTACGCTTCGTATTTTGAGGTCAATTTACTACTCGATGTCGAAGCAAGGAATGCACTTGTTGGCGCAAAGAACTCCGTTGACTTTATCAACCGCGTAGCCCTTCTTGCGGATGCGCCGCTTGTTGAGGGCGATACGCTTGTCTTTGTCGATGAGATTCAGGAGTATCCGCAGATCGTTACACTCATGAAGGCGTTGGTCGAGGATGGGCGCTTTAGCTATGTCTTCTCGGGGTCTATGCTTGGGACTGAGTTTAAGGGGATCTCTTCTTTTCCGGTGGGGTATGTAGAGCACATTGTTATGCGCCCGATGGATTTTGAAGAGTTTTGTTGGGCAAACAGCGTCAGCGAGAATGTGCTTGCAGGCATTCGCAGCTGCCTTGTCGAGAAACATCCTGTCGAAAACTATATTCATGAGGCGATGCTCAAGAACTATAGAGCTTATATCGTTTGCGGCGGCATGCCGGAGGTCGTTCAGAATTATATTGATTCGGGTTATTCGCTCGTGAGCACACGTGAGCTTCAAACTCAGCTGGTCGATCAGTACAAAAGCGATATCTCAAAATATGCATCGACTCGCGCGTTTAACGTTCGGTCGATTTTTGAGCAAATTCCCGTTCAGCTTGAGGCGGAGTCTCATCGCTTTGTTGTTTCGTCTCTGGGTGAGGGAGCTCGCCTTAAAAAATATGAGCAGGATTTCCTGTGGCTTGTTAACGCAGGTGTTGGATTGATGGTCGCCAGGGTGACGGAGCCACGGAGTCCTCTCAAGAGGACGGAGAAAACGACAGCCTTCAAACTATACGAGTCTGATACAGGCATGCTCGCATCGCGATACCCTGGCAGCACTGCACGCGCTGTCTATCTTGATATGAAAACTCCCAACCTTGGTGGTCTCTATGAGAACGTGGTCGCGCAGGAACTCGTTGCCCTCGGGGCGGATGCATGGTACTACCAAACGCGTGAGGTCGGTGAAGTTGACTTTGTGATCGAAGGCGTCCACGGTCATGTTGTCCCAATCGAGGTCAAATCGGGCAAGAAAGTTCGAGCGCACGCGGCCCTCGATCGTCTGATGAGTGTGGGCGAGTACAAAATTCCCGAGGCCGTTGTACTAAGCCACGAGAATCTCAGCAAAGAGGGCAAGGTTCTGTACGTTCCAATCTACATGACGTTTTGTCTCGATGAGTTTATGGAAAAGGATGACCCCAATAACGATTTCTCGTTCGCGCCCATATCTCTCTAGCCATTTGAATCTGCAATCCAGCCCCGTCCACGCATCAATGCATTTCCCAAGGTGCTGCGCGTTTCGCGGCAAAGCCGCGAAAAAGCAAAGGGATAAGAAGCCGCAACAACCCCGCCCCCCATCCATCCCCAAAGCAACGCGCCTTTCGCGGCAAAGCCGCGAAACAGCGACCGGGACAAAAGGCCCCACCAACCACGTCCTTCATTCAGCCACACAATCCAAGGACGTAGTCGTAGCAGGATCTGAGGGCTGACCTTCGCGGACACTCCGCAGGACGAAAGAACCCCCGCCGCACGTAGTGCGCAGCGGGGGTTCTTTCATGTCCGAGGACGTCCGCGAAGGTCAGCCCTCAGATCCTGCGGTGAGAGACCTAGGCCTCGTTGTACACCGTCTTGAGCTTCAGCAGGTGAGCATAGCGGTCCATAGCGGCCTGCTCGTTCTCCTTGAAGAGCTCCTCGGCGCGCTCGGGGAAGGAACGCGTCAGCGAAGCGTAACGGGCCTCGTTCATCAGGAACTCCTGATAACCGCCCGCGGGCTCCTTGGAATCGAGCGAGAACTTCTTGCCGGCAGCAGCCTCGGGGTTGAAGCGGAAGAGGTTCCAGTAACCGCACTCGACAGCCTTCTTCATCTCGGCCTGGCAGTTCTGCATGCCGCCCTTCTTGATGGAGTGCATCTCGCAGGGGCTGTAGCCGATGATGAGGGACGGGCCGTCGTAGGCCTCGGCCTCGTGAATGGCCTTGAGGGTCTGAGCCGGGTTGGCGCCCATGGCGACCTGCGCCACGTAGACGTAGCCATAGCTCATGGCAATCTCGGCCAGAGACTTCTTCTTGGTCACCTTACCGGCAGCGGCGAACTGAGCGACCTGGCCCAGGTTCGAGGCCTTAGAGGCCTGACCACCGGTGTTGGAGTAAACCTCGGTGTCGAAGACGAAGACGTTGACGTTGTGGCCGGAAGCCAGGACGTGGTCCAGGCCACCGAAGCCGATGTCGTAGGCCCAGCCGTCGCCGCCGAAGATCCAGAAGGACTTCTTGGTGAGGTAAGCCTTGTCGGCGAGGATCGCCTTGGAAGCGTCGCAGCCGCACTTCTCGAGCTCGGCAACGTAGGCAGCGGCAGCGGTCTTGGAGGCCTCAGCGTCGTTGACAGAGTCGATCCAAGCCTGGCCGGCAGCCTTGAGCTCATCGGACGGACCATCGGCAGCGATGATGTCCTGGGTAGCGGCGATCAGCTTCTTCTGGACGGCCTCGTAACCGACGGCCATGCCCAGACCGTGCTCGGCATTGTCCTCGAACAGGGAGTTGTTCCACGCCGGGCCGTGACCGTCCTTGTCCTTGCAGTAAGGAGCGGTGGCAGCGGGGTTGCCCCAAATGGAGGAGCAGCCGGTGGCGTTGGAGATGAACATGCGGTCGCCGGCGACCTGGGTCACCAGACGTGCATAGGCGGTCTCGGCGCAGCCGGCGCAGGAGCCGGAGAACTCCAGGTAGGGCTGCTTAAACTGGCTGCCCTTGACGTTGGCCGCGATGAGCTCCTTCTTCTCGGAGACGTTCTCGACCATGTAGTCCCAAACGGGCTGCTGGTCCATCTCCTGCTCGGTGGGAACCATCTCGAGGGCGCCCTTGGGGCAGACCTTGACGCAGTTGGTGCAGCCCATGCAGTCGAGCGGGGACACGGCCATGGTGAACTTCATGCCCTTGGCCTTGGGGCCCATGGCGTCGAGCGTGCGGGTAGCCTCGGGCGCGGCGGCAGCCTCGTCCTCGGTCATCGCGAACGGACGGATGGTGGCATGCGGGCACACATAGGCGCACTGGTTGCACTGGATGCACTTGGTCTCGTCCCAGTGAGGAACGACCACGGCGACGCCGCGCTTCTCGTATGCGGAGGCGCCCAGCTCAAACTGGCCGTCGGCACAATCGACAAAGGCGGAAACGGGCAGGCTGTCGCCATCCATGCGATCGATGGGCTCGAGCAGGTTCTTGACCTGCTGGGCGATAGCGGACTTGGTCTCCTCGGAGAGCTCGACGGGAGCGGCATCCTCGGCAGTTGCCCAGTCGGCCGGAACCTCGAACTTACGGAAGGCGGTAGCGCCGGCATCGATGGCCTTGTGGTTGGCGTCGACGATGGCCTGGCCCTTCTTCATGTAGGACTTGGTAGCCGCGTCCTTCATGTACTGCAGGGCGTCCTCGGCGGGCAGGACCTTGGCCAGCGCGAAGAAGGCGGACTGGAGCACCGTGTTGGTGCGCTTGCCCATGCCGACCTTGGCAGCCAGGTCGATAGCGTCGATCAGGTAGACGTTGACGTTGTTGTTGGCGATGTAGCGCTTGGCCACGGCGGGCATGTGCTCGGCGAACTCCTCGTCGCTCCACTGGCAGTTGACCAGGAAGGTGCCGCCCGGCTTGACGTCGCGGACCATCTTGAAGCCCTTGACGATGTAGCTGGGGTTGTGGCAAGCGACAAAGTCGGCCTTGGTCACGTAGTACGGCGAGCGGATCGGGGAATCACCAAAGCGCAGGTGCGAAACGGTGACGCCGCCGGTCTTCTTGGAGTCGTACTGGAAGTAGGCCTGAACGTACTTGTCGGTGTGGTCGCCGATGATCTTGATCGAGTTCTTGTTGGCGCCGACGGTACCGTCGCCACCCAGACCCCAGAACTTGCACTCGATGGTGCCGGGGGCTGCGGTGTTGGGCGCATCCTCGGCCTCGGGCAGGCTCAGGTTGGTCACGTCATCGACAATGCCGATGGTGAACTCGCGCTTGGGCTCGTCCTTCTTGAGCTCCTCGAAGACAGCGAACGCGGACGCGGGAGGCGTGTCCTTGCTGCCCAGACCGTAACGGCCGCCGACGACCTTGATACCCGTCTTGCCGGCCTCGTAGAGAGCGGAGACGACGTCCTGGTAGAGCGGCTCGCCGATGGAACCCGGCTCCTTGGTACGGTCCATGACGGCGATCTTCTGGACGGTCTCGGGGAGAACGTCGACGAAGTGCTTGATGGAGAACGGACGGAACAGACGAACCTTGACCAGGCCGACCTTCTCGCCGTGAGCGTTGAGGTAGTCGATGACTTCCTCAAGCACGTCGCAGAAGGAGCCCATGCACACGACGACGCGATCGGCATCGGGAGCGCCGTAGTAGTTGAACAGGCCGTAATCGGTGCCGAGCTTCTCGTTGATCTTCTTCATGTAGCCCTCGACGACGGCGGGAAGCTCGTCGTAGACCTTGTTGCAGGCCTCGCGGTTCTGGAAGAAGATGTCGCCATTCTCGTGGCTGCCGCGGGTATGCGGGTGCTCAGGGTTGAGCGCGTGATCGCGGAAAGCCTGGACGGCGTCCATGTCGCACATCTCGGCCAGATCCTTGTAGTCCCACATGGCGACCTTCTGGATCTCGTGGCTGGTGCGGAAGCCGTCGAAGAAGTTAAGGAACGGGGTCTTGCCCTCGATGGCGGCAAGGTGAGCCACCGGCGAGAGGTCCATGACCTCCTGGACGTTGCCCTCGGCGAGCATGGCGAAGCCGGTCTGGCGGCAGGCCATGACGTCGGAGTGATCACCGAAGATGTTCAGGGCGTGCGAAGCGACGCAACGCGCGGAGACGTGGAAAACGCCCGGGAGCTGCTCGCCCGCGATCTTGTACATGTTCGGGATCATCAGGAGCAGACCCTGAGAAGCCGTGTAGGTGGTGGTCAGAGCACCGGCGCCCAGCGAACCGTGAACGGTACCGGCTGCACCTGCCTCGGACTCCATCTCGACGACCTTGACCGGGGTGCCGAAGATGTTCTTGCGACCCTGGGCCGCCCACTGGTCGACATGGTCGGCCATCGGGCTGGACGGCGTAATGGGATAAATTCCCGCTACCTCGGTGTACGCATACGAAACATATGCGGCCGCCTCGTTGCCGTCCATAGACTTAAACTTACGCGCCATATACCCCTCTCCTCTCATATAGGTATACAGGCCCCGGCGATCGCCGGGATGTTGGCGTGATGGGATTTACGCTGTTGCTTCCAATCATCTGGCAGGCAGGCTCAGCAGCAGGTACGTGGCGTGGAGAGAAGACATGCCGAGGCGAGGGGCAGCTGATGCGCCCCACAGACCCGACCGCCCGTCTTGCACATGACCGAGCGCCGCAAAGGCCGCATGCCGGATGCTCCCGGGCACGCCCCGGCGATGGGAAGCGCCCGCAACGGAAATCCGCATGCGGGTTTATTGTACCCCGCCGTCAGGCCATATTTCGGCAAATATAGGTGGGCGGTAGAGGTTTACCTTAGGTGACTGCCAAGGGCCAAAATGGTCCCTCCATCCCCGGGCGACTGGCTCTGACGCGCCAAGGAGTGTCCCCAAGTACCGGCAGGAAAGGAACGTCCCTAACTGCCGGCTAGAGGGCGCCGAGCAGGATGGCGTAGGTGGTGGATTCGCCGAGTTTGAGCTCGTCGCCGGGGTTGAGCTGGGCGGAGCGGCCGGGCTCTACTTGAATACACACACTCGTGGCCCCGTTTACCACCACGGTGCCGTTAGTGGACGACAGGTCCTCGACAAACCATGCGCCAGACTCGTCGCACCAGATATGGGCATGGCGGGCCGAGACGTCGTCGGTGATGCCGCCCTCCCCCGTTGCCAGCGCGCCGATCTCAACGCCTTCCTCACTCGGCTGAATCCAGCGCGGGACGCTCACCACGTAGCCGTTTTGCACGCACAGCAGTCCCAGCGGATGCGCCGGCGCGACCTCGTGCTCGCCCGCGACCGAAGATGTGCTCAGCGAGCGCGGCGTCGACGTGTCGCCGCCACGGGTCGCATGAGCGCGGCGGCTCGCCCGACTTGGAACTAAGGCGGGCGTGAGAGCAAACGGCATAGGGAACGAATCTTGCGGATGTACTCCTCGACGTCAGGCAGGTAAGCCCCACGAAGTCACCGGGGAGGCCCAAGCGGCCCGGCACCACTTCCAGATTCTGACCAGGGCGAGTCGTTCGCCGGTGGCTGAAGGCTCGCTCCCACCCAAAAGGGGAGATTCGCGTTGTTCCCCAATCGCTCTCGCATCTTTCATTTTGCTCGAGGTGGGCTATAAAAACTTTCCTGGTGAAAGGCGGCGATTGGTTTCCTTTCTTTCTAGAGGAGCGCGCCTGTAATCTGTTTTCATCCTAAATCAAGTTAAGATCGGACCTTCCAGAGGCAAGTCGACTCAAACTGCGAGGCTCCATGTTGGAATAAAGAGCGCTGTCGAAGTGCCAACAACACAAAGCTTGCCAGTCTCAAATAGAACCTTTTGGGAGTCCGATTGGGCCGCACACCGAATCCCCGCTGGTGGTTTTTTATAGCTGCGCAACAATAAACAAGGTTAGTGCCAGTCCAGCATGAAATTGAGGAACGTATGCATTTTTTCTCAGTAAGTGATCGTCGTTACTGCTTCGATGAGGTCACTCGCAATTGCTTTCAGGTTGACCAAGCATCAGAAGATGCGCTTCGCATATTTGAAGCATCGGGAAGAACGGTCAACTCGAAGTTGCTAACAAAGTCACTTGCTGCGAAAGGCTACGACCAAACGACCATAGCAGAACTTGAAGACGACATTGATGAGTATCAACGATTGTCTGAGCGGACTTTCTTAACAAAAGACACGCCTCGAAAACTTAGATCCATCGAACTCCACGTTTCACATGCATGCAACCTTGGTTGTAGTTACTGTTTTGCCGGTAAAGGAGATTATGGAACGTCTCCTCTGCTGATGACAGACGAGATAGCCTTCAAGGCGGTCGACTACCTCGTCGCAAGTTCATCGGAAAACGAAACGCTTGCGATCGTCTTTTTTGGTGGGGAACCCATGATTAACGAGCCGCTGATATGGAAAACGGTCGACTATTCAAAAAGAATATACCCCAATAGAAACTTTACCTATTCTATTACGACCAACGGAACGCTTTTGAATGACACTGCTGTGAATTCTTTCAAGGAGCACGGGTTTTCTGTTCTGATTAGTCTCGATGGTACAGGATGCAAGCACGATGCATCGCGCCCGTACAAGACGGGAGGCGGCTCTTTCTCCGATATCGACAAAAACGTTCGTCGTTTTTCCGAGTCGTTCCCCTTCGGCGCAAGAGCGACCTTAACAAATAATAACTGTAACCTTGTTGAAGACTATCTTCAGTTTAAAGAGATGGGCTTCAGAAGGATTTACTTCTCGCCCGTGAGCTCATTCGATGAGAATATCAAACTCGACGAACACTCATTAAACAAAATCAGGGCGGGCCTAATAGATTTGGCGGATCAATATCTCAAACAGATTGATCAAGGGGAAAAGCCCTTGTTTAGAACATTGAAAACTGCAGTTGATTTGATCATGAGCAACAGGATCGCCTTTGTCGGATGCGGGGCTGGCAGGCGTTTTATTTCCGTGACTCCCGAAGGGGACGTATACCCCTGTCACAGGTTTGTCGGGATGATGCGATTCAAAATGGGCAACATCGTCACCGGAATTGACGAAACTAGGTATATTGAAAACTGGAGTCAGGGTGTCGAAAAAAGAATTGACTGTACGGACTGTTGGGCTCGGTCTTTCTGTGGTGGGGGCTGTAGCTGGGAGGCTGCAGACGAGCACGGCTACTTGCCCAAGAGTCTACACCCTGCATCATGTGAATATAGAAAAATGTGCTACGAGATGGCTTTTGACCTTATTTCCCGCCACTCATCTTCGCAGGAGAAAAATCAACGAGAAGCTACTGTATCGGAATAAGCGGTTCAGCGCATTGCTGTCACCATTGTGGAGGTGTTCGTTCTTCTGATTACCGTCTGCGAAGCTTATTGCTACGTTCGCCGAAACCATTCTAGAAATATGGTGAACTAGACATCTTGGTTTGTTATACACAATATTGAGGTTTTTCTGCACTCAAAGGGAGGTAGTCGTGAAGCATATTCATCCGATTAATCCAGGAAGTGGCGACGAGGCAGGCGTGAAGCCGATGTCTTTTGACTGCCTCTTGGGCATTACTGACATCTGTACTGTTTATGATAAAGCAGATGGCTGTGGTGCATACGATTACTGCGACTATGACATGGATGGCGGCAGCATCTGCGTTGTAGATCACTGTGGCATTGATCAAACGTAGTCTCTAATTGGATTAAGGTGAGGAGCTGTTATGAAGCATATCCATCCTGTTGGTTCAAATGAACATCCTCCCGTTGAGCCTTGTTGTCTTGGAGTTGATATATGCAATTTTTACGACATCGCCGAGTGCCCTGTTGCGGATTGGTGCTATGTCGATAAAGAATCAAGCTGTGTTTTGCCAGCAGATTGGTGCGATCCAGTTGACGAGTAGTTTTGTGGCTAGGAACTATTTGGTCCAATTCAGAATAAGATGGGAACAAATACCAAAATCTCGTGTCTGGGAGGAGTTATGCCATTATTGCAAGGTCTCGCTGGATTAGCCTTTATATTTGCGTTATATCTGGCACCTTTTTTAATTCTATTCTTCATTATCCGACTCTTTCT
Organism: uncultured Collinsella sp.; assembly: GCA_902491345.1. Classification (GTDB taxonomy): domain Bacteria; phylum Actinomycetota; class Coriobacteriia; order Coriobacteriales; family Coriobacteriaceae; genus Collinsella. The sequence goes on from CABUHI010000008.1 coordinate 25,466, forward strand.
TCGGAGAAAATAGGAGTGTCACGCAAACATTAGCGTAGCTTTCTTCCAATATGAGCCGAGCATTGGCAAGTGGAATAAGAAGCCCGACCGTTCGCCACATGAAAGTGATCGGACGGGCTTCTCTATTTAACCCGGGCCGCCACCCATAGCGGCTTCCAAGCGTATTCTCAGTGCAAAGCAATCGTCAGTTTAATCCTATGCGCTGATACCGCATTTCATTTGTTCGGCTCGAATTCTACGGCCTGGCAACCCTCGCACTCTCCGGCAAATGGATTGAACGCGAAGGCAGAGATGATGTGTGCGTGGACATCGAGGCTGCTGTAGGCAACATACTGGGACATGGACCCCCGCTGCGCGTGGTATGCGGCCCGGCATATTCATTGCCGTCCAACCCCGTGTAGTTGCAGCAAAGGGTGGAACCTCAATGCTCAGCTCATGTTGTCCGTGGGACACGAGAATCGTAAGTACACTTTGGTGCGATTCTCACGCTGATACTGAGCCACCTGGAATAAGATACGTCGCGACAACACTTCGCTTCACCTCTGTCTCGACAAGATGACGTAGACTAAAGTTTCCTTTAGTAAGAGAACGAGAACTATATCTGAAAGCGTTGCGATGGCGTGAAGGCACCGAGTCCGAACCGCCTGAATGCTACGTGCATCTGCATCGCCTTTTTGTTATCTCTGCCAGTTGGGTAGCACTACACTTGTCATCATTTACCCTGGTACATGCTGCCTAAATCCACTACCCCTTCTACCGCGCCGACCATCTCGTCATCGTGAGAGACAACGATGATCAGCTGGCTTTGCTTGTTGCGCTTAACATAGGCCGCAAGCTCGGCGCGGCTTACAGCGTCTAACCCAGTCGTGGGCTCGTCGAGTACCAAAACTGACGACTTGCGTGAAATCGCCGACCATAAGTACACTCGGCGCAGCTCACCGCCCGAAAGCGCGGAGCAACGTTTCCCGAGCAACTCCTTCACGCTGTTTTCCAGCGAAAGTAGGCCATCTACACCCCGGTGATAGGAAGAAAAGGGCGTGTCGAAATACTCTAACAGCTCTTTCACCGTTTCGTCCGGCGCGAAGCACGACTGTGGGCAGCACGATATCTCTCTCGCACGTATGTAATCCAAGTCGCATTCTTCGATTGGCACGCCGTTGTATTTTACTTTGCCTTTCGATGAGTATAGCCCGAGCATCAAGTAAAGAAGTGACGTCTTGCCTCTTCCGTTTTCCCCAACTATGCAATATGTACCAGGACCGGAAAACTTGAAAGAAAACCCGCCGAGGACCTCTCGGACAGATCCGTCTGGAAGGGCAACCGAGAATTCCAAATCAGATACCGAAATGTCATTTATTTCATCGAGTTTAGCTAAATCGGTCCGATTCCACCCCGATCTCTCCTTTTCTCTCGTCGCGATAGCCGTCCTATCCCATGATGCTTTGGCATCTTGATAGGATTTGAACAATGACATCATACTTTTCAAAGTCTTAAAGAGAACCGCGAAGTATGTACCGATGATAGTGTACTCGCCTATTGACATAGTTCCGTTAATGATTCGTACTCCGGAAACAACAAGTATCACCGCTTGAAACAACGCTGCGAAAAGACCATCGAGCGATGTCAGAGAATATGATAGCTTTCCGGAGCGCAAAACTTTGGGAAAATAGCTCTTAAACCCAGCGTCGAGCGCTTGTTCGCTCTTGCCGTACGAAGATGTCAGTTGAATGTTGAGAATCTGATTAAGCTGCGATGCAATTGCGGCGTAAAAGGCGCTGTCCGCCTCTTTCTTCTCATACGTGACCCTATACAAAAGTTTCCTCAACCCAGTAATTACACAGAAATACACGATGAGGAGAATGATGGAAAACACCGCGAGAGTTGAATCAATTGACCATATGATAAGCAATACGATGGGAATGGCTACAATGGACAGCGGCGCACTGATAAAATTCGCCAAAACGAAGGATGAGACCACGCTGGAGTCGGAAATAATCCGTTGCGTTGTATAGGCTGGATCGATGGTCCGACTCACCAAGTAATCGTCTCTTTCAAAACGCAAGACGGCCTCCCTGAGAAGATCAAAGGAAAGTCTCGTGGTTATGCGAATGGAAAGTGTTCCTGCAAAATAAGTAAAGAGGGTGGAGAAAACTCCTATTGACGCAACCAGGAGCGCGAAGAGTACGGCGTCTCTTTCGCTGCGGTTACCGAGAAGAAAATCTAAGAATTTCCCGTTCACGTATGGCATGGCATAGGAGAGAGCGGTTCCAATCACCGTGATAGCAATGAAGACGAAAGCCCCTTTTGCTCTGATGAACCTCGAGAGAACGCATCGAATCAAGGAAGGCCCCAATCTACCCGCCACAAAACATCAATCACTGATACCTTACACCTCAACACAACAGGAGCGAAGATTTGCCAATGAGACTGCTTTAAGATTGCCTTGGGCCAATACGATCTCAAGCTCTTCCTACAAGAGAGTCGGAATCGGACATCTCCTCCGACGAACCTGGCAATCGGGCGGTTGAAATATCTTTTTCAACCGCCCGATTGCCACAATAGATTTGAGCATCCGCCCACAAACGTCCGCGTTTTATACCCATCAAATCCTTTGCCTTTTGTCGTCTAGACTAGAAAAATCGCTCGAAATAACGCAACCGGCCTGCTCGCTTGAAGAAACCTAAGCCCGTAACGTAGATGTGCAAACTTCCGAAACGCCTTGCGCGGCATAGTGCGTATAAACTTCGTCAACCGCCTCAAAAATATCTGAGTATCGCGCCGGGTCAAAAGCATACGATGTCGCAGCTATACCCTGCACCCATTCGGAACGCGGATTAATTGAATAGCCGCACAGCATCATCATACATGCATCTAGACCTGATTTCCCAAGTATCCGACGTATTGATGAGAGCATCGCGAGTCGCCCCTGCACCATCGTCGTCACCCCTATTAGCAGTATTTACCGTTTTTCTCTAAATGCGTATCGCCACCCTTAAGAATACGAAGTGTTTTATCCAGACCCGATTGTCCTCCATCTCAAACGAAGGGATAAGGAATCTCATCCGGAATCGGCAGTAACGGAGGATTCACAACGACAAGCGAAAAACATGAGTCATCTCTCAGAGGGGAGTAAAGGCTCCCCTCAAGCACCCTAGTTTCGTCATCCAAAGAGTTGATGGCAGTGTTTTTCTTACAAAGGTCGACAACAAAAGGGTTGATTTCTACAGATGTTACATCCATGCCACAGTTGGTAAGTATCAGGCCCTGTATTCTGGGGCCAGAACACAAATCGAGAGCCTTCCGTGCGCTCTGCGGTGTAAGGCGCCAATCTCAGCAAATCTGTCCCACAATACTGCGCTGAAGAACAAGACGGAACCCCTGAGCCAAACTCCCCTATACCTTATTAAGGCTAAGACAGGCAAGTTCACGCACCCGGCATATTCCAGAATAACATCCTATTGTTTTAGATGCTCTACAAGCATGAACAGCCGCGAATCGGAAAGATCTTCTAGTTTCGCCCCGACTGACCGCCAAGGGCCAAAATGGCCCCTCCATCCCCGGGCGACTGGCTCTGGCGCGCCGAGGAGTGTCCCCAAGTGCCGGCAGAAAAGGAACGTCCCTATCTGCCGGCTAGAGAGCACCGAAGAGGATGGCGTAGGTAGTGGATTCGCCGAGCTTGAGCTCGTCGCCAGGATTGAGTTGGGCGGAACGGCCGGGCTCGACCTGAATGCAGACGCGCGTGGCCCCGTTTACCACCACGGTTCCGTTGGTGGACGACAAGTCCTCGACGTGCCAGATATTTTGAGCATCGCACCAGATATGGGCATGGCGGGCCGAGACATCGTCGCCGACGTCGGTAATATCGCCCTCACCAGTGGCCAGCGCGCCAATCTCAACACCCTGCTCACTCGGCTGAATCCAGCGCGGGGCGCTCACGACAAAACTGTTTTGTACGCGCAGCAAGCCCAAGGGGTGCGCCGGGGCGGGTTCGCGTTCGCCCGCGGTCATCGACATGCCAAGCGAACGCGGCGTGGATGTGCCTCCGCCACAGGTCGCGTGTGCGTAGTCGATGGCATAGTTCACCGAGGACCGCACATCCGCCGAACAACCGACGGCGACAAACAGCACCAGCACGGCCTCGGCGCGCTCGGCGGGCATGAGTTCCGCCGCCTGGGACAGGCGATCGAGCGCGTTGCGATAGAGATTCGTGTCCTGGTGGCACTCTTCGAGCGCGCGTACCATCGGTTCACCTGCAGGACCGCACACCATATTGATCACAGCCGTGGAGTCCATGGGATTGCGCTGGCGCAGGGCCAGTTGCGACATAATACGCACAGCCGAGGTACCGTATTCGGCAAAGTAGCGCTGCTGAAGCGTGCCGACCGGCGCGCGAACGATAAAGCGGGAAACCCAAGAGCGATCGGCGGCTCGACTCTGCGGGCTGCGGCCGTCGGCGAGCGGACGGGACGAAAGCACCAAGCCGCACAGCTCGATATGGCTCAGATGCGCTGCGCGCTTAAAGATGTCAAACATGGCCCCGCATGGGGTGAGCTCAACTTGAGATGCCATGACCTAGGCCTCCTTGGTCGTAGAAATAGAATCGGACGATACTTCGACAGGTCCGCCAAAAGTACGGACAGCTGCGGCTCCACCGGCAAGCGGAGTCGCCATCTGGGCTTTTGTGCGTCGCGGTGCCGAAACGGGAAGTTCAAAGGCAAAGCCCATCGCAAGCAAAAACCACGTAAGCGTATAGGTTGCAACCAGAGCGGCAACAAGGCCGCCCATCACGGCGCGTTGGGAAAATACGCTACATGCAGCCACAACCAGCACCGGAACCTCGCAGGCAGAAAGCGCAAGCACACCCTGCAGGAAGCCCGAGCGCCGATCGCGCGCAAGTGCCCCCGCGGCAACGCCGGCTATGCCTGGCAGCGCCAACGCCAGTGCGGCAATAATACCCGGTAGCGACCCAGACCACACGAGCGATCCCAAAGTCGCCGTCACGCGAGCGCCCGACGCCAGCAGCGCGGCCGAAACCACGACCACAGCCCAAACCACGCCACAGACGACCGTCGCGCCGACCATCAGCGCGCGACGAACCGCGCGGCCAGACGCATCCATGGGGCACGGCGTGAGCGGCTCGCCGCGAAGCGAACGACCGACATTTTGCGCATAGTGGTCACAAAACGCCGAGAGCGCCGCCTCGACCGCCGCCGGCTCGGGACGATCTTTTTGATGGCTGGACAGACAGGCCATCACCACGTCGAACAGCTGGGCATCGACAAACGCCAGCGCATCGCGTAGCTCTTCGGAATCCGGCTCAAGCCCTAGCTGCTGGGCCTGCTCGGCCGCGGCGAGCGCCACATCGGGCTCACGACGAAGCAGCTGAGTCAAATCACAACCGGGCGCATGGGCACCAATAGGATAGTCGGGCCGCGTGTCCATCTTGAGACGGTAGGGGCTCGCGATGTCGCGCGTCTTTTTGCGCGAACCCGAGGCACCCGAAGTACTCGGCGCGGCTTCGTATGGCGCGACGCCGGCAATGAGCTCGTAAACCGTGCTTGCCGCGGCGTATACGTCAATCGCCGGCGACATACGCAAAGCGCGCAGGTCGGGAATATCGTCGGTGAGCATCTCGGGCGGGGCATAGGCAACCGTCGCGCGACGCAGCGTGGCATAGCGCTCCGTAAACGACGCCTTGCCGCCGGTACCGGCCACGGCCGACGCAGGCTCGAGCGCCAGCGACGAGCCAAAGTCGATCAGGCACAGGTCAAAGGTGCCCTCGGCAAGCTGCCGGTCAAGCGGTAGACGCGCCGTACGCACCATAATATTAGCGGGCGAGATATCGCGATGGACAAAGCCCTCGCCCACCAGGCTCATACGGCAGAGCAGATCGAACAGGTCGCGACCCAGACGCGCCGCCACAAGCGGCGACAGGCGTCCGGCATCGTCCACGGCGAGTCGCGAACGCAAGCGGGCAAGTGTCTCGCCCTCGACCCATTCCATGACAATTGCAGGCACACCGTCGACCTCGCCCCAGCCATAGAGGCGGGGAAAGCCCTTAAGGCCCGAAAGGGCGCGATGGCATTCGTATTCCTCGCGAAACGCCGCCTTGAACTTGGCAACCAGCGCCTCGTGAGCGGCATCGTCATCAAACTCATCGCGCGTCGGCAAGATGAGCTGCTTGAGTGCCACTGCCTCGCCTTGGGCGTTGACGGCACGCGTCACGCGGCCGATACCGCCACGGCGCATGGTGGCATCGTCGGCAAACAGCATCGTAAAACGACGCAGATAGGTAGGCAGTTCGTCCTGACCGAGCGCAATGGCTGGCTCAAACCCGTCGACACGCGCCAGGCGCAGGCCGACCATGGGATCGCGACCGAGCGATTGTGGTGTGGTGGATGCAAGATCGGTCATCATAGGGCAAGCGCCGCCACGTTATTGTTGAAGTTACCGAGCGCGACGTCATCATCGCCGTAATGGCCGACCCATTGACATAGGTTGGTGTAACAGCCCCACAGATTGGCATACTGCTGATACCACCTTGACCGGGGCGAGAATGTCTGACGACCGAACTCGGCTCGAATGACAAACATCTCCCCGACCAGGCTGTCGCACGGCCTGGGATCTCCCGTAGAGTTATAGGTCGAGACCACGTCATTGGCACGAGAAACATAGCCGTCGAGCATGTTGTACTTGGTCACAAGCCAACTGTGAATGCTCTCTTCCTCAGCAGCGGAAAGGCCGCCGGAGTTTGCATCGTTGTCAGTGTTGCCGCCCGTCGAGCCGCCGTTTCCAGGCCCTCCGGTAGAGGAACCCGACCCAGAGCCGCCGCCCGAACTCGATGAATCCGAGCCGGAGCCAGAAGTATCCGAGCTACCGGGCTTTCCGGACTGCTGGGCGTCCTGCTCCTTTTGCTGCTCGACCTTATTCACCGTTGCCGCCACGCTATTGTTGGACAATCGATCGATGATCTTGGTGTTGGTGAGCACGATGGTTTTGCCATTGGCAAGCGTGACTTCGTTGTCCGGGGCCTCGGCGCCGTCCGCATCGTCGGTGCCAAACACAATATGCCCGACCACACTTGCCCAAGCATATCCAGTCGTGGTGCCCAGATCGCTTTTGACCTCATGCCCCACGCGCGGCTCGCGTGCGGCATGCGCCTGCATCATGGACGGCACGGTCATGCCATAGGCAGAAACGCCAGCTATGACCAGCACCAGCGAGCACGACAGCAGTGCGTACGCCCGCGGTGCCAAGCCCAGTCGGCGTCGCATGCGCACCGCGGCGCCGCGCTTTATCTGAGTGCCACCGGGCCGCATGCGTTCTCCTCCAACAAAAACACGCCGCTCAGAAGCGGCGCATTCATTCGAATCCATATTTGAGTGTATCAGCGAACCCAAAAGGTTGCGCTACGAATGGGCAAATTAAGGATGCGAGCGGAAGCATCCATGCGATAAGCGGATACGAAGCATCTTTGTTGCACAACAAACTCACAGTCGCACGGGGAAATTATGACTACCCCGTGCATCGCGAGGAAAACATACGGCAGGAGCAGGCTCGCCACCTAAATCGTGCGACGGGCCTCGATGGCGCGCCCAAGCGTAAGCTCGTCGGCATACTCCAGGTCGCCGCCCACGGGAAGGCCGCTTGCCAGACGCGATACCTCGACGCCCAGCGGCTTGATAGTGCGGGCCAGGTAGCTCGCCGTGGTCTCGCCCTCAATATTGGGGTTGGTGGCGATGATGACCTCGTGGATGTCCTCGTGGCCCAAGCGTGCCAGCAGCTCGCGGATGTGCAACTGCTCGGGACCAATCTTGTCCATGGGGCTGATCACACCGCCCAATACGTGGTAGAGGCCGTGGTAGCTGCCCGTGCGCTCGATCGCCTGGACGTCGCGCGGCTCGCCCACAACGCAAATGCGAGTGGTGTCGCGCATCGGGTCCTGGCAGATGGAGCACTCATCGGCCGTGGCGTAGTTAAAGCAACGACTGCAAAAGTGGACCTCCTGCTTGACCTCCAGGATGGCCTCGGCCAGGCGGCGGGCCTCCTCGGCATCGGCCTCGAGCAGGTAATAGGCGATGCGCTGGGCCGACTTGGGACCAATGCCCGGCAGACGACCCAGTTCATCGAGCAGTTTTTGCAGACTGTGATTCGCACTCATATATATGCGTGTCTTAGAACGGCATGCCCGGGATGTTGAGGCCGCCGGTGATGGCGCCCATCTGCTTGTTGGCGAGCTCGTTGACGCCGCGGACGGCCTCGTTGACGGCAGCCATGATCATGTCCTGCAGCATATCGACGTCCTCGGGATCGAGGGCATCGGGGTCGATGGTGAGGTTGACGAGCTCCATCTCGCCGTTAACGGTCACCTTGACCATGCCGCCGCCGGCAGAGGCGTCGACGGTCTGGGACTTGAGGTTCTCCTGCGCGGCGGCAAGCTGCTCCTGCATCTTGCGAGCCTGCTTCATCATCTGCTGCATGTTCATACCGGCCATGATGGCTCCTTTACGTGCGGCCGCACGCCGAGCTGCAAGGGCAGCCGGAGCACGGCGGGACTTTCAAACTCAAAAATCGTACCACGGCGCGAGGCCAGCGAACGGGGCGGACACGCTACCTCAGTCGATATACATGTCCTGGAGTGCAAGCCGCACCCAAAAATTATGCGAAGTTGAATAATTTGCATCTGCATAATATTGAAAGCTAAATCTTGTAGAGCCGGAATCCGACATTTTCTGCGTACCACTAAATGGCTAAATGCCGAGCCACTACTCGAGGCGGCGCACATGGCGGTGGGGTATAATTTGATTGCTATAGATAGCAATTTTGAGGTACCCCATGAATGCCCCCGACGTGCTCCAAAACATCCGCTCAAAACACCCCGTTGCGTATTTGGTTCTCTATCTCTTTGTCGGCTGGACATTGCTGGTTGTCATCACCCATGCTATAGCCTTTGGAGCAGAGCTGCTGATAGCCAGCTCGGACCAGCCCGTCGTCAAATGGGAGACGACCGATGAGTGCACCGACGGAACCCGAACCGTTTACTACAACAGCCCGTCCCTCTACCAAGAGTTCAAGGTCAAGATAAAGGACTCCAAGATTGTCGATGCCGAACCAGGCGCTTTCTTGACAATCGGAGCAACCCTCAACGCCGAGCAAGTCGAGTACACGGACAGCTATGCGGCGTATCGTATCGACCTCAGCATCCTAGGCCGACCGTCGCGTACCTGCCTGCTCGAATGCGAGATACGCGGCACCACGTTGCACATGTCCGAAATACAGATGCGCCCGGGCAAAGGGTTCTCTTCTTGAGCAGTATACCCGCCTGCGCAGCTACTCCACCGGTTTGAAGATGGTGGACTGGCCGAAGACGCTGCGGATGAGGGCTTTGGCCTCGTCCTCGGTCTGCGGGATGCTCGGGGCTGCGCCCTGATGGCCGAAGGGGCTGCCAGCACCGGGATTGGATTCCCAGGGAGCGGCGGGGACGTCGTCGTTTGCAGAGGCTGCGGGTGCCACAGCAGCGGCCTTGGTCGCGGACGCCGCACCCGGCACGTCGAACGGGGGCAGATCGTCCCCGCCGGCATCGGCAGCAAAACCACCGACCATAGCATCGTCGTAGGGCACCTGCTCGGATTCCCATGGCGCAGCCTGCGCAGGCGGCTGAGCCATGGGGACGGACGCGCGCTCGGGCGCTCGGGGCGCGGGCTCGGTCGGGAGCTTGCCCGTGGCAGGAGCACCGGCAGGGTTGTCGGAGCGCAGCCAAGGGGCCTTGGCCAGGTCGGATGACTTGGGCGCAGGCGCGGCAGCGGACTTGGGCGCGGGGATCGGAGCAGCCGGTTTGGGCGCAGCGGGTTCAGGCGCCGACGGGGTCGGTGCCGCTACCGGCGCCGCTTTTGGCTGCGTCGCGCTGGCGCTCGAGGATGCAGGGGGCACCGAGGACACGGGTTGCGGGTCCGCAGATACCGCAGCCCGTGCAGATGGAGAATGCTCCTCATGTTGAGGAGCCGGCGCGCCACCCCCATCCAGGACATAGTCGACGGTACGACGACCGAAGACCGCGCAGACCGTCGGCAGGACCACCGACTGCGTATCGGCGCGACCGAGCATCTTGATGGCAAAAGTCGAACCCGCGGGGAACGAGACCGTGAGCTTGGAGCCGTCGTCGGCCGTGGCGCGGGCGTTGAGCAAAAGCCCTGCGTAGGAGGCCTGACGAGCCTTGACGCGCTCGACGACCTCGGCCCATTTGCGCTGGAGCTCGCCGGCGTCCTCAACCGCGGGGGTCTCGGCAGCACCGGCGGCGGCAACCTGGGCGGCGTTGTTGGGCTTGGACACCGACACGGTCGATGCAGCAGGCGCGGAAGCCGGAGCCGCAACGGGCTGAGGTGCAGGCGTTACAGGTCTGGGCGCCGGCGCAGGAGCCGCGGACTTGGTCGCAGGCTGGGCAGCCGGAACAGCAGCGCCGCGGTCCCAAGGCATACCGCCCTGGCGCGCGGACGTAGCAGCGGGGGCAGCGGATGCCGCCGGAGCGGCAGCACGAGCGCCCGAAATGAGCGTCGGCTGTTGGGCAGCAGCGGGTACGGATGCTGCAGGCGCGGCGGCCTGAGCAGCAGCCACGCTCGCCGGCACGGCGCCGTTGGCAATCATGGCCTCCAGGCGTGCCACGCGCTCGGCCAATGCCTCAATCGTTAAATCGGCCTCGGGACGCGCCAGACGCGTGCAGGCAATCTCGAGCACCAGGCGCACGTCGCTCGCGCCCCTCATCTCCAGTGCGGCATCGTCGAGCACCGTCAGCACGCGGGCCAGGCGGTCGGCAGGATGCTCGCCAAAGGCAGCGGCCTCGGCAGCAAGCGCCTCGGCCTGCTCGGAGCCGCCCTCAAACAGCTCGGCACGGGCACCGGCAACGCAGGCAACGTACACGTCGCGCACATGCGCCACCAGGTCGCGCGTCAGCTCCAGCAGGTCATTGCCCTCCTCGACCTGCGCACGGATCAGTCCATAGAGCTCGGCAACATCGCGATCGGCAATGGCGCGGGAAAACTCGCCCAGAATCTGGTCCGAAACCTCGCCCAAAAGCGAGCGGGCGTCGTCCGCATGCACAGAACCGTTGCCAAAGACGCTCAGCTGCTCCAGCGTGGAAAGCGCGTCGCGCATACCGCCCTTGGCATGGCGCGCCACAATGGCGAGTGCCTCGTCGTCGTAATCGAAGCCCTCCTGCTCGCACACGTAAGACAGGCGATGCTCGATATCCTCGTTGCCGATGCGGTGGAAATCGAAGCGCTGGCAGCGTGAGAGAATGGTCTCCAGAATCTTTTGCGGGTCGGTGGTGCACAGCACAAAGATCACGTGTGCCGGCGGCTCCTCAAGCGTCTTGAGCAGCGCGTTGAACGCCGCCGTCGTGAGCATGTGGACCTCGTCGATGATATAAATCTTGTACTTGCCGCGCACTGGGGCAAAGTTGACGGAGTTGATGATCTCCTCGCGCACGTTGTCCACGCCGGTACGGCTTGCGGCATCGAGCTCGTAGACATCGGGGTGGTTACCCTCGGCAATGAGCTCGCACTCCTCGCAAGTACCGTCGGGCATGCAGCCGCTTGCACCCTCGGCGCGCGCCGCCTCGGCATTGCGGCACAGCAGCGCCTTGGCCAGAATGCGCGCCATGGTGGTCTTGCCCGTGCCGCGCGGTCCGCAGAACAGGTAGGCGTGGGACAGGCGCCCCTCGGTGATGGCGTGCTCGAGCGTCGAGACGATATGCTGCTGGCCCACCACGGAGTCAAAGGTGAGCGGGCGATACTTTCGGTACAACGATTCCATGGGTGCTCCCCCGGGTATACTGAGTCTTGTTGCCGCGGCGGCCATGTGGTCGCACGGCATACTGCATTCCATAATAACCCGTACGGCGAGCCCGCCGCGATAGGAGTCCAAAGAGCATGGCAGACGCAGAGAGCAACCTCGTTCCCTCCGAAGCAGCCGACCAGGTCGAGGTCGCGCTCGAGGAGCAGGCCGCAGCCGATGACGGCATCCTGTACCTCAACGAGTACCAGTACGAAAACGACCTGGTCACCGACTTCGCCCGCCTGGTCGCCTCGCCCAGGCGTCGCGGCTCGCTGTATGTCGCCGCGGCAGTTGCCGCGCTCATCGGCATCGGCATGCTGGTGGCCGGCGGCAGCTGGATCAAGTTCGGCGTCGTGTTGATCGTGTTCGGCGCCTTTTTGGCCTGGTGGAGCAAGAACCTGCACCACACGCTCGCCCGCGACTTTATCGACGCCGTCGAGGCCGACGAGTCCATGGGTGGCCGCTATCGCCGCGTCGCCGCCAACGAGGACGGCCTGATGGTTTGGGGCAAGAGCGGCAAGTCGCAGTTCTTCCCGTTTGACAAGCTCGACCACGTACTCGACGGCGAGCGCATCTTTGTGGCCATGTTCGCCGACCAGGGCGTGACGATCCCCAAGGACACCTTCGTCCGTGGCGATGCCGAGCAGTTCGGTCCCTTCCTCAAGGCCCGCATCAACAAAAAACTCCGCATCGAGACCAAGAAGAAGAAAATGAAGGCCGAGAAGGCCGCCGCCGAGGCCAAGCAGGGCGACAAGCCCCAGGACAACAAGGGCAAGCAGCGCAAGCAGAAGAAGAACAAGAAGAAGCGCTAAGGCCAAGCCAGACGGGCAGCCTCGCATCCCGCTATCCTCCCCATGCACCCGAGCGTGCTACACTAGCAGCATCTATGCCACCGCGAACGGCTCGGCCCCGCGCCCGCCGCTCGCAAACGAACTTTAAACGCACGAGGGTTGGCCATGCCGCTTTTCTCGCAACATACCGCCCGGTTCTCGCCGGACGTTCCTTTGGAGGGCACCAGCTCTCGCGAGCTGCTCAAGCGGTACCAGCCGCTCGAGACACTTGCGACCGGCGGTTTTGGCTCCATCGAGATCTGCCGCGACACGCACCTGCGCCGCCGCGTCGCCATTAAGCGCATCCCCCTTATTAACGGTGTCGGCATGCCCGCCAGCGACATCATGGATGTCCTGCGCGAGGCGCACACTGCCGCCATGCTTCAACATCCCAACATCGTGCAGGTCATCGACTTTACGCACGACACAGCCTATGCCTACCTAGTTATGGAATATGTCGATGGCATGTCGCTGGCCGAGTTTTTGCACCGCGTGGACGGTCACTCACTTACCTTTGACGAGGCCGCGGCCATTGCCGATGCCCTAGGCCAGGCGCTCACCTTCGCCCATAGTAATGGCGTACTCCACCTGGACATTAAGCCCGCCAACGTGCTCATCGACCACTCGGGCAATGTAAAGCTCACCGACTTTGGCATGGCGCGACTGTCGTCCGCCGGTGGCTTTGGCGGCTCGCGCGGCGGCACCATCGGCTACATGCCGCCCGAGCAGCTCGATATCGAGACCGGCACGGTCGATGAGCGCGCCGATGTCTTTGCCCTCGCCTGTGTAATCTATGAGGGCCTGTGCGGCAGCGCTCCCTTTATGGCGGCCACGCCCGCCGACTCGCTCGACCGCATCATCGGCGGCGCCACCTATCCCAGCGAGCTGATACCACACTTTCCCCCGGGAGCCGAGGCCGCGCTCATGAGCGCGCTCTCCCCCATGCCGCAGGACCGCCCCAGCAGCGTCGAGACATTTTGCGACCAGCTCCTTGCCGGTCTGGGCAGCGTGCGCGAAGGCCGTCGCAGCCTGGAGCAAATGGTTGGCGAACTTTCGGATGACGAGCAGGAGCTCGACGATATCGAGCCGTCGCACTACGAGGACGACGCCATCGAGGTCGACCCCGCACTCGGCTGGGCGGGCACGCGCTGGAGCCATGCGCGCGACTACACCATGCGCACTATCTCGGCGCTAACGTGCGGCACCTTTAGCTTTTTGCTGATGCAAACGGCCGGGGTCGCGGCGCTTCCCGGCCTGGTCATTGCGGCCATCGCGATCGGAGTGGCGGCTGGCCTGGCCCCCCAGATTGGCTCGGCCATCTCGGCTGTGGGCTTTTTGGTGCTCATGGCCAACGCCACCATGCAGGCACAGGGCATCCTGTCGATGCTGCCCGTCGCGGTGATCTTTGCCGCCGCCATGTCCGGTTGGTGGATCGCCTGGGGTCGCACCGAGACTGCCGCGAGCGCCACGCTCACCTGTGCACTCGCGCTTGGCTGTCTGACCGGCAATACCTTCCTGGCAGCTGGGGTCGCCGCCGGCGTCGCGTCATTTTGGCTCGGCCCGGCAAGCGCCGCCGCGGCAACGGGCATGGGCGCGCTTTTTGCCCGTCTGGCCACGGTCGCGCTTTCAGCCGGAGGCGTACTGGGGCTCGGTAACGTTGCCGCAGCGCTGGGAGACCCGCTCCTTTGGGCTGCCTTTGTGCTGGTCGCGGCAACTGCCGCGGCGTCATCTGCGCTGCTCAATGCCCATGCCAAGCGTGCCAATCAGGGCTCAAACCTTGCCGCAATCGCCGCAATCGCTGTCACCGGCATCGGCTGCGCAGCGGCGTCCTGTCTTGCACACCATATGGAAATTGCCAGCCTTGCAGCCGCGGTCGTCGCCAAGGCGGCGGTTGCGGGAACCCTATCCTCTATAATCGTTGGGATATGCCTATATTTGCTCGGATACCAAAGAACCTATACGGAGAGTGATCTTTCGTGAACTTCCTGAACATCTTCGAGGACCACGTGGCCGGCATCTTCGGTGCCACCCGTGCCCCGTTCTCCTTTAAGAAGCTTGCCAAGCAGGCCGCTCGCGACATGGAGGATCAGACTCTGGTGATCAACGGCGTCAACACGGCGCCGGCACTCTATACCATCCTTATCGCCGCCGACGACGATCCCATGCTCGCCCCGTTCTACCCCGAGCTTTCGCGCGAGGTCCGCGAGTTTGTGAAGGCGCAGGCCGAAAAGCGCCGCTATGTCTTTGTCGGCGAGCCCCTCGTGCGCTTTATGATCGATCCGCAGCTGCGCGCCGGCAAGTTCTCGGTCTTTGCCGAGAACGTCGATGCCCCCACGCTCGGCCGCCTGTACGAAGAAGAGCGCGCCTATCAAAACGGCCTGGGCCAGAACAACTCCGCGGCAAGCCGTGCCGCCAGCGCCCCGCGCGCCGGCCAGCAGCAGTTTGCTGCCCCGCAGCAGCAGCGCCCCGCCGCCATGCCCCAGCAGCAGCCGACGCCTCGCGCCGCCGCTCCCGACCCGCTTGCCGTGGCAGACCCCTTCGCGCCTAGCGTCCCCGACCCCGCCGCAGCACCCATCCCGGTGCCGCAGACCGTCTCGCGCGACGCGCTTGCCGGCATGGGCGGAGCCGCCGCGACCGGTGCCGCCGTGGGCCTAGGCGCCGCAGCCGGCATCGCCTCCAACATGGCGAGCACTCGCGCCCCGCAGCGCCCGCTCGCCCAGCTCGTCGACGTCGTGAGCGGCGAGAGCCATAGCATCACCTCCGCACAGGTAACCATCGGTCGCGAGCGCTCAGTTTCCGACATTGCCCTGCGCGACCCCAACGTGTCGCGCCGCCACGCCCAGCTCACCTTTACGGGCTCGGATTGGTCGATCGAGGACCTCAATTCCACCAACGGCACGCTCGTCAACAACCGCCGCATTACGCGCTGCCCGCTGCGCAACGGCGATCTGCTGACGTTTGGCCTGAGCACCTTTGAATTTAGGGGATAGTCGCTTATGAACATCGATATCGTCCTTTTTGCAGGCCGCATCGTCCTGGTCGCCCTGCTCTATATCTTCCTGTTCGCCGTCATGAAGACCGGCGTGGGACTTGTGCGCGGGCAGCGCCGCGACTCGGCTATCTGGACGATTGATGTGGACAAGGGTCCGCGCGGTATCCGCGGCATCCACGTAGACATGCTCGGCCCCGTCATCGTCGGTCGCTCGCCATCTTCGGACATCTGCATCAACGAACCGTTCGTCTCGGCCTCGCATGCGCGCTTTTCGCTGCAGGGCCCGGCGCTCATCATCGAGGACCTCAACTCGCTTAACGGCACGCTCGTCAACGGCCGCCAGCTCGTGGAGCCCGCGACGCTGCGTGAGGGCGACGAAGTCCAGATTGGCGACGTGGTCATGAAGGTGAACCGTCGATGATCGACGAGGAGAACAAGTCCGCAACTATGACCGAGGCACCGGCTGCCGCCGCAGCTGCGCCGGCCCACGCCGCTCCGGCGGGCTCCGCACCCGTGGAACCCGAGGACACCGTGTTCTCCCTGCCTCTTTCGCATGTAACGCATGATATTTCGGATCTCGCCGATAACGAGGACGAAGAGGATGCCGTAGCGGCGCCCATCGGCGCACATGCTGCGGAACAGCCCACAGCGCCCGAAGCAACCCCGGCGCCGGCTCACTTTGCAGAGCCCGTCGCCGCGGCAATCAACGAGAGCGCTGCGGTGTTTGCGGCACCCGAGCCCGCCGCGCCGGCGTTTCCCATAGCCCCGGCATCCGAGGTTGCGCCCGCGTCTACGCCGGCGCCCGAGGCAGGGACATCCCCCGAGGACGGCCCTGCACCCAAGACCCCGCAGCCTGCGCCCGCAAGCGAGTCCGATGCCGTGGCCGAGCCCGCCGCCCAGTCGCAAAACACGCCTGCGCCGTCGCACTTTGCGACGCCCGAGCCTATAGACGTCAGCCCGCAAGATGACGAGTCGACCGCCCGCGTTTCCGAGGAGCCCGACTCCCCGGACACCGGCGATTCCGAATCAAACGCCGAGACCGACACCGTCTCTCCCGGTGACACAGCCGAGATCGACGTTGCCGCCGTTGAGGCCAAGCTCAAAGACCCCGGCTCGACCATGAGCTTTGAACCCCTACCCGAGGAGCGCATCGAGACCGACTCGACCTATGATGCCGGCACCACCACGCAACTCATGTGGGGCGCCCGCTCCGACGTTGGCTGCGTGCGCCCGCACAATGAGGATTCCTACCTGGTGCAGTCGCCGCTCTTTTGCGTATGCGACGGCATGGGTGGTCACGCTGCCGGCGAGGTAGCCTCTTCTATCGCCGTCGAGACTATTGCCAAGACGGCCCCACAGTCCGCCGACGCAGCACGCCTGGCCGCAGCCGTCGAGGCTGCCAACGCCGCCGTAATCGAGGCGGCCCTGAACGGCCTGGGCAAGCCCGGCATGGGCTGCACAGCCACCTGCGCCTACATCGAAAACGACACGCTCGCCATCGCCCACGTGGGCGACTCTCGCGCCTATCTGCTCCACGAGGGCACGCTCATCCGCGTGACCCGCGACCACTCCTACGTGGAGGAGCTCGTGGACGCCGGCGAGATCACGGCAGACGAGGCTCGCGTCCACCCCAACCGTTCGGTCATCACCCGCGCGCTGGGCTCGGACCCCGCCATGTATGCCGACCACTTCACTCTGCATATCGAGGAAGGCGACCGCCTGGTCCTGTGCTCCGACGGCCTCTCGAGCATGATTCCCGATAGCGATATCGAGAACATCGCCACGCAGTCCTCAACCGCGCAAATCTGCGTCGACAACCTAGTGGACGCGGCGCTTGCCGCCGGCGGCCACGACAACGTGACCGTAGTAGTCGTTGACCTGGTTGACGATGGCGTCATGCGCGAGGCGCAACGCGTGCGTCGCCGCAACGTTACTATCGCCGCCATCCTGGCCCTCGTCTTTGTGCTGGCAGCTGGCATCTGGGCCTACACGGGTGTCACCGGCTCGTACTACCTGGGTACCTACCAGGGCAATGTCGCCGTCTGGCGCGGCCTGCCCGGCAAGCCACTCGGACTCAAGCTCCACTGGCTCGAAAGCGAAACCAGCATCAAGCTATCCGACCTGCCCGAAGACACGCAAAACCGCCTCAAGGCGGGTATTCCGCAAACAAGTGTCGACGATGCGCAGGACACGATATCCAAGTACCGCCACCAGATCGACGAGGAGCAGACCCGCCAGGTGATCGACGCGCAAACGATTCGCGACAACACCAATCAGGGATCGACCTCCGAATCAGATTCCGAGAAAACCGCCGAACAGTCCGCCGAGGCCGAAGCCTCCGATAAGAATTAGAAAGGGAGTGCCGCTTATGAGTCGCCGCAACACCGAGCTGCTCTTGCTCATCGCCTCGGCGTTCCCCGTCATCCTGCTGTATGCGATGTACGTCCTCACCGCGGGCGCTGCCATCTCCTTTGAGACGCTCGCCGTACCGATCGGCCTCTTTGCCGCCTTTGCCGCGGCCCACATTGCCGTGCGCATCTTGGCGCCCGGTGCCGACCCCGCCATCCTGCCCATCGTATTTATACTTTCGGGCATCGGCATCACGTTCGTGACGCGTCTCGCCCCCGCTCTCGCCATCTCACAGCTCATCATCCTGTTTGTCTCGGTGGCGCTCATGGTGGGAACGCTTGCACTAGTCAAAAACCTCGACGTGGTCATGCGCTACAAGTACACCTTTGGCATCATCGGCATCATTCTGCTGATGCTGCCTATCTTTATCGGCACCACGATCTCGGGCTCCAAGCTGTGGATTCGCATCGCGGGCTTTACCATCCAGCCCGGCGAGTTCGCCAAGGTCTTTATCGTCCTGTTCCTGGCCGGCTACCTGGCCGAGAACCGCGAGCTGCTCTCCATCTCCAACCGCAAGATTCTGGGCTTTAAGATCCCTCGCCTGCGACTGCTGCTGCCGCTGTTTGCCGTGTGGGGTGTGTGCCTGCTCGTCGTCGTCTTCGAACGCGACCTGGGTTCGGCCGTGCTGTTCTACACCATCTTCTTGCTGATGCTCTACGTTGCCACGGGGCGCTTTTCGTATGTCGTTATCGGCCTTGCGCTCTTAGCCGTTGGAGCCGTGGGCGCCTACAAGTTCCTGTCTCACGTTCAGGTGCGTTTCCAGGTTTGGCTCGATCCGTTTAAGGACGCCCAGGGCCAGGGCTACCAGATCGTCCAGTCGCTCTTCTCGCTTGCCGATGGCGGTCTGGTCGGTGTTGGCATCGGCAACGGCATGGCCAACAACATCCCTGTCGTCGAGTCCGACTTTATCTTCTCGGCTATCGGCGAGGAGATGGGCCTTTTGGGCGGCGGCGCCGTGCTCATCCTGTTTATGCTCTTTGCCGTGCGTGGCCTCACCACGGCTGCCCGCGCTAAATCCGACCTCGCCGCCTTTAGTGCCACAGGCCTTACGGCCGCCATCAGCTTCCAGGCCTTCTTGATCGTTGGCGGCGTAACCCGCCTGATCCCGCTGACCGGCGTCACCCTGCCCTTTATGAGCCAGGGCGGCTCCTCTCTGCTGGCGAGCTTTATCATCGTCGCGCTCCTGCTGCGCGCCGGTGACGAGGCGACCGGACGCGAGGCCGAGCTTACCGGCACCGGCACCATGGCCGCCATCACCGATGATCAGGTCGCATCTGCCGCCGCCCCGACGGGCACGCGCTTTGCCACCTCGTCTTCCTACGGCAGCGGCAGCCATTCCGTCGGCTCGCGCATGCGCCGTCGCCTGCTCGACACGCCTGAATCCGGTGTGCTCGGCCGCGTTGCTCTTGCCAACCGTCTAACCCGCGCGGTGCTCGCCTTTACGGCGCTGTTCGCCATCCTTATCGGCAACCTCACCTATGTCCAGGTCATCAAGGCCAAGGACTATCAGGACATGCCGACCAACAACCACACCATCGCCCGCTCCAAGTACATCCAGCGCGGTTCCATCATCACGTCCGACGGCGTGACGCTGGCCGAGTCGCTGCAGCAGGAGGACGGCACCTACGTACGCTCCTACCCCAACGGTAACCTGGCAGCGCACGTGGTTGGCTATGTGAGCCAGCAGTATGGCACCACCGCCATCGAGAGCGTCATGAACGACACGCTCACTGGCTCTAAGGATTACTCCAGCTGGAACAACGCCATCGCGTCGCTCGCGGGCCAGACCCAGCCGGGCAACACCGCCAAGCTCACCATCGACTCGCGCATCCAGACGGCTGCTGAGCAGGCGCTGAAGGGCTTTAAGGGCGCTGTAGTGGTCATCGACCCGCGTACCGGCGCGGTGCTTGCATGTGCCAGCTCGCCCACCTACGACAACACCAACATCGATGCCCTGCTGCAGACGGGCGGCGGCGAGGACGGCTCCATGTACAATCGCGCCATGGACGCGCTGTACACGCCGGGCTCAACGTTTAAGGTCGTTACGCTTTCCGCGGCACTCGAGACCGGTACCGCCAGCCTTACCAGCACCTACCAGGCGCCCGGCTCCATGGACATCGGCAACGCACCGGTCACCAACTCTGCCAACGAGAGCTACGGCACCATCAGCCTGCAGCAGGCCTTTGCCGTGTCCTCCAACGTCGTCTTTGGCCAGGTGGCAAACGAAGTTGGCGCAAACACGCTCGTACAGTTTGCCAACGCCTTTGGCTACGGCCAAAAGCTCGGCCAAGACCTGACCTCCTCGGCCTCCATCATGGCCGACCCGTCGCTCATGACCGAGTGGGAGACCGCCTGGGCCGGCGCCGGCCAGCCTGTCGGCATGGACCATACGCCCGGCCCGCAGACCACCGTCATGCAAAACGCCGTGATTGCCGCCGCCATCGCTAACAGCGGCGTGGTCATGGACCCGTACTTTGTAGCCCAGGTACTCGCCCCGGACGGAACCGTGGTCAAGACCACGCAGTCCCGCTCGCTTGGTCAGGCCGTCAGCTCCGCCACGGCCGACCAGGTCAAGCAGGCCATGCTTGCCGTCGTCCAGTCCGGCACCGGCACCGATGCCCAAATCCCCGGCGTCAAGGTCGCCGGCAAGACCGGCTCGGCCGAGACTGGCGGCACCAACGTCAACTCGATGTTCGTTGGCTTTGCACCTTACGATTCACCCACGGTCGCCATCTCGGTGGCCTTGGAGGATTTCGACAAGCATGACGTCAAGGCCGCTAAGATCGCCGGTATCGTCCTGACCGCGGCGCTTGCCGCACAGGGAGCGTGATGCCCATGATCGAATCGGACACCCGAGGCGCGCCGCGGCCTAAGGGTTAGCGGCAACGCGTCACACGGCCCCAGCGGCCACATCGTAGGTACTACACACATCGTTGAGCGAATAGTTATGTTAGGAGCAGGAATGGAACAGAGGGTCCTCGGGGGAAGATACCTCCTCAAGGATAAGGTGGGAACAGGCGGCATGGCGACCGTCTACCGTGCACAGGACCAGGTTCTCGACCGCACGGTAGCCGTCAAGATCATGCTGCCGCAGTATGCTGGCGACGCGACCTTCGCTGCACGCTTTAAGCAGGAGGCCCAGGCAGCAGCCGGCCTCTCCTCCCCCTATATCGTGGGCGTCTACGATTGGGGCAAGGACGGCGACACCTATTACATCGTCATGGAGTACCTGCGCGGCACCGACCTTAAGAGCGGCATCAAGAGCCACGGCGCCCTCGACCCCAAGAAGGTCGCCCAGATCGGCTCGCAGATCAGCTCCGCGCTTTCGGTCGCCCACAAGCACGAGATCATCCACCGCGACATTAAGCCGCAGAACATCATGGTGCTGCCCGACGGCAACATCAAGGTGATGGACTTTGGCATCGCGCGCGCCAAGAACAGCCACCTCACGCAAGACAACAACGTGCTGGGAACCGCCCACTACGTCAGCCCCGAGCAGACCCGTGGTCAGGACCTCGGCCCCACCTCGGATATCTACTCGCTGGGCGTCGTGATGTACGAGTGCGCCACCGGCCGCGTTCCCTTTGACGGTGACGACGCTATCTCGGTCGCACTCAAACAGGTCAACGAGCTGCCTATTCCGCCGAGCCAGATCAACTCCGGTGTCGACGCCGACCTTGAGCGCATCATCCTCAAGTGCATGGAGAAGGACCCGGCAAACCGCTTCCAGACCGCCGACGAGCTGCGTCAGGTGCTCAACAGCTACCTGTCGGGCCGTGCCGTCAACGTCTCGGAGCCCACGCGCATCATCGGTGCCCCCGGTGAGCTGGGCGCCACCAAGACTCGCGAGCTTTCCGATCAGACGCGCGCCATGGTGCGTCCCGTCTCGGGCGTGAGCGGCCAAAATACCGCCCGTAGCTCGGTTTCGGGCTCCACCGGCTCCTACGAAGTCGAAAAGCCCAAATCCAACAAGAACAAGATCATCGCCGCCGTGGTGGCAGCGGTTGCCGTCATCGGCATCGTGGTGGCCTTTGCCACAGGACTCTTTGGCGGCGAGCAGGTCACCGTGCCCGACGTGCTGGGCAAGAACCAGCAGACCGCCGTCGAGCTGATCAAGGAAGCCGGCCTCGAGGTCGGCACCATCGACCAAAGCTACAACGACGATGTCGACGAGGGCAAGGTCGCCGAGCAGACGCCCAACGGCAACACCAAGAAGACCAAGGGCACCAAGGTGAACCTGGTAATCTCCAAGGGCCCCAAGCCCTCCGAAAAGGTTGAGGTTCCCAAACTTGTCGGCCTGACCAAGGACCAAGCAGAAGCCGCACTGGCAAGCGTTGGCCTGAAGGGCAACGCCTCCGAGGAGGCCAACGAGGCTGATGAGGGCCAGGTCTTTGAGCAGGGCACCGAAGCCGGTAAGGAAGTCGCGAAGGGCACGACCATCTCGTACAAGGTCTCGAGCGGCCCGGATACCACGTCCGTCCCCGACCTGACCGACATGACCGAGGCCCAAGCGCGCAACGCCCTCGATATGGCAGGCTTTGGCGTCGACGTGAGCTACCAGGAGAACGACTCGGTTACCGAGGGCACCGTGATCAGCTGGAACCCCAGCGGCAAGCAGAAGCCCGGCGCCACGATTACCGTCGTCATTGCCAAGAAGTCCGGCAAGGCCACCGTCCCGGGCAACCTGTACGGCAAGAGCATCTCCGCCGCCGTTACCGCGCTCAACAACGCCGGTTTCTATAACATTGGCTTCTGTGACCAGAACGGCAATCCCGTAAGCGGTAACGAGGATGCCACCGTTACGGGCGTCTCCCCCACTGGCAAGCAGTCCACCGACAGCACGATTACGCTGACGGTCGCACTTTCTGGTTCGGGCTCGGGCTCTGGCTCGGGCACGGGTGACGATTCCGGTACGACCAACTAGTCGCCACCCCACCGCTCATCGCGGCTTTCGCCGCAAACATATTCGCTCACAGGCGCCCGCTTGCTCCCCCAGCAAGCGGGCGCTTTCTTTATCTGAAGCCGCGAATACTACGGCATGCCTTAAACCAGAAGAGCCCGGCACCATAGCGGTACCGGGCTCGATATTCCTCTGGTGCCCCCGGGCGGATTCGAAAACTCCCCCCGCGGGGAAATTGGTGACGCGGGTGTCGGCGGTCCGAATCCGGCCTTTAGACCAGAAGAGCCCGGCACCGTAGTGGTACCGGACTCGGCAAATTTCTGGTGCCCCCGGGCGGATTCGAACCGTCGACACCCGCTTTAGGAGAGCGGTGCTCTATCCCCTGAGCTACGGAGGCATGTTGTACTAGTGTAGCAGATTTACTGCATCGCCATACGTCGCATGACTAGACTTCGAAGTTGCGGTGGAATAGTTCTTGCCTAAAGCATCTAAAACCGTATTTAGGAACTATTTCACCGCAACTTGTGAAGAGCTAGTTGCCTTTGTGGAAGAGGTTTTTGATGACGGAGGGGATGCTCTTGGCGCCCTTGGCCGTCACATCGATAAAGTCGGGCGAACGCACGAGCTTATCCTCGTCGACGTACTTGCGGACAGCACGAAGCGTCTCTTTGTCGTCGCGCGTCGAAAACGTAAAGTGACCGTTGTCCTTGGTGAAGATGGCAAAACGCGTGATCTTCTTGGTGCCGCGCAAAACCTCGGCGGCAATATAGTCGACCTCGTCCCACGGGATTTGAATATAATCCTCGGGATTGCGCTCGTTATAGTACTCAAACGCCTTATTGCCCACCATCACGTTACCGTGGCTGGTAAGCCCCATCAGGCAGGTTGCCGGCGTTGCCAGATCGACCGTGCTGTTCTGAGATTGCGCCATACGCGCCTCGCCCTCCAATAAAAACAATCGGACCGCATCCAGTGTACCCACCGGGTGCGGTCCGTTTCAATGGCTCAAAAGCCCTTACCTAGCAACTCTCGGTCTTAAGCCGAAGCGTGCTTACATGAAGCCGCAGAAGCGACCGATGATGCCGACGGCGAAGAGAGCCAGGATGATGACGATCGGGCTGACCTTCTTCTTGAGGAGCTTGCAGACCAGCAGGGTCAGGCACACGGCGGCAAGGCCGGGGATGAGCTGATCGAGGTTGGCCTGAAGCGTGGTGACCTTCATCTGATCAAGGGCGGTAGCGCCGACGGAGTTGTACATCGTCAGCGCTTCCTTGATACCCTCGGAACCGGAGGGCAGGCTAGCCCAGTCGATAAAGGCGCCAGCAGACTGCTTGACCGTGGAGACGATCGGGGTGAAGGAAATGGACACCCAGCGCTCGACCAGGGCGCCGATGATGAACATACCCAGGATGGAAGCGCCCTCGGTGACCTTGCCCATCAGACCACCGGAGAGGTCCTTGGCGATGGAGGAGCCGACCTTGTAGCCAAACTCCTGCGTGTACCACAGGAAAGCGTAACGGATGATGTTCCACGCGAAGAAGAACAGCAGCGGACCGACGATGCTGCCGGACATGGCCAGGGAAGCGCCCAGAGCGCCCAGAATCGGGCGAAGGGTGAACCAGAAGACGGGGTCACCGACGCCGGCGAGCGGGCCCATCATACCGACCTTGACGCCCTGGATGGCGACGTCATCGATCGGAGCACCGTTGGCGCGCTCCTCCTCGAGGGCGAGGGTAACGCCAATGACGGGGGCGGAAACATAGGGGTGGGTGTTATAGAACTCCAGGTGGCGCTTAAGAGCGGCAATCTGGTCATCCTTGCTGGTGTAGAGCTTCTTGATCGCAGGGATCATTGCGAAGCACCAGCCGCCGTTCTGCATACGCTCGTAGTTCCACGAGCCCTGAAGGAACTGATGACGGAAGCAAACCTTCTTGCGGTCAGCCTTGGTGAGCTGAATCTTGTTCTCTGCCATATGTATCACTCCCCTCCTACTCGTAATCGTTCAGAATGTCGCCGAGCGGGTCGCCGGAGCCACCGCCCATGCCGCCACCCTGCTTGGCCAGATCCTTAAGGCCAAGGTAGATGAGGGCAAGGGAGATGCCGATGAGACCAAGGGCGATCAGCGTGAGCTGAGGGATGGCAGCAAGGACAAAGCCGAGGACGAAGAACGGCCAGGTCTCCTTGGTGGCCATCATGTTGATGACCATGGCGTAACCGACGGAAGCGACCATGCCGCCGCCGACAGCCATGCCGCCGGACAGCCAGTCGGGCATAGCGTTAAGCGCGTTGGTAACGGCCTCGGCCGGGATGACGCACAGAAGCACTGCCGGGATGGCGATACGAAGGCCCTGCATGAGGATGGCAGCATACTGCCAGCGCTCGATGCCGGAGAAGTCGCCCTTCTCGGCGCAACCGTCCATGGCGTGAGCGATAGCGGTAGCAATGGTACGGCAGATCATGGTCAGGAACAGACCAGCGACCGACAGCGGGACGGCGACGGCGATAGCGGTGGTAACGGCCTTGGCCGAATCAGTGGCGCCACCGTTGAGGGCGAGCACCATGATGATCGAAGAAGCGACCGAGGCCAGAGCGGCGTCAGGCGCGACAGCGGCGCCGACGTTAGCCCAGCCAAGGGCCATCATCTGGAGCGAACCGCCCAGGAGGATACCCTCCTGAAGGTGACCGGTTACGAGACCGATAAGCGTGCATGCCACGAGCGGCTGATGGAACTGGAACTCATCCAGAATGCCTTCCATACCGGCAAGCAACGCGACAATCGCAACAAGCAGAATAGTGATTGCAGACATGTATCGGACCCTCCTTTACTATGCTTGAGCGGCCAGTTCGGCCTTAGCTTTCTTCAACATGGCGTCGAGATCCTCGGAGGAATCCGAAGGAACCTTGCGGACCTCGAACTTGACGCTCTTGGCCTTGAGGGCCTCGAGAGTCTTGACGTCGTCATCGCCCATAGCGACGGCGTTGGTGACGACGACCTTGCCCTTGGAGTGAGCCATGGAACCGATGTTGACTTCCTTGATGTCGACGCCGGCCTCGATGGCCTTGAGCAGATCCTGCGGGTTCTCGAAGAGCAGCATGGCCTTGGTGCCACCAAAGCGCGTGTCCTTGACGACCTCGGCCATCTTCTTGATGGGCACGACGTTGGCATGGACTCCCGGAGGGGCAGCCTGCTCGATCATGGTCTTGCGGAGCTCGTCGTGAGCAACGCCGTCGGAAACCACGATGATGCGGTTGGGGTTGATCTGCTTGGTCCACGTGGTGGCCACCTGACCATGAAGCAGACGGGTGTCGATACGGACGTGGGCGATCTTGATGTGCCCATCGCCGATGACCGTTCCCGGAGGGATGGCGCCTGCAGGAGCAGCGGCGGCCGTAGCCGGCTTCTTCTCCTCGGGCTCCAGAGACTCGGGCTTGACGCGCACGCCAGCCTTAGCCTCAGTCACGAGATGTTTTGCGATCGCATGTGCAGTGTTCTTTGCGTCAAAGCGCTGCGAATATGCCTCGATGAGCATAGGCAGGTTGACACCGGTGACGATAGCCCAGGAATCGTGGCCCTCGATGAGCCCGCTGATCTGGTTGAACGGCGTGCCGCCCCACAGATCAACGAGGAAGAGCACCTGCTCCTGGTCCTCGAAGGAAGCGATTGCTTCCTCGACCTTGGCACGGAAGTCGTCGGGGCCCATGCTCGGCTCGAGCGAGACCACGGCTACAGACGGCTGATCGCCAAAGACCATCGAGCCCGTCTGCTTGATTCCAGCAGCCAAGTCCCCGTGGCTAGCAAGAACAATACTTACCATCACATAACCTCCTTTTTGTCTACGTATTTCCTACACGACATGAAAGAAGTATACCTGTTTGGTTTGTGGAATTATAGCTAAATTCGCAAAAGGTTGGATTATTTGTTTAAACGTCTAAGTTTGTTACAAATTGATTACGTTACCGCTTTTTGACTCATTACACGCCAAGGCGTCGCACATCAAGCCATGCATTTTACAGATACAAACAGGCTGTTCATTAATATCGATTTTGGCAAGCGCGAATGCGCTTGTACTGCCGCTATTTTGTTTAAACAGACATGACTTGACTATTATCGTGACTTATGTTCTACGAAACCACTCAAAAATAGTTGCGGTGGAATAGTTCTTGTTTAAGAGCCAGAAGGCTGGATTTAGGAACTATTTCACCGCAACTTATAGGGGGTCCTAGACGATGCGGAGGGGGTTGGCGGCGTCGACGGCGTCGGGAGCGTCGGAAGGGCCATCGGGGGCAGCGTCTGCCGGGTCCTCGTCGGGGGTCTCGATCTGCTTGATCATGACCTCCTGGCCCTGCAGCAAGTATGTCTCGCCGCTGCCGCAATGGGGGCAGGTCTTGCCGTGCTCGACCGTCACGTAGTCGCAGCCGCACGCCTCGCAATGCGTCACGGCCTCGACAGGCTCCACAATAAGCTCCGCACCCTCGGTGATGGACTTTTTATCTGCCGCCCAGCGCCAAGCGTCGAGCAGCAAGTCGGGAACGACGCCCGAGACCTCACCCAGCAGCAGCGTAACGCTCGAAACGTGGCGCACGCCATTGGCGCGCGCCACGTTCTCAACATCGCGAATGATGTGATAAACGATTCCCAATTCGTGCAAGGTAGAAACCTTTCAACAACGGTTGATGCGATGCAAACTCAAAGCAAGGGGACGGCGAAATCTAGTCTGCGCCGTCCCCCTACCCGCCATGGTTACCTATTTACGACCGAACTTGATTTTGATTGCGCGTTTCAAAGCGTACTTGCCGAGGCTTGGGAGCTTTTGCTCGTATTTGACCATCGTGGAGCACTCGGGGCGGTCGCGATCCAGATGGATGGCGTCGAACGCGCACTTGGTGGTGCACAGGCCGCAGCCGATGCACTTGTTGGGGTCGACGATCGAGGCACCGCAACCCAGGCAACGGGCGGTCTCGGCGCGCACCTGCTCTTCGGTAAAGGTCTCGACGTACTCGCTAAACGGCGCGGCCTTCTCGCGCTCGCGGTTCACGTGGGCAACCTCGCGGCTCGCGTTGTCGTAGCTCTCGATCACGACATCGTCGCGGTCGAGCGCGGTGTAGCGGCGCTGGTTGCGGCCGATGGTGAGCGTGGAGCCCGGCTGCACAAAGCGATGGATGGAGACGGCGGCCTCGTGACCGGCGGCGATGGCGTCGATGGCAAAGCTCGGACCGGTATAGACGTCGCCGCCCACAAAGATGTCGGGCTCGGCAGTCTGATAGGTCTGGGGATCGGCAAGAGCACCCTGGCCGCGGCCAAGCTCCACCTTGGAGCCAGCCAACAGGTCGCCCCACACAATGGACTGGCCAATCGACATGACGACACGGTCGGCATCGACACGACGCAGATCGTTCTCGTCGTACTCGGGCGCAAACCGGCCCTCGTCGTCAAAGACGCGCGTGCAGCGCTTGAAGGTGATACCGCACACACGGCCGGACTCGTCCAGGTGAACCTCCTTGGGACCCCAACCACAGCTGATGTGCGCGCCGTCCTCGATGGCCTCGCGACGCTCTTCCTCGCTGGCGGGCATCTGGGCCTCGCTCTCCAGGCAGAACATCTCGACGTGCTCGGAGCCCAGACGGCAGGCGTTGCGGGCCACGTCGATGGCCACGTTGCCGCCGCCCACCACGATGGTGCGGCCGGGCAGCGCGTCGATCTTGCCGCTGTTGACCTCGCGCAAGAAGTCGACGGCCACGGTCACGTCCTCGGCATCCTCGCCCAGAATACCGGCAAGGCGGCCGCCCTGGCAGCCGATGGCAACATAAAAGGCCTTAAAGCCCTGCTCGCGCAGCTCATCGAGCGTCACATCGCGACCGACCTCCACGCCATAGCGGAACTCGGCACCCATCAGGCGAATAACCTCGACCTCGGCCTCGATAACGTCCTTCTGCAGCTTAAAGCTGGGAATGCCGTAGGTGAGCATGCCGCCCGGGCGCTCGTTCTTCTCGAACACGACGGGCTTGTAGCCCTTCTCGGCCAGGTAGAAAGCGCAGGACAGGCCGGCCGGACCGGCACCGATAATGGCGATCTTCTGGTCGAAGCCGCCAGCGCGCGTCGGCGTCACCACGGGCGGGACATAGCGGGTCGCGGCATCCAGATCGCGCTGGGCGATGAACTTCTTGACCTCGTCGATGGCCACGGCGGCGTCCACACGGCCGCGGGTGCAGACATCCTCGCAGCGGCGATTGCACACACGGCCGCAGATAGCGGGCAGAGGGTTCTCGCGCTTAATGAGTGCTAGGGCCTCGTCATAGCGACCCTGAGCCGCGAGCTTCAAATAGCCCTGAACGGCAACGTGCGCGGGGCAGGCCGTCTTGCAGGGCGCGGTGCCGGACTCATGCGTCTCGATGCGGTTGTCGTTGCGGTAGTTGGGCGACCACTTGGTGTGGTCCCACTTGGTGGCATCGGGCAGCTCCTGGCGCGGATACTCGGGCACCTGTCCGCCCGCCTTTTTGCTGCAGAGCTTCTGGCCCAGCTTGGCGGCGCCGGCCGGACACACCTCAACGCAGCGACCGCAGGCCACGCACTTGTCCTTCTCGACCTTGGCGACATAGGCCGAGCGCGACAGGTTGGGCGTGTTGAACAGCTGCGAGGTGCGCAGGGCGTAGCACACGTTGACGTTGCAGTTGCAGATGGCGAAGATCTTGTTCTCGCCGTCAATGTTGGTGATCTGGTGCACAAAGCCGTTGTCCTCGGCCTGGCGCAGGATGTCGTAGACCTCGTCGCGGGTCACGTAATGGCCACGATCGGTCTCGACCACGTAGTCGGCCATATCGCCCACGGCGATGCACCAATCGGCCGGGTCGTCGGCACAGCCCTCACCCATCACGCGACGGCTCGCACGGCAGCTGCAGGTGCTGGCGGCATACTTACCCTCGTATTTGTCGAGCCAGTGCTCGATATGCTCAATAGGCACCGAGGTGCTCGCGGCATCGATGGCCTTCTCGACCGGAATGACGTGCATGCCGATGCCGGCGCCTCCGGGCGGCACCATCGGCGTGGCCTTGGACAGCGGACCCTTGGATGCCTGTTCAAAGAACTTGGCGTAGACCGGATGCTCATCGAGCTGGCTCACGCGCATGTTGAGGAACTCGGCAGAACCCGGCACCAGCATGGGCAGGACCCACTGCTTGGCGCGCTCGGGGTTTTCCCAGTTATACTCGAGCAGACCCGTGTAGCTCATGTCGTCGAGCATCTTTTCGATATCGGCCTCGGGCATGCCGGTGAGCTTGACCATCTCGGGCAGCGTATAGGGACGGCGCATCTTCATCTTGCAGAGTACCTCGGCCTGCTCGTCAGTCGCGGCCTCGGCAAACGACCAGTACTCGTAGCCCAGCAGCTCGTCGCGATGCAGCAGGCGGTTAGTGCAGTGCTCGCACAGTTTGACGATGGCCTCGCGCGGATGCTCCGGCAGCGGCGGCACAAACTCCGCACCGATATCGGGCTCGGTGTAGCTAATCCCCGGTCCGTTGAGAATCATAGTCGTCCCTTCTCTTGCCGCAGCCTGGCAGGCACGCAGCGCCCCTCTTTTTACGGGCTCGACATGCCCCCACGCCGTTCACCCGTTATTGTTGACATTGTGTCAAAAACAGTATTGACGAACCGTCAACAATATTCAAGACTGTTAGGCGAACGGTCAGGCTCAAACGGATGAAAGGCGGCAAGCACATGAGCAGTAACGCAGCAGATACCTCTGTGGTCGATGCCGCCCCCGTATCCGATAGCGCGGCAAAGCGCTTGACGGGCGACGAACGCCGTCGCGAGATCCTCGATGCCGTGCGCACCGTAAGCTCCGAGCTGGGCGTGTCCCACCTATCGGTATCGGCCGTGACCAAGCGAGCCGGCTGCACGCGCTCGCTGTTCTACCACTACTTTGCCGATATGGACGCCGCCGTCACCGCTGTTATGGACGAGGCGATCGACGGCTTTATCTCCGAGCTCGAGCAGTGGAACGCCGGCCGCACCGTCGGTGATATCGAGGGCGCGCTCGACACCGTCGCCCCGCTCTTTAAGCGTCTGGTCGCCAGCGGCCACGAACTGCCGAGTACACTCACCTCAAGCAGCGGCGCGCTCTACGGCGGCTTTTTGCACAACGTGGTCCAGCGCGTGGCGCAGTATATCTGCGACACCACCGTGGTGGATTTTGTCGCCCATCACGAGCTGCGCATCGACCATGTCTACGAAACGTTCTACACCCTCATCATGGGTCTTTTAATGTATATCCGCACGCACCCCGATGTGCCCGACGAGACGGTCAAGGAAATCATCGCCTCGACGCTCCACATCGAGGGCTATACCGCCAAGTATCCGGAGCGCAAGCCCCAGAACTGACGACATTTGGCCAAACTGTCCGCGATCAGAAGAGGGGCCGCGGGCGTGTGAAAGGAGAGCAGCATGCTGTTCGATGTTTGGGGTAGCGATACCCTTATCCACTGGGCCGGCTGGGCCATGGTCTTTATTGGCCTGATCGTGCTCAACGAGGTCGGCCGCCGCACCAAGCTCGGCGCGGCCATCATCTTTGGCGTGGCTCCGCTGGCCATGACCATCTACTGCGTCGCCATCGCCGTCGGCGTTTCGCAGGGTGCCGAGTGGGCGCTCACCAACCCCACCCATGTGTACCAGAACAGCTGGTTCCACTACGCCAAGGTGTACGCGGCGCTGGCCGGTTGCTGGGGCTTCATCGCCATTAAGTACCAGTGGGGAAAGATCGGCAAGGCGCATTGGTTCCGCGCATGGCCGTTTGTGATCGTCGCCATCAACATCTTGATCGCCGTCGTGTCCGACTTCGAGAGCGCCTATCACTTCTTTGTCCTGGGCGAGTCCACCTGGGTCACCTCCGAAGGTGCCACGCAGCTGGCCGGCTGGAACAACGTGTTCAACGGTATCGCGGGCATCATCAACATCTTCTGCATGACCGGTTGGTGGAGCGTCTACGCCTCCGAGGACAAGACCGACATGCTGTGGCCCGACATGACCTGGGTCTACATCATCGCCTACGATATCTGGAACTTCTGCTACACCTACAACTGCCTGCCCACCCACTCCTGGTTCTGCGGCTTTGCGCTGCTGCTGGCGCCCACCGTCGCCGCCTTTATCTGGAACAAGGGCGGCTGGATTCAGAACCGCGCCTTTACGCTGGCCATTTGGTGCATGTTTGCCCAGGTGTTCCCGTACTTCCAGGAGGAGTCCATCTTTGTGACGCACTCCACGCTCGATCCCGGCGCCGCCACCGCGGTCTCGGTCGCCGCGCTGGTCGCCAACGTCGCCGCGATCATCTACGTCGCCTACCGTGCCAAGAAGCTCGGCCGCAATCCCTACAAGCAGGATGTCTTTGAGGGCACCAGCGATTGGGAGAAGGCCACTGCCCGCCGCGCCAAGGTTGATTACGCGCACGCCGAGTAACGTGTTTATTCCGTCCACATTTGGATGTAGGCAAACTTAGCCGACGCCGCAATCGCGCGTCATGCGCAGCCCCGGAAAGCGATTCGCCCGCTTTCCGGGGCTTTTTGTTGTTGTACTTTCATTCAAAAACATGCGCATATATAAAATCGGATTTCAAATCATGCGGCGGCTCTATGGGGTCCCGTTTTTGGGTACAGTGTTGTCCCGATATTGAGCTTGGGGGATATATGAAAGATGAGACGCGTGGCCACGAGGATGCGGCCCAAGATGCAGAAGCGTGTGCCGAGGCCCTGGAGAGCCTAGACCAGATCGCGCTGGCCGAGATTGCGTTTGACGATTCGAGCGTTGATGTGCGGGATGAGCCGGAAATCGAGGCGCAGCCCGATGATCGGGATGCAAAAGACGATGGCACCGCGCTCACCGAAGACGAGGCGGGGCACGAGGAATCCGAATGCGAGGCCGACGACCGGCCCGAATCCGACACGAGCGAGGAAACCATCTTGCTCGACAGCTTGCCGGCCGAAGATTCGCTGACCCGCGAGCTTCCCGGCCTGGGCTCTACGCCTGTCGTAGACGAGACCATCGCCATGGGCGATATTCCCCTACCGTCCGTTCCCTCGGCACATGAGGCCGAGGCCCGTCACCGCAAGATGTCGCCCAAGCGACGCAACCTGATGGTGGCAGGCGTTGTTGCCGTCGCACTTGTCGCCGGCGGCGCGGGCTACGCAGCCTGGAACGGATACCGGCAAGAGCAGGCTGCCATCACCGCCGCCAATGCCCACACGATGATGTCGGTGCAGATTGGCGTACACGCCGCGGGGCTCGACTGTTCCGCCGGCTCCAAGATTCCCGTGCAGGTGAGCGGGCAGGATTCCGACGGTTCTTCCGTGAGCGAAACGCTCTACGTTGACGAGCATGGTCGTGGCATTAAGCTGCTGCCCGGCGATTACACGTTCTCCATTGCTGGATCCCCCATCGCGGCCGACGGCACCATCTACACTGTCCCGACCACCAAGGCGCAGGTCACCATTAAGAGCGATGGGCAGGATTTGAGTGCCCAGGCCACCTTTAAGCTCAAGGTGCCTTCGGCCGACACGGTGACTGACGACCAGATCGATGCCGCCGCCAAGTATGCCGAGGAAGGCGGGGTGAACTCCGCCGCGGTCGCAAAGGTGCTCCAGCAGGCGGCAACCGCGCGCCGTGACGCCGCCGTCAACGCCGTGAGCTCCCGCGAGG
The DNA here is from genome assembly GCA_902491345.1 of uncultured Collinsella sp. Lineage (GTDB taxonomy): Bacteria > Actinomycetota > Coriobacteriia > Coriobacteriales > Coriobacteriaceae > Collinsella. Next base: position 59,107 of record CABUHI010000008.1, read on the forward strand.
CACAGGCGGCCCGCGACGCCGATGCTCGACATAAGGCAACGGACCTGTATCAGCTCGATATTCCCGTTGAGTGGTACGGCAAAGTCGCGACTTGGCAAAACGGCAGCACGCTGTGCATTTATCTGGACGGCGACACCAACACACCGCTCGTGACGCTCGTCGCGGTGCGCGAGGGCGAGAGCTTTACGCCCGATGAGGGCGATGCGGTTTTGGGTGCGGCAAGCCTCGGCAACGGCTACACCGTCTACGCCAGCGGCCCCGTCTATCCGTACGTGGTGCCCCAGACCATCAACGGGCGCACGCAAGACCCCGTGTCGACCTACCCCATGGACACGGCCATTGAGCTTGTCGAGCTTACGACCGGCAACCGCTACACCTATAGCCAGATCAAGAACGTGCTGGTCGGCAAAGACGGCAAGGCTGACGCCGCCACCAAGCTCGAATGCGACTACCTCGCCCAGATTCTGATGCCGAGCATCAAAGCCCAAGACTAGCCGGGCGCATCATGGTGCTCCCCAACCGTGATGAAGGGGCCAGGAGGTCCTGGCCCCACAGATCCGTAGATGATTAGGCAAGGAGCCACTTCCATGCGGGCACAACGTGTACCGCACCGTGCTCGCATGGAATATCGGCCTGCTCATCCATGGTAACGATTGCCGACTCGCCAAGATCGAACTGGGCCATCGAGGCATCAAGCGCGGCAATTTCGCGCTCGCGCGTTTTCTCACTTGCCATATCCACACTCACCTGAATCAGGCTATAAGCCCGCATGAGAAGTGCGTCCCCAGCCACAAAGTCCACCTCATGGCTTTTGCTCTTCTCTTTGATCAGCAGGCGGCAGACCGAGCCGGTCCTCACCGCGGGAGTCCTTCTTCTTAGCGCATTGAACACTGCGGTCTCGAGCCTCTGGCCCTGGTCCAATGCTGATGCGGGAGAGAATGCTCCAAACATCGCAGGGTCGACAGCGTAGACCTTAGACGCAGACCGCATGTTATTTGCCAATGAACGCGTGAACTCCGGCACAGAAAATAACAGGTAGGCATCCTCATAATACTCAAGTAAATCGCTGAGCGAATTACGACTGACGGGTATCTGCCTGCTCTTGAACTCGTTGTACACTTTGTTCACCGACAGCTCTCGTCCCGAAGATGCCATACACCGCGTCAGGAACAGCGATGCCAGGCGAGGGTTCTTGACGTCGTAGCGTTCAACGACGTCCATGGCGACCGTTCGCGAAGCATATTCCTGTAGCAGCTGAATCGCGTCTGCGGGCGTCTGCCCAAGTGTCGCGATGAATCCCCCTCGTTCAAGATATCCGATCAGATGATGTCGAAGCAGCGCCGCATCGCTCGGGGAAAAGGTCACATCTGGCTCGGGAACGTTCCCCGTCTTATATCGAACGTATTCCGAAAAGCTCAATGGAAAAAGCTCTCGCACAAGAGAACGACCCCTGAACTCGCTCTTAAGTTCTGAGGACAGCATCTTAGAAGAAGATCCCGTCACATAGACGGTCGCTTTCTCCGTATCGACTACACGCCGCAGAAACGCACCCCATTCGGGAATTTCCTGGATCTCGTCAAAGAAAATATAAGCGCCCTCGGTTCGAGCAGCAGGATACAGCGCATAGAACGTGTCGAGCACGTCCGCCAGCAGCGATGGCTCATACGGGCGCAAGCGCTCATCCTCAAAATTGAAGTAAAGCATCCGGTCAAGCTCGACGCCCCGGCTCTGAAGCCGCCGCATCTCCTGATACAGGCGATACGTCTTTCCACAACGGCGGGCCCCCACAATCACATTTACGATGTTGTCGCGCTTTGGCTCCTGTGGATTTCCTAGATCAAGGTCTCGCTCAAAGACCCGCGGAACCCCCTGCTGTTCAAAGTCCTTTATTTTCCGGGCGACCAAGTCGTTGAATGCCATAATTCTCCAATCTTGCTCTCTAGCTAATCAAAATTATACCTATTCTTGATTAATTGAAGAGCAAGATTGTGTGTAGCTTGATTAACGCTTAAGCAAGTTTTTTCACTGTTATTGCTCCGAAGGATATCGAGTGGCTAAGAGGACAACCGAGCTCGAATGCGACTCCCCGAGCAGTTAATTTGGGACGGGGCTTTTTTGACTACCCTCCCCCTGTAGAAAGATCCCTAACGCAGTTGCGGTGAAATAGGGACTGTTTTTGCTGGTCAAACTGCAAAACAGTCCCTATTTCACCGCAACTTAATTGGTGGCCTTTTGGGTGGCACTCAGCGCCACGGGTCGGCTTCGAACATTGGCTCGCGCTCGGGGCGGCGATCACTGTAGGGATCGTAGCCGTCGTCGTCCTCGTTCTCGGCACGGATATAGGGGTCGCGCGGCTTGGGCGCCGGTTTGGACGTGGGCTTGAGCGCCGGCGCGCTTGTCTTGATCTCGTCTTTCATCTGCATAGCTCCTCGCATCGCATCCGTTCAACATCATCGATTGTCGCACGAAAAAGGGCGGCGGACCCAATTGGATCCGCCGCCCTTGGTGTTTAGAGACGGCTGGTAGATTTTAAGGCATGTCCCAAAATCTACTCGGCGTCGGGAACCTCGTAGGTGGCCGCCGGCGTGTTGTCGCACACGACGGTAAAGCCGCCGTCCTTGCCGGCATCGACCGTCACCTGATCGCCCTCGCGCACCGTGCCGTCGATGATAGCGGCGGCGATGGCATCCACGACCTCGCGCTGAACCAGGCGCTTGAGCGGACGGGCACCGAACACGGGGTCCAAGCCACCCACGGCGAGCATCTGCTTGGCCGCCGGGGTGATGGCAAGCGTCATGCGCTCCTTGGCCAGGCGTGCGCGAACGTCGGCAAGCTGGATGTCGACAATCTTCTCGATCTGCGCCATGCCGAGCGGATGGAACACCACGATATCGTCGATACGGTTGAGGAACTCGGGGCGGAAGGTCTGAGCCATGGCGGCGTCGACCTGATGGCGCATCTCCTCCTCGTCCTTACCGGACAGATCGGCGATGGCCTTGGAGCCCACGTTGGACGTCATGATGATAATCGTGTTCTTGAAGGACACCTGGCGACCCTGGCCATCGGTCAGACGGCCGTCGTCGAGCACCTGCAGCAGCACGTTGAAGACATCTGGATGGGCCTTCTCCATCTCGTCGAGCAAGATCACGGAGTACGGACGACGGCGCACGGCCTCAGTGAGCTGGCCGCCCTCGTCGTAACCCACGTATCCCGGGGGCGCACCGATCAGACGCTGGACGCTGAACTTCTCCATGTACTCGGACATGTCGATACGCACGAGCGCGCGCTCGTCGTCGAACAGGCACTCGGCAAGTGCCTTGGCGAGCTCGGTCTTGCCCACGCCGGTGGGGCCCAGGAAGAAGAAGCTGCCGATGGGCTTGTCCGGATCGGAGAGGCCCGCACGGCTGCGGCGCACAGCCGCGGCGACGGCGGAGACGGCCTCGTCCTGGCCGATGACGCGCTTATGCAGCTCACCCTCCAGGCCCTTCAGCTTGTCGAGCTCGCCCTGCATCATCTTGGACACGGGCACGCCGGTCCAGGCACTCACGACCTCGGCGATCTCATCGGAGGTCACCTGCTCGTTGAGACCCTCGCCGTCCTTCTGCTTTTGCGCCTCGAGCGCAGCCTCGGAATCCTGAATCTGCTGCTGCAGACCCGGAATCACGGAGTAGCGCAGCTCGGACGCACGGCCCAGGTCGCCGTTGCGCGTCGCGCGCTCCTCTTCGCTTCTGGCCTCGTCGAGCTGCCCCTTAAGCTCCTGCACGTGGTCGATGGCGTTCTTCTGGTTGAGCCAGCCGGCCTTTTGCACGTTGAGCTTTTCTTGGACCTCGGCGATCTCTTGGCGCAGGGCCTCCAGACGCTCCTTGGAGGCGTCGTCGGTCTCCTTCATGAGCGCCTGTTCCTCGATCTGCAGCTGGGTGAGCTGACGCGTGGTGGCGTCGATCTCGACCGGCATGCTGTCGAGCTCCATGCGCAAGCGGCTTGCGGCCTCGTCGACCAGGTCGATGGCCTTGTCGGGCAGGAAGCGGTCGGCGATGTAGCGATCGGAGAGGTCGGCGGCGGCCACGAGCGCGCTATCGGTGATGTGCACGCCGTGGAAGATCTCGTACTTCTCCTTGAGGCCACGCAGGATCGAGATGGTGTCCTCGACGGTAGGCTCGCTCACCATAACGGTCTGGAAACGACGGGCGAGCGCCGCGTCCTTCTCGATGTACTTGCGGTATTCGTCGAGCGTGGTCGCGCCGATCGCATGCAGGTCGCCACGGGCGAGTGCAGGCTTGAGGATGTTGCCGGCGTCCATGGAGCCCTCGGTGGCACCCGCGCCCACGATGGTATGGAGCTCATCGATGAACAGGATGACCTTGCCTTCGGATTTTTGAACCTCCTTGAGCACGGCCTTCAAGCGGTCCTCGAACTCGCCGCGGTACTTGGCACCGGCGACCAGCGCGCTCATGTCGAGCTCGATGAGGTCGCGGTCGCGCAGGGTGCTCGGCACGTCGCCGGCCACGATACGCTGGGCGATGCCCTCGACGATGGCGGTTTTACCGACGCCCGGCTCGCCGATGAGCACGGGGTTGTTCTTGGTGCGGCGGGACAGGACCTGGATGGTACGGCGAATCTCGTCGGTACGGCCGATGACCGGGTCGAGCTTGCCGGCGCGGGCCAGGTCGCAGATGTTGCGGCCGTACTGCTCCAGCGCCTCAAACTGAGTCTTGTCCTCGGCAGACGTCACGCGGTCATCGCCACGCAGTTCCTCGTAGACCTGCTCGATGCGCTCCTTGGTGACGCCAGCGTCGCGCAGCACGCGGCCGGCCTCGCCCTTGTCCTCGGCAAGTGCCATCAGCAGATGCTCGGTCACCACAAAGCTGTCGCCCATCTTGGTGGCCTTCTTCTCGGCCTTTTCGATGACGCGGACAAGCTCGTTGGACAGGCCCATCTGCTGGCCCTCGCCCGAAACCTTGGGCGCGTGGTCGATGGCGTCTTGTGTGGAGCGTGCGAGCTGGGCCGGGTCGGCACCGATGCGCTCGATAATCACGGAGATATTGCGCTCGCCGGCACCGAGCAGAGCAGACAGCAGGTGAATCGGCTCCACCGCGCCGGCCTGCGCATCGGCAGCCGTGCTCATGGCGGTCTGCAACGCCTCGCGCGACGTCATTGCTAGCTTATCGATTCTCATGGAATCACCTCTCTTGGGGCGGCCGCCCTACGGGGCGGCTTCACGTTGTTCGAGAAGTATTGTTGCCAGCTTTGCGCGATCTTATACATAAATCTAAGTCTCTATATATAAGATTTTATGAGTGATTGAGAGATAGGGGATAGAGATGTCGGCCCGCCGCCGCACAGGCGCGCTACCGTCTCAATCTGTAACATCTAGCGACTGTTTATGGCTCCAGATGTTACAAATCAAGATGAAATGACCAACGGCGCCCGTTTGTCTCAATCTGTAACATCTACTCGGCAAATAGAGCCCTATCTGTTACAAATCGAGACGAACAGAAGACACCCGAATCGAGAATCTAAATCTGTAACACCAGGCCCACTTTTAGCGACCAAGATGTTACAAGTCGAGACAAACCGAGAACCACCACAAAGGTGCCTGTCCCCTTTGTGACGGTTCTCGACAAAAAGAAGCCGCCCCGATAACAGAGGCGGCATCAAGCAAGTCTATTTATTAGCGTCCCTCAAGACCCAACGAGAACGCAGCGATGGAATCGAGAACCGACAATAGCCCGTTCGCACAGATAGAGGCAGAGATTCAAGGTCAGAGTCCGGCTTAAACGGCTTAGCTATCGCACGTCACATTGTTCTCGTCGTCCCCCTATCATATTTATAGTGCTTATAGTGAAAATAGTGAGTTTAGTGAGAAGAGTATCGCTCAAAACTCGTGGACTCAATTATTGACCTCACGCCCAGAATGAGTGGGGCAAATATTTCTATTAGAGGTCAAATCGAAGCCCAATAGGGCCTTTTCACCCCGTCATTTCGATCGATCGCTTTCTTTTGAAGATTGTCGTAAGCTGGTATCACTTATCTTAATGAATGCATACTATTTGCGAGGTACCCGCCGTGAAACGCTCCACCTATATCGGCCTGCTCGTCTTAGCGTTTGCGATTACCGCAGTCGGCGTAGGAATTATCTATCTCGCATTTCTCCCCGCCTCTGCGACGCAGGCGGCGGTTGAGACCGTAAGCTATCCCATCGAGGTCCTCACCGATATCGTCAAACCCGATTCGGTCACCGTCGATTTTGACGGTACGCCCGCAGCGCTTGGTGTCAGCAACTATCCCCGCATCGAACTTGGGGCCAGACGCTACACCAAAGATGAGCAGCTTATCGGCAAGGCAACCAGTTTACTCAAAGGCAAGACGTTTAAGCGGTGGTACGGCGCCGCAATATATCGAGCCAAGAATGGCCAAATGGTTGGCGGATATTATTCGACCCTTGAGCTCGATGCGGCAAACGGGAGCAAATTGTGCAACGTCTCATACGACCCCGGCTGCGTGGACAATGAAGGACCGGGGGTCTATATCTCGGATGGCGACGTAATCTACGTCATGGAGGGCGACCAGACGGCAGTCGTCGATTTTATGGATCGGTGTACCGAGGATGCCTACGAACAAACCTGCGAGCCCGATCCGCAGACAGCGCGCAACAGTGGCTCGGCACGCACTTGGCTATTTGACGATGAAATAACCTGGACCCCATCGAAATAAGGACCCGCCGGGCAGGCAACTTTGTGATGGTCCCGGTCAATTATTAGCGCCCCTCAAGACCCAACGAGAACGTCGCGGTAGCCCCGGCCACACCTTTCCCTCGGGCGACCCTCGCGAAGCGCGTGAGCACGAGGGAAAGGTGTGGCCGGGGCGTACAGCAGAGTTACTCGGCAGCGGCCTTGAACTTGTTGTAGTTGATCAGGCAGCCGGCCTTGACGATGGCACGCTCCTCTGCCGTCATATCGGCAATATAGAGCTCAATCTGCTCAACCGTGCCGTCGGCGCGCACAACGTAGGCGGCGATGCCCCTCAGATCGCCGTCGAGCGCGGCGCGGATACCCGGCACAAAGACGTAGTCGCCCACCTCAAAGTTGGGCTCGGCCTCCATCTGGAAGGGCACCATGCCCCAGTTCATCACGTTGGAGCGATAGCGCTTGGTGGCGTACTCGTGGACGATGTTTGCCAGGCCGCCGATGACGCGCTGGCAGCTCGCGGCCTGCTCGCGGGCAGAACCGTCGCCGGGCTTCTTGGCATAGAGCATGGAGCCGTACTCGGTCGCCTTGGCATCGGCCGCGACGCCGGCGCCGGCCAGTGCCTCAAACACGCCGGCAAGCTCGGCATCGAGCGCCGCCAAGTCGCCTGCTGCCTCGCCGGCAACGCGGCGCTTTTCCACCGCGTCGACCTCCTTGGAACGACCCACGTAGGCCGGATCGCGGCGGCTGAGAGTAAACTCGGCCAGGCCCAGCGGGTTGGAGCGGAAGGAGCTCGTCTCGCCCGAGGGAATGAGCTCGTCAGTCGTGGTGACCGGGTCCATGATCTTGGAGCACACCTTGAGCAGGATATCGTCGCCGAGAGGCTCCATCGCGGGCCACGGCTTGATGTTGGGACCCTCGACCAGCTCGTCGGCAGGCTCCGCCTTGCCAAAGCCCCAGTACACGCGCTTTTTGTACGGCGCGTCGTCAAAGGTGTACTCGCAGGCCTCGTCCCAAGTCTCCTCGGGCAGGTCGGTCGCCGGCGTCAGGACGCCGCCGTTGGCAGCCGTCGCCGCAATGGAGCGGGCGTCCATCAGGGCTACGGCGCTCAGCTGGCCATTACCCGGCTTGGAACCCTCGCGGTTGGGGAAATTGCGCGTGGTGTGGCGAATCGAAAGGCCGTTGTTGGCAGGCGTGTCGCCGGCGCCGAAGCACGGGCCGCAGAATGCCGTGCGCACAATCGCGCCGGCCTCCATAAGGTCGTAGATGTAGCCGCGGCGTGTAAGCTCGAGTGCCACGGGCTGGCTCGTGGGGTAGACCGACAGCGAGAACTCGCCGCAGCCGGTGTTGGCGCCCTTGAGCACGCGGGCAGCCTGGACCACGGAGTCGTAGTTGCCGCCCGAGCAGCCGGCGATAACGCCCTGCTGCACGTGCAGCTTGCCGTCGACGATCTTGTCGAGCAGGCTAAAGTGCGTCTTGCCCTCGCCGATCTTGGCGGCCTCGAGCTCCACCTCGTGCAGGATGTCCTCGAGGTTCTCGTTGAGCTCGTCGATCTCAAAGCCGTTGGAAGGATGGAACGGCAGCGCGATCATGGGCTTGATGCTCGACAGATCGACCTCGACGCAGCCGTCGTAGTAGGCAACATCGGCGGGCTTGAGCTCGCGGTAGTCGTCGCCGCGGCCGTGCATGGTCAGGAATGCGCGCGTGTCCTCGTCGGTGGCCCAAATGCTCGACAGGCAGGTAGTCTCGGTGGTCATGACGTCGACGCCGTTGCGGTAGTCGGTCGTCATGCTCGCGATGCCGGGGCCTACGAACTCCATGACCCTGTTCTTAACGTAACCCTTGGCAAAGACGGCGCGGATGATGGCGAGCGCCACATCGTGTGGGCCAACGCCGGGGCGCGGGGCGCCCGTGAGGTAGATGGCAACGACGCCGGGATAGGCAACGTCGTAGGTGTCGCGCAGCAGCTGCTTTGCCAGCTCGCCACCGCCCTCGCCCACGGCCATGGTGCCCAGAGCGCCGTAGCGGGTGTGCGAGTCGGAGCCCAGGATCATCTTGCCACAGCCGGCGAAGTTCTCACGCATAAAGGAGTGGATGACGGCGATGTGCGGCGGGACGAAGATGCCGCCGTACTTCTTGGCAGCCGAGAGACCGAAGACGTGGTCGTCCTCGTTGATAGTGCCGCCCACGGCGCACAGCGAGTTGTGGCAGTTAGTGAGTACGTAGGGCAGCGGGAACTGCTCCATGCCCGAGGCGCGCGCCGTCTGGATGATGCCAACGAAGGTGATGTCGTGGCTCGCCATGGCGTCAAAGCGAATCTTGAGTGCCTCGGGGTCACCCGACGTGTTATGTGCCTGGAGGATCGAATACGCGATGGTGCCGCGCTTGGCATCCTCGGGCGTCTGCGTAATACCGCGCTCGGCAGCCTCGGCCGCAGGCACAACCTCGCTGCCGCCGCGCAGGTAGATGCCGTCCTCGTACAGCTTGACCATACTGTCTCCCACTCTGCCCAAAAGATTTGGGCGCATAGCATACATTCGTTCAATATCGTGCCATAGAACGGTTGCGAGTGGGTTACGAATCTACACGTTCACTTTATCTCAGTAAAGTAAAGGACGAGCACCTTGCATCACTCTTCTGACAAGGAGTGTCCCAAAGTGCCGGCACAAAAGGAACGTCCCCAACTGCCAAGTGCCGCAAGAATGTCCCCTTTGACCAGTCATTTAAGAACGTCCCCAATGACTACCGCATCCGGAGCAAGGCAACGCCGCAGGTAGAGGACGGACAGCGAGCGACGTCCAGAGCGAACAAGTTGGCATGAAAAAGGCAAGGCATAGACCTTCTGGTCATGCCTTGCCTTTTGAATGACAAATTGTCGCTCTGGGTGGCGCGCAGCGTCGGCCCGTTACGCGGGTTGGTAAACCCGCGTAACTACAAATCCCCGCCGGCACCCAGCAGCTTGCGCATGACCTGTTCGGGGTTAACCGAGCCGTCGCGCGGGGCCAGGGCGGTGATCTTCTTCTGCATCTTGTACTCGTGCAGCTCGTCCTCGAGCTGGCGCACGCGGGCGCGAAGCTTTTCGTTCTCGCGCTCGCGCTCCTCGGCACGCTCCTTCATATCGAGGATGCGCACCACGCCGGCAAGGTTGATGCCCTCGTCGGTCAGCTGGTTGATGAGCTCCAGGCGCTCGATATCGGCACGCGAATACAGACGCGTGTTGCCGCCCGAGCGCTGGGGGTTCACCAGGCCCTTGGACTCGTAGACGCGCAGAGTCTGCGGATGCATACCGGTCAGCTCGGCCGCCACGCTAATCATGTACAGCGGTTTGTTCCTATTGTCCTCGGCCATGCTACCTGACCCCTTTCCGTCTCGTTATCGTCCATCATAAGCCCGCGGGCGTGGGCGTGCGCCGCGACCGCCCTAGTACGTCGCCTTGTAACGGTTGACCTTCTCGCGGTAGTCGCGCGTGTCGGCCTCGCGCAGCTTGGTCATGGCATCGCGCTCGTCATCAGACAGGTTCGTGGGAACCTGCACCTTGATCTCGACAAGCAGCGCACCGGTGCGCCCGCGATGCTTAACGTCGGGCGCGCCCATCTCCTTAAAGCGGAACTTCTTGCCCGTCTGGGTACCCGCGGGCACCTTCAGACGAACCGTCGCACCACCGGGCGTCGGCACGTCCACCGTGCAGCCGAGCGCCGCCTCGTAGACCGAGACCGGTACCTCCATGGTCACGTCGGCACCTTTGCGCTTAAACAGCGGGTGCTCCTCCACATGCGTGGTCACGACCAGGTCGCCGCGCTCGCCACCCGCAACGCCATACTCGCCGCGACGCTTGTAGCGCAGCTTGCCGCCATCGACCGCGCCCGCGGGCACCGAGACCGTGATGGTCTGCTGCTCGCCTGTCGAGGGAATGCGATAGGTGACCTTGTGCGTCACGCCGCAAAACGCGTCCTCGGCCGTTACGTCGACAGTCAGCGACAGGTCGCCGCCCTTGCGCGCGCGGCTGCGGCCCGCGCCGGCACCGGCAGCGCCCGCGGCCCCGGCAAAGCCCGAGCCCCAATCGCTGCCCCAGGCGCCGTTGCCGCTAAATATGCTGTCGAAGATGTCGCCCCAGCCGCTGGCGCCCGCGCCGGCACCGTAGCCGCCGCCATACGCGCCGCCCGCGCCCGGCATGCCGCCAAACATGAGCATCTGGTCGTACTCTTTGCGCTTCTTCTCGTCCGAAAGCGTCTCGTAGGCCTCGCTGATCTCCTTGAACTTGGCCTCGTCGCCGCCGGCATCGGGGTGATATTTTTGCGCGAGCTTGCGAAACGCGCTCTTGATCTCTTTGTCGGAGGCGCTCTTGGATACGCCCAGGATGTCATAGAAGGTTTTGCCTGCAGCCATCGTAGCTCCTCTCCTGTTTCATCCGCCGCCCAGCGGGCGGCGGCTCATGCTTTCATATGGCACTAGGCCAGAAAGGGCCCCGGGTGTTGCCCCGGGGCCCTTCTCAATTACTCCTCGGTGCTCTCGGCCGTATCGGCCGCAGCATCCTCGGGCGCCGCTTCGGGCTCCGGTGCGGGGCGTTTCTCGCCGCCGTAGGTCACCGTCACCATCGCAGAACGCAGGATGCGATCCGCCATGCGGTAGCCCTTCTGGTACACGTCGTTGACGGTCTCATCGTACTGCGACGCGTCCTCGACGCGACCCACGGCTTGGTGCTCGAGCGGATCGAACGCCTCGCCCTTGGGGTCGATGGGCTCAACGCCCTCGTGCGCAAACACATCGAGCAGCTTGGCATGCACCGCGTCGACACCGTCGACGAACTGCTTAAAGTCGTCGGCAAGCTCCTGGCTGCGGGCATGGTCGATCGCACGCTCGATATCGTCGACCACCGGCAGCAGCGCGGTGACGAGCTTCTCGGTCGCGCGCTCGCGCTCGGCGATACGCTCATTGGCGGTGCGGCGACGGAAGTTCTCCCAGTCGGCCTGCAGACGGGCGGTGCGCTCGGTGGCGTCCTTTGCCTTGTCCTCGGCGGCCTTCTGAGCCTCTGCCGCAGCATCGAGTTCGTTGCGCACGTCGGCAAGCTCCTTTTGGGCCTGCTCGAACTTGAGCTTAAAGTCGTTGTCGGCGGCTTCCTCACCGGCGCGGATAGCAGCTTCCACCATCTCGTCCTCGGTCATCGTCGCCTCCTTGTTGGAATCCTCTACCTGGTTCTCGGCAGCCTCGACGGCCTCGGTCTCATTGACCTCGGTATCGTCGACGGCCTCTACGGGAATCTTCACGTCCTTCTCCTCAGAGTCAACGGGGGCGGCGCCAGCGGCAGCCGCCTCCGTGCGAGCTTTACGGGCGGACATGATTACTTGTCCTCGTCGTCCACAACCTCGTAGTCGGCGTCGACAACGTCATCGTCGGCAGGCTGGGCACCGGCGGCACCGTCGGTCTGCTGCTGAGCGTCGGCGTAGACAACCTGGGCCAGCTCGTAGGCCACGGACTGCAGGGACTCGCCGGCGGCCTTGATAGCCTCGACGTCAGAGCCCTCGAGCGCCTTCTTGGCGTCGGCGATAGCGGCCTCGGCCTTGGACTTCACGTCGGCGGAAACCTTGTCGCCCAGCTCGTTAAGGGTCTGCTCGGTGGAGTAGCACAGGCTGTCGGTCTGGTTGCGGACCTCGACCTCTTCCTTCTGCTTCTTGTCCTCCTCGGCATGAGCCTCGGCGTCCTTGACCATGCGATCGACTTCGTCGTCGGAAAGCGCGGTGGAGCCGGAAATGGTGATCTGCTGCTCCTTGCCGGTGCCCTTGTCCTTAGCGGAGACCTTGACGATGCCGTTGGCGTCGATGTCGAAGGTGACCTCGATCTGCGGCACGCCGCGGCGGGCAGCCGGGATGCCGGTCAGCTGGAACTTACCGAGCGACTTGTTATCGCGAGCAAGCTCGCGCTCGCCCTGGAGCACGTTGATCTCGACGCTGGTCTGGTTGTCGGCAGCGGTGGAGTAGACCTCGGTCTTGGAGGTCGGGATCGTGGTGTTGCGGTCGATCATCTTGGTCATGATGCCGCCCATGGTCTCGACGCCCAGCGACAGCGGGGTAACGTCGAGCAGCAGGATGCCCTCGACGTCGCCGGTGAGCACGCCGCCCTGGACGGCAGCACCGTCGGCAACGACCTCGTCAGGGTTCACGGACATGTTGGGCTGCTTGCCGGTCATGGTCTTGACGAGCTCCTGGACAGCGGGCATACGGGTGGAGCCGCCGACGAGGATGACCTCGGTCAGATCGGAGAGCTTAAGCTTGGCGTCGCGCAGGGCGTTGGTGACAGGCTGCTTGCAGCGCTCGAGCAGGTCGCGGGTGATCTTCTCGAACTCGGCGCGGGTCAGCGTGTAGTTGAGGTGCAGCGGGCCGGACTGGTTCATGGTAATGAACGGCAGGTTGATGGTGGTCTGCTGGGCAGCGGAGAGCTCCTTCTTGGCGTTCTCGGCGGCCTCCTTCAGACGCTGCAGGGCCATGGGGTCCTGACGCAGGTCGACACCGTTCTCCTGCTGGAACTTATCGGCCATCCAGTCGATGACGCGCTGATCCCAGTCGTCGCCGCCCAGGTGGTTGTCGCCCGAGGTGGACAGAACCTCAAACACGCCGTCGGCGAGGTCGAGGATGGAGACGTCGAAGGTGCCGCCACCCAGGTCGAAGACCAGAATGCGCTGGTCAGTGCCCTGCTTGTCCAGGCCATAGGCCAGAGCAGCAGCGGTCGGCTCGTTGACGATACGCTTGACGTTGAGGCCGGCGATCTTACCGGCGTCTTTGGTGGCCTGACGCTGGGCGTCGTTGAAGTAGGCCGGGACGGTGATGACGGCGTCGGTGACGGTCTCGCCCAGATACTTCTCGGCGTCGGCCTTCATCTTTGCGAGCGTCATGGCGCTCACCTGCTCGGCGGTGTAATCCTTGCCCTCGATGTCGACGACGGCACGGCCACCCTGACCCTCCTTGACCTCATACGGCACGGTCTTGATCTCGGAGGTGCACTCGGAGTACTTGCGGCCCATGAAGCGCTTGATGGAGAACACGGTGTTCTTGGGGTTGGTGACAGCCTGGTTCTTAGCGGCCTTACCCACGACGCGGTCGCCGTCGGCACGGAAGCCCACGACGGACGGGGTGGTGCGGTCGCCCTCGGCGTTCACGATAATGGTCGGAGAACCGCCCTCGAGAACGGCCATTGCGGAGTTAGTAGTACCAAGGTCGATACCAAGAATCTTGCCCATTAGAAATTCCCTCTCTCTTTTGCGTTCGCGCCGCCTCGGCGGTCTGCCGCGCGGTGTTTCGGCTTGTCTTTCAGGATGTAGTGTATCCCCTTATGGGCCGGAATATACAAAATCTAAGTCAATTCATATAAGATTTCTTATTGCCAAGAGTTTAGGTTCTTAAATGCGCAGGTAGATGCGCTGTTTGAGTTCTAGGCAAATCTATCGAGATCTATGTAGAGATGGCTGAGGCTTGGGTCCGAGGGTGCCCGGGGCTGCCTTGCGGAAAGCTCGTCCCGTTTTGAGCGTGGATTCCGGGCCGCGGTTTCCGTCTGAAGGCTCAACCGGAAACCGTATCCCGTTTTGAGAGCTGATACCGGGTCGCAGTTTCCGCTAGCGGGCCCAACCGGAAACTGCGACCCGTTTTTCGACCAAATAGCGGGATGCCCTTTCCGCAGGCGCGCTCAATAGCTCAATATTTCAAGTCACCTTTAGCTAACATTTGCGCAGCTCAACGGCCCCACCTGCGCGTTTTTTAGTAAACCTTGGCATACTCGGCGAACGGTATGAAGATGCCGGCCAGAGGGTATTGCAAACGGTCGCTCCCGTGGTATGTTTTTGCCCGAATCAAACCGGCGCGCATCGCCTGTAGCGTCGGTCAACAGAGAGGAAACTACCATGGCTCATCCCGTAATTGATGCCGACGAGTGCATCGCTTGTGGCGTTTGCGTCGACTCCTGCCCCGCTGGCGTTCTGGAGCTCCAGGACGTCGCTACCGTCGCTGACGAGGACTCCTGCGTCGCTTGTGGCGCCTGCCAGGACGCTTGCCCCGCTGGCGCGATCACCGAGATCGTCGAGGAGTAACAACTCCCCCACCTGCACACTCAAAAGTACACCGTGCACAAAAAAGGAGGCCTCCGCATCGCCGCGGAGGCCTCTTTTTTGTGCGGATAACTAATTTGGCACCGTCGCAGGTTGAGCTCACGTCAGCGAAAACACCCCTAAGCGAGCAAGGTGACGTGAAAGAGGAGGGAAGCGTACTTTTTGTACGCAACCGACGATTGAACGTCAGATTGCCGCTTAGGGGCGTTTGCAGCGTCGGCTACGATAGATCGTCCTCGTAGGGCATCAGGTCTGCTAGGTAGCCTTTCTCCTTGAGCATCGCCTCGATCTCGTCGAGGGTTTGCTCGTCCTCCGCCGCGATGCGATGGAAGTGATAGCCGCTTGTCACCGTCAGCAGTGGAAAACTCTTGCCGCTGGCAATACCCTCCAGATAGCGCTCGATATCGCGACGGTTGCGAATGTCCAGATCGGCTGTGATCTTGCCATACACGCGGTGATTGACGATCACGTTGAGAACGGCGCCTCCGGCGTCGACGATGCTCGTGAGCTCGTCACTTGCCTGCTCCACGCTATGGTGCACCTTGACCACGCGCGTGGGAACAGCCGGGCTGCCCGCCGCCTCCTGCAGCACGTAGCCGCGATTGGTGGCCACGATATCGTGCCCATCGGCGCGCAGCAGAGCGATGTCTTGCACGACAATCTGGCGGCTCACACCCACCTCACGAGCAAGCGCACTGCCCGAAACGGGCTCCTTGGCTCGCTCGAGCACGCCTATGATGGCACGGCGACGCTCGCGGGCGTCCATTATTTACCGTCCAGCAGACGCAGGTGCTTAAGCGAGAGGTCGAGAATCGGCGCAGAGTGCGTCAGCGCCCCCGAGCTAATAAAGTCAACGCCCAGGTCGGCGAGCGCGCGGATATTGCTGGCGTCCACGTTGCCCGAGCACTCGGTTTTGGCGCGACCGGCGATAAGCTCAATCGCAGCAGCCATGTCGTCGTGGGTCATGTTGTCGAACATGATGATGTCGGCGCCGGCCTCCACAGCCTCGCGCACCATGTCCAGGTTCTCGCACTCAATCTCGACCGTCGCGGTAAACGACGCATGAGCGCGCGCCATCTCGATCGCGCGCGTCACGCCACCGGCGGCATCGATGTGGTTGTCCTTGAGCATGACGGCCGTCGACAGGTTGTAGCGGTGGTTGCTGCCGCCGCCGATCTCGACCGCCGCCTTCTCAAACACGCGCATGCCCGGCGTGGTCTTGCGCGTGTCGACGAGCACGGTCTTGGCGCCCTCGAGCGCCGCGGCCATGCTGTGCGTGTAGGTAGCGATGCCGCTCATGCGCTGCAGGTAGTTGAGCGCCACGCGCTCGCCCGAAAGCAGCACGCGTGCATCGCCACGCACCTGCCCCACGTGGTCGCCGGCGTGAACCTCGTCACCGTCGGCAACATCAAACAGCACCGAGCTCTGCGGATCCAGCAACTCAAAGGTGCGGGCAAACACATCCAAGCCGGCGATGATGCCGTCGGCCTTGGCGATAAGCTCAACGGTAGCGGGACGCGCCGTGGGGCACACGCTCGCCGTGCTCACGTCCTCAAACGTGATGTCCTCGCGCAGAGCCTGCAGAATCAGATCATCGACGACGAGTTTCATGGTAATGGGATTCATGGTCTACTCCTCCACGGCCTGCGTGCCGGCGGCACGGGCCAGATCATCGATTGCCAGGGTGTCGGCGCTCAGGGCGCGATGACGGCCATCGAGCGCGGGATCGCCCGCCTGCTCCACGGCCAGCGACTCGCCGGTACGCATATACCACGCGGCGCGACGACCCCAGACCAGCGCCTCGAGCAGGCTGTTTGATGCAAGGCGATTCTTGCCGTGAACGCCGTTGCAGGCCGTCTCGCCCGCGGCGTAGAGCTCGGGCATCGAGGTGCGGCCGTCCTTGTCGACCCATACGCCGCCCATAAAGTAGTGCTGCGTGGGCGTGACGGGGATGGGCTCGTCCAGAATGTCGCGGCCGTCCTCCAGGCAGCGCGCGCGGATATTGGCAAAGTGCCCGGTCACCACGTCGCGCTCGACGGGTGCAAAGCTCAGCCACTCGTGCTCGGTACCGTCCTGCTTCATCTGCTCGCGAATAGCGGCGGCGACCACATCGCGCGGCTGAAGCTCGTCGGTAAAGCGCTCACCGGCGGCGTTGAGCAAAATCGCGCCCTCGCCGCGGCAGCTCTCGCTGATCAGGAAGGTGCGGCCCGGCTGCGGCGAGAACAGTCCCGTGGGGTGAATCTGCACGTAGTCCAAGTGCTCCATCTTAATGCCGTGCTCCTGAGCGATGTAGCAGGCATCGCCCGTGAGCTGCGGATAGTTGGTCGAGTGGTCATATACGCCACCGATGCCGCCCGTCGCCCACAGCGTGTGGCGGGCATGGATCTTAAACGGCTCGCCGGCATGCACGACCTCGGCGGCATTTGCCAGCTCGTCGGCGGGACGAACCGAGTTGTCCTCGTCCACGGAAACGGCGACGACACCGGCACACACCGTGGCGCCGTCACGTTCGCCCGTCAGGATGTCGGTCATGGCCACGTGCTCCAAAATCTGCACGTTCTCCAGCTTGCGAACGGCCTGGAGCAGCTTGGTCGTAATCTCCTTGCCCGTAATGTCGGCATGGAAGGCAATGCGCGGACGGCTGTGCGCGCCCTCGCGGGTAAAGTTGAGGCTGCCGTCGGCCTTGCGCTCAAAATCCACGCCCATCGCCAGCAGGTCGTTGATGACCGAGCGGCTCGAGCGGATCATGATGTCGACGCTCTCGCGGCGGTTCTCGTAGTGGCCGGCGTGCATGGTGTCCTCAAAGAAGGCATCATAGTCCAAGCCTTCGGGCAGCACGCAGATGCCGCCCTGCGCGAGCATCGAATCGCACTCGTCGACAGTGCCCTTGGAAAGCATGATCACGCGCGTGCTCGTCGGCAGGTTGAGAGCTGCGTACAGGCCCGCCACGCCGCAGCCGGCAATGACGACGTCGCACTCCATGTCGGGGTATTGTTTGGTTTCCACAGGAATCCTCTCCCTTGTAATGCGACATAAGGGATGGTCCCTCATGTCACATTGGCTTAGCGCGCAGCGTACTCGAGCATACGGTCGAGCGTGAGCTTGGCCTGGTCTGCCGCCTCGTCCGACACGCCGATCTGCACCTCGCCCTCACCCGTCTCCAGGCAGCGCACGAGCTTTTCGAGCGTGATGAGATCCATGTTGACGCAGGTGGGCTGCACCGCGGGGAAATAGAACTTTTTGCCGGTGCCCTCGCAGCGGCGCTCGAGCTCGTAGAGCACGCCGCGGACCGTCACGATGATGAACTCGCTCGCGTCCGACTCCTCGGCATACTTGATGATGCCGGCGGTGGAGCCGATGTAGTCGGCCTCGGCAAGAACGTCGGCCTTGCACTCGGGGTGCGCCAGCACGAGCGCGTCGGGATGCGCCTCCTGCGCATCGACGATCTGCTCGACGGTGATGATGTGATGGCGCGGGCAATAGCCATTGTTGAGGATGACGTGCTTTTGCGGCACCTGCTCGGCTACAAAGCGGCCCAGGTTTTGATCGGGGATGAACAGGACGTGCTGCTGCGGCAGCTCGGACACGATCTTGACGGCGTTGGAGCTGGTGACGCACACGTCGCTCCAGCTCTTGATCTCGACCGTCGAGTTGACGTAGCAGACCACGGCAAGGTCGTCGCCGTACTCGGCGCGTGCCGCGTCGACCGTCTCGCGCTTGACCATGTGCGCCATGGGGCAGTCCGCGCCCGGCTCGGGCAGCAGCACGGTCTTGGTGGGGTTGAGCAGCTTGGCGCTCTCGCCCATAAACTCCACGCCGCACAGCACGATGGTCTGCTGCGGCAGGCTCTTGGCAAGCTTTGCCAGGTAGAAGCTATCGCCGACGTAATCGGCAACGGCTTGGACCTCGGGCGCCACGTAATAGTGCGCTAGGATCACCGCGTCACGTTGGGTTTTTAGTTGCTGAATGGCCTCGACGAGCTCTGCGGGCACCAATGCCGCGCGCTCCGTTGCCGTCGTTGCCGATGCTAGGCCGGCCGCGATATCGCGTGCAAGCTCCGACGCATCCATGTTCGCGCTCTGTGCCATCAAGGCCCCTCTCTTTTGGCGAATCTTGGGGCTTTAGTATGACACCTAGGTTTACAGCTGACAAGACAGCTGTAAACCTAGGTGTAAAGTTGAAATAAAG
>CABUHI010000009.1 GCA_902491345.1 uncultured Collinsella sp.
CTGTCGCCGCGCCCCGCAGTGCCCGCTTCCCCCGAGAACAATTATCAGTGCAGGTAGAGCCCTTGTGCAAAAGCCATGTGCTCGCGACATTGCAAAAAGTCTACTCACTTAGCTGGCAACTACACCAAACGGCTGGGCAGAACGCCCATTTCCTGCATTTTCTCTCGCGCTGGCGCCCCGCGCCGACGCTACGCCATAATGGATAGCGGACAAACGCGAGAGAAAGCAAACCACATGGCACAGACCACGACAGATACCGCCGTCAGCACCGTCTCCGGCGCCGGGGCCGCCAGCTCATTCTCGGGCGGCACGGGAACCGAAGCCGAGTTCGGCTCGCTCGGTACGCTCTCCCCCACCTGGTGGGAGCCCGAGGATGGCAGTGAGCCCGAACCGTGGCTCACGCCCGATCAGGCCTTCGAACGTTTCTTTGAATGGACGAGCGACCGCGGCATTGAGCTGTGGGACCACCAAGAAGAGGCCCTCATGGATCTAGCCACCGGTGACCATGTCATTTTGGGAACACCGACCGGATCGGGCAAGTCGCTTGTCGCGCTGGGCATGCTCTTTATGGGCATGGCACAGGGCAAGCGTTGCTATTACACGGCCCCCATCAAGGCCCTGGTCAGCGAGAAGTTTTTCGATCTTGTGCAGGTACTCGGCCGCGATAACGTCGGTATGATCACCGGCGACACGCATATCAACACCAAGGCGCCCGTCATCTGCTGCACGGCAGAGATCCTTGCCAACGACGCACTGCGCGAGGGCGAAGATGCCGATGTTGGCTGCGTCGCCATGGACGAGTTCCACTACTTTGCCGACCCCGATCGCGGTTGGGCCTGGCAGGTGCCGCTGCTCACCCTGCCTCACACGCAATTCATGCTCATGAGCGCCACGCTCGGCGATGTCACCGCGATCGCCGCCTCACTCGAGGAACACACCGGCGCTACCTGCGACTTGGTCGTCGATGCCCCACGCCCCGTGCCGCTGAGCTACGACTACGTGACGACCTCGCTCGAGGGCACCGTCGAGCTCGCGATGCGCCGCGGCGAGGCCCCGCTCTACATCGTGCACTTTAGCCAGGACGCCGCACTTGCGACGGCACAGTCGCTCGCCAACTTTGGCATTGCCAGCAAGGAGCAGCGCGAGGCCATCAAGGAGGCGGCCAAGGGCACGAGCTTCTCGACGGCCTTCGGCAAGATCCTCAAACGCTTGCTTGGCTGCGGCGTCGGCGTGCACCACGCCGGTATGCTGCCGCGCTATCGCCTACTGGTCGAGCGCCTGGCACAGCAGGGCCTACTGCCCGTCATTTGCGGCACCGACACACTCGGCGTCGGCATCAACGTGCCCATCCACACCGTGGTCCTCACCGCGCTCACCAAGTTCGACGGCTACAAGATGCGTCGCCTGCGCGCCCGTGAGTTCCATCAGATCGCTGGTCGCGCCGGTCGCTCGGGCTTTGACACCGAGGGTATGGTCATCGCCGAGGCCCCGGAGCACGAGATCGAGAATGCCAAGCTCATGGCCAAGGCGGGCGACGACCCCAAGAAGCTCCGCAAGATTAAAAAGAAGAAGGCCCCCGAGGGCTTTGTCACCTGGAACAAGCAGACCTTTGAGCGCCTGATCGAGACGCAGCCCGAAACGCTCAAGCCGCGCCTGCGCATCACGCACTCCATGGTGATTAGCGTGGTCGAGCAGGGCGGCGATGCCCGAGCCCGCGTACACGACCTCATCGAGACGAGTCTACAGACTCCCGAGGAAAAGGCAAAGCTCGAGGTTCGTGCCGACGAGATCTTCGCCACGCTCATTGACTCCGGCGTCGTCGTGCGCACCGAGGTGCCGCCCGCACCCGACGCTCCGGCTGACGCCGCGCCGGACATCGACTACGCGCTGACGGTCGACCTGCCCGAGGACTTTGCGCTCGACCAGCCGCTCTCGCCGTTTTTACTTGCCGCGCTGGAGCTGCTCGACCCCGAGAGTGAGACCTATACCATGGACCTCATCTCGATGGTCGAGGCTACGCTCGAGGACCCCAAGCAGGTATTGCGCGCACAGGAGCGCGCCGCGCGCGACCGCGCGATGGCCGAAATGAAGGCTGACGGCATCGAGTATGAGGAGCGCTTGGAGCGCATTCAAGACGTCACGTACGAAAAGCCGCTCGAGGATTTGCTCGACGCCGCCTTTGACAAGTACTGCCATGAAGTGCCCTGGGCAAACGACTACCAGCTCTCTCCCAAGAGTGTCCTGCGCGATATGCTGGAAAGCGCGAGCGATTTTAAGGGTTACATCCAAAAGCTCGGCATCGCCCGCTCCGAGGGCATTTTGCTGCGCTACCTGGCAGAGGCCTATCGTTCGCTCGACCGCACCGTGCCCATCGAGAAGCGCGACGAGCGCCTGCGCGACATTATCTCGTGGCTGGGCTTTGTGGTGCGCTCGGTGGACTCGAGCCTGGTGGACGAGTGGGAGAACGCCGGCAACCCGGCAGCCCTCGATGCCGCGCCGCCGCAGGGCATCGACGAGGTCGTGGCGGACCGCCGCGGCTGCACGCTGTTGGTGCGCAACGCGCTCTTCCGCCGCGTGACCCTTGCCGCCCGCGAGCACGTTCGCGACCTGGGCGAGCTCGACGACGACTGGGGCATGAGCGAGATCCGCTGGCAAAAAGCACTCGACGCTTACCACGAGCAGCACGAGGAAATCCTCACCGACGGAGATGCCCGCAGCGCCGCGATGTTTTCCATCGACGAGTCCGACGAGAAGACCGCGCACGTATGGCACGTGCACCAGATCTTTGCTGACGAGGATGGCGACCACGACTTTGGCATCATGGGCGATGTCGATCTGGACGCCACGCAAGACGGCGGCGAGGTCATCTTCAAGAACTACCGCGTCGGCTTTATCGAGGATTTGCTCGAGGACTAGCCCAGCGTGGCGGAACGAAACGAAGCGGGACCGCTGGCAGCATCGTCAGCGGCCCCGCTTTTTTGCACTATACGCTATCCCCTACTCGGCATCCTCGACCTCATACGAATCCGCCTCGGCTGGCTCATCGCCCGCGTCTGTTGCACCCTCGCGCGCCTCGTCAAACGCCGCCTTCATGGTCTTGTTGCCCCAGGTGAGCTTACGAATAGTAAGCTCATCGGCCTTGTTGTGGGCCAGACGCAGATTCTCGGTACTGCGACGCAGATCATCCTTGGTCTTCTCGAGCTGCTTAATGGCAGCATCAATCTCCTTGATCGCCGACTCGAACTGCTTGCTCGCCAAGTTGTAGTTGCGCGAGAAGCCGTCCTTGAACTTTTCCATCTTGGCTTCGAAGTTCGTGACGTCGATATTCTGCTGCTTGTACTCCGCTAGCTCCTGCTTATAGCGCAGCGAACCCATGGCGGCGTTGCGCAGCAGCGTGATCATGGGAATGAAGAACTGCGGACGGATCACGTACATCTTCTCGAAGCGATAGCTCACGTCCACGATGCCGGCGTTGTAAAGCTCGCTCTCGGGTTCGAGCAACGTGCAGAGCACCGCGTACTCGCAGCCCTTTTGGCGGCGATCGTGGTCGAGTTTCTTAAAGAAGTCCTCGTTCTTGTGCTTGGTCGCGGTCTCATCGTTCTCGTTTTTCATCTCGAACATAATCGAAATGACCTCGTTGCCGCTCGCGTCGCACTCGCGGAAGATAAAGTCGCCCTTGGTGCCCTCGGACGCATCGTTATCCTTCTCGAAGTACGCGTTAGGAAATGCCGTCATGCGCAGACGGTTAAACTCGGTCTCGCAGTGCTGCTCGAGCGACTCGCCCACCATCTTGGTGGACAGGCGGACCTTCATGTCCTTAAGGCGCTCAATCTCTTCATCCTTGTAGCGAATCAGGTCATCGCTCGCGCGCTTGGCCTGCGCAAGCTCGAGCTCGTGTGCCGCCTTGGCTTGCTCCTCGCGAGAATCGCGCACCGCCAGCTCGCTCGTCAGCTTGGCACGTGCCTCATCGCGCTCTCGCTCCGCCGCGGCAACCGCCTCTGACAGGTTCATTTTTGCCATCAGTTCCTGCTCGCGCAGCTGGGCACGCAGGCCCTCGGCCTCTTGCTCGGACTGAGCCTTTGCGGCGGAAAACTTCTCTTGCACCTTCGCGCGATAGTCAGTAAGCGCGCGCTCGGCCTCGCTGCGAGCGGCATCGAGCTCGCGCTGCGACTCTGCCGCGGCAGCGGCAAGCGCCATCTCCTGGGCCTTGTCCGCCGCGGCGAGCCTGGCCTGCAGCTCGGCAATCTGAGCGTCGCGCGCGGACAGGTCGTTTTGAGCGGCGTTACGCACCGCGGCCTCGGCGAGCCTGGCTTCGTCGTCCTTGCGTCCCAGCTGAGCACGCAGGTTGTCAATCTCACGCTGGAGCTCGGCGTTCTCCTTCTGAGCATCGGCGCGAGCCTCAACCGCCGCACGCTGGCTTGCGCTCTCGCGCTCCACGGCAGCGCCCTCGAGCTTGGCGCGCAACTCGGCAAGCTCGGCATCGCGCTTGGCAACCTCCTGCGCCAGTTCCTGAGCCGCGGCGTTTTTCTGCTCAACGAGCTGAGCGTTGCGCTGAGACTCCGCCTCCTGCAAAGCGGCCGTCGAACGAGAGCGCTCAAGCTCCAACGCCTGCTCGCCCTCGCGCTGGACTGCCTTCACACGCTCATCCAGGTCACGTGAAAACTCGGCGTCGCGCACTTGCTTGACGATATCCGCATAGCCGGACGCGTCGACCTTAAAAACTTCGCCACAATGCGGGCACTTGATCTCGTTCATAGCAGCTCCTCGATGGACGCAAATTTCAACCGCCTACACTCTACCGCGCCGCACGGACAAAAAAGACGCCGCCATAATGGCAACGGCGCCAGAACCACCACAAAGGTGCCTGTCCCCTTTGTGGTGGTTCGAGAATTACAGTCCAAAATAGCCGAGGATCTGATCTCGGCTTACGGGTTTGTAATCGTTGGCATCGAGACCGACATCGTAACGAAAGATGGGGCGCTCGCGATCGCGGTTGCGCGCGTTGGTGCGGTCTCCCCTGCTGTGGATATGCCCGTGTAGCATGATGGCGCCACGCGCCTTGCCATTCCAGCTGAGCATGGGGTAATGGCTCATCACCAGACGATGGCCCTTGGCATAGCCGGGAGCAATCTCCAGGTAATCGCGCACGTCTTCCCAAATCTGCGGAACGTCGGGGTCTTCCCAATCGCCGTCATGGTTACCACGGATGAGCGTCACGTTTTGGCAGGCAATACGCTCGCGCAGGCGCACCGCCTCCGCCAGGGGCAAGCGATAGGTAAAGTCTCCCAAGATATAGAGGCGGTCGCCCACAGCCACGCACTCATTGATGGCATCGATGACCTTGCGGTTCATCTCCTCGACTGAATCAAACGGTCGATCCATGTCGTGCAGGATATTCGTGTCGCCCAGGTGCAGGTCGGCGGTAAACCACATCATCGTCTCTGTCCTCATTTCGCAACGTGTTCAACTCGTGCTAAGTATACAGACGCAGCGATGCGGCGGTTATCCAAAGAGCCCGCCGAACAGTCCGCGGCGGCGCTTGTCTTGCTTTTTCGAAGCGTCACCCTGGGCGTTCTTACCCTGCCGCTTCTTACGATCCTGCTCCAACTCAT
This sequence comes from uncultured Collinsella sp., assembly GCA_902491345.1. Lineage (GTDB taxonomy): Bacteria > Actinomycetota > Coriobacteriia > Coriobacteriales > Coriobacteriaceae > Collinsella. Next base: position 5,613 of record CABUHI010000009.1, read on the forward strand.
CGTCATCGAGTAGCAGATCCCACTCAAACGGATCATCCGTCAGATCGAACAGGTCATCGTCGTCAAACATGACAGCCTCCCTTACCGATTAGCGGGCATCCACCACATAGAGGCCAACGCGCACCTGATGCCACGGGCCACGCTCGGGGGCAACCTGCTGCACGCGTGCCTCAAATACATCCCCGTGTCCGTAATACATCATCAAGGACAGCGGGCCGGCCTCGTTTCCCGGAACATAGCCAAGCTTGGTCTTGCCATAGTAGATCGCAACTGCCTCGGGGTCATGAGGGTTATCGCGCTCGGCACACAGCGTCAGCTTATCGCCCGCTTTAAGATCGCCTAGGACCAAAGCGCCGTCGGCATATTGAAATCCTGTGATGTGAAACGACAGAAGAACACGTGAAGGCTCGTACATAGCAGCTCCTCTAACGGCCGGATAAACCGGTGTGTAACCTTATTGAGAAGTCTACGGTCCCGTGCGGACACAAATACATCCTGTCTGCGTCCTTCAATCGTTTGCCTCAACGCTTGCGCGACAGAACGCTTGCAGATAAGATAGGAACACGGATGGCACCCGTTGCCGCGGGTCTTGCCAACTCCGATACACGTTTTCATCGTGAGAAGTGGCCGTCTTCGCTTACGCGGGGGCGGCTATTTCATTCGGCCGATAAACAGACCGAGTTCGATAGCCGCAATCAACAACGCCAATAACGAAATAACATCGCTTACGTTCATACCAAATCCCTTCTAAAGGGAGTTGGCCCATCCGTGCTCCATAACAGTAGTCTAACGCAAAATGCAGGTAATAGGAACACTTGTTCGTATTACCTGCGCCCTTTTCTAATGCACAAACATGCGCACGAATTTGTGCTTCCAGCTTGCGTAGGGCGCATACCGAAACGGCACGTCCAGCCAGGTTGCCTTGTTCACGATGCTCTTCTTGTGGCTAAACGTATCGAAGCTCTCGCGGCCATGGTACTGCCCCATACCGCTCGCGCCCATGCCGCCAAAGCCCATATGGCTCGTAGCCAAGTGCATGATGGTGTCGTTGACGCAGCCGCCGCCAAAGGGCACGTAGCGCACAAAGCGTTGCTGAACCGCACGATCCTGGCTAAAGATATACAGGGCCAGCGGCGTCGGACGATCCGTAATAAACGCTTCGGCCTCGTCTAGGCTCTCAAACGTCAGCACCGGCAAGATGGGACCGAAGATCTCCTCCTGCATCACGGCGTCAGCGGGGGCCACGCCGTCCAAAATTGTCGGCTCAATCTTGAGCGAAGCCTCGCGCGCGGCACCTCCAAGCACGACCTTATCGGGATCGATCAGCCCGCGCGCACGCGCAAAATGCTTGGCGTTGACGATATGTCCGTAATCCTCATTGTCGAGTGGATGTTCGCCAAACATGCGACGGACCTCCTCCTTGATGAGGCCCAGCAGCTCGTCGTGCACGCGCGTATCGACCAGCAGGTAGTCGGGCGCCACGCAGGTCTGCCCCACGTTGAGCCATTTACCAAAGGCGATGCGCCGTGCCGCGACCTTCAAGTTTGCCGTCGCATCCACGATGCAGGGACTCTTTCCGCCCAGCTCAAGCGTCACGGGCGTAAGGTTTTTACTTGCGCGCTCCATGACGAGCTTGCCAACCGGAACGCTACCGGTAAAGAAGATCTTGTCCCAGTGCTCATCGAGCAGCGCTTCGTTCTCGGCGCGCCCGCCCTCGACAACCGTCACCAGGCGCGGATCAAATGCCTCTTCACAGATTTGCCTGAGCACCGCGCTCGATGCCGGAGCATAGGCGCTCGGCTTGATGACCACGGTATTGCCCGCGGCAAGGGCGCCAGCGAGCGGCTCGAGTGTTAGCAAAAACGGGTAGTTCCACGGAGCCATGATGAGTGTGACGCCATAGGGCACGGCTTGCGTTTTGCACACGCTCACGGCGTTAGCGAGGTCGCACGGACGCAGGCGCGGACGACTCCATCGGGCCACATGAGCGATCTGATGACGAATCTCGGAAAGCGACGTGCCGATCTCGCACATATATGCCTCGTCATGCGACTTTCCCAAATCGGTCTTGAGCACATGAGCGATATCGGCCTCGTGGGCCCGCACCGCATCGCGTAAACTCACGAGCGCGCGACGTCGAGCATCGACATCAAACGTGGCGTGCGTCTTAAAGTAGGCGCGCTGATCGCCGACGATGCGCGCAATTTCCTCGGTGTTCATGGCACCCTCCTAGTTCTCGTCCTCAAACATACCACCCGCGACGACCTCGTACATATGCTCGAGCTCCGAGCGGTCCATCAAAAGTGGAACGGGGTACAGGGGATTGGCCTCGGCATCGGCATGGGCCGCCATTTGCGGAATATCGGAGCGGCGAATACCCGAGACATATTTGGGGATTCCCAGGGCCTCGTTCATGCGGTCGACCCAATCGATAAAGGCCTCGGCCGCAAGACTGTCCTGCGCGGTAGCCGGCGCAATGCCCGCCATGCGAGCAAGATCGGCAAGCTTGGGGGCGGCGGCGTCACCATAAGCGCGAAGCATGTGCGGCAGGATGATCGCGTTGGCCAAACCGTGCGGAATTCCGTATCGGCCGCCTAGACTGTGCGCGATGGCATGAACGTATCCAACATAGGAGCGCGTAAAGGCAACTCCCGCCTTATACGCCGCCGAAAGCATATTGCGACGCGCACGCATGTCGTCGCCATGCTCATAGGCCTCGAGCAAATTGTCGTGGATGAGCTGCACCGCCTGTCGTGCCATCTTGCGCGTATAGGGCGTGGTGCTTCGCCCGATAAAGGCCTCGACGGCATGCGTCAGGGCGTCCATACCCGTCTGCCCCGTAATGGAGGCGGGCAGACCGCGCGTAAACTCGGGGTCGTGGACTGCAAAACGCGGGATGAGCACAAAGTCGTTAATGGGGTATTTGTAGTGCGTCTCGTCATCGGTAATTACCGCCGCAAGCGTGACTTCGCTTCCCGTACCGGCGGTAGTGGGAACGGCGATGAGCAGCGGCAGGCGACGATGAACCCGCAGCAGGCCGCGCATCTTGTTGATGGGCTTGTTTGGCTGCGCAATACGTGCGCCCACGCCCTTGGCGCAGTCCATGGCTGATCCTCCGCCAAAGCCGATAATGGCCCGGCAGGCACTCTCTCGATACAGGGACGCCGCTTCCTCCACATTCGAGACCGTGGGGTTCGCACGCGTTTCGGCATAGACCGTAACGCCAATCCCCTGAGCCGTAAGCGCACGCTCGAGTGATGCCGTGAGTCCCAAACGTGCAATACCAGGGTCTGTCACGATAAGGACCTTCTGGATCGAGCGCTTTTGAAGCACCGCGGGCACATCCTCGGCATGCTCTAAAATGCGCGGCTCGGTATAGGGCAGGATCGGCAATGCAATGCGAAAAACCGTCTGATATGTTCGGCACCAGGCACGACGGGCTAGATGCATAAAGGAAACTCCTTCATTTGTTGATAGGTCAACATTTGCTCGCCCGATTGTACTCAGCAAAAATCGCAGACGGCCTCCCAATCGTTAATCAATCAACATCTTCATATCTCGAAATTGTTTTATTAAAAATCATTCCTAATAGGCTTCACATTTGGTTGCATTTATGGATAATAGAACTCGTCAAGACGCACGTCCGGAGAGGGCCCTTACGGGACCGGACGAGCGCACAATCGCCATCGATCGAAAGGATCGAATCATGAAGTTTGTTTGCCCCGTTTGCGGTTATGTGGAAGAGTTCGACGGCGACCAGCTGCCCGAGGACTTCAAGTGCCCCCAGTGCGGCGTTCCCGGTTCTCGTTTCCTGAAGCAGGAGGAGGGCCAGCTCGAGTGGGCTGCCGAGCACGTCGTGGGCGTCGCCAAGATGGAGGGCGTCTCCGAGGACATCGTTGCCGACCTGCGCGCCAACTTTGAGGGCGAGTGCTCCGAGGTCGGTATGTACCTAGCCATGGCGCGCGTCGCTCATCGCGAGGGCTATCCCGAGATCGGCCTGTACTGGGAGAAGGCTGCCCACGAGGAGGCCGAGCACGCTGCCAAGTTCGCTGAGCTCCTGGGCGAGGTCGTGACCGACTCCACCAAGAAGAACCTCGAGATGCGCGTTGAGGCTGAGAACGGCGCCACCGCCGGCAAGACTGATCTTGCCAAGCGCGCCAAGGCCGCTGGTCTCGATGCCATTCACGACACCGTGCACGAGATGGCTCGCGACGAGGCCCGCCACGGCAAGGCTTTCGCCGGCCTGCTCAAGCGCTACTTTGGCTAAGCCAACCACTTGAGACATAACCTCTAACTCGATGAGGCCCGGACCGCATGGTTCGGGCCTTTTTCGTGCCTCACGAACTTGTTAACTCCTTGAAATAGGACCACCTTAGGCATCGGATTCTCGTCAAAAAATAAGTGAGTAGACTTTTTGGAACTTGCCGAGCAGGCCATCCATATTGCTTTATAAAGTCGCAGGTAAATGACTTGTTGCAAAAACGGCCTGGTCGCCAAAGTGTCAAAAGTCTACTCACTTAGAACCGCAGCCGTCCACGATCGAGCTGTTTTGTGTCTAACGGGCATCTTTCCGTCGATTACTCCCAATTTTGTCCAGTCAACAAATAGTTCAGACCTGAGTAATGCCTCAGCCCTTTGCTCATCCGGGCTTTTATCACGATATTCAGCATCGAGCATCCTGCATACGGCCTTAACGATCGCACGGAATCTATCCTCATCGGATATCTGTCTGTGTGTCAGGAGAAGTACATCGTAGCCCATGGCCTGAAGGGCCGTCATGCGGTCAGCGTCACGCAAGCCATCCCCTGCGCGTCCGTGCGAGGCCTTTCCCTGACATTCAATGGCCACCTGTCGTCTGCCGTCCGGCGAAGACAGAAGTAGATCGATATACACACGGGACTTTCCCGCAATCGCTCGAGCACTTGTGCCTAACGTCACTTCGACATTGAGCTCTATGCCGCAAAACCCTTCGCCTCCCAGGGCTCGCGGCAGTCCAAGCAACAAATACGCCTCGACCTCAAAAGGCGACGCGGCACCCAATGGAACGAGTTGTGATACCGCCATAAATCTATTGCCGTAACGCATCCCGCAAACATCTGAACAAAAACGGTCAAGGTCTCCGCCCAAAACCAAAGCGTCTCGACGCCATAAATTTGAGGCGGTGCCGTCCTCGGACGGGCAGCGCACCCAACCGAACGTTGTCGAAATCGCACCTGAATCAATTGCACGCCTAAGCTCCGCCTCAAGTGCCGCCGGCAGAGCGCACACCGCAAACAAGCCACACATCTCCGCCAATACCAAAAGAAGCTGAAGATCCGTCAGATGCCGCGACATGATGAATGCCGTCAGCAGAGGAGACGTAACCAAAAACCCATGCTCCGTTTCCAGCACGGATTCCCTGGGGAGCTCACCAAGAAACAGCCGCTGCCTAATGCTGGCAGGACAAGTCCGTTTGTTTCTCGTCCGAACCAATGTATACAACGGAAAACCGAGCGCGACCGCAGCCGTCGGGTTGCGGGCGAGATCATATCGCTGCCGGTCTTCTTCCGGTCGTGGAAGCGGCGGACACAGAGCGCGGACCTGAGGGGGCAAACGCCAGTACCTAAAAGCCGATATGTCACAAAGTAGATCTTTCATAGGCACAGGAAAACACGAATTTCAACCCAGTCAGTCACGCATTGGCGCGAACGCGCCAAAAATGGTGCCGAACGGACTGCCAAGTTTTCAACAGCCCTCCCCAACTGGCCAAAAGCTTGCCGAGAGCTGGACGAAGTTCTGTTGAAAACCCCATTTTTTTTCTCATGCAGAAGCTTTGCGCGACAAGTGAGTAGACTTTTTTGAACATCCCGAGCAGCCCGGTCATCCTGCTTTTCAAAACCGCAGGTAGATAGCTTGTTACAAAACTGCCTGGTCGCCAAAGTTCCAAAAGCCTACTCACTTAGGTTGCAGAGTGCTCCCATTAGCTGCGATTCCAAGGTATTTAGCGCTTTTGGACTCAAATCGTCATACTGAACAAGAATTTGACTTGAGTTTTCAGGGACAGATGCGCCATCGGCACACCAATAACAGTCACTGATATCGACAAAAGGGATACTCGAGCGCGTGAGGGCCCGCACAAAAGAGCTTCCGCCCGCTCCACGCTCCGCAACCACGATACAGTAAAGGCCCGCGTCTGCATGCTCGATCGAGACCTCTCCTGCCGGAAATACCTTCCGCACAAGCGCCATCAGGCCATCACGCGCCTCGCGAGCACGAACGCGCACGCGGTTCACATGTCGCTCGTAATCACCCGATTCCAGCAAACGCGCCAAAGCGACCTGATCAGCAGAGCTCACCGACGAGGCGTAGAAACCAAGGTTGCGCCTAAACCGCTCCATTAACTCATCGGGCAACACCATGTACGCCAAACGCAACGCCGATGAAAGGCTCTTCGAAAACGTGTTGGTGTAGATAACCGACTGGGCGGCATCGATCGACGCGAGCGCGGGAATCGGCTTCCCGGCAAGGCGAAACTCACAATCAAAGTCATCTTCGATGAGATACCGACCTGGTCGCTCGGCGGCCCAGCTCAGAAGCGCATAGCGATGCGCAATGCTCGTCACAAGGCCGGTCGGATACTGATGGGACGGCATCAGGTGAAGGACATCGGTCCCGCTTTTCTGCAGAGTGCTCAAGTCCACGCCCTCGTCATCCAACGGGATATGTCGAACTTTGCAGCCCATAGCCTGATAGATACGCGTCAGACGCAAATAGCCCGGGTCCTCAACGGCATACACCTTGTCGGCTCCAAGCAACTGAACCAACATGGTATCGAGCAGCTGGGCGCCTGCACCGATAACAATGTTGTTGGGGTCGACATTCATGCCCCTTGTCCCACGCAGATGGTGAGCAATTGCGCGTCGCAGCCGAGCGGTGCCCTGCGCCGGTGCGGGCGAAAAGATTTCGCGCTCATCTTCGGATGCCAGCGTCGCCCGTAGTGCGCTTTGCCAAAGCCGCGCCGCCTCCAAAGCGGAAGGAGAAAGTGCATCGAACAGCTCGACCTGTCCGTTGACATCATGCGCGCTGAGGCCCACAGAGACGGTATCTCGGTCGATGCCCTGCGAAGCCAAAGGCAAAACCGGTGCATCCGGAAGCTTGCAAGCGTAGTAGCCACGACGCGGCATTGAGCAAATATAGCCCTCGGCAAGTAACTGGCTATATGCATTCTCGATGGTAATGACACTGATTCCCAGATGACTGGCAAAGGCGCGCTTAGACGGAAGATGCTCCCCCGCCACAATACGTCCAGCAACAATATCATCTCGAATTTGCTGGTAAACATACTCATAAAGCGATGCTTCGCCGCGTTTTTCCAAATTGTAGTCAAGCATGAGTTTGCCACCTGACCTTATCGAGCTGTTCAATCTGGTATTAGGCTGACATTATTATTATCTCGAAAACTGAGTATTTTGCCATACCCAGCTCCCCGATAGGATGTTCCGTCAAGCAATGCACATGCCAACCAAGGGAGCAACCATGGCAGAACAGACCAGCAAGGCCGATCGCGTCAAACTCAATCGCGAACTCGCGCAGATGCTCAAGGGCGGCGTCATCATGGACGTCACCACGCCCGAGCAGGCACGCATCGCCGAGGAGGCAGGCGCCTGCGCCGTCATGGCACTCGAGCGCATCCCGGCCGACATCCGCGCCGCAGGCGGCGTCTCGCGCATGAGCGACCCCAAGATGATCAAGGGCATCCAAGAGGCCGTCTCCATCCCCGTCATGGCCAAGTGCCGCATCGGTCACATTGTCGAGGCGCAGGTCCTGCAGGCCATCGAGATCGATTACATCGACGAGTCCGAGGTTCTCTCCCCCGCCGATGACGTCTATCACATCGACAAGACCCAGTTTGACGTGCCGTTTGTCTGCGGCGCCCGCGATCTGGGCGAGGCGTTGCGCCGTGTTGCCGAGGGCGCCACTATGATTCGCACCAAGGGTGAGCCGGGTACGGGCGACGTCGTTCAGGCCGTGCGTCACATGCGCAAGATCCAAAAGCAGATCCGCGACGTTGTTGCCCTGCGCGACGACGAGCTCTTTGAGGCAGCCAAGCAACTGCAGGTTCCGGTCGAGCTGGTACGCGAGGTCCATGCCACGGGCAAGCTTCCCGTCGTGAACTTTGCCGCCGGCGGCGTAGCGACCCCGGCCGATGCCGCGCTGATGATGCAGCTGGGTGCCGAGGGCGTCTTTGTCGGCTCGGGCATCTTTAAGAGCGGCGACCCCGCCAAGCGCGCCGCTGCCATCGTTAAGGCCGTGGCAAACTTCACCGATGCCAGGCTCATCGCCGAGCTTTCGGAGGACCTGGGCGAGGCCATGGTGGGCATTATCGCCGACGAAATCGAGATTATCATGGAAGAGCGCGGGCGCTAGTCCAGCAGAAAGGATCGCACATGAGCGATTATGCAGACCAAACGGTTGCCGTGCTGGCGGTCCAAGGCGCTTTTGCCGAGCACGAGGCAAGACTATTCGAGCTTGGCGCACACTGTATTGAGCTGAGGCAGGCGGCTGATTTGAAGCAGGACTTTGACCGTCTGGTACTTCCCGGCGGCGAGTCTACCGTTCAAGGGAAGCTGCTTGATGAGCTGGGCATGCTCGAGGAGCTTCGTGCCCGTATCGCTGAAGGTATGCCCGTCCTGGGCACCTGCGCCGGCTTGATTCTGCTGGCGCGCGACCTTGCCGCCCACGACGATAAGGGCACGCCGCGTTTGGCAACCATGGATGTACTTGTCGAGCGCAATGCCTACGGCAGGCAGCTCGGCAGCTTTCGAACCAAGGGGCAAATAGCCGGCATTGACGGTGAAGTGCCGCTGACGTTTATCCGCGCGCCCCGCATCGTCGAGGTCCACGGCGACGCCAAGGCCTTAGCGAAAGTCGACGGTCGTATTGTCGCCGCCCGTCAGGGCAACCAGCTCGGCGTAACCTTCCACCCCGAACTCGACGACGACGTCCGCCTCCACGAGCTCTTCCTCCAAATGTAGGCAGAGTAGAAACGAGCGTGGATTTTCGGACACGCAACAAATGAGAGTGGATAATCTCCCACTTTGAGCTTGAATGCAGGCTCAAACCGGGAGATCATTCACTCTTGTTCTATGTAGTCGTTTAAGAACGTCCCCAATGACTACAAGGAGTGTCCCAAGCTGCCGGCAGAAAAGGAACGTCCCTAACTGCCGCATCCGGAGCAAGACAACGCCGCAGGCAGAGGACGGACAGCGAGCGGGTCGCATTTGAGGCAAGGTGACGTGAAACGAAAGGGCGCTGACCTTCTGGTCGCGCCCTTGAAGTTGAACGTCAGATTGTCCAAATGCGGCCCGCGCAGCGTCGGCCCGTTACGGCGTTTGGTAAAACGCCGTAACTAAAAACGGTTGCCGCGGAAGCCGCCGCCGTTGCGGCCGCCACGATCGCCACCGCGACCGCCACGGTCGTTACCACGGTTGCCGCCGAAGCCGCCACGGTTGCCACCGCGATCGCCGTAGCCACCACGGTTGCCGCCAAAGCTGCCGCGACCGCCACGGTCGCTGCCACGGTCACCAAAGCCGCCACGGCCGCCACGATCGCCACCGCGGCCACCGCGGTCACCGCCACGGCCACCGCGATCGCCAAAGCCGCCGCGACCGCCACGGTCGCCGCCACGGCCACCGCGATCGTCACGACCGCCGCGAGGACCGCGGTCCTCGTCCAGGCCCATGGCGACGAGCGGAGCGATGACCTTATCGAGAGCGGCCATCAGCTCGGTGGCCTCCTCATAAGAAAGCTCAGGCAGGAGCTTCTCCTTCTTGTTGGCAAGCTCGACCAGGCCCTCAGCGGCATCCTCGGCAGCGAAGACAACGATCTTGCGCATATCGCCCTCGGCGTCGTCGATGCGGCCAACCAGATCGGCAGCCTCGGCCTCGGCCATCAGGCCATCGAGCTCACGAAGGCGCATGCCCAGCAGGTCGGACATTTCCTTCTGCTCCATCTTGGGCTTGAGGTCAAGGAGCTTGATGGCGCGCTCGATGTTCGCCATGCGCTCGGCCTTGGCCTCCTCCTCTTTGGAAATAGCAAAGCGACGGCTACGCAGCAGGCGGGCGGCCTTCTGCATCTTGTCCATCAGCTCTTCGTCATCGTAATCAACGGCGGCCTCGACAACCTCGGCCTCCTCCTCGGCGGAAACCTCGTCAGCAGCCTCAACCTCGGCAGCTTCGGTCTCCACGGTCTCGACTGCCTCGACCTCGGCAGCCATGGTCTCGTTCTCGGTCTCGTTCATGATCTCTTCGTTCTCGGACATGAGACTCCTTCTTGGCCCTCTCGGGCATCATCGCCCCATTCGCGGGGCCCGTCGCGCACTCTTTGCGCTTTAAACATTCATGCCTCTCGGCAAAACGTCCATTAGTTTATGGTGTTGCCATCCAATCTAGCTGCAGAATCTATGTGCACACATTAATGCGACATGTGCGACTCGCGGCGAGCGTACACAACCGATACCACAAATCCGACCACGGCAATTACAGCCGCCACACGCACGGCTGCCGCAAATCCAATCGCCTGGGCAACGTCGGTCGCAGCGCCAGCAGCGCCGGTAGTCGCCGCAGAACTCGAAAGCAGGCCGATAAACAGCGACGGACCAAACGATGCGGCAATCATGTTCCACGTGTTGAGCAATGCCGTTCCGTGAGGATGCTCAGCGGCAGGCAGCGTCTCCAAGCCGGCCGTTTGCGAGGGGCTCAGAACCAGGCCGACTCCGGCATACACCAAAACGGTCAACACCACGACAACGCCGATGTTCATGCTTGCGGCCGTCATCGAGATGGCAGTCTGCCCCACGGCGATCAGGGCAAAGCCGACCGGCAGCAGCGGCCATGCGCCACGGGCGTCCATCACGCGTCCGCCCACAATCGAGGTCACGGCATTGCAGGCAATCGCCGGCAAAATGAGCAAGCCCGCAACAAGTGCGGTCATGCCGTATGCGCCCTCAAAATAGAGCGGCAACAAAACGCTCATCGAGAACGTCGTCATCATCGACACCACCACAAGCAGACACGCAGGCCAAAAACGAACGCTCGCCATGGGACGCACGTTAAGCACCGGATGCTCGAGCTTGAGCTGGCGGGCCGCAAACAGGCCGAGCAGCACAATGGCGGCGAAGAGCGTCGCGATGCCGGCAATCAGATTGGTCGAGAACTCGCCTACGGAATACACAAATGCCGTAATACCGGCAGCGAGCAAAACCACCGACAGAATATCAAGCGTGGTGTTCGAACGCTCTCCGACATTCTGGACAAGCTTTACGCCCGCCGCAGCGACCACAATGCCGCCCACCAGCGGCACTACGAATACCGCCCTCCAGCCAAACAACGTGCACATAAGACCGCTGATCACGGGCCCAAACGCCGGCCCCAGCGTAATGCAGGCACCGCCCAGGCTCAGATACAAACCGAGCTTCTCGCGCGGGGCGCAAGACAGTACCACGTTCATCATGAGCGGAAACAAGATGCCCGATCCCGCAGCCTGCAGGATACGGCTTGGCAGCAAAACGCTAAACGACGGAGCGACCAGGCACAGGACTTCGCCGGCGACCATGCATCCGCATGCGAAAAACAGCAGCTTGCGCGTCGAGAAACGGCCGGACAGAAAGGCCATGATGGCCGTAAAGATCGACGTCACGATCATGTAGCCCGAAACGAGCCACTGCGCCGTGGTGGCACTCACCGAAAAGGCCGCCATAATGTCGTGCAGCGCCACGTTAATGATGTTCTCGTTAAACGCGGCAACAAAGGCTGCAGCATACATTACGACGAGAATCGCCGAGGCTGTCGACGGTGATTGAGTTTGCTTTTGGGATTTGGTCCCCATGAAATTCCTTCCTCTTAGAACGACAATCGCATCGCCCCAGAGGAACGGTCCAGGGCGAAAATGAGCCCTAGACTTACGCCAGACGCCGTACGCGACGAATCTGACAACATGGTCCAACGTCGAAAGATTGTAACGCGGACGCGCAGCTTTCCTTCCGCGCTATTATTAAAAGTCCACGAAAGCATGAGACATGAGGAGCCCGCCATGATTAAGCCCATCATGAAATCCGAGTTCTTTTTACGCCTGCCTTCCGAAGACGCGGGACCCGACGACGCCGTAATCGGGCAAGACCTCCTGGATACGCTCCACGAGCATGAGCACGAGTGCGTGGGCCTCGCTGCCAACATGATCGGCGTGCGCAAACGCATCATCTGCGTAAAGGACGGCAGCAAGTCGCTGCTCATGTACAACCCGCAAATTCTTGAGCAGGTCAATGCCTATCAAACGAGCGAAGGATGCCTCTCGCTGATCGGTGAGCGTCCCTGTACCCGCTATCGCCGCATTAAGGTTGAGTATTTGGACGAGAACTTCGTCCACCGCATCAAAAACTTCTCGGGCTACACCGCCGAGATCATCCAGCACGAAATCGACCACTGCAACGGAATCGTTATTTAGTTCCACCGATTCAAGAAAGCTCCCTGCAGCCAAGCAACTGCAGGGAGCTTTCGATTGTATAGAGCCTCTATCCCTTAGCTTTGACGGTAATGATCGAAGAAGTCGGCGAGGTCTTCGAGCGACTCTTTGAGCACTTCCATGCGCGGCAGGTACACGATGCGGAAGTGATCGGGCTCGGCCCAGTTAAAGCCGCCGCCGCGCGTGATCAGAATCTTCTTCTCGTGCAGCAGGTCGAGGGCAAACTGCTCGTCATCGGTGATGTTGAACTTCTTAACATCCATCTTGGGGAAGATATAGAACGCCGCGCGCGGCTTGACCACCGAGATGCCATCGATCTTGTTGAGTGCCTCATACACAAAGTTGCGCTGCTCGTAGACACGACCGCCGGGACGGATGTAGTCGTTGACCGACTGATGACCACCGAGCGCCGTCTGGACGATCGACTGGGCCGGCACGTTGGAGCACAGGCGCATGTTAGAGAGCATGTTGATACCCATAATGAAGTCGCTCATGCAGCGCTGGTTGCCCGAAAGCACCATCCAGCCAATACGGTAGCCCGCGATCATATGCGACTTGGACAGACCGCTAAAGGTAACGCAGGGCAGATCGGGAGCGAGCGAGGCAATCGAGACGTGCTCGTAGCCGTCCATGCACAGGCGGTCGTAGATCTCATCGGCAAAGATCATCAGCTGGTGCCTGCGCGCAACCTCGACGATGCCCTCGAGCACCTCGCGCGGATAGACGGAGCCCGTGGGGTTGTTGGGGTTGATGATGACGAGGGCCTTGGTCGCGCTCGTGATCTTGGACTCCATATCCTCCAGGTCGGGATACCAATCCGCCTGCTCATCGCACAGATAGTGCACGGGATGGCCGCCGGCAAGGGTTGCGCACGCCGTCCAAAGCGGATAGTCGGGGCTGGGGATCAGAATCTCGTCGCCATTGTCGAGCAGCGCGTTCATCGAAAGCTGAATGAGCTCGGACACGCCGTTGCCCGTGTAGATATGCTCCATCTGAACATTGGGCAGGCCTTTGATCTGCGAATACTGCATGATCGCCTTGCGCGCAGAGAACAGGCCGCGCGAGTTGGAATAGCCTTCGCAGTCGGGCAGCTGCTGGCGCATGTCCTTGATGACCTCGTCGGGCGTGCGGAAACCGAAGGGCGCCGGGTTGCCGATATTGAGCTTGAGGATGCGCTCGCCCTCGTCCTCCATACGGGCAGCCTCGTCGACGACGGGACCGCGCACATCATACAGGACGTTATCAAGCTTGGTGGATTTAGAAAAAGTACGCATGGTGGTGCTCCTTGGAATTTGAGCTGAGGGATGGGGTTCGGGCTTGGAAACGTTACGGGGCGATGATGCCTCGCCTTGATCGGCGTCACTGGCAAGCAGCCAGGTAACATCGACCTCCAAAATGCGGGCGAGCAGCTCTGCCACATCGCGCCGCGGGATCGTCTTGCCGCTCACATATTGGCTCATCTGACTCTTGCCGAGTTTTTTGCCGAGCATCTCCGATGCGCGGATTACGTCCGACTGGCGAACGTCGCGATCGGACATAGTCTGTCGCAGGCGATCGCTAAACGTCTCTTGGGCCACTAGAACCTCCTTGCTGGCAAAGTTCAATTTATAGAACACGAATTGAACCTGAGTTCAATTTAGACAGCAGTATAGCTCCGTGCCTCATTCGAAAGTTCAATTTCATAAGAAAATGTACCAGACTCCGAGATTTGCCCAAAGCGAACAATGACGTGTACACGTTTAGAGGTATTCAAGGAAACGAGCCGCCGCAAGCGAAACATCGGCCGTTCGATATATGGCGTTGATCCGCCGGTGGGGATGCCCTTCGAGCGGACGCACGGCAACATCGAACTGACAGCGGCGCAAGATGAGCGCCGGAAGAATGCTCACGCCCAGGCCGTCCTCGACCATGGCCATAATCGCATAGTCATCCCAGGTCGACAGCTTAGAGCGCACCGCCAGGCCCGCGCGGCGAAACAGCGGCGTAATCTCGTCGTCGCTACCGCGTTCCAGCAGAATAAACTGCTCGTTGGCCAAATCGGCAAGGGAAACGATCTCCGCGGTGGCAAGCGAGGAGTCCGCCGGCACCACGGCCATCAGCTCGTCTTGCACCAACGGCCGCGACGCCATACCGGCGCCGCGTGGCTCGCGTGGAATAAAGCCAAGGTCGCAGCGGCCTTCCGCCACCCATTGCTCAATCTCGGAGTAATCACCCATCAACAGCTCGTAATCGACACCCGGATGATCGGCGCGATAGCGCGCAATCACCGGCGGCAGCACGTGGGTCGCCACACTCGAAAACGTACCGATGCAGATCTTGCCACGCATGAGCCCACGCATCTCGTCCACGCGTCGCTGTAGGCGGCCAAACTCTTCGCATAACGCCTCGACTGCCGGCATGACCTGCCGCCCGTCGGCAGAAAGCACCACGCCCTCGCGGCTGCGATCAAGCACCTTAAAACCCCAGTCTGCCTCAAGGTCGCCCACCATGCGGCTTACGCCCGACTGCGAATAGCTCAACCGCTCTGCAGCACGCGTAAAGCTGCCGGCACGCACCGTCTCAAGCAGCACTTGCATCTTTTGGATATTGGTCTCCACGGCACGTCCCCACCTTTGCATGAGTTTTTGTCATGTTTGCCATGCATTATATTCGCTTTTCTTCTAAAGCCAGTTCACCCATAGTGAACATGCTCGGATATAGAGGGGATGTCAGCGCATGAACAACGGACTGTTTACGTACTTAGCAGCATTGCTATTGTTTGGCTCCAACGGCATCATTGCCGCTGCCATCGCGCTGCCGAGCTCCGATATCGTGCTACTACGCACGTTTTTGGGCGCACTTTCGCTTGTCACCGTCCTCGCCATCACCCAACGCCATAAGTTGCAGGCGCCATCTCGCCCCCGCGAAGCCGCAGCCCTCCTCCTTTCGGGAGCCGCGCTGGGCGCTAGCTGGATTTTTCTGTTCCGCGCCTACCAGACGATCGGCGTCGGCATATCCTCGCTGCTGTACTACTGCGGCCCTATCATTGTCATGGCGCTCTCCCCGCTCATCTTTGGCGAAAAGCTGACCGGTGGCAAAATCGCCGGGTTTATCGCCGTCGCCTGCGGCGCTTTTCTCATTGCAGCGCAAAGTTTAGGCGGCAACATGCCCATTGCGGGCATCGCCTGCGGCATCGCCTCGGCATTTTGCTATGCGCTGATGGTCATCGCTAGCAAGGGTGCGCCACACATCGAAGGCCTCGAGAACTCCACGCTCCAGGTGAGCGCCGCCTTTGTGACCGCGCTGGTCCTCACGCTCATCACGCAGGGCGCTCCCTCATTCCTGTCCGCCGGCGTCGCCGCCAGTATTGATTGGCGCGCCGTCGTCATGCTCGGCGTCGTCAACACCGGCATCGGTTGCCTGCTCTACTTTAGTGCCGTCGCCAAGCTGCCCGTCCAGACCGTCGCGGTCGTCGGCTACCTCGAGCCGCTTTCGGCCGTCGTGTTCTCGGCCGTCCTTTTGGGCGAAGCCATAACACCGGTCCGCCTGATGGGCGCCGCGCTTATCATCGGCGGCGCGATTTTTTGCGAACTCGCCGGCAAACGCGCAAACGCCAAGGCTGGCATCGCCCAGACAGTACGTGCTTAAAAGCCCCTGCTTTGAAATGCTACCTGCGTAGATAAATAATCCCCAGCTGAGGATTATTGTCTAAAATAACCTGATGTGCCAAACTGCTCTTGTATGTATAAAGACGGCATAAAGATTATCTGTCCTAAACAGATAACCGGATGTCTAAGGGAGTCCACGTGGCACACAACAAACTGGAGGCAAGCCCCCAAGACCAGCGTGGTCAAGGCGAGCACGGAGCCATCCCCCTCTCCGCTGGCATGCTGCTTGTAACGCTCGGCGTCGTCTATGGCGACATCGGCACGAGCCCCATGTACACCATGAAATCAATCGTCGCCAACAACGGCGGCATCGGTACCGTCAGCGAGGACATGATCCTGGGCGCGCTTTCGCTCGTCATCTGGACCATGACACTCGTGACCACGGTCAAGTACGTGGTAATCGCCATGAAGGCCGACAACCACAACGAAGGCGGCATCTTCGCCCTGTTTAGCCTGGTGCGAAAAGTGGCACCATGGCTGATCCTACCTGCCATGATCGGCGGCGCGGCGCTGCTCGCCGACGGCATCCTCACCCCCGCGGTCACGGTCACCACAGCCATCGAGGGCCTGCGTACCATCGAGTGGGGCCACGCGCTGCTTGGCGACGGCCAGACCAACGTCATCATCATCACCATCATCATTATCTGCGGCTTATTTGCCATGCAGCGCGCCGGTACCTCGTCGATCGGCAAGCTGTTCGGCCCGCTCATGACGTTGTGGTTCCTGTTCCTGGCAGGCGCCGGCCTGTTCAACATGCTCGGCAACCTGTCCATCCTGCGCGCGCTCAACCCCATCCGCGGCATCATGTTCCTGTTCTCGCCCATCAACCACTCGGGCATCATGGTGCTCGGCTTTGTCTTCCTGTCGACGACCGGAGCCGAGGCGCTCTATTCGGACATGGGTCACGTGGGCAAGGCTAACATTTACGCATCCTGGCCATTTGTTAAGGCAGCCCTCATCCTTAACTATCTGGGTCAGGGCGCTTGGCTGCTTGCCAATAACTCCAACCCCCAGATGCTCGCGATGGATATCGTCAACCCGTTCTACATGATGCTTCCCGAGCCCCTGCGCCCCTTTGCCATCGTGCTTTCGGCCGTAGCGGCCATCATCGCCTCGCAGGCGCTCATCACCGGCTCGTTCTCGCTGGTATCCGAGGCAACCCGTCTCAATCTCATGCCGCATCTGCGCATCCACTACCCCAGCGACACCAAGGGCCAGCTCTATATTCCGCTCGTCAACAACATCATGTGGGTCGGCTGTATCTTCATTGTGCTGCTGTTCCAAAACTCCGAGCGCATGGAGAGCGCCTACGGCCTCGCCATTACCGTAACCATGCTCATGACCACGACGCTTTTGACGAGCTACATCGCCGGCATCCTCAAGCACAAGCTGGGTGCCTGCGTCTTCGCCCTGCTCTTTGGCGCCATTGAGCTGTGCTTCTTCGCTTCGTGCCTCACCATGTTCTTTGACGGCGGCTACGTCATGATCTTCCTGGCCGCGCTGCTGTTTGGCCTTATGTATGTGTGGCGTCGCGGCACCGCCATCGAGCGCACGCAGACGATTCTGCTGCCCGTCTCCAAGTACATCGACCAACTCAATCGCCTGCGCAATGACGAGACCTATCCCGTGCTCGCCGACAACCTGGTGTTCCTCACCAACAGCCCCGACCCGCTCACGCTCGACCGCGACGTGCTCTATTCCATCCTGGACAAGCACCCCAAGCGCGCCAAGGCATATTGGTTCATCAACGTGCATGTTACCGACGAGCCCTATACGCACGAGTATTCCGTTGAGACCTTTGGCACGGACTTCCTGTTCCGCGTGCGCTTGGACCTGGGCTTTAAGGTCAATCAGCGCATCAACGCCTACCTGCGCCAGATCGTCGGCGACTTGATGGCATCGGGCGAGCTGCCGCCGCAACATCACACCTACTCCATCTACGAAACGCGTGGCAACGTGGGTGACTTCCGCTTTTGTATGCTGCGCAAGATGCTTGCCCCCGAAACGGACATCAACCGCAATGACCACCGCGTGATGGCCATCAAGTACGCCGTCCGCCGCGCCTGCGGAAGCCCGGCACGTTGGTATGGTCTCGAGAACTCGGCCATCATCATTGAGTACGTACCGCTCTTTGCCCGCATGCGTCCGGCAGTCAAGCTCGTACGCACCCAGGTGCCGCTCGAGATCCTGATCGAAGAGGCCGAGGAAATGGAAGTCGACATCTTCTCGGACGACCTGGTCAACGGCAACGAAGCCGGCAAGAGTATGAAGGTCGATCCCACCGAGCTGCTCGAGAGCATCGCCGATACGCCCGAGCAACAGCAACTCGACGGACTCGAGAGCGAACAACTCAACGACGCCAACTTCTAGCGACGTCACAAATCGACGACAGCGGCCCTGCATCTCACGGGAGACGCAGCCGCTTTGCATTGCAGTAAAGCTATCGGCTACGAACGGCGCGGCTCGGGAACCACGAGCCTATCGGGGCTCGCGCCCTCGGCATCCATCAGGCTCACGTAGCGAATCGACGGATCATCATACATCGCGTAGTAATAATTGCCCGTGCGCGCGCTAAAGCATCCGGTGTAGATAGTCTTCTCGAACTTGCCATCGCCCATCCTGGACGCCCCCTCAATCATCACCACGCCCTCGAGTGAACGGAACATGCGGACGACGTTTTCGGTCTCGCTCTCCTTTTGCGGGTAATTGGCATTGAGGTACGCCGCCTTTACAAAACGGCTCGGCGAATAGCAGTCACCCGGAATGCCGCGCATGCCGGCACCCGCGCCATAGGGCTTGAGCTCGGCGCCACGCCATGTCGCCGTCTGCGGAAAATCGCTTGTGGCCGTGATATAGGTGCGCAGGTTTTCCATGTGCCACGGGAAGGTCGGCTGGTTGGCAAGGGTGTCGACCGGATTGTCGTATACATGCAGGCCGTCAGCCATCATCTCGACCACGATGCTGCGCTGGCTGTCGCCGATAATCCAATGGAGCAGCGACACGCCCAGCCCCTCTCCTGCAGATTTGGCAACAATCACCGTATCGCGCAGCGCAGCCTCGACCTCGTCGACCGTCGAGAACGTCGCTGCCACCCAGAGGGGAAACTCGTAGGCCGCGATATTGGTCTTGCCGTCGACAGGGTCCTCGGCATACTCGGCATAACCCGGGAAATTGAGACCCGCCACGGCGAGGCCCGCATCGTTACCGCAATCGAAAAACATGGGATAGTTCTTGTAATCGATGCACATACCGATCACCGCGTGTGCCGCTGTCGCGTCGTCGATAAACGAATACGGAATGTGAAACCCGCGCGGCATCACGCGAACCTGTTGGCCGTAGTCAAAGCTCCAGTCGAGATTGCGGCCCAGATACATGTGGCCAGAATTATCGGTAAATCGAATACTCGTACACATAGCGCCTCCTAGCTTTACGTTCTTGCTAATTTCATTGTCTCCAAACAAAAAGGCGCTAAACACAAAAGCCCGGACATGACAACAATGTCATGCCCGGGCCAAAAGAGACGAAGTGCGGTGCTTTGGTCCCCTTAGACCAACTTTCCAAGACAGTGATCGATCATATGCTGGATCATTTGTGCCTCAAAGCCCGCATAGTCGCGGCGGCACTCCTTCATCTTGCCGTCGACGATCTGGTCAAAGGCAACCTTGCACTTGATGTAGCGCGTGGACTTGGTGACCTCCTCGTGCGTCAGGCAGCTCTCCTCCATCTTGCTGGCACCCAGGCCAAACACCAAACGGGGGTTGTAGAGCACATGGGGCTCGCCGGCGTCGTCCAGATAGACGCAGACCTTCTTGGTGACGCCGATCTGGTTGGCGGCAAGGCAGCCGGCATCGTCGAGCGACTTGATGGTATCGATCAGGTCCTGTGCCACCGACTCGTCCTCGACGGTCGCGACCTCGCAACGCTGGGACAGAACAGCCTCGTCGTGGCAGAGCTCTTTAATCATACGTTCCTCCATAGGGGTCGTTGTAACTGCTTAAGTATACGGTACCCACACATTTTCATGCGAAAAATACCGTCCGTCTGCTACAAAGCGCCGAACATCAACATGCGAGGAACATCAACCTTTCAAAGGCGATATAGTAGTTGAGTTCGTGTCAATCGGCCTAAACTCGGGGCCGAACAAGGAAAGGGTATGCATGGACGAACTTTTTCACGTCAGTGAGCGCAAGTCCACAATCGGGACCGAACTTCGCGCTGGACTGACAACATTCCTGGCGATGGCCTACATCATCGCCGTCAACCCTGCGGTGCTCTCGGGCGCCGGCATCGATGCGGGAGCGCTCGCCTGCGCCACCTGCCTGGGCGCCGGCATCATGACCATCTGCATGGGCATCTTCGCCAACCGCCCGCTCGCCTGCGCGTCGGGCTTAGGCGTCAACGCGATGATCGCTGGAATCACCACCACCGTCTGCGGCGGTGACTGGCACGTGGCCATGAGCGTCATCTTCCTTGAGGGCGTCGTCATCTTGCTGCTCGTGCTTTGTGGCCTGCGCGAGGCCATCATGGACGCCATCCCGGTTGTCCTGCGTCACGCCATCTCGGTTGGTCTGGGCCTGTTCATCGCCATGATTGGCCTGTGCGATGCCGGCATTATCACCGCTGGCGCCGGTACACTCGTCGGTCTGGGCGACATCACCTCCCCCACCTTCATCGTCGGCATCATCTCCATCCTGGTGACAGTCGCCCTCGCCTGCCGCAACGTCCCCGGCTCGCTGCTCATCGGCATCGTCGTCGCCGTCATCGCCGGTATCCCCCTAGGTGTGACCCAGGCTCCAACCGGTATCATCGCCCCGCTCGACTTCTCGAGCATCGGTGGCCCCATCGCCGACGCCGGCGGCGTGCCCGCCATCGTCAAGGTCCTTACCGACCCCACGCTCCTCGTCATCTCGTTCTCGCTGCTCATGAGTGACTTCTTCGACACCATGGGCACCGCGATGGCCGTGGCCAAGCAGGGCGAGTTCCTCACCGACGACGGCAACGTCGAGAATATCAAGGAGATCCTGATCGTCGACTCCGCCGCCGCCGCTGTGGGAGGTTTTATGGGCGTCTCCTCCATCACCACCTTCGTCGAGTCCACCTCTGGCGCTGCCGACGGTGGCCGCACGGGCCTCACCTCCGTCACCACCGGCGTGCTGTTCATTCTCGCCGCGTTCTTCTCCCCCATCGTCACCATCGTTTCCAGCGCCGCCACCTGCGGTGCTCTGGTCTACGTCGGCTATCTCATGATGAGCGAAGCCTCCGAGATCGACTGGTCCGACGTGTCGCAGGGTTTCCCGGCGTTCATGATCGTCGCCGGCGTGCCCTTCACCTACTCCATCTCTGCCGGCATTGGCCTGGGCTTTATCGCCTACGTGATCGTCGCGCTCTTTAAGGGCGAGGCCTCCAAGATCAAGCCGCTCATGTGGATCGCAGCCCTTGCCTTCCTCGTCTACTTCTTCGTGGCGTAACGGCATAGTCTGCTAAAGCAGAACATCAAGGCGCGGAGTCGCATCGAGCGGCTCCGCGCCTTTCTTTTAGCGTCTGCCCCCGCGCCAGCGTGCGACAATTGAGGCTGTCAATATCACAACACCGAGAGAAGCCTGCCTTGGAAGCGCATCATAAGCAGATAACCGTTTATTCAGAGTGTGCGGAAGGCGCGCCCGTCATCTACCTCCCCGTGGTTATGGGCGACGGTAGTGAAGTCTACGAGCGCTGCCGAGAGCTCGACTGCCCGCCATTCACCCTTGTCGCCATTGGAGGGCTCGATTGGAATCGCGAGCTTAGCCCCTGGGAATGTGAGGGAACTATACGAGATGCCGAGCCCTTTGGTGGACAGGCTGCTGGTTTTCTTGACGAGTTGTTGAAGCAGATAATCCCAGAGGCCGAATCATCGCTCCCGCAACCGCCCACCTGGCGCGGCGTTGTCGGCTATTCGTTGGCGGGTCTTTTTGCACTGTGGGCACTTTGGCAAACAGATGTCTTTGAGCGCGCGGCGAGTGCATCGGGGTCGCTGTGGTTCCCCGGCTTTATCGACTACGCGCGTGAGCGCACGATGACAGCCACGCCCGACGCCGCTTATCTGTCGCTCGGTAAAAAGGAAACCAAGACGCCCAACCGCATGATGCGGCACGTACTCGACGATACGCGCGCGATGGAAGAGCTGTTTATAGAGCGTGACATTCCAACAACGCTGGAGCTCAACCCCGGCAATCACTTTGCCCAAACTGACCTGCGCATGGCGCGTGGCATCCACTGGATACTGACGCATTAAAAATGGCGTCCACGCGTACATACGCATGGACGCCATTTTTAATTTGGCTGAACGCAGCTGCTATTCAGCAGTCTCCTCAAGCTCGGAAGTATCGAACTCAAAGTCATTACCGGGCAGGATAGCGTTGAGCACAATTCCCACCAGCGAGCCCACGGCAAGGCCCGAAAGCGAAATCGTCACGCCGCCCAGCTCCAGCACGATGGCACCGGCGGTACTGTAGGCAATGCCGAGCGAAAGCACGAGCACCAGAGCCGCCACCAGCACGTTGCGGTTGTTCTGGAAATCAACCTGATTCTCGATGAGGTTACGCACGCCAACGGCGCTGATCATGCCGTAGAGCACGAGTGACACACCGCCGATAACGCACGCCGGCATAGCAGCGATCACAGCAGCAAACTTGGGGCAGAACGAAAGCACGATGGCACAGCACGCGGCAATGCGAATCACGCGCGGGTCGAACACGCGCGTCAGGGCAAGCACGCCGGTGTTCTCGCCATACGTCGTATTGGCCGGAGCGCCAAAGAGCGACGCCAAGATGGTCGCCAGGCCATCGCCGAGCAGGGTACGGTGCAGACCGGGATCGGCAATGTAATTGCGTTCGCAGGTAGAGCCAATGGCGGAGATATCGCCAATGTGCTCAATCATGGTCGCAAAGGCCAGCGGCATGATGGTGATGATAGCCGTCGTGGCAAGACCACTATCGAACTGCGGGCCAAAGAGCGCAAACACGGTGTTGTCCCACACGATGGGCAGACCGACCCACGGAGCGGCGGCAACGCCCGAAAAATCAACCTCGCCCAGCACCGCCGCGACGGCATAGCTCACCACAACGCCCAGCAAAATCGGCACGATCTTGACCATGCCGCGGCCCCAGATGTTGCAGATGACGATCACGGCCACAGCGATAACGGCGACAAGCCAGTTGGTCTGGCAGTTGGCAATGGCAGAGCTCGCCAGGATCAGGCCGATGGAAATGACGATGGGACCGGTCACCACCGGCGGAAAGAAGCGCATGACACGCTTGGCGCCAAATGCGCGGAACAGCGCCGCCAGCACCGGATAGAGCAGGCCGGCGCAGGCAACGCCCAGGCAAGCGTAAGGCAAAAGCTCGGCCTCGCCGTTGGGTGCAATGGCGGCATAACCCGCGATAAAGGCAAACGACGAGCCCAGAAACGCGGGCACCTTACCGCGCGATAGAAAATGAAACAGCAGCGTGCCGATGCCGGCGAACAGAAGCGTCGCCGAAACGGAAAGGCCGGTGAGCACAGGCACGAGCACCGTGGCTCCGAACATCGCAAACATGTGTTGCAAACCCAACACAAACATGCGCGGGCGGCCGATCGACGATGCATCGTAGATGGCATCGGTGACGGCGGGCGTCGAGGATTGGGACATGGAAGTCCTTTCATGATGGAAGGGCGATCAGGCATATCGGATAACCTGCCCGAACGATACGATCCGAACCATTGTACGTGATTCGCCATGTCTCGCACGCGCCGTCACCTGCAAACGGTAGCGTTACTTCCAAACGCGCTCGACAATGCGCTTGACCAGCGCGATCTTTGCCCACTGTTCGTCCTCGGTCAGTTTGTTGCCAATCTCGCAGCTGGCAAAGCCGCACTGGGGCGACAGGTACAGGTTCTCGAGCGGCACATACTTTGCGGCCTCTTGGATACGTTCGACGATAACGTCCTCGTCCTCAAGCTCAGCCGCCTTTGTAGTGACCAGTCCCAGCACCACCTTCTTGCCGGGGGCGACATACTTGAGCGGCTCAAAGCCACCGGCGCGCGGCGTATCGAACTCAAGGTAGAACGCGTCGACATCCTCGTGCGCAAACAGGTACGGTGCAATGGGATCGTAACCACCCTCGAAGGCATACGTGGAGTGATAGTTGCCGCGGCACACATGCGTGTTGATAACCAGATCGTCGGGCTTGCCCGCGATGGCAGCATTGTTGAGCGCCACGCCCAGCTCGCTCACCTTTTGCAGGTCAACCGGGCTCATGCCAGTCTTGGACACAAAGTCCGTATCGCAATAGATGCCCCAGGTGCAATCATCAAATTGGATGTTGCGGCAGCCCGCGGCATACAGGTCGGCGATCACCGTGCGATAAGCGGCTGCAATGGCGTCGGCAAGTTCCTCATCGGTCTTGTAGACGGCGCGCAGACTCTCCTGCTGTCCATCGCAGCGGTCGAGCGTAACCTCCGAGAACGTCTGGATCGGCGCCGGAATGGTTTGGCGCGCGACCTGGCCCTCCCCCTCAAGCGCCTTGACAAACTTAAAATGCTCGACGAACGGGTGGTTCTCGCCGCTAATGGGACCGGTAACCACGGCGGTGTCGGCCGTCGTCTCCTCGTCATGGAACATATAACCCGTGCGTGAGGTGCGGCGCTCAATGCCGTTAAGGCCCCACATAAAATCGAGGTGCCAGTAGCTGCGGCGGAACTCGCCATCGGTGATCACCTGCAGGCCGGCGGCCTTCTGCTTGGCCACTAAGTCGCGGATGGCCTCGTCCTCGACGGCCTTAAGGCCGGAAGCGTCGAGTTTACCCGCGACATAGGCGGCACGGGCATCCTTTACAGCCTGCGGACGAAGAAAACTGCCGACGATATCGGCACGAAACGGCGCGTTCGGTTGAATCGAAGTGCTCATAGATATCTCCCTTTGCATTGGTTGCTTTACTGGGACAGAGTATGAGCGCTCATATGGTCATCGTAAAATATACGTTTATAACAGTTTGATATAGATGCTTCCTATATCAGTCTGGACTGTCATAAAGAGACTTGAACCGGGCGGAGCACAGCAGCCTAGATATGCTGACGAATCGCGTCGATATAGGCCCGACCGTAGCGCGTGAGCGTCGTGTTCTTGCGCGTGATGATGCCAATCTCCATGTACTCGTCCACGTCGAGCGGAATCGAGATAATGCCGGGGCCGTTGAGCTCGTGGCTGATCACGCCCGAGCATACCGTGTAGCCGTTGAGGCCCATGGCCAAATTGAACAACGTCGCACGGTCGCGCACGCGGATATTTTTGCGACGCTCGAACGTCGAGGTCAGCTCCTCGGAATAGTAAAACGAGTTGTAGCTGCCCTGCTCGTAGGACAGGAACGGGTAGTCTTCCAGATCCTCGAGCGTCACGCTGGAGCGGCCCGCCAGCGGATGGTCGGCGCAGACGAAGACATGCGGCGTGGCGCAGAAGAGCCCTTCGAACACGAGCTCGTTGGCGGCAAGCATGCGCTCGATGACCTCGCGATTGTGCTCCGACAGATACAGGATGCCGAGTTCGCTTTTCATATGCGCGACATCCTCGATAATTTCGTGGGTCTGCTCCTCGCGAAGGGTAAAGTCGTAGCGCGCGGCATCGAACTCGCGGATCACATCGACAAACGCATTAACGGCAAAGGAATAATGCTGGCAGCTCACACTAAAGTGCGGCACCTGCTCGGACGTGCCTTTGTACTTGCCCTCGAGCAGGTCGGCCTGGTCGAGCACCTGGCGCGCGTAGCCCAAGAAGGTCTCGCCTTCCTCGGACACAATGACGCCCTTGTTGGTGCGCTCAAAGATATGCACACCCATCTCGTTTTCGAGATCGCGAATCGACGCGGTAATCGAGGGCTGCGACACAAAGAGCCGGCGCGAGGCCTCGGTGATGCTACCGCATTCGGCAACCTTAACAACATATCTGAGCTGCTGAAGCTTCATAGCCTTCTCCCTAGACGTTCGTGACGCCAAAACCTGCCGCGTCCATTTGACGCATAAACGACGGCATCTCCCCCGTCGCGGCGCAGGCGGCAATCTGATGCAGAGCCCCGGCAACCGCATCATCTGCCGCAGCGCCAATATGCCAGCGTGCGGCAGCCGTGACGGCCTCGTTGGCATTGGCGACTGCAACGGAGTTAGGAACGGCATCGATCATGGGCAAATCGTTATCAGAATCGCCGAATACGGCCACCTCGTCGGGCGTCAGGCCCAAAGCGCGCGCCAGCTCCAGCGCAGCGCAGCCCTTGTCCCAACCAGCCGGAAGGATGTCGAACAGGCGCACTCGGTTGTTGGGAAACACGAGCGAGAGCTCCGGCACCTCAGCGGCAACACACTCGCGCAGCTCGGCGAGCTCCTCGCGCGAACGGGCACTCCAGATATTCGCCTTGTATACCGGGGCATCGTCAACGACAGGACGACAGGGAGCCTCTTCGCCCTTGAGCCACGCGTTGCCGCCTGACTTCATGGCGCGACGCACACGCTCGGGATCGCTTGTCACGCAATAGGCATCGTTATTCCAAAAGTCATCACCCAGACGGTAGACCTTCAAATACGTATCGTCGGTCTCCTGTTCAAAATAATCGGCTAAGCGCATAAGGACATCGTTATCGATTGCGCGCGAAGCGACTACTTCGCCGTCGACAAACATCACCTGGCCGTTACAGAACGCACCAGTCGAAAAACACCCGGAACGGTTTTTGAACATCCAGCCCATCGCGGACGGCTGACGACCCGAAACCGGCCCAAAGTGCAGACCCGCCGCCTGCATGGCATGAATACCCTCAATGGCGTAGTCGCTGGCACCGTCATGCCCGGCTGGAATCAGTGTATCGTCCATATCGGTCAGCACAAGTTTGATCATAAGGTCCCCTCGGTCATTCTTAATCCCATCTATTGTACCGACCTGCCAAAAAGGGACAGGTTTATTTCGGCAGGTTTCATCTGGGAAAACGCAAAGTCCCAGTTGTTACCTGCCAAAATAAACCTGTCCCTTTTTGGCAGGTGCGCTAGTATAGGGAACAACAGATTCGATGCGGGAGTGCCGGCGGTGCAAACCACAAGGCTGAGAGGGCAATGGGCCCAATCCTTTGAACCTGTCAGTTAATGCTGGCGTAGGGAGCATGCCGCCTTTACAGGGGCGCTGTCTATGCACAGCGCCCCTTTTCTATGCCAAGGAGGCATGTGCAGTGATTGATTCGGAACAGCTTAAGCAAAATGTGGTCAAAGCCGTGGAGGAGATTCGTGCCACCAATCCGATGGCCGGCTCCATCACCAACACGGTGACGATCGACTTTGTCGCCAACGCGCAGCTCGCCGTGGGCGGTTCGGCCGCCATGGTCTATCTGCCCGACGAGGGCGAGGCACTCGTTGCCGGCGGCGGCGCCATCTACCTCAATATGGGCACGCTCTTCCCCATTTACGAGCAAACGATTCCCCGCGCGGCCAAGGCGGCACACGACGCCGGTAAGCCCTGGGTGCTCGATCCGGTGGGCCTGGGTATCGGTAGCCTGCGCACCCAGCTGGTCAACGAGCTCAAGCAGTACAAGCCCGCCATCGTGCGCGGCAACGCCTCCGAGATTATCGCGCTCGCCGGCCTGTGGGGTCTTGAGGGCGAGGCGGCCGATCTGAGCCGCGTGCGCGGTGTCGATACCACCGACACGGTCGACGCCGCCCGTGGTGCCGCCGTGGCGCTCGCCCACTACACCGGCGGCGCCGTAGTGGTCTCGGGCGAAGTCGACCTGATTACCGACGGCACGACCGTGGCCAAGTCCCACGGCGGCAGCCCGCTCATGTCCAAGATCACCGGCTGCGGTTGCTCGCAGGGCGGCGTGCTGGCCGTGTACGCCTGTGCCACCGACCCGTTTACGGCAGCCATCTGCGGCACCGCGGCATACAACGTTGCCGGCACACGTGCCGCCGCTGTCGCCGATGCCCCGGCAAGCTTTAAGGTCGCCTTTATCGATGAGCTCTACCGCGCGACCGCCCAGGATATCGCCAACAACCAGCTCGAGCTCGAGGAGGCGTAAGCTATGTCCGAGCCCGTAGCCAATACCGACATGAACACGCTTGTCGCCGTGGCCATCGCCCCGTGCGGTACGGGCGACGAGTTGTCCGCCGAGGTCGCCGAGGTCGTACGTGTCATTCGCGAGAGCGGCCTTCCCAACCGCACCACCTCGATGTTCACCGAAATCGAGGGCGACTGGGACGAGGTCATGCAGGTCGTGCGCGACGCAACCTTTGTGTTGGCGAGCAAGGGAATCCGCACCGAAGTCGTGCTCAAAGCCGATATTCGGCCCGGATTTACCGACACCATGACCGGCAAACTCGAGCGCATGGAAGCACAGATCAAGAAACAGGAGGAAGCACAATGAGCATCCGCGACAACCTTGATATCTCGGCCTATCTGGTGCTCGGCCCCGAAAACACGCTGGGACGCCCCGTGGGCGATGTGGTGGCCCAGGCACTCGACGCCGGCTTTACCTGCATCCAGGTGCGCTCCAAGGTGGCAAGCGCCCGCGAGATCATTGCGCTGACCGGCGACGCCGCACAGGCAATCGCACAGGCCGGCAAGACCGGTCAGGTCGCCCTGCTGATCGACGACCGTCTGGACTGTGTGCTTGCCGCGCGCGAGCAGGGTATTGCCGTCGACGGCGTGCACGTGGGCCAAAGCGATATTCCCGTCGAGGTCTGTCGCAAGCTGCTGGGCCCCGACGCCATCGTGGGCCTTTCGGCCCGTTGCGAGGAGATGCTCGAGTACGTCAAGACCGCCGACATGAGCCTGGTCGACTACCTGGGCATCGGCCCACTCCACGAGACCGAGACCAAGCGTGACTGCGGACGCGCGGCCGACGGCTCCATCATCACCAAGAGCTTTGAGGACCTGGCCGCACTCCACGCGGCAAGCCCCGTACCCATCGTGGTGGGCGGCGGCGTCAAGACGGCCGACCTGCCACAGCTCAAGGCCACCGGCGTCGATGGCTTCTTTGTGGTGAGCGCCGTCTGCAGCGCTGATGACCCCTACGCCGCCGCCAAGGAGCTCGTCGACACCTGGCAGCAGGCGTGAGTCTAGGCCGAGCAGCTGATCCACAGCCTCATATCTTCAGCAATGGAAAGCGCATCCCAGTCCCCCTCCATTCCGGGATGCGCTTTCCGCATGCGACCCTTACCCCGCCAGATACGCTTCCAACGCCGGCAAAGTCGTCTCCGCATCGTGGCGGCCGATCTGATAGATGCGCTCGAGCTCATCCGGTTCACGGCACAGCGACGGTACCTTCACCGATTCGCTCGGCCGCACCACAAAGATCTCGCCGGCAGCCTCGCGACGTGCCAGGTCATCGAGCGTGGCATTGTAGACCTCATGCCGATGCTCAAGCGCTGCGACAAACTCCGGATAGTGACGGAACACGCGACGCAGCATGGGCATCACGCTGTTGGGCTGCTTCACAAAGCCCGCCGGCTGCGTGAGTACCACGATATTGCGGTCATACCCCTGCGCAAACAGCCAAGCGCTGGGAATGGAATCGGCCACGCCGCCATCCAGGTACTTGCGGCCCTCAATGGCGACAGGACGCGTCGCCACGGGAATTGCCGACGACGCCCGGATCCACTCGATATCGCGCTCATCGCCATAGGGCAGGTCGTGATAGACGGCCTTGCCCGTCTCGATATCGGTACACACGCACGTAAATCGCATGGGGCAGGCGCGATATGCTTCCAGGTCGATGGGATCGCGCTCGATAGGCACCTCGTGATAGGCAAAATCGGCATTGAACATGTCGCCAGTTCGCAACCAGCTTGCTACACCCGCATAGCGCTTATCGGCGCAATAGGCCTTGTTGTAGCGAATGGCGCGGCCGATCTGGCGCGATTTAAAGTTGTAGCCAAACGCCGCGCCCGCCGAGACACCCACCATATGGTCGCAGGTCAAACCGTGCTCCATCCAAACGTCGAGCACGCCCGCCGTATACATACCGCGGTAGCCGCCTCCCTCGAGTGCCAGCCCCACCGTGCGCGTCATATTTGGCTGTGTCATGCGACCATCTCCGTCCCCGCAAATTTAAACGGGACAAGTATACCCGTCAACATATACCGCCCCAGTCGCATTTTTCATGCGCACCCAGGCGCTGCCGTTTGGTAAATAAAAAACGCCTCGCGGCGTTGCCATCCCATTGCGCACCTATAATGATGTTTATGCTATTCAGTACTTTTCGACAACAAACAGCAGCTGGCAAATAAGATCAGCAATGCAGCGAGGCGGGGGGCATGGAAACAAACGAGGTGCAGGGTGCCGAGCCGCAACAGCACAACGAGATCGACCAGCTCAATACCTGTCTCGTCGAGTTGTCGAAGCTCTACGGCGCACAGCAGCCCGAGGCCGAGTGCCTGCTCGCAGAAGCAACCAATGCCGCCGCCCGCCTAAACGACCGCATCGTGCGACTCAAAGCCGATGCCTACATCGATTCGCTCACGGGCCTGCCCAACCGCACCGCCTACGACTATGACATTGCGTGTGTTTGGGATCGACAGCTCGAACACACGATTGCCTATATCGATATCGACGGTCTTAAAGTCTGCAACGACCATTTTGGACACCCAGCAGGCAACCGCTACATCATCAAGGTCGCCAACTGCCTTAAGCTGCACTGCCGTCCCGATGAGCGCCTCTACCGTATAGGCGGCGACGAGTTCGTGCTCATCTCTATAACCGATTCGGTTGAGATGCTCAACCAGCGGCTCGAGGCTTGCCGGGCTTCTCTTGCCACCTCGACGTTCGATGATGGCCAGACTCCCATGAGCTACAGCTACGGTTGCGCCCACGCCAATCCCCAGGCAGGCGATGTGCTCCACAAGATGGTAGCCGAGGCAGACCGGCGCATGTACGACTACAAACTCGCCAACGCCGCACGCAAACGTATGAATAAAGCGTTCAACGAGCGGTATCACGCACTCGATACCTTTGACGATTTTTTTGACGTGCAGGACCGCATCTTCCAGGCGCTATCGCTCACGGATACCGGACGCTACCTGTTTCTTTGCAACGTCGACACCAATCAGTCCCATTGGTCTCAAAACGCCGTACAGGATTTTGGCTTACCATCCGGAAACGTCTATCAGATGGATAAGGTATGGTCGCAACACATCCATCCCGACGACATCGATGCCTGGCGCCAGGATATCGAAGCGGTGATGTCCGGCAAAAAACGCCGTCACAGCATGAGCTATCGCGCCAAGGATGCAAGCGGCCGATACGTTACTGTCACGTGCTCCGGCATCCGTCTTGACGGCAACGAAAGTGAGCCCACGCTGTTTGCCGGCTCCATCACAAACGCGAGCATTGTCGAAAGTACCGATCCCGCTACCGGTGTGGGCGATGTGCGCGCACTGATAGCGGCTATCGAGAAGCGTAGGGAACTCGCCAAGCCCACCGATTTGGTGGCGCTTAAGTTCGAGAACGTCGACCGTATCAATGCCGCCTACGGCTATCAAACGGGCAACGATGTTCTCATGGAGCTCACCGGGCGCATCCTGTCTCAGCTCCCCGGATCGTCCGAGTTCTTCCGCTCGTATGGTCTGCAGTTTGTTCTTATGTTTGACAGCCAGCCCGACATCGATCTTTCCGATGTTGCCCAAAGGCTGCGGCAAACGCTCATGGCCCCCATCACGGTGCATGACATCGCTATCGTCCCTGTCGCCCATACGGCCTTTGCGCGTTATTCGTCTATCGTCTCGCAGCCGCTCACGGTGCTGTCCGGCCTCAATCGCCGCCTTGACGCCGAGATGCGCAGCACGGCTCCGACACATCACAGTCCAAGCACTTTGACCCAAGTCGGTGGTTTTGCCGCGTACGACCGACGGGACAAGATGACCGGGCTCATGCGCGGCAATGATTTTCTACACGTCGCCGACACGCATCGTTCCGCGCACCCCAACGAAGACCGCGCCATTGTCGCCATCGACCTGGGACGCATGCGCGTCTTTAACGAGTGGTACGGACGCCAGGCAGGCGATATCCTCATTGCCGAGGTAGGAAGCGCGCTGCAGACGTTACAAGCCGATTGCGGCGGGATCGCCGGGTACTGGGGCCAGGACGACTTTGTCGCCTATCTCCCCGGCGACCGCAGGACCATCGATACGCTCTACGAACGCATCCGGCGCATCGTCGCCACGCGCAACGACTCGGTCGGCTTTTTGCCCGCCTTCGGCGTTTGCCCCGTAGGTTCAGAAGAGCGCATCAACATTTTGCTCTACGACCACGCAAAGGCCGCGCTCACCCGCGCGCGCCACGATTTTAGAGACCGCATCAAGTTCTTTGAACCCGAGACCTACGCGCAACGCGAGCGCGAGGATCATCTGCTCTCGGCATTCCAGCACGCTCTAAACCAGGGACGGATAACCTTCCACATCCAGCCGCAATGTGACATGGAAACCAAAAAGATCATAGGCGGCGAAGCGCTAGCCCGCTGGAAAGACGAGGATGGCAGCTTTATCTCACCCGGTACGTTTGTACCGCTGCTCGAGCGCAACGGCTTCGCGGTGACGCTCGATCGCCATATTTGGAGCCTCGTTTTTGCATGGCTCTCCGAGCGTATGGCTCAGGGATTGCCCTGCGTGCCCATCTCCGTCAACATAAGCCAAACCGATTTGATCTCGGTTGACGTCGCCAAGCAGCTCGAACGCCTGGCAATGCGGTATGCCGTTCCCACGCATTACGTTAAGGCCGAAATCACCGAAAGTGCGTATGCCAATAATCCCGAGGATGTTACAACGCTCGCCAGCAAGCTCCGTTCTCTGGGCTTCTCTGTGCTCATCGACGATTTTGGCAGTGGATCGTCGTCGCTCAGCATGTTGCAAAAGATTGACGCCGATGTGATCAAACTCGACGGCCGTTTCATGCCCCTCGAAACCAGTCAGGCAGACAAGGGAGAAAGCATCGTCAAGTCTGTCATCAACATGTCTTGGCAAATCGGCATGTCCGTCATAGTCGAGGGCGTCGAGACCGACAAGCAAATCGCTTTTCTGCATGAACTCGGCGTGCGCTATGTCCAAGGTTTTTACTACTACCGCCCCATGCCGATCAATGCGTTCGAGGAGCTCATTGCCGACAGCGCATCCATTGACCCGCGCGGCATCCTGTTGCAGAACAGCAGCCGTACGCTGCCGCCGCAACATGGCGCCGCCTGTTAACGACAAACGCCTTTAGCCCCCACCGCGCAGCGCAACCAGCGCGCCACAGCGCCTCGACCCAAGAAAGCAGCGTAGCTATGGATAGTGCCAACAACTATACCGAGACGCTCGAAAAGACCGTCCGCGGCCTTCTCAAACGTCAGGAGGATCTGATCAGGACCGCCTTTACCGACCAGCTTACCGGGCTTGGCAACCGTGGCGGCTTTACCCGTTCCCTCGAGGAGCTCTGGGAGCAGGACACCCCCGTAACCATGGCGTTTATCGACATCGATAACCTTAAGCACTGCAACGACATCTTTGGACATGACGAGGGCAACCGCTATATTTTGCAGGTAAGCCTCTATCTCAAGCTGTATATGAAGGTAGACGAAGCGGCATTTCGTCTGGGAGGCGACGAGTTTGCCATCCTGTCTACGATTGCAACCGAGGACGACCTCGCCGAACGTCTGGAACGCTGCCGAACGGTCTTGCTCAAAAACAACGATTCCGAGATGCCCCGCTCGTTTAGCTACGGAGTGTCGCATGCCGACCCCGCCCTGGGCGAAGCCCGCAATCGCATGACGCTCGATGCCGACCATCGCATGTACGACTACAAGCTACGTCATGCCATGCACCTCGATCGACGCAATATCACGCAAGTCCACGCCGACGACTTCGAAATAAGCGACCGCGTTTTCGACGCCTTTTCGATGCTCAACGAGGGCCGCTATTTCTTTATCGAAAACTTGGACAAACATCGCACCCTCTGGTCACAAGGTGCCTTGCGCGATCTCGGTCTCCCCTCGGAGCACATAGACAACTGTCGCGATTACTGGAAAACGCGCGTCCATCCCAATGACCTTGAGGCCTACATCAACGACATCGACCAAGTCTATAACGGCACCAAGCACCGTCGCGTCATGCAGTATCGTGTGCGCAACGCCGTCGGCGACTACGTCCTTTGCCGTGCTCGCGGGTTTCGTATCGACGGCGACGGAAATGTCCCCTCGCTCTATGTCGGCGAGCTCGTCAACCACTCACTTGCCGAAACCGTCGATGCCGCGACGGGCCTCGGTACGCAGCGCATGCTGGTCAACGCTATCGATGCCTGCCGTCGCGACCATTGCAAGACGGGGCTTATAGCGGTGCGCGTTCGTGGCACGGCGAAGCTCAACGAGCTCTACGGAGCCGAGGCTGTCGACAACATGCTTGCCGAATACGCAGGTCGTATGCTGTCGATCACCCACGGCAGGAGTAGGGTCTACCGTTCACGAAGCGTCCAATTCGTCGTGCTCAGCAGCGATTTGGACCATGAGGCATTCGAGCAACTGACTTGCCACCTTAAAGAGGCCGTTTTCGCTCCTGTTCAAATCGCGGGCGACACCATTACTCCCGTCTGTCTTGTCGTTCCGGCCTTTTACGAGTACTTAACTCATCAAACGACTGCCGTCTTAGGCGAACTCGAGCGTCGCCTTCGCACGGCCGGCGGGCTTGTTCCCAACGACAGCCTCCCCATACCCGAGGCGGAGCGCAAAAGCGCCATAGCCGAACGCATCGACTTGCTCACGGGCCTCTATCGACCCAGCGAGTTTATGCGGCGCGCCAACGCATTTCTCAAGACAAGGCGCGACGGTGCCTGGTGCATCGCCACGGTCGACATGGGTCACATGCGCCTGTTTAATGAATGGCACGGCCAGGCCGAGGGCGACCGCGTGCTCGCCGATGTGGGCACGGTCCTCAAGGACATCGAGAATGCCGATATGGGCGTCGCAGGATACTGGGGCCAAGATGACTTTTGCATACTCATCCCCTTTAAGCACATCACCGTCCGTCAAATCTACAACCGCGTTCGCGAGGCCGTAGCTAGGCATGATGACGGCGTAGGTTTTTGGCCGTCCATGGGCGTTTACCCCATCGACTCCAGTGAGGAAATCACCATCGATGCGCAGGCGAAGGCCATGTTTACCAATCGGCGCGCAAAAAACGACTTCAAGGAGCGCATTGCCATTTTCTGCCCCGCGGAGTACGAGCGCGAAGTCGTGTTCCACCGCACGCTGACCGAATTCCAGTACGCGCTCTCGGACGGTCGCATTACCTACCACTTGCAACCCCAGGTCGATATGGAAACCGGCGAGATTATTGGTGCCGAAGCGCTCACCCGCTGGATTGACAAGGACGGCTCTCTCATTTCGCCCGCAACGTTTATCCCCGCACTCGAGGAAAGCGGCTTTGTAGTGACGCTCGACAAGTACATTTGGCAGGGTGTCGCCATATGGCTTCGCGAGCGTCTCGATCGCGGTCTTCGCGTGGTTCCGATCTCGCTTAATGTGTCGCGCGTGGATATCCTTGCCTGCGACGTTGCCGAACATATGGGGGCACTCGCCGCCCAATACAACCTACCGCCCGAGCTCATGCGTATCGAGATCACCGAGACGGCTTATACGGGAGAGTCCGAGGCCGTGGACAAACTGACAGCCGACCTGCACACCCGCGGCTTCTCGACCTATATGGACGATTTTGGCACCGGCCAGTCCACGCTCGCGATGCTCAAGAACGTCAACGTCGACGTCATCAAGCTCGACCGCACGTTTGTGTCCATCGACGGCGATCATGGCCGCAGCACGCAAATCATTTCATCGATGCTCGAGATGGCGCATTCGCTCCATCTGCCCGTCGTGGTCGAAGGCGTCGAGACAAATGAGCAGGCGAACGTGCTACGGCAAATGGGCGCCCGCGACGCTCAAGGCTTCCTCTACTATCGTCCCATGCCAGCGAAGGATTTTGAGGCATTGCTCGATGGTGGCAATAACAACTGATACGCTCGCGCGCAAAACGCCACCGCCGAAGGGGGAATTTGCCTCCATTAGCTAACTTATATCCCCAATTCAAACCAAATTGGGGATATGATACAAACCGCTGTTCCGCCCAAGGAGGTTATCCATCATGAACGAATCATATCGCCTGGGCGAGCAATCGATTATTGTCTATCTTCAGCGACTTGCGAATGGCATCTCGACCGCCGAACTCGATGTTGCCGCGCTGCCTGCTGAGCTACGCGCCGTTGGCGAGCAACTGCAAAAGACGCATGCCATCCTGCAACAAGAGCGCCGGCTGCTTGAGAGCAACGCCTATATCGACCCGCTCACCAACTTGGGCAACCGCAGCGGACTCGACCGTCACGTCGAGCAACTCTGGCGCAAAGGCGGCCCCTTCACCTGCGCCTATATTGACATCGACCATCTCAAGCATTGCAATGATAGGTTTGGCCACGCCGAAGGCAATCGCTATATTCTGAGCATCTGCCGCACGCTCTCCGAAACCATGGAGCACGATGAGATGCTGTTCCGTATCGGTGGAGACGAGTTTGTGCTTATCTCCCTCTCCGCAAACGAGACTGAACTCGAGCAGCGCTTGGAGCAGATACGCGCCGGGCTGGTCGAGGCGAGCTCAGGTGGCAAGGCACCCATGATCGCCAGCTTTAGCTTTGGCTGCTCGCGCGTCGATCCACTTGCTGGCGACACGCGTCGCCAGATGACGATGGATGCCGATCGCAAGATGTATCGCTATAAGCTTATGCATCGTGTGCAGCAACCGAAAGACGATGACGCCCCGCAACGCCCAATCGTCGATCAGCTTCCCTGCAACGACCGCGTATTCCAAGCGATCTCCATGAGCTCCGAGACGCGCTATCCGTTCATCCTTAACCTCGATACTGGAGAATCGCAATGGTCGGTCAACGCCGTGCGCGATTTTGACCTGCCTTCCCAGCACCCTTTTAACTCGGTCGATATGTGGCTTGCCCGCGTTCATCCCGAGGACCGCGACAACGTACGAGCCGAGCTCGATATGGTGATACACGGCACATGGCACTTCCACTACATGCAGTATCGCGTAATGGATGCCACCGGAGCGTACGTGCTTTGCGACTGCACGGGCTACCGCTTGGACGGCACCGATACCGAGCCCAGCATGTATGTGGGCATTATCGTCAACCGAAGCCTAGCGGATACGACCGACTCAGTAACGGGCCTGGGCGATGTCCACGCACTGGTCAACGCTATTGGAGAGATGCGCCACGTGCCGCACGAGGCAGGTTTTATTGCCATTAAGGTCGACGATATCGCCGAGGTCAATGCCCGCTTTGGATTCGATGCAGGCGACCGCGTGCTCGCCGAAAGCGCCGCCTGCCTCATGGATTGTTCGCGCGGCAAGGGCCGCCTGTTCCGCTCGACGGGGCCGATGTTCGTGGCACTCTTCGATGAGCTCGGCCCCGAGGCGATCGACGAGATCGCAAGCGACATCGAGCGGTTCCTGGGTTCGCCCGTGCTCTTTGGCCCATTTGAATATCAGCCGCCCATTCGCGTGGCCACGCTCCATCTGGACGGCGTCGACCGTCAGCCCGTTTCGATTTTGAACGAGCTCAAAGCGTTGCTCGGGAAAGCCGTGCAGGTGCCAGGTACCAAACTGGATTAGCACCGCGCCCACACCGCCTCCCCCATCGTGCGATAATCCTCTGCAGAAGTCACCGACAGCAGAGGGAGTTTGTGATGAAGGTTCTTTTGGTCAATGGCAGCCCCAAGGCAAACGGCAACACCGCCCGCGCACTCGCCGAAGTCGCCGAGCAGCTCATTGCCGAAGGCATTGATACCGAGGTGTTTCAGCTGGGCGCCAAGCCCATTCGCGATTGTATCGGTTGCGGCCAGTGCGGCAAGCTCGGCGGTCGCTGCACCTTTGACGACGACGTGGTGAACGAGCTCATCGCTGCCGCCGAGCAGGCAGATGGCTTTGTCTTTGGCTCGCCTGTCTACTACGCGCACCCCAGCGGCCGCATTCTTTCGGCCCTCGATCGCGCCTTCTATGCCGGCAGCAAGGCCTTTGCGCACAAGCCGGGCGCTGCCATCGCCGTCGCCCGTCGCGGCGGCACGTCGACGACCTTCGACGTACTCAACAAGTACTTCACCATCAACCAGATGCCCGTGGTTGCCTCCACGTACTGGAACAACGTCTTTGGTGCCATGCCGGGCGAGGCCGCCCAGGATGCCGAGGGCCTGGCCACCATGCGCAACATCGGCAAGAACATGGCCTGGCTTCTGCATTGTATCGAAGCAGGACAGGCCGCCGGCATCGAAGCCCCCGAAGCCGATCGCGAGCGCACCAACTTCATCAGGTAGAACGGCGGAACATGAATATCCAGATTTTTGGCACCAAAAAGTCTTTCGACACCAAGAAGGCGCAGCGTTATTTTAAGGAGCGCCGCATTAAGGTGCAGTTTATCGACCTTAAGGAAAAGGAGATGAGCAAGGGCGAGCTCACGAGCGTGATGCAGGCGGTCGGCGGCATCGACAAGCTGCTCAACCCCAAGGCTAAGGACGAGGAGACGCTCGCGCTCATCCAGCACCTCACCCCTAGCCAGCGCTTCGATAAACTGCTCGAGAATCAGCAGGTTCTAGCCGAGCCCATCGTGCGCAACGGCAAAAAGGCCACCGTCGGTTATTGCCCCGATGTGTGGGGAGCCTGGGAGTAGCCTGTGTTATTTGCCGGCGCGTGGGTATAAGAGCAGGCGTTTGGCATAAGATTTAACTGTAAGCCATGTCTAACAAAGGAGGGCACATGCCCAACAAACCCGTGAAGATCATCATGCTTACCGGATACCTCGGTGCCGGCAAGACCACGCTGCTCAACCACATCCTCGCTAACGACGGCGGCATCCGCGCCGCCGTGATCGTCAACGATATCGGCGAGATCAACGTCGACGCCAGCCTTATCGCCGACGGCGGCCTTTCCGAGACCGACGACCTCATCCCGCTCACCAACGGCTGCATCTGCTGCACGCTTTCGGACGACCTTGCTAACCAGCTGCAGGGCATCGCCGATTCGGGCAACTTCGACTACATCATCATCGAGGCTTCGGGCATTTGCGAGCCTATCCCCATCGCCTACACCATCTCGAGCTTCTGCGACGAGGCCAAGGTGGGCGGCGAGCCCAAGCTCGCGCTCGACAACATCGTGGCCGTGGTCGATTGCGCCCGCATGTATGACGAGTTCAACGGCGGTCGCGACCTGCTGGCCGAGGATATCGACGAAGACGACATCGAGAGCCTGCTCATCCAGCAGATCGAGTTCTGCTCCACGCTGATCCTCAACAAGACCGATACCGTGACGCCCGAGCAGATCGCCGAGCTCAAGGCCATCGTGCGCAGCCTGCAGAAAGACGCCGTGATCGTCGAGGCCCAAAACGGTGAGGTCCCCATGGAGGAGCTGCTCGATACCGGCCGCTTCGACTTTATGCGCGCCTACAACTCCGCCGCTTGGATCGAGGCCATGGAGCATCCCGAGGAGCACGACGACCCCGAGGTGCTCGAGTACGACATCGAGACCTTTGTGTACTCGCGCCGCAAGCCGTTTGACCTGCAGAAGTTCACCGATTTTGTTGAGCAGGAGTGGCCCGACGAGGTCATCCGCGTCAAGGGTCCGCTGTGGCAGACCGGCAATCCGGACATGTGCTACATGTTCGAGCAGGCGGGCCACCAGATGCGCTTAATGGAGAACGGCCTGTTTGTCGATTCGGCGCCCGAGGGCGAGAAGCAGAAGATCATCGACGAGAACCCCGAGATCATGCAGATTTGGGACGACGAGACGGGCGACCGCATGACGAGCCTGTGCATCATCGGCCGTCACATGGACAAGGATGCACTCATCGCCTCCCTTGATGCCTGTCTGACCGACTGGCACCGCGCCTAGGTTTATCCAAGCGGGCATTTTTCCGCCTACGTAACCGCCAAACCACCACGAAGGTGCCCTTCGTGGTGGTTTTTCGTTCTGAGCCAAGGAGATTCATGTTCAACATCGTGCTGTACGCGCCCGAGATTCCGGCCAATACGGGCAATATCGGCCGCACCTGCGTGGTTACCGGTGCCCGCCTGCATCTGGTGGAGCCGCTGGGGTTTTCGCTCGACGACAAGACGGTGCGTCGCGCCGGACTGGGCTACTGGCAAAACTTGGACGTGACGACTTATGCCGGCTGGGAGGATTTTCTTGCGCGTAACGACCTCTCCCCCGCCGACGAGCGCCTGCATCTGCTGACCAAAAAGGCACGCCGTACCTATGCGCAGAGTACCTACCGTGATGGCGACTACTTGGTCTTTGGCAGCGAGAGCTCGGGCATTCCCGAGCCACTGCTTGCCGCGGCGCCCGAGCGCTGCGAGCGCATCCCGATGCTGCGCGATTGTGACTCACTCGATAACGCCGAGGCATGGGAAGCCCACGAGGAATCGCTGGGACATACCGAGGACAGCCACGAGGCCATCCTTCGGCAGGATATCTGCGGCAACTTCGTCAATCCCGACGACTACCGCATCAGCGCCCTCAACCTCTCCAACAGCGCCGCCATCGTCCTCTACGAGGCCCTACGCCAAACAGGCTTTGCCGGCATGTAAAACCTGCCATTAGGAGACGGGGTAGAAATGGTAGACTTTCAAACTCTCTAGTCCTTGACAAAATGGTTTTGACATCAAATGCGGCAAAGGGACAGTCCCTTTGCCGCATTTGGCTGCTAACAATTCACGTCAGAATTCAACTTCAAATACAAACGACTGCCGAAGTTCTCGCTTAGCTTGGCTTGTCAGGCTCGAATTCGCCCTTATGTTCAGCTTGCTGCATGCCTCATCGATAGCCATAGCAAGCGATACTGACATGGTCATGGTCGTCTCGCTTTTCAATTCAACCCGATAACTCTTCGCCTTGTTTTTATCCTCTCCACCGCATCTCGTTTCGATTAACAAGAGAATGTCAGAGTCATGGGCATACCAATGGAGTTCAGGGCGCTGTGGAACCATGTCTCCCTCGAATTCCTGTGTAAACAGGATTTTCTTCTCATTTCTCGTTAAATCGCTCAAAGAGCCGTTGATTCGAGCCGAGCCCTTCTTTCCCGCTTTGGCATTTCCCTTAACCTGGTGGCCTCTCCGAGTTTCCTCGTACTCCGTCACCTCCAACTTGCAGCGCTTCGCGCCAAGCATGAACGCAATCCGTCTCAACTCGGCCATCTTGTCTTGTTGCATGGTTGCGAAATAGGAGTCAAGATCAACAAAGCGAGACCGATCAAAAGCATCTATGTAATATGTGGAATAAAGAGATGGTT
This sequence comes from uncultured Collinsella sp., assembly GCA_902491345.1. Lineage (GTDB taxonomy): Bacteria > Actinomycetota > Coriobacteriia > Coriobacteriales > Coriobacteriaceae > Collinsella. Next base: position 47,091 of record CABUHI010000009.1, read on the forward strand.
TAGGGTAGAAAGACAGCTCGCTATCCCCAATTGCTTCGCGGTACAAATTGAAAATCTGCGTGCCCTTAACAGTATCCAACCAACCAATAGCATCCCTACAGACATCGATGTCCCGACGCTCATTTCCGTCAACAATTCGAATCATGTTCGGCAAATGGAATGAAGGGCTCTGATAGACCTCTTTGGTTACAGGCCTGTACCTATTGAGCTGTTGCTGGTATGCCCAATCGTTGACGGCGTCACCAATATCCGCAGCAGCACCTGCCGCACCATCGGCCGCATCAGCAATAGCCGCCAAGGCGTCATCGACCATCGGAGTTGCAGCACGCATTGTACCATCGGCAACTTTCTGTACGGTTGCAACCGCGCCCGCCATCGCGCTTCCGGCGCCATCAACCAACCCAGCAGCGGCCTTACGGATATCAAAACTCTGCTTATGTCGCGACAGCTCCTCCCTTTCGACAACAGCTAGATCGTCTTTATCCTCCATAGTGACCTCCTATTTCCGATAGTCGAAATCAACCGTATATTCATCGCCAAATGCCGAGTTGAACATCGCACGGATATTTGCTTCGGCGTTCACTCGAGCCTCTTCGAGCAGCTTGCCATCCTTGATGGCCTCGCTTTCACTCCGCTCCTTGCACTGCGCTTCAAACGCCGTGACGTCTTTGACCTCAATGGGATTGAGGATGTTGTTGCGTTCCTCGAGAGCACCCGACTTATTCATATCCGGCGTGTTCGAGATTACATAAGGCTCATCCATCGTAATGGTCAGCTTTTTCTTGTTTGTATGTATCTCTGCCGTCTCGAGATTCACACCCGCCTTAATGGTTCCCACATAGCGGTACCAAAAGCTGTTTTCCGTAAACGGGATATCAAACCAATCGAAAAACCTCTTGGTATCCGTCACCTTATCGACAATCGCATAGTTCTGCGATGCAGAAACCATCTCGTTCTGGGAAGCGATGCGTTCAAACACGACCGACGGGGAAAGCGTATTGGGGGTCGTTTCTTTCGCGCCCGCAGCTTTGCCGTTATTAAAGATGGTAATGAAAAGTACAGCCACAATCACTCCACCAAGCGCCAGGCCCGCAAAGAATACCTTGAGCTTTGTCAGGATTCTCCCGAGTTTCGCTTTCAGCGCCCCCATGCCTTCCTCTATCTCATCCATCCCCTATTCCTTTCAAAATCCCTGTTATTTAAGAAACTGCCGTGGGTTATACCTCATGCCTTAATTGTCGTTTTCAGCATGTCTTTAGACGAGGGCAGTTGTTTGCAATCCGAAATAATACGCATTCGTTCGCAGCACTTGTTGTTCAATAATTGGCATAAAACGGGCAGGTCAACCATTCATTGCCGATTAACCCGCCCCTTCCGTGCAGAACTTATTTATTTACATCGTAGCTGGAAACAGATGCGACAACGCGCGCGGCGTCAACATCGGACATTGCCTCGAACTTGACTTTCTCACCCGGCGCCCACGAAGAAGTGTCCGCATAGGTCTCCTCCGCTTTGATGTCATCTGCATCATAGAGAGCAAGTGTCAGGCTGACGTTAGAGAACGATATACCAGAGGTGTTCTCAACTACCGCCGTATACGTATACAGACCGTAACCGTCATCCGATTTTTCGAAATTTGCTCCCTGAATCAAACTGTTGATGGCATCCTCGTAGCGGGTCTTCTCTGCTACGGACTTTCCATTCTTAATTAAGTCGTTGAAATCATCCTCGTATTTCTCCCCGACTTCCAACCCGTAATTATCAACAAGCTTTTTGAGCTGCGCAGACCGCTTATCGTAGACCTTATTCCACTCTTCGTAATAATCCGAAGACGATTGCGAGTAATCCTCGGTCACTTTAAGCTGGTCATCAAGCAGATTCAGATACGTGATTACGTCCTGTTGCATCTTGGAATCCTTAAACCTAGCGTTCTTGAGTTCCTTGTCGTTCTTGATTTCGGCCTCAATAGCTTCCTGGATATTCTCGGTTGAATGAGGATCATCATCGTTTGCATTAGATTCAATGACGTCGGACCTTCTCTCAAACCCGGCGGCGATAACATTCATCGCCTTATCGTCGACATATTTCGACTTTGCAGCGTTTGCATCATTCTGTGAACAGGCCGAAATGAACCCCAGAGAACAGATGAGTAGTACAAGCAAACCCATCATGGGCATCTTTTTAGTAATATTTCGTTTCACGACTATTTCCCTTCGATTGACGTTGCAACTCATAGCCCCTCATCAAAAAGCAGACGAATTGACAACGCGGTGGCACTATTTGGTTTAAGGGCGTGAACTGGATAAATGCTGAGGGAAGGAGCGGGCCCGCGTAAGAATACTACCCTCATCAAATTGTCTAGTTAAAGCGAACGATTAAACGGCGGGCGGTCAACAATAGCTGAATCCGCCCGTCTCCAACGATCAAACGTCGACGGACTAACGCCCAATAGTGCGGCAGCGTCCCGCCTTGTCACCCCACCTCCTTTAAATGATTGGACAACTGAACGATAGTTTTCTGGACGCTCGATCATTGGGCGTCCAAATCGAATGCCGCGCGATCGCGCCGAAGCAATACCTTCAGCTTGTCTTTGCTTTATGTTTTCGCGCTCCACCTGAGCCACGTAGCTCAAAACCTGAAGCACTAGATCGGCAATAAAAGTCCCCGTAATTCCATTGGGTTGTTCGCGTGTATCAAGCAATGGCATATCGAGCACCACGATGGCAACGCGTTTGTCCGTCGTTAGGCGACGCCATTCATCGATAACTTCACGGTAGTCGCGACCCAATCGATCGATACTCTTAATCACCAGAACGTCCCCTTCGCGCAGACGACGAAGAAGACGCCGGTACTGAGGACGCCTGAAGTCCTTTCCACTCGCTTTGTCAGCATAGATCAAATTCGTTTGGACCGGAAACTGCTCCAGCGCATCCAGTTGGCGATCCAGGTTCTGATCTGCTGACGAAACTCGAGCATACCCATAGATTCTGTTTTTCATAATTGCCCCTATCAGCCGCACGATGGCAGCTTCAGCTCATCTGAGAGCCCACTCACAATAGGGCGTGCAAATTTCGCGAATGGGTTGAACCCATTTTCGGGCTCCAACGTAAGCTATTCAAGCACCGCTTCGATAACGCACGGCGCCAACCTTATGCTTTGAAATGAAATTAATCGTTTTTAATTGAGATTAACTAGAATAAAATGAAAATAACCCGAGACGCTAAAGGAGGGCATTGTGGAATACCTCGAAAACCCGTTTACCCCCAGTTTTGGTGAGGTTCCTGCCCATCTCGCTGGCAGACAACAGATTATTCGGGATTTGGACCGTGCCTTCTTGAGTCAGCGCAGGCGCCCAGAATTGACCTCGATCTTCTCAGGCGCACGTGGAACCGGTAAAACCGCTCTCATGTCGTCGCTCGCGACAAGGGCGGAATCCCACGGCTGGATAGCCGTAAAGACGACCGCGCTCCCGGGAATGCTTGAGGAAATCGAGTTCGGGACGAAACGCGCCGCAGCCCATCTCATCGAATCGTCCAACCACTTCGAAGTCACCGGTCTCGGAATTGCACCGCTCGGCAGCATCGAGGTCAATCGCGTTCACGATGCCTCAACCTGGCGTTATCGCATGAGCGACATCATCGACCAGCTCAACGAGGCGGGCACCGGTCTGCTCGTCACGGTTGACGAGGTGGACCCGACACTCGACGAGATGATTCAGCTCGCAGCGACGTATCAGCACTTTGTGACCGATGGGAAACGCGTCGCCCTGCTCATGGCGGGACTTCCCAACAATGTCTCGACGTTGCTGAACCACAAGACGGTCTCGTTCCTTCGCCGCGCCCAACAATATCATCTGGGTCGCATTGCCGACTATGACGTACGCGAGGCCTTGATTCGCACAATCCAGGAAAACGATCGCCTGGCAGATGCTGAGGGAATCGATAGAGCCGTTCGCTCGATCTCTGGTTTTCCCTTCCTATTGCAACTCGTAGGCTACCGTGCCTGGGATCTCACAAGCGATTCGAAGGAAATCTCGTCACGCGACTTTGACCTGGGAATCAAAATCGCGCGCGACGAGATGGACGACCGAATCCTCTCGGCAACCTATCGGGAACTCACTGCAGAGGACAAGCGATTCCTCATCGCCATGCTCGATGACGAGGAAGAGTCCACCACCGCTGACCTTGTCGAGCGCCTTAAGCGTTCGCCGCAGCAGGTCTCCCGCTACCGACGCCGCATGATAGACGCCGGCATCATCGGGGAGCGAGGACGAGGGCTCGTCGCATTTGAATTGCCATTCTTCCGCGACTATCTCGCAGCTCAATGCGTGAAATAGGCATCAATGAGGCAAAGGGACTGTCCCTTTGCCTCATTGTCTATAGATAGCGGCCGGTGATGCTTGCGGAGCAAACTGCGATGTCGCCCGGAGTGCCGGCGCAGACGATTTGCCCGCCGGCATCGCCACCGCCCGGGCCCATGTCGATCACATAATCGGCGTTACGGATAAGGTCGAGGTCGTGCTCGATCACGACAACTGTGGCGCCCTTGGCAACGAGGCCGTCGAACACACTCAGCAACACCTGAACATCGAGCGGATGCAGGCCGATCGTGGGCTCGTCAAACACAAACGCGGCATCATCCTGCACGCGGCCCATCTCGCTCGCAAGCTTAAGGCGCTGTGCCTCACCGCCCGAAAGCGCCGGTGTGGGCTCGCCAAGCGTGAGATAACCCAGGCCCAGATCGTGCAAGGTCTGCAAACGCGTCTGAACTTTCTTGAGCCCCACCGTGGCGTCGATAGCCTCGTCCACACTCATATCCATGAGCTGCGGCAACGTAAGCAGGCTCCCGTCCTTGCCCTCACGATGGATATGCGAAGCCGCGTCTGCATAACGTGAGCCGCGGCATGCCGGGCAGACGATCTCGACATCGGGCAAAAACTGCACGTCGAGCGATATCGATCCCGTGCCGTCGCACGTAGGGCACCGCAAGGCGCCAGTGTTGTAGCTAAAGGCACCCGCCTTGTAGCCGGCTGCCTTGGCCTCGGGCGTACGGGCGAAGGCGCGGCGCAGCTCATCATGGATGTCGGCATAGGTTGCCACCGTCGAGCGAACATTGGCGCCGATGGGCGTGGCGTCAATCAGGTTGGCACGCGCAATGCCCTCGGCATCGACCCAACGCACGTGCCCCGGCAGGCGCTCGCCAGCTGCCTGCGCCTTGAGTGCCGGGATGAGCGTCTCAAGCACCAACGTCGTCTTACCCGAACCCGAAACACCCGTCACCGCGACGAGACGGCCGCGCGGAATATCGACTTCGAGCGGCTTGACGGTATGGATGGTATCGGTCGCCATGCGGATATGTCCCTGCTCGAACATTTCGTCGTCAGTCACCTGCGGACGCATGCGCTTGGACTCTGTGCACAAAAACGGGGCGATGCGGCTGCCCTGCGATTGTTCGACCTCGTCCACCGTGCCAACGGCAATCACATTACCGCCGCCTGCTCCGGCAACGGGACCCATCTCGACCAGATAGTCGGCTTCCGCCAGTACGCGCGTGTCGTGGTCGACAACAACCACGGTGTTGCCGTCATCCACCAGATCGCGCATCACGCCCACCAAGCCGTCGACATTGGCAGGATGCAAGCCGATCGAAGGCTCGTCCAGCACATAAAGCACACCCGTCGATCGGTTGCGCACCACGCGAGCAAGCTGCACGCGCTGGCGCTCACCCGTGGAGAGCGTAGCACCGGCACGATCGAGTGAAAGGTAATCGAGACCCAGGTCGACCAGACGACGGGCCGCGCTCAAAAACGAATCGCATATATCCGTCGCCATGGGCCGCATCTCGGGCGGCAAGGATGCGGGCACCCTGCGCACCCACTCAATCGCCTCGCCCAGCGTCATGGCCGCGGCCTGCGCCAGATTGATACCGCGCACTTGGGGCTGGCGCGCAGCCTCGGAAAGACGCGTGCCACCACAGTCGCGGCATGGCCCCTCGCGCAAAAAGCGTGCAACGCGTTTGAGCCCCTTATCGTCCTTAACCTTAGCGAGTGCATTCTCGACGGTATAGACGGCGTTGTAATAGGTAAAGTCGAGCGGCGTGGCGCCCTCGCCGTTCTTGGGAACGTAAAGAATGTGCTTCTTAACCGCGGGGCCGTGAAACACGATGTCGCGTTCTTGAGGCGTGAGTTGGCTAAACGGCACGTCGGTGCGTACGCCCATCTCGCCTGCCACCTGCTTCATCAGATCCCACATGAGCGTGCCCCAGGGAAGGACTGCGCCCTCGTTGATGGTCTTTGACTCATCTGGCACCAGGCTCGCCTCGTCCACCTCGCGCATGACACCGGTGCCGCCACAGGTGGGGCATGCGCCGCCGCTATTGAAAGCCAAATCCTCGGCACTCGGCGCGTAGAACTCGCGGCCGCATGTCGGACACGTGAGCGACAGGCCCGCAGCTACGTTAAGGCTCGGCTCCACACGCGCCCCGCAATGCGGGCACACGTGATGGGCGCAACGGCTAAAGAGCAGACGCAGGCTGTTGTTGAGCTCGGTCATGGTACCAAAGGTCGAGCGCACGCCCGGCACGCTGGGGCGTTGATGCAATGCGAGCGCCGCCGGCACGTGCAGAACCTCGTCCACCTGGGCGTGTTCGGCCTGCGTCAGACGACGGCGGGTATAGGTGCTGAGCGCCTCAAGATAGCGACGCGAGCCCTCGGCATAAAGAACCCCCAGCGCCAGCGAACTCTTGCCCGAGCCCGACACGCCGGCAATGCCCACAAGCCTTCCCAGTGGAATATCGATATCGATGTCTTTGAGGTTGTGCACGCGCGCGCCACGCACCTCGATAGCCTGCGGGCTCATCTTCTGTTCCGTCACCTTTATCACCCTACTCATGCCATAAAACTCGATCGCGGATGTACTCGCCCAGCATGGGCACGGTAAACCGGACGAGACCGTATCCGGCAGCCCCGATGACGCGCTCGCGAATCAGGCTTGCGCGATATTTACTCGCCCAGCTCTGGGTGCGATCGCAGCGCTCAATGACATCCGCCATGCGCGTCGGTTTGTCCTCGTCAGCAGCCATAGCCTCGATAAAGAGGCGTTGCGGACTGCGAAGCCCGTAATACAGGGGCGCGTCAACTGCTTCGTAGAACTCGGAGACGGCATCCGCATGGCCATCCTCGACATCGCGCCTTTCGATGACCTGCGAGCCACGACGGACAGCAGACCGCCACATGTAATATCCCACCAGCTGAACCATATAGGGATGCCCCATGCTCTTGCGTGCCGCAAGGTCCGCCGTCTCCGCGTCAACGTAAAGACCAGCGTCTTTGACCGTCTGGATATACGAATCGCGCACCTTGGGCAAAGATATCGCCCCCAGCGTACGCTGCTGAGCACGCCGCAAAAACGTCACGCTCGGCTCTTCGAGCAGATCGTCAACCATACTGGGCAAGCCGGCGAACACCAGCGCAAGACCGCGCTGGTCGCTATCGGGCAATCCCGTGGCATCCTGGTCTCCGAGCACCTGCTGATAGAGAACGGCAAGAGCCGCCAGCTCCTCGATAGACGCCGATTGCGCCTCGTCAATCGCAAACAGTATGCCCTTGCCTGGACCGAGCTTCTTAAGGCGCTCGTTGACCAGCCCTCGCAACGTCTCGCCCTTTGCTCGCGCCGCCTCGACCGACATCCGGCCAAACGACGGACCGAACTCCATTGACGTCACAACGGGTTTATTCGAACGAAGCGCGTCGGCCAATCGGTCGCATAAGCCAAGCGAAGCGGAATCGGAGACAACCGCCCATCCGCGCTCATTGGCTAGACGTTGCAGTTCCCGCAGGAGAACCGTCTTGCCGCAGCCGCGGTTTCCCGTAATGAGCATGAGCCTACCCGGCGCTCCGGCGCCGTTATCGAGCCCTTCCTCGAAATCTTCGATGACCGACTCGCGACCGATGAGTATTGGAGGCCGCTTGCCAGCAGTGGGCTTAAAGGGATTTGGATTCATGTCGGCCTCCTCGGATTGGCAAACCCTGGTAATAGTTATACCAACTTGCACCGAGTTACACCAATAGCATACGACAAAGGAACTGACCCTCTATCACCTATGGCCGAAAAACTCGGCGTCTGCTGCTCGCCAGGGGCGAAAGGTGTCGGGATCGATCTTTACGTGCGCCGCGGCGGGTACGTCGTACCATTTGACCGTGTAACCGGCGCCGTGAGAGCAAAAGACCGAATCGGGCGTGTTGGGCAGATCGGCCTCGGGCTCATAGGCGGCCGTCTCGATTACGCGCTCGGCATCATGGCAAGCCGCATAACCGGCGAACTCGAGGTACAGATGCCCGCGACCGCTCGTGTAGGCAGCCACCTCCAGCGCATAATCCTGCACTTCGGATGCCGGCACGCGACCCACAAGCTTTGCCCGGTCTCCCGCCATCGCCGGTGGCTCGTACTCGGCACCCATGCGCGTGGCATCCGAGAGCGCCCGGCCCACGCACTCCCCCGGTACCTCGAGCTCAAAGCGATACCACGGCTCCAACAGCACCGCCGCGCCGGCCTCACGCGCCTGCATGAGTCCCTGGCGAATCGCGCGGTACGTGGCCTGGCGAAAATCGCCGCCCTCGGTGTGTTTGGCATGCGCGCGGCCACCCGTGAGCGTAATGCGCACATCGGTGATGGGCGAGCCGGTCAGCACGCCCAGGTGATCGCGCTCCATGGCGTTGGTGAGCGCCAGACGCTGCCAGTTCAAGTCGAGCTCGTCAGTCGAGGTCACGGTGCCAAATTGCACGCCCGAGCCCGCCGGTAACGGCTCCAAACGCAGATGTACCTCGGCATAGTGGCGCAGCGGCTCAAAGTGGCCCACGCCCTCGACCGGCTGCGAAATAGTCTCCTTATAGAGAATGCCGCCGGGCTCAAACGCAATCGAAAGGCCAAAACGATCTGCCAACACCCGCTGCACGACCTCGAGTTGCACGGCGCCCATCAGCTGCAGGTGAATCTGCTCCAGATGAGTATTCCAGCTTACGCCGAGCATAGGATCTTCGTCCGCCAACTCAGTCAGTGCTTTGAACACCGTATGGACATCGTGTTCGCCTGGAAGCACCGTATAGGTGAGGACCGGCGCAATGACGGGCGCATCGCCCGCGGGCTCTGCGCCCAGGACGTCCCCCGGGCGAACGTGCGCAAGACCCGTCACGGCACAAATACCGCCAGCGGCAACTTCCTGGGCAAGCTCATACTTTTCGCCGTTATAGATGCGTACCTGATCGATCTTTTGCTCCCAAGTGGAGGCGCCAGAGCATCCCTCGACAACTTGCTTTGCACGCAGCACACCGCCCGTCACCTTGACCCAGGCAAGACGCTCGCCACGGTCTCCACGACTCACGCGGTAGACACGCGCGGCGAACTCCTGGGGCCATGTTCGCTCGTACATCAGAGTGCACATACCGTCGAGTAGCTCGTCCACGCCTTGGTCCTTGAGCGCCGAGCCGGCAAAGCAGGGAAAGAGCTTGCGCTCGGCGACCATGCGCGACAGCGTTGCGACGGAAAGCTCACCCGCCTCAAGAAACTCGTCGAGCGCCGCCTCGTCTAACGCAGCGGCGTCCTCCTGAACGGCGCCGCCCGCCAGCAGTTCGTTGGCGTCCAGGCAGCCCTCGGAAAGACGTTGCCCAAGTTGTGCCAGCAAAACATCGCGGCCGGGATTCTCCAAATCGATCTTGTTGATATAGATGAACGTCGGGATCTCATAGCGCGCAAGCAGGCGCCACAGGGTTTCGGTATGCCCCTGCACGCCGTCGTTGGCGCCCACAACCAAAATCGCGTAGTCGAGTGCGCGCAGCGTGCGCTCCGCCTCGGCTGAAAAATCGACATGCCCTGGTGCATCCACGAGCATGACGTGGGTATCGCCATGGTCGAGCACAGCCTGCGACGAGAAGATCGTAATACCGCGCTCGCGCTCAATCTCGTTCGTATCCAGATGCGAATCGCCATCGTCCACGCGGCCGCGCTTGCGAATGCGGCCCGCGTTGAATAGCATGGCCTCGGCCAACGTGGTCTTGCCGGCATCGACATGCGCCAAGATTCCAACGACCGCTTGCTTCGACATGGCTCTCCTCTTATTGCAAGCCCATCGCACGCGGCAACGGGCGTCCTCATTCCACACTGGATGATACAATTTACGGGCCGGCGGGCGAAGCGGGCCCTATCCCCCGACCGAGCTCATCGCCCTGCGTTGCCGCGCGGCGATTTTCGTAGGTTCGCGCCTTGCGAAAGCCGGCTTGCAAAACAGCCAGCGAACGAAAATGTCCCCACCCGGGGCCATTTTCGTTCGTGCAAATTGTTGATACGCGTCCCCGCTCTTATGCCTCGCGCAGCCAGTCAAACGCAACACGCGGTGTACCGTCGGACACATACACGATGCCGGCGCGCTCAAACCCCGCCTTGAGGCTCGCGCCCTGCATGGGCAGGTTGTCCTGATGTGTGTCGATGCGCAGGTGATCGGCACGCTCCTTGGCAAAGGCAAACATCGCAGCCGCGATACCGTGCACGGTGCCGTCGGATGCCACACGGTGCAGCACGGCGTACGGAGTGTCGCTGCGCCATTGACCATCCTCAATTACGTCATAGCACTCGTCCGGGCCCGGCAAAAAGGCAAACGTCGCCACCACGCGGCCATCGACTTCGCACACATAGCTGCCACCGGCGGCGATATCGGCAGCCAGTTGCTCGGCAGAAGGCGTGCCCTCGGGCCACTGTGTGGCGTTGCCATGCGCGCGCATAAAGGCGCGGGCCGCGTCATAGATAGCCATGACGGCGGGAATGTCGGTATCGAGGGTTTTTCTGATCATCACGCGGCGACCTCACGTTTATTGGTATCACTTTGATTGAGCAATGATACCAACGTTTGGAGAGGGGCGCGAAGCAGATGGGGAGCAAAAAGCGAGCCGCTTGGTCAAAAGCCAAAAGCGAGTTTTTAGGCGCTGCCACGGGCGGCGATATGAGTGACCTGTTTGCGCGCGAAGACGAGCGCCGCGACGCCCTGGACGCCGAGCGCGATGAGGCCTGGCGCTACAAGTCGTGCGAGCGCAAAAACCGTTACGACACGCGCGTCGAGGCCGAGGCTGTTATGGCCGAATGTGAAAACCGCGGGCGGCGTGGCTTGGCCTGCTACAAATGCGAATACTGCGGCGGCTGGCATTTGACGTCGCACCCTTGGAAATAGACCCCACATTGGCACGGCACTGACGGAGCGCCAGCCATCGCACACAAGCTACGGGCGCGGCGGCACCAAAACATCGTAGCGAACGGCCTTGCCCGCAAGTTGATAGCTCGGCTTAACGCCGGCAAGCAGCGGGCCCTTTACCGGCCGCTTGATAACGACCTTGCGCGGATGCACAGCAAGCGCCGCCTCGACCAGCGATTCCTCGTCGGCGCATGGCTGCTCCAGATGATGTAGGAGCTGGAACTTCTTTTTGACCGCTGCACTCTTGGTGCGCTCGGGAAACATGGGATCCAGGTACACCACGTCGGGTGCTGCGAGCTCGCCCTGCTCGACCAGCTCGACGGTTTGACGAAGGCCCGCAATGCTGTCCTCGCCCGCATGTAAGCACATGCGTGCCACGGCAGCCGCAAGCGCCGGATCATCCGCCGCGCGATCCAAGGCATCCTTGAGGAGCGCCGCGATCACGCAGTCCTGCTCATACAGATCGACGGTAAAGCCCGCGGCCGCCAACAGCAGCGAATCCTCGCCAAAGCCTGCCGTAGCGTCAATTGCCCATGGTCGCTCGATGCCCTTTGTGCGCGCAGCCTTTACCAACAGCTCTTGCTGCAGACGGCCCTGCTTGAGTCGCGGCAGCATGCGGCCAAAATCGGCGCGCAGCTCCATCGTGCCGTCGGTGAGCGTGAGGCCCTCGGGCTTCCCGATCAGCTCAAGCCCCGCGGCCCGAGCAACAGATAAGGGATCGACGACGCCCATGGACACTCCTTAACAAGCAAAACGAATACGCAGGGCACCGTTTATGTCGGCACCCAACCGTCCGCTATTGTCCCACATGCGACATGGCCCACAGCATCCCAATGCAAAGCACCGCCATCAATCCCGTGCACACAGCAGCGATCACGGAATCACCCATGCGCCTTCCCAACGACCGCGGCTCACGCACTTGCCCTGCTCCGTACATCATGGCTCCTCCTTGAGACCAGCTCCTTGTTACGGCCTCATCATCTCAGCGCCGCACATGAGCTGCCATCGATTTGGCTTACGTCCAGCTTTCCCTTTTGAAAGGTTGGGTTGGGCCGCGCGGGCTCAAAGCGCTTTCAGGCGCATGCATCGCTGCGTTGAACTACAATGTGCTTCACCATATGTGCAGTACATTGGGTGCGCCAAGTTGGCGTACTCGTATCGAAAGGACCAGCCATGAGCTTCACTCGCAAGACTCTCAAAATCCTTGCTCTCATCTACTTTGTTTTGGGCATCGCCAGCCTCGTCACCGCCGGCGTCGGTATCGCCACGGGCGGTCTCGATTCCACGTACGGTTCGTACGCCACGCTCGCGGCGGTCGTGCTTATCGCCAAGGGTCTCGTCGACCTTGCCGCAGGCGTCGCCGGTATCAAGGGCGCCAACAAGCCTTCGCAGGTGGACGGCGCGTTTAAGCTCGGTATTGTTGCCGCGGTCGCCACGCTTGCCCAAGCGGTGCTCACGCTTCCCGCGTTTGGCGGCGACGCCATCAACTTTGGCGCCTTTGTCATCGTGGTCTACGACCTGTTCTTTGTTCAGCAGGCACACGCCGTTAAAGCCGAGAACAAGGACCGCCTATAAGCGCTCGCTTCTCATAACCTCTGCAGCCAAGCAACTAAAAAGGGCCGATCGCGCATCTCCGCGGTCGGCCCTTTGCATTTGCCCAGATAAAACCTGCCATAATAAACCTGTCCCTTTTTGGCAGGTTGTTAGCTGTGGCGGTACTCGGCGATGATGAAGTCGATATCGGTCTGGAGCGTGTCCAAGTTTGCCAGGCGCTCTTTGTCGGCAGGGCGCGTGCGGTAGTAGTACGGCGTCATCTGGAACACCGCCTCGATGTCGGCCTGGGTCTGGAGCGTAATGTTCGCAGACACCCGCTGCGTTCCGACCAACTCGAGCTCGGTGGTCTTCGGCAGCTTCTCATCGTTAAGGTACGGCGTATCGTAGATCACCTCCTTGAGCCCAAAGAGATGACGGGCACCCGGCACCACGGTATAGAGTGAGCCCTCTGGCGCCAGCACGCGGGCAAACTCACGCTCGTTAAAGGGAGCGAAGAGCTCGGTCACCATATCGAAGGCGCCGTCCGCCACGGGGATGTCCTTCATGTTGGCCACGAAATAGGTCGCATCGCCGCGCTTGGCGGCCAGGCGCACCATCTCTTTGCCCAAGTCGAACCCGTAAGCGCCCACGCCCGGCACCGCGCCCATGGCGCTGGTGTAGTAGCCCTCGCCGCAGCAAATATCGAGCAGCGTCATGGGGCCGTTCGCAGATGCTGCACGCCCAGACACCCGCTCGCGCACGAGCTCGACCATCGCATCGCGCAACGGCGCATAGTAACCACGGTTCAAAAAGTCACGACGGCTGCGTGCCTGCGACTTGGGATCGCCCATGGAGTCGCCGCTCTTGGACGAGCGCAGTAGATATAGATAGCCCTCGCGAGCACGGTCAAACCGGTGTCCGCCCGCGCATGCAGCACCGCGCTCATTGTCCACCAAAGGCTCATGGCAAACGGGACACAACAACATGGCAACTCCTTAGCGCGAACAACACAACGCCCACCATTGTCGCACGCCTTCCCCACCTAGTCATTGGGGACGTTCTTGAATGACTAGTTAGAAGAGACGTTCTTGAATGACTAGTTAGAAGAGATAAGGAGTGTCCCCAGCTGCCGGCAGAAAAGGAACGTCCCTAAGTGCCGACTGGTTGCATTAGGAGTATCATCGTCTGCGCAAATAAGCACGATATAGCATGTTAGAGATTGAGAGCGTATGGCTGATACCGCATCTAAGCACATCGATATGACCACCGGCTCGCTGTGGCGCAATATTCCCCTGTTCGCCTTCCCCGTGGCCGCCACGAGCATCTTGGAGCAGCTGTCGAACCTCATCGCCACGGTCATTATCGGCAACTTCTCGGGCGACCAGGGAACCCTCGCCATGGCGGCGGTCGGCTCCAATGTTCCGCTTACCAGCCTTATGCTCAACCTGTTTATTGGCATGTCGCTTGGCTCCAACGTGGTCATCGCCAACGCTATCGGCCGCGACGATCAGAGCATGGTCAAACGCGCCGTCCATACCTCGATTTTAATGGCGCTCGTGGGCTTTATCGTCATCGCGCTGGGCGAGATCTTTGCCGAGCCCATGCTCGCCGCCCTCAACGTTCCCGCCGAAACCATGCCGCTCGCTTCGCTCTACCTGCGCGTCTTTTTGCTGAGCATGCCCTCGATCTTGCTCTACAACTTTGAGGCTGCGATCTTCCGCTCCGTCGGCATCACCCGCATGCCGCTGCAGGCGCTTGCCGTGTCCACCGTCCTCAACATTGGCCTGGACCTCATCTTTGTCCCCGTACTCCACTGGGGTGTCGCGGGCGTCGCCATCGCCACCGCCATCGCCTACACCGTCAGCGCCGCCACACTCTTTATCCGCCTGCTCAAGACCGACTCCGTCGTCCGCGTCACCCCACGCGACCTGGCTATCGACCCCGTCGCCCTCAAGCGCATCGTCAAGATCGGCCTGCCAGCCGGCATCCAAAGCGCCGTCTTTGCCGTAGCCAACATCATCATCCAGTCCGCCATCAACAGCCTGGGCACCGAGGTCATGGCGGCATCGAGCGCCGCCATGAGCTTGGAGTACGTATGCTACAACCTGCTCAACAGCTTTAGCCAGGCGTGCACCACCTTTGTGGGACAAAACCACGGTGCCCGCCAGATCGACCGCTGCACCAAAACGCTCAAGGTCTGCCTGGTCGAAGGCGGTATCGTCGCGCTCACCACGATCATCGTTATTGTCGGCCTGGGGCGCGAGATCTTGTCGCTGTTCAACAGCGATCCCAACATCGTCTCGATCGGCTATATCCGCGTGTGCTCGATCTTCCCGGCGTACGCCTTTAGCATGTTCTACGAAAACATGTCAGGCTACCTGCGCGGCTTTGGCATCTCGCTCACACCCGCCCTCATCACCATGATCTGCGTCTGCGGCATCCGCTTCTACTGGGTGTTCTGCGTGTTCCCGCACTTCCGCACCTTTGCGAACATCATGATGGTCTACCCCATCAGCCTGGGCACCACGGCGTTCTTTATGGTCGTGGCGGTACTACTTTGCCACCCGGCACGCACCTATCGCGCCACCCAAGCCAAAGCGACAGCCCGCTAAACACCGCACTCAACGCCACGACAGTCATTAATTGACAATATGCGAGCTCATATAGTCGATAAAGCGCCTCGTGGCGATGGGCATGGTGTCCCAGCTGCGCCAGGCGGCCACCACGTCGCGCGAGGGGGCATGCACGATAGGCCGCACACGGATATCGGCTTGCACGCCCTCAACGGTACGGCGATAAAGCATACTCACGCCTAGGCCCTCCTCGACCATCGCCATGATGGTGTAGTCGTCGGTCACCTCACTCGTCACGTGCGGCGACAGCCCATGCGCCGCAAATGCATCGAGCACCAGGCTCTGTTCGCCCTCATCCAGCAACACAAACGGCTCGGACGCCAGGTCGGCGAGCGTCACCTTCTCCTTTGCCGCCAGCGGATGCGCGGCCGGAAGCAGTGCCACCAACTCGTCGTGATAGACCACGCGCTTCTCGAGCCCCGCGGTAAACCCGCGTGCCGTAAAGCAAAAATCGACCACGCCATCGTGCACCCACTGGGCGTTGCGCGTGTAATCGCCCTGCTTGAGGGTAAAGTGCACGCCCGGGTGCAGGGCTCCAAAGTCGCGGATTACGCGCGGCAACACGGTACGGCTCACGTTGGTAAACGTCGCAATGCGAATATCAGTCGAGGAGAGCCCCAGCAGCTCCTGGCGCTTGCCCTCGAGCTCGGCCTCGGCAGTTACGATCTGTCGCAGATACGGCAGATACTGCTTGCCGTCGCGCGTAAGCGACACACCCTGTTTTCCGCGCTCGATAAGCGTGGTACCCAGCTCGCGTTCAAGCGCCTTGACGGCCTGGCTCACCGCACTTTGCGTATAGCCCAGCTCGTCCGCCGCGCCCTTAAGACTTCCGCAGTCGACCACCATACAAACGATCTGATACCGCGATGCCATTGTGCCTCCACATCAATGCAGCCGTAAAACGTTTTGCCAGGGCTTTTTCTACCTACATTAGCATTTCTTAATCATACTGAAGATACATTCGCTTTACTACATCCACATCTGGGAGCAGAATCCTTTTTACGAAACCGTTCTGTAACAAAAGGAGTCCCATGGATCGCAAAAAAGCAATCGCGCTCTCATTTTCCGTTCCCGTAGCATGGGGCTTTTCGTACCCCCTTATGAAGATCGGCATGGACAGCATGAACGCCACGAGCATCGTTGCGCTACGCTGCATCATCGCCTTTGTTGCCTGTCTGCTGCTCTTCCACAAGCGCGCTTTCCGTATCAACCGCGACCTTATGGTTCGCGCCGCCATCATCGGCGCCATCATGGCAACCGAGCTCACCTGCATGTGCCTGGGCTCCAGCCTCACCTCTGCCTCCACTGCCGGCTTTTTGCAGAGCCTGACGGTCGTGATCGTGCCGTTTGCCAACGCCGCCCTGCTGCGTCGCGCCCCCGAGCGCAAGGTGCTCGTCGGCACCGCCATCGTCACCTGCGGCATGCTGCTGCTCTCGGGCGCCGACTTCACCAGCCTGAACCCGGGCGCGATCATCATGCTGCTCTCCGCTTTTGTCTACGCCGGCCATATCATTGTCGCCAAGCGCTTTGTCGAAGATGTCGACCCGCTGGCTCTGGGCGTTTGGCAGCTGGGCTTCGGCGGCCTGTTCTCGGGCGTCGCGGCATTCACCTTTGGCGGCTTCACACTTCCCAGCACGCCGAGCGAGATTGTCGTTGTCGTCGCGCTCGCACTCATCTGCTCTGCCTACGGCTTTATCACCCAGACGCTCGTGCAACCCCACGTGCCTGCCGAGACCACCGGCTTTGCCTTCTCGCTCGAGCCGGTCTGCTCTGCCGTCTTCTCGTTCTTCCTGGTCGGCGAGGTCCTGAGCCCCATCGCCTTCTTTGGCGCCGCCCTCATCCTCACCGGCGTCATGGTGGCAACCGTCGAGCTTCCGCGCCTTCGCGCGCATGGACAGGCTCGCATGGCAGGAGCGCCCGAGCACGTCTCGTAGACCCCACTCTTCATACAGCCGCGGCATAAAGGCAACCGGTGCGCCTTTACAATAGATGCCAACAGAGCATCTGCCATAAAGGAGCCCCATGGACACCGCAACTCGCGATCGCAACATAGCAACTTGGTTGGGCGATGCGCCGCAGCCGGTACGTGACACTACGAACCAGCTGCTCGAGCGCATCGCCCTTTTGCGTGCCGAGCAGACTATCTACCCGGCACAAGACGACATCCTCAATGCCCTCGTCTATACGCCGGCCGACCAGGTCAAGGTTGTCATTTTGGGTCAGGACCCCTATCACGGACCCAACCAGGCAATGGGACTGTCGTTCTCGGTCCCCGCGACGCAAACCAAGTTGCCGCCGAGCCTGCGCAACATCTATAAGGAACTCAAAGCCGATCTGGATTGCCCTATTCCCGCCACGGGAGACCTAACCCCATGGGCACAGCAGGGCGTCCTGCTCCTCAACACCACGCTCACCGTGCGCGAGCATGCCGCGAACTCGCACGCCAAACTGGGCTGGAGTACGCTCACCGACTACGTTATCGAACGCTGCTGTCAGCTGCCCCAACCGGTAGTCTTTTTGGCATGGGGCCGCTTTGCCCAGCAGATGGTCGAAGGCAAGCTCGCCACGACCGGCGCGGGCAAGGCAACCGACAAGTTCTGCCTAGCCTCTACGCATCCCTCGCCGCTTTCGGCCAACCGTGCCACGGCAGAACTCCCCGCCTTTATGGGGTCGCGCCCCTTCTCGGCAGCCAATCGGCTACTCGAACAGCACGGCTCGACCCCCGTCAACTGGACTTGCCTCGGCTAAAAATCGATACATCAAAAACGCGCCCGACGGCTTTCCATCGGGCGCGTTTCCTATTCGGGCCAAATAAATTGCGTGCGGCCAGCCTCGCCGCCATCGATCAACAGACTCTGCCCGGTCATAAACCGGTTGGTCACGCCCACAAAGTAGATCCACTCGGCGATCTCTTGGGCGGTGGCCCAGCGTTTAAGCGGCGTAAGCTCCATAATCTGGCTCCACAGGTGTTCGTCTTCCATCACGCAACGGTTGAGCGGCGTGATAACGCCGCCCGGGTCCACACTGTTGGCAATGGCCTGCGGCGCCATGCGGTTTGCAAGGTTCTTGGTGTAGGCGATAACGCCGCCCTTGCTGGCAGCATAGGCAGGAAACTCCGATCCCGTATGCCCGCTCGCCGACCCCACATTGACCACGGATTTGATAGCCGGCGCCGGCTTGGCGGCAAGCCCCTCCCCCGCAAAGGCGTAGCGCTCGGTCACGTTGATGGTGCCATACAGGTTGGCGGCGATGTCATCGGCCGAATCCTGCGTACCGGCAACGTTCACGATCACCTGAGGCTCAAGGTCGCCTGGAAACGAGTTAGGCTCGCGAACATCAACAATCAGATGGCGGTAGCGCTCGTGTTCGATCGCCGCCGGCAGCAAATCAAAGCCCACGACCTCGTGGTCCTCGTCCAAAAAGCGCTGCACGCATGCGGCTCCGATACCGCCCGAAGCACCCGTAATCAAAACCCGCATACTTGCTCCTTAGGCGGTTGCGTGGCGCTCGAGGTACTCGGAGCCCACATTCTCGCGCTCCCAGCCGCGCACGACCTTGTAGCCCACGGGGCTCAGGAAAACCTCGCACAGCAGCTCGGCAACAGCGCCGGTCAGCGAGCACATAAGGACCTGCACCCAGGTCCAACCAAAGAACGTGTGGCTCACCACAATGGCAAAGACCAGGTTGTCGATAAACTGGCCAACACCCGTGGACACATAGGAACGGAAGGCGAAGCTCGCAAAGTTATTCTTTTTGAGCATACGGCCGAGCGACTGGTTGAGCGTGGAATTAACCACGGCAGAAACGAGCATTGCCAGCGAAGAGCCCAGCACCACGTACCAGGTGCCGCCGATGGTGGCGTTAAGGGCGTTGTTGACCTCGATCATGCCGGTGTCGTAGTAGGCGCCCCACATACCGGGCGTGAGCGAGCATGCCCAAAAGCACAGGCTCACGGCCAGGTTGACCAGCAGCGCGAGGATAGAGATTTTGATGGATGCCTTGGCGCCAAAGCGCTTGCAGATCATGTCCTGGCACAAAAACGAAACCCAGCTCACCACAAAGCCGCAATCGAGTGCCAGATACGGCAGGCTGATAAGCTCTTTGTTGGCCAGCAGGTTCATCATGATGACGCTCACGAAAAACAGCGAAACCGTTGCCGCGGGAATGCTCCGCAACAGGACTTTATAGTCCTCCATGACTTTCTTGATCATTATGTACTCCTTTGGTTTTAGGTTTAACGAGCAGGATATCGGACCCGAACTGCTCGGACGCCCCGGTCTTGAGACGACGGTGGGTATGATAGCCGCTCACACGGCATCAGGCAAGCAAACGGCGCGGCAGCCCCGCAGGCCCACCGCGCCGATGCGTTAAAACGCTACGTTGCCAAACTCCGACAGGATAAGGTCGGGGTTGTGGTCGGTTGCCCAATCCACGTTCCACGGGCTCGTGAACAGCAGCAGCTTACCGCCGCGCATGTCCTCGACGCGCAGCGTGTCGCGCGTGAGCGAAAGGCCCGGGATATCGATGGTGTCGGGGTCATTCTGGATCCAGCGGATGTCCGTATAGGGCAGCGGCTGGCGACGAACCTCAACACGGTACTCGGCCTTGAGGCGGCGCTCGAGTACCTCAAACTGCAGCACGCCGACCACGCCCACAATGACGCTCTCCATGCCGGCACCCAGTTCGCGGAAGATCTGGATGGCGCCCTCCTGGGCAAGCTCCTCCATACCCTTGACGAACTGCTTGCGCTTGAGCGTGTCGACCTGCGTAATGCGAGCGAACATCTCGGGGGCAAACGTCGGGATCTGCGGATACTGCACGTGGCACTTGCCGGAGCACACGGTGTCGCCGATGCTAAAGATACCCGGGTCGAACAGGCCCACGATATCGCCCGCGTACGCCTCGTCCACGATGGCGCGGTCATCGGCCATCATCGACGTGCCCGTGGCAAGCTTGAGCTTGCGGTTGCCCTGCACGTGGAAGGCATCCATGCCGCGCTCGAACTTGCCCGAGCAAATGCGCACAAAGGCGATGCGGTCGCGGTGGTTCTTGTCCATGTTGGCCTGGATCTTAAACACAAAGCCGCTAAAGTCGTCGCGGCAGGGATCGACCGGCTCGCTGGTGAGCGTATCGGTATAGGCGCGCGGCGTCGGGGCCAGACGCAGGAACTCCTTGAGGAAGGGCTCCACGCCAAAGTTGGTGAGCGCCGAGCCAAAGAACGCCGGGCTCAGCTTGCCGCAGGCCACAGCATCCAAGTCGAGCTCGTCGCCAGCGCCATCGAGCAGCTCGATGTCGTCCATCAGGTTCTTATGGTTCTCCTCGCCGATGAGCTCATCCATGGCAGGGTCGCCCAGCTCGGCCTCGACCTCGGCGACCTTCTTGGTGGCGTTGGCGTGGCCGTCGCCCTCGAAGGCAATGACGCGACGAGTCTGACGGTCGAACACGCCGCGGAAGTTGCGGCCGCTGCCGATCGGCCAGTTCATGGGATACGTATTGATGCCCAGGACGTTCTCGATCTCTTCCATGAGCTCAAACGGATCTCGAGCCTCGTGGTCGAGCTTGTTCACAAAGGTGAAGATGGGAATGTGGCGCAGCGTACAGACCTTAAAGAGCTTTTTGGTCTGGGCCTCGACGCCCTTGGCGCCGTCGATGACCATAACAGCAGCGTCGGCGGCCATAAGGGTACGGTAGGTATCCTCCGAGAAGTCCTGGTGGCCGGGGGTATCGAGGATGTTGACGCAGGCGCCGTTGTAGGTGAACTGCAGCACCGAGGAGGTAACGGAAATACCGCGCTCCTTCTCGATGTCCATCCAGTCCGAGACGGCATGCTTGGCCGAGCTCTTGCCCTTGACCGAGCCGGCAGTCTGGATGCTGCCGGTATAGAGCAGCAGCTTCTCGGTAAGTGTGGTCTTACCGGCGTCCGGGTGGCTGATGATCGCGAATGTGCGGCGCGACGAGATTTCATCCGACAGGCTTGCCATGCGGATCCTTTCTTGCATTGAGTGCATTACGTCGTTGTAACCGCACTATT
>CABUHI010000010.1 GCA_902491345.1 uncultured Collinsella sp.
CTGGTGCCGCCAAGCTTCGCATCAATCCCGGCAATATCGGCGATTGGGCCAAGGTTGACGCGGTGATCGATGCCGCGGGCGCCGCTGGGTGCGCGATTCGCATTGGCGTGAACGCGGGCTCGCTTGAGCAGGATATCGCCGAGCGCGAAGACCTCACGCAGCCCGAAAAGCTCGTGATGTCGAGCGAGCGTTTCGTCAAGCATTTTGAAGACCGCGGCTTTACGAACATTGTGCTTTCGGCCAAGGCCCATAGCGTGCAAACGACGCTCGATACCTATCGAGCCCTGTCGCGTGAGATTCCCCATGTTCCGCTTCACCTGGGCGTAACCGAGGCGGGTACCAAGCTGCAGGGCACCATTAAGAGCTCGGTGGGCCTTGGTATCCTGCTGTCTGAGGGTATCGGTGACACCATGCGCGTCTCGCTCACGGCCGATCCGGTCGAGGAGCCGCCGGTCGCCTGGGGTATCCTGCAGTCCCTGGGCCTGCGTCGCCGTGGCCCCGAGATTGTCTCGTGCCCCACGTGCGCCCGCTGCAAGGTTAACCTGATTCCTATTGCCGAGGAAGTAACCGAGCGGCTTAAGAACTATTCCGTGCCGCTTTCGATCGCTGTGATGGGATGTGCGGTCAACGGCCCCGGAGAGGCATCTGACGCCGATCTGGGCGTTGCCTGCGGGCGTGGTCAGGGCCTGCTCTTTTCGCATGGCCAGATCATTGGTAAAGTAGCTGAAGATCAAATTGTCGACGCGCTGATGGCCGAGGTCGACAAACTTATTGAGGAGAAGTAAATGACTCGAGCAATGTATATGTCTAAGCTCTATGCGCCGACGCTTAAAGAGGATCCCGCGGACGCTGAGCTCGCCAGCCACCGTCTGCTGCTCCGTGCCGGCATGATCCGCAAGGAGGCCGCCGGTCTGTATTCCTACCTGCCGCTTGCTTGGCGCTCGATCCGCAAGATTGAGAACATCGTACGCGACGAGATGGACGCTGCCGGCGCCCAGGAGCTTATGATGCCTATCATGGTTGACGCCGAGTTGTGGTGTGAATCCGGCCGCATCGACGCCTATGGCAAGGAGCTTGTGCGCTTTGACGACCGTCATGGTCGCGAGTTCGTCCTGGGCCCCACGCACGAGGAGACCGTCACGGCCTTGGTGCGCAACGAGCTGCGCTCTTATAAGCAGCTGCCCGTCAACCTGTATCACATTCAGGACAAGTTCCGCGACGAGTTCCGTCCTCGCTTTGGCCTGATGCGCGGCCGCGAGTTCATCATGAAGGACGCCTACAGCTTCTCCGCCACGCAGGAGAGCCTGCAGGAGGAGTACGACAAGATGAAGCAGGCGTACGCCAATATCTGCGAGCGCTGCTACATCAAGGCCCTGCCCGTTGTCGCCGATTCTGGCGAGATCGGTGGCGATACCTCCGTCGAGTACATGGCTTTGGCCGACGCCGGCGAGGCTTCGCTCGTCTACTGCGACGATTGCGGCTTCGCTGCCGACGATGAGGCCGCAAGCACCAAGGTCGTTGTGACCGAGGGTCCTGGCGACGGTACACTCACCAAGGTCGAGACTCCGGGCATGGGCACCATCGAGGCTGTTGCTAAGTTCTTTGGGTTCCCCGAGAACGGCACGCGAAAGTCGCTGGCGCTCATCGACGCCGAGGGCAAGCCGGTCGTGGCCATTGTTCCGGGCGATCACGAGCTCAACGATTGCAAGGCCGAGCACGTCTTTGGCAAGGGCTATCGCATGATGACCGACGAGGAGCTTCAGGCGAACGGCCTGCACAAGGGCTTTATCGGACCGGTCAACCTGCCCGAGGGCATCCGTCTGGTGTGCGACGAGAGCCTGCGCGAGTCCAAGCAGTGGGCTTGCGGTGCCAACGAGGTCAATTATCACTTTACCGGTGCCTGCCCCGAGCGCGACTTTACCGTCGATGAGTGGGCCGACCTGGTAACCGTCGTTGCCGGAGATCCCTGCCCGCACTGCGGCAAGCCGCTCTCCGCTGCCCGCGGCATCGAGGTCTCCCAGGTCTTCCAACTGGGCACCAAGTATTCCGAGGCCATGGGTGCCACCTTTATGGACGAGGACGGCAAGGAGAAGCCGCTCATCATGGGCTGCTACGGCGTTGGTGTGTCCCGCTCGCTCGCTGCCGTCGTGGAGCAGCACAACGACGAGCACGGTATCGTCTGGCCGGTCTCCGTTGCCCCGTACGAGGTCGCGGTGATTCCGCTCGATCCCAAGAAGGAGGAGTGCGCTACCGTCTGCGAGCAGATCGTTGATGGCCTGTGTGCCGAGGGTATCGAGGTCGTCGTCGACGATCGCGACGAGCGTCCCGGCTTTAAGTTTGCCGACAACGACCTTATGGGCTTCCCGTATCAGGTCGTTCTGGGCAAGCGCGGCCTCAAGAATGGCACCGTTGAGCTCAAGGACCGTGCCACGGGCGAGCGCGAGGATGTGGCGATCGATGAGGTTGTCGCCAAGGTTGCCGAGCTTGTGAAGGCAGCACGCCGTTAATCGAGCCCGCTGCGTTGAGTGCGCTTACGAAGCGGCCCTGCGTCTCTCGAGGGAGAGGTGCAGGGCCGCTTTTGCGTCTAAGAATCTTTTATAGCTAAAAGGAAAACCCCACAGCCCATGCGAGCTGCGGGGTTTTCCATTGTGCCTCCGATGCGAAATAAATCGCTCAGATATTACTGATAATCGACGACGTCGATCCAGTTCTTCAGGAACTCATCGTTCACGTTGCGCTTACGAGCGAGCTCGGAAGCGGCGACGATGCTCGTCCACTGACGCACGACCTGCATGGGCATGTCGGCGCGGTCGCAGTAGAGCTCCAGGTAGGCCTCAGCCTGATCCTTGCTGTTGAGAGCGAAGAGCAGGTAGGTGGTGGCAACGTCGGCAGCAGGGGAGCCCTGGGTGGCGTGTGCCCAGTCGCACACATAGAGCTGGCCGTCGTCGCCGACGATGACGTTGGAGGGGTTGAAGTCGCCGTGGCAGACCTTGAACTCCTTGGTCATGCCGTCCAGACGCTCCTGAAGGTTGTAGCGCGTGGTGGCATTGAGCTGATCAAGGCTGTCGATCATGCGGGCGAACTTGTCGCGCTGACGGTTGAGCAGCGGGGAGGTGTAGCCGTGGATCTCGATCTGGAGGTCGACGAACATCTCGAGGTACTCACCAAAGCGCTGGGGCTCGGCAGTCATCTTCTCGGCAAGGGTGGTGCCCGGAACCTTCTCGGTCACGAGCGCCCAGCCGTTGGCGTTCTCGAGCTGGGAAACCTCGAGAGCCTTGGGGCTGTGGATGCCGCACTCATTGATGCGGGCAAGATTCAAAGCCTCGTTGAACACGTCGGAGACAGGCTTGGTCTCGTTAAAGACCTTGACGATCTTGTCACCCAGGTCGTAAACGACCTTGTTGCCACGACGGACGAGTTCGGTCTTGGAATCGGGTAGCAGCATGGTTGCATCCTTTCAACGATGCGATAGAAGCGACGGCGGGGGTGTGTGAAACACCCGTGCACCCCCGCCGTTAAAAACCGTGCTAAAACTAGCAGACGGCGTAATCCTGGGGCTCGCGGCCATAGTAGGCGTCCAGGTAGAGCTCCTTGATCTCGCTCATGAGCGGGTAGCGCGGGTTGGCGCCGGTGCACTGGTCGTTGAATGCCTGCTCGGTCATCTCGTCGAGGGTGTCGAGGAAGTACTGCTCGTCAACACCGTAGTCGGCGATGGTCTTCTTGACGCCGATGAAGTCCTTGAGCTCCTCGAGCTTCGTGATGAAGTTCTCGAAGACCTCCTTGTCGTCCTTGCCCTCGATGCCGCAGTACTTGGCCATCTCGGCGTAGTTGTGCAGCGCGTTGGGGTAAGGATACTGGGAGAAAGTACCCATCTTGACGGGAGCCTCGGCGGCGTTGTAGCGCATGACGCGGGTCAGGATGACGGCGTTTGCGAGGCCGTGGGGCAGGTGATGGAAAGCGCCGAGCTTGTGGGCCATGGAGTGGTTGAGGCCCAGGAAGGCGTTGGCGAAGGCCATACCGGCCATGCAGGAGGCGTTGTGCATCTCCTCGCGGGCGTGCGGGTCCTTGGCGCCGTTCGTGAAGCTGGAGGGCAGGTTCTCGAAGACGAGCTTGGCAGCGCGCTCGGAGAGGCCCTTGGTGTAGTCGGAAGCCATGATGGAGACGTAGGACTCGATGGCGTGGGTCATGACGTCGATGCCGGAGGCAGCGGTCAGGCCGCGCGGGGCGGTCATGCAGTTGTCGGCGTCGACGATAGCCATGTTGGGGAGCAGCGCGTAGTCGGCGAGCGGCCACTTGATGCCGGTCTCCTTGTCGGTGATGATGGCGAACGGCGTGCACTCGGAGCCGGTACCCGAAGAGGTCGGGACGGCGACGAAGTAGGCCTTCTTGCCCATCTCGGGGAAGGTGAAGATACGCTTGCGGATGTCCATGAAGTCCATGGCCATGTCCTCAAACTTGCACTCGGGGTGCTCGTACATCATCCACATGATCTTGCCGGCGTCCATAGCGGAGCCACCGCCGACGGCGATGATGACGTCCGGCTCAAAGAGAGCCATCTGCTTGGCGCCGCGACGTGCGCACTGCAGCGACGGATCGGGCTCGACGTCGTAGAAGCAGTCGTGGGCGATGCCCATCTCGTCGAGCTTGGCCTCGATGGCGCGGGTGTTGCCATTCTTGAAGAGGAACTGGTCGGTGACGATGAAGGCGCGCTTCTTGCCCATGACGTTGCCCAGCTCGTCGAGGGCGACGGGCGTGGAACCCTTCTTGAAGTAGACCTTCTCGGGAGCGCGGAACCACAGCATGTTCTCACGGCGCTCGGCCACAGTCTTAACGTTGATCAAGTGCTTCACCCCAACGTTCTCGGAGACGGAGTTGCCGCCCCAGGAGCCGCAGCCCAGGGTCAGAGACGGCTTCATGCCAAAGTTGTACAGGTCACCGATGCCGCCGTGCGAGGACGGGGTGTTGATGACGATACGGCAGGCCTTCATGACGTGCTCGAACAGGCTGATCTTCTCGGCCTGGGCGGGGTGCACGTACAGAGAGGCGGTGTGGCCCGGGCCACCGGCGAGCACCAGGTGCTCGGCCTTGTCGACGGCCTCCTGGAAGTCCTTGGCGTGGTACATGGCCAGGACCGGGGAGAGCTTCTCGTGGGAGAACTCCTCCTTGGCGGGGTCGGTGGAGGTGACCTCAGCGATCAGGATCTTGGTCTTGGCGGGAACCTCGATGCCGGCGAGCTCGGCGATCTTGGCGGCAGCCATGCCGGGGATGCGGTGATCCAGGGCGCCGTTCTTGAACATGGCGGCACGCAGGGCCTCCATCTCGGCACCCTGCTTGACGAAGTAGCAGCCGCGCTTCTGGAACTCGGCCTTAACCTGGTCATAGATGCTGTCGATGACGGTCACGGACTGCTCGGAAGCGCAGATCATGCCGTTATCGAAGGTCTTGGAGTGGATGATGGAGTTGACGGCGAGCAGCACGTCGGCGGTGTCGTCGATGACGACCGGGGTGTTACCGGCGCCAACGCCCAGGGCGGGCTTGCCCGAGGAGTAAGCGGCCTTGACCATGCCCGGGCCACCGGTGGCGAGGATGATATCGACGTCGCGCATGACCATGTTGGTCAGCTCGATGGAGGGGACATCGACCCAGCCGATGATGCCCTCGGGGGCGCCGGCCTTGACGGCGGCGTCAAGCACGAGCTTGGCGGCGGCGATGGTGCACTTGGCGGCTGCCGGGTGCGGGGAGATGATGATGGCGTTGCGGGTCTTCAGGCTGATCAGCGTCTTGAAGATCGCGGTGGAGGTGGGGTTGGTCGTCGGGATGACGGCGCCCACGATGCCGATGGGCTCGGCGATCTTGGTGATGCCGTAAGCCTCGTCGCGCTCCAGAACGCCACAGGTCTTGGTGTTCTTGTAAGCGTTGTAGATGTACTCTGCGGCGTAGTGGTTCTTGATGACCTTGTCCTCAAGAACGCCGCGGCCGGTCTCCTCGATGGCCATCTTTGCCAACGGGATACGAGCCTTGTTGGCGGCCATGGCGGCCTCATAGAAGATCTTGTCGACCTGCTCCTGCGTGTACGTAGCAAAAAGCGCCTGGGCCTCTCGCATCTGAGCGAGCTTAGCCTCAAGCGCCTCTACGTTGTCCACAATTGCGGGAGTAGTGTTTTCCGGTGACTTTTTCACCATTTGTGTCTCCTTGCGATCGGAGATTTACCCTACGCCTTGCATGATAGCAAGAAATTATTCGGCGAACGGTAAGATTCCTCTAAAAGGCACACTAAAACGCTTCAATAAAATGAAGCGTTTTAACTAAAACTATTTGCCTGCTCTTCCGCCCCGCTCGTTGGGGACAGGCTTACATGAGTGCTTTCACTCATTTGGGACAGACATCGTTTTGCCATTTTGCCGTTCTGGGCCTGTTATTGCCGCTTATTGGATATAAATAGGTTGCAGGCTCAGCATTTCGCGTTGCTTCTCTCCTTTTAGGTGTTGCCTGAACAGTTTTGAAAGGAGAGATTATGCCCCGATGCGTCCGCCCCGTTTCGATCACTGGCTATTACCACGTCTTTGACCGCGGCAACTCCAAACAGATTATTTTTGAAGATGACTCCGACCGTTATCG
Source organism: uncultured Collinsella sp. (assembly GCA_902491345.1). Lineage (GTDB taxonomy): Bacteria > Actinomycetota > Coriobacteriia > Coriobacteriales > Coriobacteriaceae > Collinsella. The sequence continues at coordinate 6,619 of CABUHI010000010.1, forward strand.
TTTCTTATCGGATATCTCGGACAGGTTTGCGCGCCATGAAGTGGCGGTGTTGGCTTGGTGCCTTATGGACAATCACTTCCATTTGATGGTTGATGACCCATTTGACAACCTTTCAAAGGCAATGCAGTGCGCGCTGACGGCATATGCCAAGTATTTCAATGGAAAAACGGGGAGAACGGGACATCTGTTTGACAATCGCTATTCGCGGGTCGCGGTTGAGTCGGACGCGCAGGCGGTGCAGCTGCTCGACTATATTCATCTCAATCCCGTGAAGGGTGCGCTTGACTCGCTCGATGCGTACCGCTGGTCAAGCTATAAGGCGTATCAGCTGGGCTATGATCCCTTTGACATCTGTGATGCGGCCCCTATGCTCGATATTGTCGGTGGCTCCCGTTGCTATTGCGAGCATCTCGAGGAAGTTGCCGGGCGCATCTGGTCAATGGAGGTTCTTCCACGCCGGCGGATCCCCGATGAGGAGGCCCTTTCCGTTGCGCGCGAAGTTCTGCCGAGCATAGATCCTGCACTGCTCAAAGCCCTGCCACGCCCCGAACGCGATGCGTGTCTGCTGAGGCTTAGGCGGGCGCATCTCACGGTCAAGCAAATTGCCCGTATCACCGGCATCGGCGCTACAAGCGTGACCAAGGCAACTGCAGACTGGAAGGATGCTGCGTGAGGCAGGGGCCGGAGCCAGTCAGTGCGTCGCATGCGTGCTTCATGTCTGTCCCCAATGCGTGAAAGCACTCATGTAAGTCTGTCCCCAATGAGTGCAAAAAAGGCGCCCTCCGTAGGGGAGGGCGCCTTTGGTAAGTTCTATATGAACGCGAGGTCTTTGACCCGGAGAGTCCGAGGTACTTGTTGGTAAGACCTTATTTAGGAGCGCGCAACCTTGCCAGACTTGAGGCAGGTGGAGCAAACGTTCATCTTGCGACGGTGACCATCGACGACAACGTAGACGCGCTGGATGTTGGGGCGGAACTTACGGTTGGTGACGCGGTGAGAGTGGCTGATGGAGCGACCGGCAACGGGGTGCTTACCGCAAACTTCGCAAACTTTGGACATAACTGACCCTCCTTGGGCGACAAACGAACATGTCGCGTTAACAAACAAGCCTGAACTATAGCACAGAAGCAGCTCTCTGTGCGTAATCTACACAGAGATATTCCTCTTTTGGCGATAGTGCTCACGCCACGGCCCTGGACGTAGATCCGATTTGCGTGCAGCAGAGGGGATTATGCCAGCTCGTGCGTGCGTTTTCAAGCTTGTCCCACAAATATATATAGGTTTATGGAGCATTGGGCTCCGTTTACGGATTGCTCTGTATTTATGCTCGCAATTAAGCCCGAGGTTGGCTACACTATCCCTTGACCATTAAAGGGGTACGAGATACCCACATGGAATTACATAGCTGCCAAAGAGCAGCCTTTCCTGTGGGTGTCTGGTCCGCTTTAAGCGGTCGGGCATCTATTTTTTTGACTGTGTCAGCAGTCAAGACATGTGAGGAAGGAGATCGATGGGCACGACTTCCCCCAAGGCGGTCATCATGGACGAGACCGCCGTCAATCGAGCGATGACCCGCATCGCGCACGAGATTCTCGAGCGCAACGAGGGCTGTGAAGACCTCGCTCTGGTCGGCATCGTCACGCGCGGCGACCTTCTGGCAAAGAAGCTCGCCGAGGAGATCAAGGAGATCGAGGGCGTCGACGTTCCGCTCGGCAGCCTCGACATCAGCTTCTACCGCGATGACTACGCTACCAATTTCGCTCCCGCGATCCACGCCACCAACATTCCCTTTAGCGTCGACGGCAAACGCGTCGTGCTGGTGGACGACATCCTGTATACGGGCCGTACCATTCGCGCCGCTCTCGACGCCGTCATGGACCTGGGCCGTCCGAGCCGCATCGAGCTTGCAGTCCTCGTTGACCGCGGCCACCGCGAGCTCCCCATCTCGCCGGACTTTGTCGGCAAGAACGTTCCCTCGTCGCACGAGGAGAACGTGCACCTATATATGAAGGAAGTCGACGGCCACACCGCCGTCGAGATCAACGACGTCGCGCCGGGTTCCCACGTGGGCTCCGCGCCGCTGGGAGGTGAGTAGTACCGTGGCGTTCAACCATAAGCACCTGATCGACATTACCGAGTACTCCGAAGAGGATATCAAGCTCATCCTCGAGACCGCCAAGGCGTTCTCCGAGGTCAACGAGCGTGCCATCAAGAAGGTCCCCACGCTCAAGGGCAAGACCATCGTCAACATGTTCAACGAGCCCTCGACGCGCACCCGCAGCTCCTTCGAGCTTGCCGAGAAGCGCCTTTCGGCCGATAGCCTTAACTTTGGCGGCTCCTCGACCTCTACGGTCAAGGGCGAGAGCCTCGTCGACACCGTCGAGACCCTCAACGCCTATAAGATCGACTGCATCGTCGTGCGCGATAAGCACGCCGGTGCTCCCTACATCGTCACGCAGAACTCGCCCGCGAGCGTCATCTGCGCCGGTGACGGCAAGCACAACCACCCCACGCAGGCCCTTCTCGACCTGTACACCATCTGGGAGCATAAGGGTGACTTCCACGGTCTGAAGGTCGCCGTCGTCGGCGATATCTCACACTCCCGTGTCTGCGGCTCGCTGATTCCCGCCCTTAAGATCATGGGCTGCGAGACCTACGCCGTCGCCCCCGGCACGCTGCTGCCGCCGGCGCCCGAGGTTCTGGGCTGCGACCACGTGACGAGCGATCTCGATTCTGTCCTGCCCGAGCTGGACGTTGTCTACATGCTGCGCGTGCAGCAGGAGCGCCTCGAGGGTGCCCCGTTCCCGACCATTCGTGAGTACCACAAGCTCTTCGGTCTGACCAAGGACCGCGAGAAGCTCATGAAGCCCGACGCAATCATCTGCCACCCGGGCCCCATCAACCGCGGCGTCGAGTTCGACTCCTATATGGCCGACCACCCGCAACGCTCCGTCATCCTGGAGCAGGTCTACGCCGGTATCTGCGTGCGTATGGCTATCCTGTATCTGCTGCTTGGAGGTGCCGATAATGGCCTTGCTTCTTAAGAATGCCCACGTCGTCGACCCGTCCGTCGAGCTTGACGGTGTCGTTGACGTCCTGATTGACGGCGACAAGATCGCCGAGGTCGGCGAGAATCTCGCCGTCGAGGGAGCCGAGGTTCGCGACCTTTCCGGCAAGTACCTCGTCCCCGGCCTGGTGGATATGCACGTTCACCTTCGCGAGCCCGGCTACGAGGTCAAAGAGGACATCGAGAGCGGCACCCGCGCGGCTGCCAAGGGCGGCTTTACCGGCGTGTGCTCCATGCCCAACACCGATCCCGTCACCGATAACGGCACTGTCGTGGAGTTCGTCAGGTCCCGTGCTGCCGAGGTCGGTCACTGCCGCGTCTATCCGTCGGGCGCCATGACCCGCGGTCTTAAGGGCGAGGCCATGTCCGAGATGGGCGATATGGTTGCCCACGGCGCCGTCGCCTTCACCGACGACGGTCGCGGCGTGCAGGGCGCGGGCATGCTCCGTCGCTGCATGGACTACGGCAAGATGTTCGGCAAGGTTTTTATGAGCCACTGCCAGGACGAGGACCTGGTCGGCCACGGCCAGATCAACGAGGGCAAGGTTTCGACCCGTCTGGCTCTCGAGGGTTGGCCGGCTGCCGGCGAGGAGCTCCAGATCGCCCGCGACATCGAGATCGCCAAGCTGACTGGTGCCAAGCTGCACATCCAGCACATCTCCACCGCCCATGGCCTGGAGATCGTGCGTGCCGGTAAGGCCGCTGGCGTTCAGGTTACCTGCGAGGCCACCCCGCACCACATGTTCCTGACCGAGAACGACCTGGACGAGACCTACAACACCTCGCTCAAGGTCAACCCGCCGCTGCGTACCGAGGAGGATGCCGAGGCCATCCGTCAGGGCGTCATCGACGGCACCGTCGACGTTATCGTCACCGATCACGCTCCTCACACCCCGTGGGAGAAGGCCCGTGAGTTCGAGCTTGCGCCCTTTGGTATGATCGGCCTCGAGACCTCGCTGTCGCTCGTACTCACCGAGCTGGTCAACACGGGCAAGATGAGCATGGGCCGCATGGTCGAGCTCATGGCCATCAAGCCGCGTGAGATCCTGGGTCTCGACCAGGTTCAGGTCAAGGCGGGCTCCGTTGCCGACCTGACCGTGTTCGACGCGTCCGCCACCTGGACGGTTGGCGAGGACGGTTACGAGTCGCGCGCCGAGAACTCCGGTTTTGCCGGCCGCACGCTCACCGGTCGTGCCACCGATGTGTTTGTCGGCGGTAAGCAGACGCTTGCCGACGGCTGCATCTGCTAGCATAGCCTTATCGCTTTTGTGCGCGGCGCCCTTGCGGTGCCGCGCTTTCTATTCGTTTGGACCATGCAACCGCATGGGGGATTGGAGCGTCTATGCCCACACCTTCCACTGCACGCATGCACGACTTCGAGGTCGTCTCGAACCGGGAGATTGCCGACGGCATCTTCTCGCTCGTCATCTCGGCCCCCAAGCTTGCAAGTGCGCTCAAGCCCGGTCAGTTTGTGAACATCGCCGTACCCGGCGATGCGTCCTCGCTGCTCCGCGTGCCCCTGAGCTACTACCGCGCCGACGCCGAGGCCGGCACCGTCGAGCTGTGGTACGCCGTCGTGGGCGACGATACCCGTCGTTTGTCCCAGATGGGCCCTGGCTCCACCTCTAACCTGCTGGGCCCCGGTGGCCGTGGCTGGATGGTTCCCGAGGGCACCAGGAAGGCCCTGCTCGTCGCCGGTGGCATCGGCGTTCCTCCTGTGCTGTGCCTGGCCGGTATGCTTGCCGAGCAGGGTGTTGACGTGGATGTGTGCCTGGGCTTTGGCACCGCTTCCAAGGCCGTGGGTGTCGATGAGTTCCGCGCGCTGGGCGCCACGGTTAACGTTTGCACCGATGATGGCACGCTGGGCACGCACGGTTTTTGCACCGATCCTGCTGCCGAGCTGCTTAGCGAGGGCGGCTACGACTATGTCGCCAGCTGCGGTCCCGCCGTCATGATGAAGAAAGTCGCCGCCGCTGCCGCCGAGGCCGGTGCGTACTGCGAGGTGTCGCTTGAGCGCATGATGAGCTGTGGCTTTGGCGCCTGCAACACCTGCAATGTCGAGACGGTCGACGGTATGAAGGGCGCTTGCATGTGCGGCCCCGTGTTCGATGCTTCCAAGGTGGTGGTCTTCTAGTGGGTACCGTGAACATGGCCGTCGATTTCGGCGGCGTCAAGATGCAGAACCCCATCAACACCGCAGCCGGTACCTTTGGCTACGGCTGGCAGTTCCAGAACTTCTTTGATGTTTCCCAGCTGGGCGCCATCACCACCAAGGGTTGCGCTGCCGAGCCCTGGCCCGGCAACCCCGCGCCCCGCATGGCCGAGATCCCCGGCGGTATGATCAACTCCGTGGGCCTTCAGAACCCCGGCGTGGCCGCCTTTGCCCGCGAGTCCGGTCCGTGGCTCGAACAGCTGTCCAAGGACGGCTGCCAGGTCATCTGTCAGGTTGCCGGCCACTCCGTTGACGAGTTTGTCCGCGCGCTCGAGATGTATGTCGAGCTGTGCCCCTGGGCTGCCGGCTACGAGATCAACGTGAGCTGCCCTAATATCGCCGCCGGCGGTGCCGCCATGGGCTCTACGCCCGAGGGCGCCTCATCCGTTATGGCTGCCTGCCGCAAGGTGACCGATAAGCCGCTGTTCGTGAAGATGGCGCCGGTCAACGTTGCCGAGATTGCCAAGGCCCTCGAGGCTGCCGGCGCCGACGGCCTTTCGGTCATCAACTCCATTCAGGGCATGGCCATCGACGTCCATACCCGCAAGTCCCGCGTGGCCAAGCCCAAGGGCGGCCTTTCGGGCCCGCTGTGCCACCACATCGCCGTGCGCATGGTCTGGGAGGTTGCCCAGGCCGTCGATATCCCCATCAACGGCGTCGGCGGTGTCATGACCGGCGAGGATGCGGCCGAGTTTATCCTGGCCGGCGCCACCTGCGTGTCGGTCGGCATGGCCAACTTCGTCGATCCGTGCGCTTCGCTCAAGATCGCGCACGAGCTCGAGGCCTGGGCTGAGTCCCAAGGCGTGAAGGACATCAACGAACTGGTAGGTGCTTTCGAATGCTAGAGACCGATGCCCGCGACCGCGTAATCGTCGCTCTCGACTGCGACCGCGAGCGTGCGCTCGAGCTCGCCCACGAGCTTTCGGGCCATGCCGCCTGGCTTAAGGTTGGCATGACGCTCTATTACGCTGAGGGCCCTGAGATCGTCAAGACCTTTAAGGACCTGGGCTTTAAGGTCTTCCTTGACCTTAAGTTCCATGATATTCCGCATCAGGTTCGCGGTGCCGCCCGTTCGGCCTCGCTTGCCGGTGCCGACCTGCTCTCGGTTCACGGCTTGGGTTCGGGCGCCATGCTCGCTGCCTGCCGCGAGGGTGCCGAGGAGGCGCGCGAGGACCGCGCCAAGCTCGTCGCCATCACCGTGCTCACGAGCATGAATCAGGATGCCTTGAGCGAGATCGGCGTCGAGTCGCCCGTGGCCGAGGAGGCCGCCCGCCTGGCAAAGCTCGCTCAGGCCAACGGCATCGATGGCATCGTGTGCTCGCCGATGGAGGCTCACGACATGCGTGAGCTGCTGGGCCCTGATGCCCTGATCGTGACTCCGGGTGTGCGTCCGGTGGGTGCCGCCCTTGGTGACCAGTCCCGCGTGGCGACGCCTTCCCAGGCTATCGAGCGTGGCGCAAGCCACATTGTGGTGGGCCGTCCCATCACCGGTGCCGACGATCCGGTTGCCGCCTTTGACGCCATTGTCGCCGAGCTGGTCGAAAACGTCGCGTAAAAGATTCCCCTAAGTCACCACTTTTGGGTTTCATTAGCACAAAATAGCCCCTGTGCCTGCGTAAACTTTCCCATCCTTTGTGTGGAATCGCAGGTCAGGGGCTTAACTTTGGGCGCAGTATATTGCACTTTTTGCGGGTATCGTCTAACCTATGGAGCCGCGATTGGGCATTTTGTACGTTCTACGTGCTAAAATGCCAATTATTGAATCAGATATAACCCAACTATTTGGAGGTACGAATGGCACTCCCTCAGCTTACCGATGAGCAGCGCAAGCAGGCTCTTGAGAAGGCTGCTGCCGCACGTCACGCCCGCGCTGAGCTTCGCGAGCAGATCAAGAAGGGCGAGAAGTCCCTCGAGTCCGTGCTCAACTCCGATGACCCCATCGCTTCCCGCATGAAGGTTTCCACCCTCATCGAGTCTCTCCCTGGTTATGGCAAGGCCAAGGCCGCCAAGATCATGGAGGAGCTCGGTATCTCCGCTACCCGTCGCGTCCAGGGCCTCGGCGTCCGTCAGCGCGAGCAGCTCCTTGAGCAGCTGACCAAATAAGTGAGCGCTCAGGATTCCAAGCTCTTTGTGATTTCTGGACCGTCAGGCGCAGGGAAGGGTACGCTCGTCACTCGTGTGCGCGAGCGCCGCTCGAACCTGGGCCTGACGGTTTCGGCTACCACGCGAGCACCACGCAAAGGTGAGGTCGACGGCGTCAACTACTTTTTTCTGACGCGCGAGGAGTTCGACCGCCGCGTGGCAAACGGCGAGTTTGTTGAGTGGGCCGAGGTCCACGGTAACTGCTACGGCACGTTGGTGAGCGAGGTCACATCCAAGCTCGCCTCGGGCGCGTCTCTGATTTTGGAGATCGATGTCCAGGGCGCCCTGCAGGTGAAGGAGCGTTTCCCCGAGGCCGTGCTGATCTTTATCAAGCCGCCTTCGCTTGAGGTGCTCCGCGAGCGTCTAGTCGGTCGCGGTACCGAGACGCCCGAGACGATTGAGCTGCGTATGGCAAACGCCGCCGATGAGCTTGCCCTTGCCGACCGCTACGACGACGTCGTGGTAAATGACGATCTCGACCGCGCGACCGATGAGCTCGTTCGCGTTCTCGATATGCATGAAAGGATCTGAGGTCCGTGTCCGTTGTAAAGCCTTGCATTGACGATCTTCTGGAGAAGACCGATCACAACCGCTTCCTGCTCGCTTCGCTTGCCTCCAAGCGCGCCTGCGACATCAATAGCATGCTGCGTGGCCAGCACAACCGTGTGCTTGCCGTCCAGGATGTCGATGACATCACCATCGGGCTTTCCGGTGCCGATACCATCTCGATGGCTATGGACGAGATTGTCGACGGCGACATCTCTTACGACGAGGCCCGTTACGAGAAGGCGCTCGGCCACAAGGTTGCTGAAGCCTAAATGGCGGCTCGCGTCTGCCTGGTCCATTATCACGAGGTTGGACTGAAGGGCAAGAACCGCGCACATTTTGAGCATATCCTCATGGATAACATCAAGGCGGCCTTGGCCGCCTTTTCCGTGAATGCCGTGTCTCGAATTTCCGGTTATATCCTCGTGACTTTTAACGAGCACCAGGCCGATGAAGCGGCGCGTGTCATTCGCACCGTTCCCGGCGTTGCCCGTGTGTCATTGGCGTATCACACCAACCGCGACCCGCAGGAGTACTGCGCCGCCGCCGTGAAGGCGCTGCGCGAGTTTGGTTCCTTCGATTCTTTTAAGGTGCACGCCAAGCGCTCCAATACCGACTATGAGCTCACCTCGATTGACATCAATCGTCAGGTGGGTGAGGTGCTATGTGAAGCCTTCCCCGATAAAAAGGTTCAAATGCACGACCCCGATGCGATGGTGCACGTACTGGTGGTCCAGGGTAGCGTTTATGTGTACGCGCGCTCTGAGCGCGGCGTGGGCGGTCTGCCGGTGGGTTCTGCCGGCAAGGTCGTGACGCTGCTGTCGTCGGGTATCGATTCTCCGGTGGCGACCTGGATGCTCGCGCGTCGCGGCGCGGTGTGCGTGCCGGTACATTTCTCCGGTCGTCCGCAGACGCCCGATACGAGCGAGTATTTGGTGCAGGACATCATCCGTGCGCTTGAGCCGGGTGTCCAGATCGGCCGCCTGTACGTGGTGCCGTTTGGCGACTGCCAGCGTGAGATTTCGGTCACCTGTCCCAGCAACCTGCGCGTGATTATGTATCGCCGCATTATGTATTCGGTTGCCGAGCGCATTGCACACATCGAGGGCGCCAAGGCCATCGTGACGGGCGAATCGCTTGGACAGGTTGCCTCCCAAACGCTTGAGAATATCATGGCCGTCAACGAGGCCGTGAAGATCCCCGTGTTCCGCCCGCTGATCGGTTCGGACAAGCAGGAGATCATTGCACGCGCTGAGGAGATCGGTACGTTCGATATCTCGACCGAGGCCGCTCCCGACTGCTGCACGCTCTTTATGCCGCGCCGTCCCGAGACGCACGCCAAACTCGATGCCGTGCATGAGGCATGGGAGCTGTTCGATCACGAGGAGATGATTGAGCGCTTGCTCAAACAGACCGAGTACATCGACTTCGAAAGCAACACGTATAAGGCCCCTAACACCTTAAAACGCAAACATTCCGAGCTCGCTCCACGTGAGATTTACCAAGATCACGAATAATGTTGTGTATAGACCGGCGGCGCATTTGCATCGTCGGTCTTTTTCTATCTGGGCATTAGGCGACAAACGGTTCATCTGTCGACGTGTACCTGAATAAATGGACACTTTTCCGCAAGGTTTTGGTCAGCTTCTGGTTTGACCGAGAAAACCGGTTTTGGGGCGTGGCTGTTGCGGAGTTCCTTTCCTGACACGATGGTGTTGGGAGGTTTTGCTATGGCGCAGCGCGAACAACACGAACGGGTCAAACGGATGGACCGCTTGGCGGACAAGCTGTTCGGTCATAAGGCGGTGGTCGTGGCGATACTGGTCGTCATTGCGATGGCGAGCGGCTTGGCGATGGCGAACCTTGGCGGCGGTGCTGGCGGCGTGTCGTTTGAGCGCACTGACGGTTCAGGCTCATTGGTGGAGCCGGGATCCGGCGATGCCTCGAGCGGAAAGACATCCGAAGGCTCTTCGCCTAAGGCGTCTGCCGCGGCAGAGGTTTATGTCGATGTTGATGGCGCCGTTGTGTCTCCCGGTGTATATCGCCTCAAGGATGGCGCGCGGGTGGCTCAGGCGATTGATGCCGCCGGCGGGCTGGCGCCCGAGGCAGACGTTACGGGGCTCAATCGGGCATCTAAGGTCGTCGATGGACAGAAGATTCACGTTCCAACGGTAGGGGAGCAGCAGACGTCCATTGCGGAAGTCGGTGTTGATGGTGGGACTTCCGCATCATCGGGCGTGAGTCGCGCAATAGGCCTAGTAAACATCAATACGGCAAGCGCGGCAGAGCTGCAGACGCTCTCCGGCATCGGTCCCTCCATGGCCCAGTCGATTATCGATGAGCGGACAAAGAACGGTGCTTTTGCCTCGGTTGACGATCTGATGCGTGTGTCGGGGATCGGCGAGAAGAAGCTTGCCAAAATCAAAGATTGTATCTGCGTATGAGTGCGACCGAGCGCGAACATGTGATGCCTCCGCGACCCCTGATGCCGTGGACGATGGCCCTTTGTGCCGGCATGTGCATGAGCTGCGCCTTGGTGCTCAACGTGACCGCTGATGCGCTGCTGAGGGAGCAGGCGCCGGCAGTCGGGCCGCTATGGGCCATTCCCGTTGCGGCGGCGGTATTCGTTTTGCTGGCTCAATCTTGTGCGCGGCTTGCCCCTTGGAAGCGGTGGCTGTATGCCGCGTCCGTCGGTCTCGTGGCGGGAGCGGTCGTCTCGGCGTGGTGGGCTGTGGGCACGCTAGGCGCCTCGAAGGCGCTCGACGGTCGAGCGGCAAGCAGCCTCGAGTTTGTCGTGCAGGGTGATCCATCCATAAACGACGACGTGTATTCCTATACCTGCGAGGCACGCGCGGACGGTAAGAACTTGGCAACGGTTCGCCTATCGTGTGACCGCGAGCTCAAGGTCGGGGCGCACGTGCGTGTTATCGGTCGCGTTTCACGTTTTGAGAACGATGCATATGGACGATCGCGCGTGCTCCGAGGCGAGGTGCGCAAGGTTCAAGCCGTTCGGATTGTGCCGGTCGATGAGGGCTCTCCGGGCCCGCTGCTTCGGCTGCGAAATGGGCTGCTAACGTCCATCGCGCCTGCGACCGACCCGGCGCGTGCGCTCATAGCTGGTGTCGTTTGCGGTCGTTCGGCCGAGCTGCGCGCCCAGCCGGCGGGCGACTGGTTTTCGTTGACGGGAACGGCGCATCTTCTCGCCGTCTCGGGCAGCCATTTGGCTATCGTGGGGTTTGTAATCGAGGGTGTATTGCAAAAGACTCGGTGCTCACATGGTCTTCAGCGGGCGATATTGGCGATAACGCTTGTTGGCTACGCTGCCTTTACGGGCGCGTCTCCCTCGGCCGTGCGCGCGTGCTGCATGGTGTTCGCGACGCTTGTCGTAAACGGCGCGGGGCGTCGCCGGCACGGCGCATCGGCACTCTTCGTAACCATGTCCATCTTTGTGCTACTGCGGCCGACGGTGCTGTTCGAGATGGGCTTTCAGCTTTCATGTGCCAGCGTCTTAGCCATTCTGTGCTTTTGCCCCTATGCGACCTACGCTTTGGGTGAACTGGGTGTGCCATCGGGCGTTGCCAGCATGCTTTCCGTCACGCTGTGCTCGCAACTGGCGACACTTCCCATTACCATTCCTGCATTCGGTACGTTCTCGCTCATTGCTCCGTTGGCAAATGCGGTCATCGGTCCGGTGGTGAGCGTACTGCTTGCTTTGTCCATCGTGCTGGTTCCCTTTTCGCTCGTGGGACCGTTGCGGACTTGGGCGCTCGTTGTGCCCATGATTGCCGCCCGTTGCGCGCTGTTTTTCGAGCAGCTGTTTGCCGCCGTGCCGGGTGCATCCGTGAGCGTGCCGCCCGATAGCATGTGGATTTACCTAGTGCCGTGTTTGCTGGCGGTTCTGCTTGTCCGGTGGCCGCGTCCCCGTGCACGTCCTATGGCGGTGGGGCTTGCATGCCTGGTGCTCTTGGCTGCGATTCCGTACGTCTACTGGGATCGATTCGCTCCGCCTTCGGTGACGGTGCTCGATGTGGGCCAGGCCGATGCGATTCTTATCCGCCAGGGCGGCGCAGTAGCACTCGTCGACTGCGGGCTCGACGAGCGCGTGGTGGCGGCGTTGGCCCGCAATAACGTGCACCATATCGATGCCGTCTTTGTGACGCATTGGGATGAGGACCACTGGGGTGGTCTGCCTGCCGTGCTCGAACAGTTTTCGGTCGGAACGATTGCCGTGGCGGCTGATGCGCTGGAGGATGCTCCTGCCGAGGTGTTGAACCGACCTGGCGTGGAGTATCGGCAGGTGCGCCGTGGGGATACAGTCGACATCGGCTCATTTTGCGCCCGCGTGATGTGGCCATTCGAGTCCGTGGATGGCGAGGGAAATGAGGACTCGCTTGTCCTGCTGCTCTCTTATATTCAGGAAGGCAAGGGCCTGCGTATGCTCCTCACCGGCGATGCCGAGCTCGACCAAGAACGGGAATTCGTGCAGGAGGTGGGGGATATCGATGTCCTTAAACTTGGGCATCACGGCTCTAAGGTTTCAGTCGATGGTGAGTTGCTGGACGTCCTGAAGCCCGAGCTTTCCCTCGCGAGCGCGGGCGAGGGGAATCGATACGGCCATCCGTCCGACGCCTGCATCGATGCCGTTAAGGAAGCGGGCGGCGTGTTCGCGTGCACTATCGAACACGGCGACATTACCGTCACGCCGACTGCGAATGGCTTTGCGATGCGATGCCAGCGACCGTGACGACGTCGTTGGCGTGTGGTGGGCCCCTGGGCTAGAATGGCACGGAGCGAATACGAAGGCCTGCGGGAGGGGAGCGCAATGTCCGAAACCGGTCTGCTGCCGGCATATCTGATCGTCGGTACCGACGGAGTCAAGCGCGATCACGCCGTCTCGCGTATGAAAGCGCGTCTGGAAAAGTCGGGTATGGTCGAGTTCAACCTCGACGAGCGCGACATGACCAAGGACCCCGATATCGAGTCGATTATCGGATCGCTTAACACCTTTCCGATGGGCAGCGAGTTTCGCCTGGTAATCCTTGATGGCTGCTCAAAGCTCGCCAAGGCGGTCTCGGAGCCGCTCGTCGAGTATCTGGCGAGTCCCAGCCCCACAACGGTCTGCCTCATCATCGCCGACTCGCTTGCCAAGAACACGCGCCTGTATAAGGCGATCGCCAAGATCGACAAGAAGGCCGTGATCGATTGCTCCGGCACCAAGCGCTGGGAGCTTCCGCGCCGCGTACAGCAGATGGCGACGCAGCACGGCAAGTCGATCTCGACGGCGGCCGCTGAGGAACTCGTCTCGCGTTCGGGTGAAAACACTCGCATGCTCGATAACGACTTGGCTAAGCTTGCCCAGATGGTCGAGGCGCCCCAGATTGAGCTTGCCGACGTTGAGCGCTGGATTGTACGTACGGCCGAGGTTCAACCCTGGGACTTTCTCAATGCGGTCTCGGCCCGTGACATGCGACGCTCGCTCGAGCTTTTCAATCTATTGCCCGCCAAGAGCTACGTGTGGACTTACACGTTGCTGTGCGGCCGCATCCGCGAGCTTATCGTCGCCAAGGCGCTCGATGCGCGCGGACAGGGTCGTGAGCTGGCCGCAACGCTCAAGCTCCAGTCCTGGCAGGTCAAGAATCACCTGACCTGGGCACGTCGCTTTTCGATGGCAGAGCTCGTCGCAGCGCTCGAGGGTGCCGTTGATGTGGAGCTCGCGCTCAAGGGTTCGGCCGATTCTGAGACCGCGCTTTTGCTCTGGATTACGAACATCTTGAGAAAATCGTGATGATACCTGCCTATTTGACAAATTCGTTCTATCCCTTTGAGGGGGAGCGTGCTATAGTAGGCGCTTGCATGACCTCACCGTGTCTCAGAGGTGTCATACATTTTTTGCAAGGAACTCGAAAGGAACTCCAGAAGTGGCAAACATCAAGTCTCAGAAGAAGCGTATCCGCACCAATGAGGCAGCTCGCATGCGTAACAAGGCTGTCAAGTCCGAGCTCAAGACGCTGACCAAGCACGTCCAGTCCGCCGTCGCCGAGGGCGACGCCGAGAAGGCCCAGGCTGCCCTCAAGACCGTCACCAAGCGTCTCGACATGGCTGCCGCCAAGCATGTTATCCACAAGAACCAGGCTTCCAACCGCAAGTCCGGTCTTGCCAAGCTCGTGAACAGCATCAACGCCTAAGTTGTAAATTTCACACCACACAGATTACGCGCATAAATGGAGCCTGTTTTATGGAACAGGCTCCATTTTTTGTACCGCTCGGGTAAGATAGTCCGCATGAATACTTCAATTGACATTTCCCACATCCGCAACTTCTCAATCGTTGCGCACATCGACCATGGCAAGTCCACGATCAGCGACCGCATCCTCGAGCTCACCCATACCGTCGACGAACGCGACATGGAGTCGCAGCTGCTCGACACCATGGATATCGAGCGCGAGCGCGGCATCACGATCAAGTCCAATGCCGTTCGCGTGTCCTATGACGCCGACGATGGCGAGACGTATCAGTTCAATCTGATCGATACGCCGGGCCACGTGGACTTTACCTATGAGGTCTCGCGCTCGCTGGCAGCCTGTGAGGGCGCGGTGCTCGTTGTCGACGCCACGCAGGGCGTCGAGGCGCAGACCGTCTCCAACGCGACGCTTGCCATGAACGCCAATCTGGACATTGTGCCGGCCATCAACAAGATCGACCTGCCCTCGGCCCATCCCGATGAGGTTAAGACCGAGATCGAGGATGACCTGGCGATTCCTGCCGATGATGCCGTGTGTGTCTCGGGCAAGACCGGCGAGGGCATTCACGATCTGCTGGAGTCCATTGTCTTTTTGATCTCTCCGCCCAAGGGCGATGCGAACGCGCCGCTCAAGGCACTCATCCTGGATTCGTACTTCGACGAGTATCGTGGCGTCGTCGCCACGGTGCGCATCTTTGACGGCTCCATCAAAAAGGGTGATACCCTGCGCATGATGCAGGCAAAGGGCGACTTTTTGGTCGATGGCGTGGGCGTCAAGCGTCCCGCCGAGACTCCGGTCGATGCGCTGACGGTCGGCGAGGTCGGATACGTGGTCACGGGCCTGAAGGATCCCGAGGCCGTTCGCGTGGGCGATACCCTCACGTGGGCGTCGAATCCCTGCCCCGAGCCGCTTCCCGGTTACCGCGAGGCCAAGCCCATGGTCTATACGGGCCTGTTCCCGATCGATAACAAGGACTACGAGAACCTGCGCGACGCGCTCGATAAGCTGCACGTCAACGACCCCTCGTTGGTGTGGGAGCCCGAGACCTCGGTGGCGCTCGGCTTTGGCTTCCGCGTTGGCTTCCTGGGCCTGCTGCACATGGAAGTCGTCAAGGAACGTCTGGAGCGCGAGTTCAACTTGGACCTCATTGCCACGAGTCCCTCGGTCGACTATCACGTCTACAAGACTGACGGCGAAATGATCGATGTCCGCAGCCCGCAGGACCTTCCCGAGGCCACGCGCATCGAGCGTATCGAGGAACCCTACCTCAAGGCAAAGATCATCTGCCCGCCTGAGTACACGGGCGCCGTCATGCAGCTCGCCATCGATCACCGCGGCGTCACGACCGACATGATCCACCTGACGAGCAAATCGGTTGAGATGCGCTTCGATATGCCGCTTGCCGAGCTCATTTTGGACTTTTTTGACCAGCTCAAGAGCCGCACCAAGGGTTACGCCTCGCTCGACTACGAGTTCAACGAATATCGCCCCTCCGAGCTCGTCAAGCTCGACATCCTGCTTTCGGGCGACGAGGTGGACGCGCTGTCGTTTATCGTGCACAAGGATAAGGCTTATGGCCTGGCCCGCGGTCTGTGCGACAAGCTCAAGGAAATCATTCCGCGCCAGCTGTTCGAGGTGCCTATCCAGGGCGCCATCGGCAACAAGATCATTGCCCGCTCTACCGTCAAAGCGCGCCGCAAGGACGTGCTGGCCAAGTGTTATGGCGGCGATATCTCGCGAAAGCGCAAGCTGCTCGAGAAGCAGAAAGAGGGCAAAAAGCGCATGAAGGCCATCGGCTCGGTCGAGGTTCCGCAGGAGGCCTTTATGGCGATTCTCAAGGTGGACGAGTAGGTCCATGGCACTTTCTGAATACAGCAAGCGGTTGCTTGGCGCCTATGCCGAGCAGCCGTTCCTTATGGCTCCCATGGCGGGCGTGACCGATCCCGCCTATCGCATCATGTGCCGCCGTCGCGGTGCCCATCTTGCCTATAGCGAGATGGTGAGCGTGGCGGGCCTTGCCTATGCCAGCAATAAGACGTGGCGCCTGGTACTGCCGGCCGATGAGGAGCAGCAGATCTGCGTGCAGCTCTTTGGCTCCAAGCCCGATCAGTTTGCGAGCGCTGTTGCTGCCGTCGAGGAGCGTGTGGGCGATCGCCTGTCGCTGATCGATATCAACATGGCCTGCCCGGCTCGCAAGGTCGTTACTAAGGGCGAGGGCTCGGCGCTTATGCGCACTCCCGATCTGGCCGAGCAGATCGTCGAGGCGGCGGTGGGCGCGGCGCATGTGCCCGTGACCGTAAAAATCCGTAAGGGCTTTTACGCCGAAGACCGCAACGCCGCGACGTTTGCCCAGATGCTTGAGGGAGCAGGGGCCGCCGCGGTGGCGGTACATGGTCGCTGCGCCACGCAGCTCTATACGGGCCAGGCCGATTGGTCGGTCGTCGATGAGGTGGCCGACGCCGTCGAGATTCCCGTTATCGGTTCGGGCGATGTGTTCTCGGCAGAGGACGCTGCTGAGCATCTGCAAAGCTCGGGTGCCAGCGCGGTGTTTATCGCGCGCGGCATCTACGGCAATCCATGGGTGTTCGGCGATGCCCGAGCCCTTGCACTCGATGGCACGCCGGTTCCTTCTCGCTCCTCGGTTGAGCGCCTGGATGCCCTGCGCGAGCACCTGACGCTCACGCACGAGCTGTTGCCGCTCATGTCGCGTGCCCGCACGTACGCAAGCTGGTATCTAAAGGGCATGCCCCATGCTGCCGCCTGGCGCGCTCAGGTGGTGCGTTGCTCCACATACGAGGAGTTCATGGCACTGGTCGATGATATCGAGCACGATGTGGTGGCCTGTGAGGCCGCACTTGCCGCCGGCGAGTCGGTGCCCGCTCATCCGTTGGAGGCCTAACGGTGGCCGTTACCGCGCTGTACGTGCATGTGCCGTTTTGCGCCCAAAAATGCCGGTACTGTGACTTTGACTCACGCAGTTTTGCTCCGTGCAACATGAGCGTTGCGCTCGATACCTATTTTGAGCAGTTGTATGCGCGCCTCGATGCTTTTGGCGACGCAGGCGCGCTTGCACAGATCCGCACCGTCTATGTTGGCGGCGGCACGCCGTCGCTGGCGGGGGAGCGTTTGGTAGAATTTGCCCGGCGTATCTCTGCGTGGTGCAAGCCTGTTGAGTTTACCTGCGAGGCCAATCCCGAATCGCTGACCGCAGAGCTTGCCACTGCGCTTGCCGGGGTGGGTGTCACGCGCGTCTCTCTGGGCGTGCAAACGCTCGATAACGCCGAACTTACCGCCATCGGCCGCATTCACGATGCCGATCGGGCGCTCGCTGCCATCACGACGGTCAAGGACGCTGGGCTTGTCGTGTCGTGCGACCTGATGTGCGGCCTTCCCGGGCAGACCGACCTAAGCTGGCAGCGCACACTCGATGGCGTGTTGGCGGCGGCGCCGCATCATGTGTCGGTGTACCCGCTCACGCTCGAGGAGGGCACGCCGCTCTATCGCATGGCGTGTCGCGACGAGTCGCTCGAGCCCGACGAGGATTTTCAGGCTGCATGCATGGATGCGGCGCGTGAGCGCCTGAGTGCGGCCGGCTATCACCCGTATGAGGTGGCAAGCTACGCGCTCGACGGCCATGAGTGCGCCCACAACATTGCCTATTGGACCGGACAGGGCTATCTGGGTTTGGGCCGCTCTGCCGCCGGTATGCTCGACGCCGAGGATTTCGATCGCTTGGCCGGGCTGTTTCCCGACGTGCTTGCTCGCGGCGATGCGTATCGCGTGCGCTTGGTGCAACGCGACGATGCCGCGACGACGTTTGATGCCGAGTATCTGTCGCAGCGCGAGGCGGCGGCCGAGGATTTGATGCTTGCCTGTCGCATGACGCGTGGCATTGGGCCCGATCTGTTGGTTCGCTCGGCAAGCGTGATCGCTGCAGATGAGTTGGCGGCGGCCTGCGACCGTGCGGTCGAGTTGGGCCTTGCCACCTGGGTGCCCGATCATATTGAAGGACATGCGGGGCGCGTCAGCTCGAAAGACGTTATCGCAGGTCGCGTCCGTGCTCGTTTAGCGCCCACTCACTTGGGCTGGCTCGATGGAAATGTGCTGTTCGAGCTGTTTTGGGGTCTAGCCTAGGCCGCTCGGGTAGAATTACCGCAATATATACGCTGCTGTGAGCAGGAGGTTGCCGCGCATGGCGACGATGAACGAAAAAGATTACTACGAGATTTTGGGTGTCTCCAAGGACGCCACCTCGCGTGATATACAGAAAGCCTTCCAGCAAAAGGCCCGCAAGCTCCATCCGGACGTCAACAAAGAACCGGATGCCGAGGAAAAGTTCAAAGAGGTTTCCGAGGCCTATGCTGTGCTTTCGGACGAGCAGAAGCGTGCGCGCTACGACGCCATGCGCTCGGGCAATCCCTTTGCCGGCGCTCCCACGGCTTCGCCCTATGGCGGCGGTTACGCCGGCAGCGCGGGCTACGGCAATCCCTTTGAGGGCGGCTTTCCCTTTGGTGGCGCCTGGGGTCAGCCGCGTCGCGGGCAGGCTGCCTATAATCCCGAGAACGGCGCCAACGTGGTCGTCGATATTAAGCTCGACGCCAAGGAGGCCAAGGGCGGTGCCCGCAAGACCGTCCGCTATACGCGCTTCGATACCTGTGGTCACTGCGGCGGTTCGGGCTCTGTTTCGTCCGAGCATGCACATACCTGTCCGAGCTGCGGCGGTCGCGGCCACATCGATGTCGACCTGTCCTTTCTGTTTGGTGCCGGCACGTTCCAGTCTGTCTGCCCTGAGTGCGGTGGCTCCGGTAAGGTCGTCGCCGACCCCTGTCCCGATTGCGGCGGCAGCGGGCGAACCCGTGTGACCTCCGAGCAGACGATTGAGTTTCCCGCCGGCACGCACGATGGCGACGAGGTCCGTATTGGCGGCATGGGTCACGCCGGCACCAACGGCGCCTCTGGCGGCGATCTGGTCGGTCGGGCCCATGTTGAGGCCGAGCGCCTGGAAGGCAAGGCCCGTACCGGTTTTTACCTGATGGGCATCGTGGCGCCGTTTTTGGTGCTATCGGCCATCTCGGGCGTGTTCTCGGCCTTTGCCGTGATGTGCTTTATTCCGTTTGCCATGGGCCTGTTCATGGTGCTCTCGGACGGCGTGCTGCACCGCAGCCTGCTGTGGTGGAAGCGCGGCGCGATGCAGTTTGCCAACGGTTTTGCCAACGGATTTATGTTTGCGCTCGTGTCGGTTTGGTTTGCGAGCTGCTCGCAACGTGCCATGCTTTCGCCCTACGCAATGCAATAACATCAAACCCTCTGTTTGCGGCCGGCCCAGCTTGGGTATAGGACGCACTGTGACAATAATGAAAGTCGGAAGGATTCGGTCGTGTCGGAAAATAGGGATTACTACGAGGTGCTTGGCGTCGACAAGGATGCCGACGCGCGGACGATCAAGCGTGCGTTTTTAAAGAAGGCCCGTACCGTACATCCGGATGTTTCGGACGACCCCGAGGCCGAGGCCAAGTTCAAGGAGCTCAACGAGGCCTATTCCGTTCTTTCCGATGAGCAGAAGCGTGCTAACTACGACCGTTACGGCACCGCCGACGGCCCTGGTGGTTCGGGCTACGTCGATATCAACGATATTTTTGGTGGCATGGGCATGGACGACTTGTTCTCGTCGTTCTTTGGCGGCGGTGCCGGCGGTGGCGCCCGCAGCCGTCGTGAGCGTCGTCGCGGACGCGACATGGCCATCTCGCTTTCGGTTACGCTCGAGGAGGCGGCGCTCGGCTGCAAAAAGACGATCAGCTATGACCGCCTTGCCCCCTGTGACGACTGCAACGGCACCGGCAGGGCCGAGGGCGCGGCCGAAAAGCAGTGCAGCCGCTGTCACGGCACGGGCTACGTCACGACGGTTCAGCGTTCGTTTTTGGGCCAGGTTCAGTCTTCCTCGCCTTGCCCCGACTGCCAAGGCGAGGGCACGGTTATCGACCATCCCTGCGAGACCTGCGACGGTCAGGGCCGCACGCCTTCGCACGAAAAGATCGACATCGATATTCCCGCCGGCGTTTCGACCGGTCGCCAGCTGCGTGTGAGCGGCTTTGGCGAGGCCGGCCTTCGCGGCGAGCCTTCGGGCGACCTGATTGTCAACGTGCGCGTTGCCGACCATGAGCGCTTTAAGCGCAACGGGGACGACCTGTACCTGGTGAGCGATATCTCGATTGCGCAGGCTGCGCTCGGCTGCGAGATCGAGGTCGAGGGCATTATGCCCGACGAGGTCGTTAAGGTGACGGTTCCCGCCGGCGCCCAGTACGGCGACACCGTGAGCGTCAATAATTACGGCATGCCGCGCATTGGCGGCGGCGGTTCGCGTGGCCGCCTGATCGTGCAACTGCGCGTGGTCGTTCCCACCAATCTTTCCAATAAGCAGCGCGAGCTGCTCCGTGCTTTTGCCGATGAGATGGGCGATGACGTCGCTTCCGGTAAGAAGTCGGTGACCGACCGTATCAAGAGTGCCCTCGACGATATCCTCGATTAAGGAGCCCGCGTGCTCGCACCCCATATTTCCGTCGTCAACCTCGGCTGCCGTGTCAACCGGGTTGAGTCTGACCGTATCACTGCCGATCTTATGCGCCTGGGCTTTGCTATTGTGGAGCCCCAGGATGCCGATTTGATCGTCATTAACACCTGTGCCGTTACGGGCGAGGCCGAGGCTAAGACCCGTAAGGCCGTCCGTCATGCGCTGGCCCATCCAAACGAGCCCTATGTGCTCGTAACCGGCTGCGTCGTCAACCTGCATCCTGAGGAGTTGCTGGAGCTTTCGGATCGCGTTATCGCCGAGCCGTCCAAGATCGATGTCGCCGATCGTGTCTGCGAGGTGCTGGGCGTTGAGTCCGATAGTGTTCCCGCCTGCAGCGATGGTGAGGTGGTCGATGCGCTCGGTCGCTCTCGCCTGGGCGTGAAGATTCAGGACGGCTGCAACCATCGCTGCACCTATTGCATTGTGTGGAAGGCGCGCGGCCCCGAGCGCTCCGTGCCCGTCGAGTCCGTGCTCGAGCAAGTTCGCGAGGCCCAGGAGGCCGGCGTGCCCGAGGTGGTGCTGACCGGTGTGAACCTGGGTGCCTACGATGGCAAGAGCGCGACCGACGAGCACGTCGAAATCGATGAGCTGCTCGAGGCCATCATGGAGCGCACGTCTATTCCGCATGTGCGCATTTCCTCGGTCGAGCCCATGGATATCTCCGAGCGCCTGCTTAAGGTTATGGCGCGCTACCCGCAGCGTATCGCCCCGTTTTTTCACCTGCCCGTGCAGTCCGGCTGCACGGCGACCCTGCATCGCATGGGCCGTCCCTATAGCGCCGAGGCCTTTGAGGACACGGTGCGTATGATTCGCGCCAACTTGCCCCAGGCGTCCCTTTCGTGCGATGTCATCGTCGGTTTTCCTGGTGAGACGGACGAGGAGTTCGAGGAGTCGCTGGCGCTGTGCCGCCGTGTGGGTTTCTCGCGTATGCACGTGTTCCGCTACAGCAAGCGTCCCGGTACCCTTGCTGCCGACATGCCCGACCAGGTGCCACCCGAGGTTATGGCCGAGCGCAGCCGCCGTATGCGGGCCGCCGCACAGGAGCTCGCTATTGCCGACGCTCGTCGTCGCGTGGGCACGGTCGAGCGTGCCGTGCTCGAGTATGGTGACAACCTGACGCTCGGCTCGTTCCATCATGCCCGTCTTGACGATACCTGTGGACTTACAGCCCCGTGCCTGCTCGATGTTGCTATCATCGGAGTCGATGATTCCGGCTTGGTCCATGCACGCAGGGAGGTTCATGGAAGCCTCGAAGATTAGACTTACCGTTCCCGAGGGAATTGATCCCTCGTGCGTTTTGGGCGCCGGCGACGGCGTCCTTCGCGCGCTCGAGAGCTTGGTTCGCGCTCACGTGGTCGCCCGTGGCGATAGCATCGCCGTGAGCGGCGACCCGGACGAGGTCGAACTCGTGGCGCGCTTTTTCGAGCACGCTTTTCGCGAGGCGGCCGCCGGGCGCACGCTGTCTGCCGACGATGTCTCTCGCTGCCTGGCCGTCTTGCGCGACGGTGAGCACGAGGCTACGTCGCTTCGCGATGACGTGCTGCTTTCGTATCGCGGCCGCGTCATTCGCCCCAAGACGCTCGGGCAAAAGCGCTATGTGGATGCCATCCGCTCGCATACCATCACGTTTGGCTTGGGTCCTGCCGGTACCGGTAAGACCTATCTGGCTATGGCGCTCGCCGTTGCCGCGCTCAAGCGTCACGAGGTGGGCCGTCTGATCTTGACGCGTCCGGTTGTCGAGGCGGGGGAGAATCTGGGCTTTTTGCCCGGCACCCTCGAGGAAAAGATCGATCCCTACATGCGTCCGCTCTATGACGCCCTTTTTGACATGATGGATCGCGAGCGCACTGATGAGCTTATGGAGCGCGGCGTGATCGAGATTGCCCCGCTTGCCTACATGCGCGGCCGCACGCTGAGTGATGCCTTCGTGGTGCTCGACGAGGCGCAAAATACCACGCCCGAGCAGATGAAGATGTTCCTGACACGCCTTGGGTTCAACTCCAAGTTCGTGATTACCGGCGACCTGAGCCAGCGCGACCTGGTGGGTCGTCGTGGCGGTCTTGCCGACGTTGAGCAGATTTTGGGCCGTGTCGACGATGTCGCATTTTCTCACCTCGAGCGTGCCGACGTGGTGCGCCATGCCCTGGTGGGTCGTATCGTCGAGGCATATGAAGCTTATGATGACGTGCGCGAGCAGCGCCCGCGCGACCGAAAGGAGTCCCGTTGAGTGTATTGATCAGCAACGATGCCGAGCTCGATACGCTGCTCGACGCGCAGGAGGTGGAGCACATCTGCGAGGTTGTGCTTGCCGCCGAGGGCGTTGAACGTGGAGTCGAGATTTCCCTTTCGTATGTCGACGAGGACGAGATGCACGAGCTCAACCACGAGTGGCGCGGTATCGACCGTACCACCGATGTTCTCTCTTTTGAATGCGACTCGGCCTTTGATGAGGATATTCCCGCCGACGAGACGCTCGAGCTCGGCGATATCATCTTGGCCCCGGAGGTCATTGCCCGTCAGGCCCCCGGCTTTGGCAATAGCCCTGCCGACGAGTGCCGCCTGATGCTCGTGCATGGCATGCTGCACCTGCTGGGGTATGACCATATCGAGGACGACGAGGCCGAGGTCATGGAGGCCCGCGAGGACGCCATCTTGCGCGATCTGGCGCTCGAGCGCGGCGAGGACCCCAAGCTGGTCCACGTCGGCCCCATCACCAACCACGCCCACGACTAGGAGCCGTCTATGATTCCCGGATCGAACAAGGACCATCCGTCCTTCTTAAAGTCGTTCTCCTACGCCATGGAGGGCTTCGTCACCGCCGTCAAGACCGAGCGCAACATTAAGGTCATGCTCGTGGCGGGCGTGTGCACCGTCATTGCCGGCTGCATCGTGGGGCTCGACATTGCCGAGTGGGCCACGGTTATCATCTGCTGTGGCTTGGTGATTCACGGCGAGCTGTGCAACACAGCCATGGAGGCGATCGTCGACCTGGCGACCCAGGAGCTCCATCCGCTGGCAAAGCGTGCGAAGGATATCGCCGCCGCCTCCGTATACGTACTTTCCATCACCGCCGCGATTGTGGGATTGCTGGTATTTGCCCACGCGCTCGACTTTATTTAGAAAGGGATTTTCATGTCCGACAATATGCAGCCTATCGATGAAACTCTGGACGACGAGTCCCTGGATGCGGTGGATGCCGAAGCGAACGATGCCTATGAGGATGTCGAGGAGTTCGATCCGTTTGAGGGCATGAGCGACGAGGAACTCGACGCCCTGTGCGACGAGGGCGACAGCCTCGCGGGCTTTGGCGACGTTGAGCCTGGTTTCCGCAGCGGCTTCGTGGCGCTGGTCGGCCGCCCCAACGCCGGCAAGTCCACGCTGCTCAACGCCTGCTATGGCAAAAAGGTCGCCATCACCTCGCCGGTGGCCCAGACGACCCGCCGCCGCATGCGCGCCGTCGTCAACCGCCCCGGTTACCAGCTGGTCTTTGTCGATACCCCGGGTATCCACAAGCCCAAGGACGGCCTGGGGTCCGAGCTCAACAAGAGCGCGTTGTTCGAACTGAACGATGTCGATGTCGTCGCGTTTTTGATTGATGCCACCAAGCCGATCGGCAGGGGAGACGCCTGGGTTGCCGAGCGCGTCAAAAACGCCCGTTCCAAGAAGGTCCTGGTGCTCACAAAGGCCGATGAGGCCGACCCCGCACAGGTCATGGAGCAGCTTAAGACAGCCCACGAGCTCATGGAATATGACGATGAGATCGTGACGTCGTCGGTCAAGAACTTCAACGTCGATGCCTTCATTGAGACCGTTGCGCACTTTTTGCCCGAGGGTCCGCGTTGGTTCCCCGAGGACATGGGTACCGACGCTTCCGACGAGACGCTCGTTGCCGAGTTTGTGCGCGAGAAGGTCTTGCGCCGCACCCGTGATGAGATCCCGCACTCCGTGGGCGTCATCTGTGACGCCCTCGAGCAGACTAAGAAGGTCCTGCGCGTGCACGCCACGATTTACGTCGAGCGCGAGGGGCAGAAGGGCATCATCATCGGCAAGGGCGGCGAAATGATTAAGCATATCGGCATCGATGCCCGTCGTGACCTTGAGCGTATCTTTGGCACGCAGGTCTTTTTGGAGCTGGACGTGAAGGTCAAGGCCGGCTGGCGCGACGACGAGGCCCAGATTCGCCGCTTTGGCTACAACGCCGAGGACTAAGGGCGCGCGGCGCGCATGGCAGGCTCCCGGACATATCGCACGAAAGTGCTCGTCCTCGACAAGACGAAGCTCAAAGAGACGGACCTGATCCTTACGATGCTTGACGAGCGGGGTCGGCAGGTTCGTGCCGTGGCGAAGGGCGCCCGCAAACCCGGTGGGCGCCTGGCCGCGCGCTGCGAGCTGTTCTGTACCGTCGATATGCTGCTCGCGCATGGACGGTCGCTCGACGTGGTTTCCCAAGCCGAGCTTATGGAGGCGCCGCTCGGCGCTGCGCCCGATTACGAGACGACCTGCGCCGCAAGCGCGATCGCCGAGGTCGCGCGCGTGTGCTCGTTCGAGGACGCCGAGGACCCGTTTACCTTTGCCATAACGCAGCGAGCGCTTGCCCTGGTGGGCAGCGGGCTCGACACAGCGCATATGGATCTGCTCGTGGCGGCCTTTGTCTTTAAGCTGCTGTCGCACGTTGGCTACCGACCCGATTTTTCGGCCTGCGTGCTGTGCGGAGACCCCATGCTGTCGTATTTTTCGTCCCAGGCCGGCGGGCTCATGTGCGGCTCGTGCGCGTCGAGCGTTCCGGGTGCCGAGTTGGTGTCGACCGGTGAGGTCGCATGGCTGCGCGCCCTCATGTCCATGACCTTCGATGCGCTCATGGCCGAGCGAATCGACCCGCATACGGCGGCATTCTTGCTCGGGCTTTCGCATGTTTGGGCCGCCACGCACACCGATCAGCGCCTCCGTGCGATGGAATTCATGTTGGGTCGGTGATGATGCGCAGGGGCGGGCTGCTTGTGGTAACATATCGGCCTGTTAGTACCTCGACCTTGGTTGCTCGCTCCACCGGCGGCTTCCCAGTCCGAGGCGAATCGAGTCGCCCGATGGCGACGCAAAACGAAAGGTGAAACAATGACTGTTTCCAAAGAGCGCAAGGCGGAGCTGACTGCCCAGTTCGGTAACACCCCGGTCGACACCGGCAACCCCAAGGTTCAGGTCGCCATCCTGTCCGAGCGCATCAAGGAGCTGACCGAGCACATGAAGTCCCACCAGAAGGACTTCCACACCCGTCGTGGCCTGCTCATGCTCGTCGGTCGTCGTCGTCGTCTTCTCTCCTACATCAAGAAGAACGACATCGTCGAGTACCGTGAGCTCATCAAGGCTCTGGGCATTCGCGACAATATTCAGTAGCGAACTTGTACATGCTAAGAGCGTCCTGCATGCGGGACGCTCTTTTTGTGTAAGGGCGTGAACAATCACGCTCTGAAGCGTGGCGGGGGCAGGGGGCCCGCGTCACATGAGAAGCCCGCAGGCAAGGGGCCTGTGGGGTAAAGGAGAACAATGACACTCGTATCCAAGACCTTTGAGCTGTACGGCAAGACCTACACCTTTGAGTCCGGCGAGCTTGCCAAGCAGGCCACTGGCGCGTGCCTGGTCAAGCAGGGCGACACCACGATGCTCGACACCGTGGTCGTCTCCAAGGAGCGCAAGAACTATGACTTCTTCCCGCTGACCGTCGACTTCAACGAGAAGATGTACGCTGCCGGCCGCATCCCGGGTGGCTACCTCAAGCGTGAGGGCCGTCCCAGCGAGAAGGCCACGCTCACCGCGCGCATGATCGACCGTCCGATTCGCCCGAGCTTCCCGGACGGCTTCCGCAACGAGGTACACATTGTCGCTACCTCGCTCGTCGCCGACCAGGTCAACCCCTTCGACGTCATCAACGTCATGGGTGCCTCCCTGGCCATGACGCTCGGCGGCGTGCCCTTCGAGGGCCCGCTTGCCTGCGTGCGCATCGGCCGTAACGTGGAGACCGGCGAGTTTATCGTCAACCCCACCTACGAGGAGCGCGAGAACTCCGATCTGGACCTGGAGCTGGGCGGATCCGCCGACTTCATCTCGATGGTCGAGGCCGGCGCCGAGGAGATCTCCGAGGACGACATGCTCGCCGCCATGAAGTTTGGCCAGGAGGCCCTTGCTGCCTTCTGCCAGGCTCAGGACGAGTTCGTCGCCGAGTGGGAGCAGGTCAACGGCCCCATCGTCAAGAAGGAGTACCCGCTCGACCAGCCCGTCGAGGAGGTCCAGGAGCGCATCTTCGCCCACTACGACGAGATGGCTGCCGCCCTTCGCGACGCCGACAAGCTCTCCCGTATCGGTAAGGTTGAGGCTCTGAAGGAGTCCATCCGCGCCGAGTTCACCGAGGAGGAGCAGGCCGCTTGGGAGCGCGAGATCCCCGTGGCGCTCAAAAAGCTCGAGAAGAAGGCCATGCGCACCATGGTCGTCGAGACCGGCGAGCGCGTCGACGGCCGTGCCGCCGACGAGATTCGTCCCATCATGGTGAAGGACAACTACCTGCCGCTCGTTCACGGCTCCGGTCTGTTCCAGCGTGGTCAGACCCAGGTGCTTTCTGTCCTGTCGCTCGGCATGCTCAACGAGGGCCAGCGTCTGGATACCATCGAGCCCACCGAGGGCAAGCGCTACATGCACCACTACAACTTCCCGCCTTTCTGCACCGGCGAGACTGGCCGCATGGGTAGCCCCAAGCGCCGCGAGATCGGCCATGGCAATCTGGCCGAGCGCGCTCTGCTTCCGGTGCTTCCCGACGAGAACGAGTTCCCCTACGCCATCCGCGTCGTCTCCGAGGTCATGGAGTCCAACGGCTCCTCTTCGATGGCTTCGACCTGTGGCTCCACGCTCGCCCTTATGGACGGCGGCGTGCCCATTAAGCGCCCGGTCTCCGGTATCGCCATGGGCCTGATCCAGGAGGAGGGCAAGACCGTGGTCCTGTCCGACATCCAGGGTCTCGAGGACTTCCTGGGCGACATGGACTTTAAGGTCACTGGCACCACCGAGGGCATTACCGCTCTGCAGATGGACAACAAGGCCACCGGCCTTACCTTCGACATCCTGGCCCGCGCCCTGCAGCAGGCCAAGGAGGGTCGTGCCTTCATTCTGCAGAAGATGCTCGATGTGATCCCCGAGCCGCGCCACACCACGCGCAGCACCGCTCCGCGTATCGTCTCCATCCAGGTTCCGACCGACAAGATTCGCGACGTCATCGGTTCCGGCGGTAAGGTCATCCGCGGTATCCAGGACGAGACCGGCGCTTCGGTCGACATCCAGGAGGACGGCACCGTCTTTGTCGGCGGCACCGGCGAGTCCGTCGACCAGGCCGTCGAGCGCATCAAGCTCATCATCAAGGTTCCCGAGCCGGGCGAGGAGTACACCGGTCGCGTGGTCTCCATTCAGCCCTTTGGCGCCTTCGTCAACCTGCTGCCCGGCAAGGATGGCCTGCTGCACATTTCCCGCGTCGCCAAGGGCCGCGTGGAGAAGGTCGAGGACGTCCTCAACGTCGGCGACGAGGTCAAGGTCGTCGTCATCGAGGTCGACGATCGCGGCAAGATCTCGCTCGATCGTCTGGACAAGCCCGAGGCCCCTGCTCGTGCCGAGGGTGCCTCCGAAGGCGACGGCGAGCACTTCCAGCGCCGTGAGCGTCCGCGTCGCGAGCGCTCCGAGCGCAGCGACCGTCCGCGCCGTCCCGGTGACAACGGAGGCCGCAAGCCCCGCCGTCACCACGACGCCGAGTAACAGCTACACATAAGCAGTTCAACAAGGGCGACTCCGGACAGGGGTCGCCCTTTTGCTATTCCCGGCGGGGTCCGCGGATAAAGTTTCCTGCTCTACAGTCCTGCTCGCGACGGAGGCCACATTAAGTGGCCTCCTGTTCGTGCGGAACTCGCGATAAACTTTATCCGCGGACCCCGCCGGGATAGCAAAAGGGCTGGTTGGTGCGGGTTTCGATTTTGTCAGACAGTCTATTCAGTTATCTGAATTCAGATCTTTAGATAAACGCATGTACGGCATTACCCCAGATAAAACCGACTAAAATAAACCTGTCCCTATTTGTCAGGTCTGGGGCCATCGGGGGCCGGGGCGGGGTAAGTTTGTCGCGAGTTCCGCACGCAAAGGAAAGCACATAATGTGCTTTCCGTCTTGCGCAGGACTGT
This sequence comes from uncultured Collinsella sp., assembly GCA_902491345.1. Lineage (GTDB taxonomy): Bacteria > Actinomycetota > Coriobacteriia > Coriobacteriales > Coriobacteriaceae > Collinsella. Next base: position 35,603 of record CABUHI010000010.1, read on the forward strand.
AGAGCAGCAAACTTAACCCGGCCCGGCCCCCGATGGCCCCAGACCGGCGGGATGGACCAGTTCAGATGGGGCTTTGATGCATGGGTGGTCTGTTGTTGTGCAAATGGGTATCATACTGTGGTTATTGCATCGACTCTGCGATGCATTGTTGTACGTTCCCGGCGGTCGGTTTGCCAGAAGCGCCCCGTCGGTTGTTCCAGACCCGTTTTGAAGAAAGGAAACCACACTAACCTATGGCAGCTAAAAAATCATCTCCCTTGAAGATCATTCCGCTCGGCGGCCTTGACGGCATCGGCAAGAACATGACGGTCTTCGAGTGCGGCGACGACATGGTGCTCGTCGACGCTGGCCTTATGTTCCCCGACGACTCCCAGCCCGGTATAGACCTGGTGCTTCCTGACTACACCTACGTTCTTGAAAACGAGGAGAAGCTCCGCGGTATCGTCGTCACCCACGGCCACGAGGACCACACCGGTTCGCTTCCGTACCTGCTGCAGGACCTCAACAACAAGGTGCCCATCTTCTCGAGCAAGCTGACGCTTGGCTTTATCGAGGGCAAGCTTTCTGAGTTCCGCATCCGCGCGCCCAAGTTCCGCGAGGTCAAGGGCGGCAGCCATGTCAACCTCGGCGGCATCTCGCTCGACTTCTTCTCGATGACGCACTCCATCCCCGGCGCTCTGGGCGTGTTCATTCGCACTAACCAGGGTACCGTTATGCACACCGGCGACTTTAAGCTCGACCAGACGCCCATCGACGGCGTTACGCCCGACTATGCCGCTATCAGCCGCTTTGCCAAGCAGGGCATCGACCTACTGCTTTCCGACTCCACCAATGCCACGGTTCCCGGCTTTACCAAGTCAGAGGCCGAGGTTGGTCCCAACCTGCTGCACGCCATCAAGAACGCCCCGGGTCGCGTGTTCGTCGCGTCGTTCTCGAGCCACATCCATCGTTTGCAGCAGATCTGCGATGCCGCCCGCAAGTGCGGCCGTAAGGTCGTTGTGACCGGTCGCTCCATGCTCACTAACACCCGCGTGGCGCGCGAGCTTGGCTACCTCAACATCGACGACGCCGATATCATCGATGCCTTTGACATTGATAACCTGCCTGACGACAAGATTGTCGTCATGTGCACCGGTTCGCAGGGCGAGCCGCTGTCGGCCCTGTCCCGCATGGCCAATGGCGAGCACAAGACGCTCTCCATCCACGAGGGCGATACCGTTATCCTCTCGGCAACTCCTGTTCCCGGCAATGAGAAAGCCGTCCAGCAGGTCGTCAACAGCCTGGCCAAGCTCGGTTGCGACGTGTGGGATAAGAACCGCGCTCTTGTCCACGTCTCGGGCCACGGTAGCCAGGAGGAGCTCAAGCTCCTGATGGCCATGGCCAAGCCCACGTACTTTATGCCGGTTCACGGTGAAGCCGTGCATCTGCGCGCCCATGCCCAGCTGGCTCGCAAGATGGGCATCAAGGACGATCATATCTTTATCCTCGATAACGGCGATACGCTCGAGATGCGCGGCGGTATCGTCAAACGCGGTACGCCCGTCGAGTCCGGCGTCGTCTACGTCGACGGCCTGCGTATCGGCGATACCGATCCCATCGTCCTGCGCGATCGTCAGAAGCTCGCCAACGACGGTATGGTTACCGCTGTTGCCATCGTCTCGCTCAAGCACAAGAAGATCGAGGCCATCGAGTTCTCGGGCCGCGGCGTCTCGTTTGCCATCGACGACCAGTTCTCCGAGGATGCCTCCGCATCCATTATGAAGACGATCGAGAAGGGCAAGTTCAGCTTTACGAGCAGCGGTTCCGATGCCATTCGCAAGGCCGTGCGCGATTCGCTCTCTAACTTTATCTGGAGCCGTACGCGCACCCGTCCGATGATCATCCCGGTCGTCATGGAGGTTTAGTTTGGCGCGCGGATCTGCACAAAACGCCAAAGGCAATAAGGCCAATAACCAACCGGCATCTGCTAAGGGTGCCGGTTCCCATCTGCGTGCCAATAAGGGTCACGAGGCCGACTTCGACGATTTTGAGCCCTTGGTCGAGCCCTCGGCCAACCGCGATATCGCCGGCGTGGTCATCGCCGTTTTGGCGATTGCGTCCTTCATTGCCGTGATTTCGCCGGCGACCGCACCCGTTACGGCTGCGGTTGCCGGTTTCTACCACCTGGGCTTTGGTCTGGGCGCCTACGTGCTGCCGATCGTCATTTTGCTGTTTGCCGCCACGCTCTTTTTAGGTGAGGACTCGCCGCTCAACGCGCGCTCGGTCGCGGGCGGAGCCGTGGTCTTTATCGCCGTTGTCTCCATTCTTTCTCTGATGGTGCCGGGTACGAGCGACTCGTGTGACCTTATGTTCACGCCGCAAAATTTGTCCGCCTCGGGTGGCTACATCGGTGCGTTTATTGCGAGTGCGCTGCAGAATGCCCTGGGTAAGCCTATCGCGATGGTAGTCCTGTTGGGTCTTGTCGTCGTGGGCCTGGTCATCATCGGCTTTTCGGTGGGTGGCGTTTTGCGCTCTGCTCGCGACCGTGCGGCCGATTTTGCCGAGCGCCGTCGTGCCGACGTCAACGCGAGCCCGTGGGGTGACGATGAGGCCCTGTCGGTGCCCGGCGTTGCCCGTCCGCACCTGAGCATTCTTCGTCAAAAGGGCTCCGATGCTGCCGTGACCACGGTCATGGGCAACGATGTAGACCCGGTTTTGGACGATGACGACGAGGACGAGGATCCGTTTGTCGACGTGTCCGATGCCGTGGAAGCTGAGCGCGCTAAGACGACGCTGTTGCCGCGCCGCCATGCCAAGAAGGGCAAGGCTGCGCCTAATCTCAATACGAGTGAGCCTGACCCGTCTTGGTCCGATAGCGAGATTGAGCTCACCGAGGGCGATGACGAGGACGACGAGGCTCCGATTGAGACCGCAAAGACAACTTTGCTGCCGCGTCGCCATGCAAAGCGCGACCAGGTAACCGGTCAGCTTTCGATGGAAGACGACCCCGATAAGATCGACGAGTCCGAGCCGCCGTTTGCCGTGAATCCTGTTTCGGCAGCACCTCAGATCCCCGACTTCTTGAAGCATCCCAAGGTTGCCGATGTGCCTGCCTCGAGTGCTGTCGAATCGGCTGCGGCTAGCGATGGGGGAGCGGACGGCGGCACCGCAGATAATGAAGGCGAAGAAGAGGACGGCCTCAAGCTTCCGCCGCTCGAAATCCTGCATGCCAACCCGCAGTCGGCATCCTCCGCGTCTTCTGACAAGGAACTTGAGCAGACTGCCGAGTCGCTTCAGTCCACGTTGCTTGAGTTTGGCCGCAGTGCCCGCGTGGTCGGCTGGATCGCCGGCCCCACGGTGACGACCTTTAAGCTGCAACCTGGCGAGGGCGAGCGCGTGAGCAAGATTTCGAGACTCGAGGACGATATCGCGCTTTCGCTCGCTGCTCAGTCGGTGCGCATCTTTGCCCCGATCCCCGGTACGTCGCTTGTGGGTATCGAGATCCCCAATCGCAAGCGCCAGAACGTCAACCTGGGCGACGTACTTCCCTATGTGAAGGGCGGTCCGCTCGAGCTGGCCATCGGTCGCGATGCCGAGGGCACGCCGGTCGTCGCCGACCTTGCCAAGATGCCCCACCTGCTGATCGCCGGTACCACGGGTTCTGGTAAGTCGGTGATGATCAACTCCATCATCACGACCCTGCTCATGCGCGCGCTTCCCGAGGACGTTCGCCTGATCATGGTCGACCCCAAGCGCGTCGAGCTCGCGGGCTATAACGGCCTGCCGCATCTCTATGTGCCGGTCGTTACCGAGCCCAAGCAGGCCGCGAGCGCTCTGCAATGGGCCGTGTCCGAGATGGAGCGTCGCCTGAAGGTCTTCGAGCGCCTTAACGTGCGTAAGATCTCGACCTACAACGAAAAGCAGGCCGCCGGCGAGTTTGAGCATTACGATAACCCGCCGCAAAAAATGCCCTATCTGGTCATTATCATCGACGAGCTCTCGGACCTGATGATGGTCGCCGGTAAGGATGTCGAGGCCTCGATCGTGCGTATCGCCCAGCTGGGCCGTGCTGCCGGTATCCACCTTATCGTGGCCACGCAGCGTCCCAGCTCAAACGTGGTGACGGGCCTCATCAAGGCCAACATCACCAATCGCATCGCCTTTAACGTCGCCACGGGCATCGACTCGCGCGTCATCATCGACCAGATGGGTGCCGAAAAGCTCACCGGTTTGGGCGACATGCTGTTCTCCAAGGTCGACTGGGGCAAGCCTCGCCGTATCCAGGGCTGCTTTGTCTCGGACGATGAAATCAACGAGATTGTCGAGTTCGTCAAGTCGCAGAGCGAGCCCGACTACCACGAGGAGATTCTGTCTGCCGTGGCGCCCGCTTCCATGTCCATGGCGGGTGGCGGCGGCATTGTCCGCACCGGAGTAGCCGAGCCGCAAGACGATGATCCGCTCATTTGGGAAGCCGCCCATATTGTGGTGGAATCGCAGCTTGGCTCCACATCTGGCCTTCAACGTCGTCTGAAGGTTGGCTATGCGCGTGCCGGGCGTATTATGGACATGCTGGAAGAAAAGGGTGTCGTCGGCCCGCCCGACGGTTCCAAGCCGCGCGAGGTCCTGTTGGACGAGGAGGGACTTGCCGCGCTGGAATCTGTCGACGCCGAGATGGCACGTGAAGATCGTGAGTTTGGAGGATTCTGATGGCTGCACGCTTTGGTGACATGCTGCTCGAGCAGCGTCGCCGAATGGGGCTTTCCATTCAGCAGGTCGCCAACACCATCAAAATCAGGCCGCAGATCATCGAGTTTTTCGAGACCGGTAACTTTGCTTCGATGCCGCCGCGCGGCTATGCACAGGGCATGATTTCGAGCTATGCTCGCTTTTTGGGCCTCAATCCGCGCGAGGTCGTCAATGCCTACTTTGACGACCTGATGGCATACGAACGCGAAACGTCGCAGCAGGGCGGTCGTTTTCAGGACGCCGCCGGCTACGTCAATTCGCGTTCCTCGGTGGACAACGGGCGCTTCCTGATGGTTCAGGGCGGTCGTTCGACCCGCTATGGACAGCGTCCTCAGCAGGCCGGTTATATTACTGAGACGGGTTCGGGCGAGGAGATTCGCTCACAGCGTGACCGGTTCCGCAGTACGCCGATGCCCGAGGACCGTGCACTTCCCGCTGCCCGCGGCGTGGCGCGTGACCCTCGTGCCGGCTACGGCGACGGCGGCTATTCCGATCGCGGTCACCGTGGTGTCTCCACCGGACGCTCTCGCGGTGGCTATGCGGATGCCGATACCACGCAGGTGACGCCGCGTCTTCGCTCTCAATCACAGCCGTATGGCCAGCGCTCTTCGGCTCCGCGTTCGGGCCAACGTGGCTATCAAGGCCGCGGTGAACTTGCGCCCCGCTCGGGTCAGCGCAGCCTTCAGGGCCAGGGCGGCTATCGCGGCCGTTCCGATAGCAATCGTGGTCGTATGCCTCAGGGAGGCGGCCGCAGCAGTTCCGGTCGTGGACGCGGCGGATCCCGTACTCCTCAAAACAACGGGCTCGATCCGCGTATCGTCTACGCCGGCATCGGTGCCGTGGCGTTGCTGCTGATCGTGCTCATCGTGGTGCTTCTGCGCGGCTGTGCATCTTCGGCGCCCGAGACCACGCCCGAGACGCCCGCTGCTACCAAGACGACGACCAAGAAGTCTTCTAAGAAGTCCGAAACGGTCGACGAGGACGAAGACACCGATGAGGCGACGGATGAGTCGACTGATTCGGACGCTACCAAGACGACGGCCAAGAAGGAAGAGAGCGAGGTCACGAAGGTCAAGGTCTCCGTTGCCAAGGGAAAGACCGCATGGATTGAGGTCAAGGTCGACGGCAAGTCGGTCTATGGCGCCCAGGCGACTGGCCCCTTTGAGCAGGAGTACACGCCCGAGTCCTCAATCGAGATCACCACGTCCAAGCCTTCCGATGTCACCGTTACCAAGAACGGTGAAAAGGTCCGTTACGATACCAAGACCTCGGGCGTGGCACGCGTGACGATCACCGTTCCCAAGAAGGAGACGTCTGATTCCGAGAATGGTGAAAGTTCTGATGGTACCGACACTACCGACGGTACCGATACCACCGACGGTACCGATGCCCAGTCCACGGATGGCGCCGATGCCGCAACTGACGGTCAGACGCCCAGCGATTCTACCGACTATTCGTACGATAGCTACTAAGCCTCTCGTACGCGAAAGGAAACATCATGGCTAAAGATTCCAGCTTCGACGTCGTGTCCGAGGTCAACATGCAAGAGGTCGACAACGCCTTTCAGCAGACCACGCGCGAGATTTCCCAGCGCTATGACCTTAAGGATTCCGGTGCCACGATCGAGCTTTCGAAGGGCGACAAGCTCTTTACGATCAACGCCCCGGCCGACTTTGTCTCCAAACAGATTGTCGACGTGCTGAGCTCCAAGCTCATCAAGCGCGGCATCGACCTCAAGGCTGTCTCGTGGGATGCTCCGCAGGCGGCATCGGGCGGCACCGTGCGCGTGCTCGGCCATATCGTCGAGGGTATCGACCAGGCGACCGCCAAGAAGATCAACAAGGACATCAAGGATCAAAAGCTCAAGGTCAAGGTGACCATCGAGTCCGACAAGCTGCGTGTTTCCTCTGCTTCGAAGGACGCGTTGCAGACCGTGATCCAGTTCCTGCGCGACCAAGACTACGGCCAGCCGCTGCAGTTCACCAACTACCGCTAATATCAATCGAAAGGACCGCTCTCCAACATGGATACACCGTTGGGCTCCGTGCTCTACATCACCCTCGGGTGCGCTAAGAACGAGGTCGACACCGACCGCATGCGTTCTCTTTTGACCGCTGCGGGCTACGAGGAGGCATTCGACCCGCAGGATGCCGATATCGCCATCGTCAATACATGCTCGTTCCTCGCCTCCGCAACGTCCGAGAGCATCGAGACCACGCTCGAACTCGCCAACGAGGTTCAGGACGGCGTTCGTTCTTGCCCCATCGTCATGTGCGGCTGTGTGCCGTCGCGCTATGGCGACGACCTGCCCGACGAGCTGCCCGAGGTCGCTGCCTTTGTGAAGGCCGACGAGGAGGACGGCATCGTGGCGGTCATCGATGGCGTGCTGGGTGTCGAGCGCGAGATTGCAGCCTATATCCCGCAGGTCAAACGTACCGTCGAGGGTGCTGTCGCCTACGTCAAGATTTCCGATGGCTGCAACCGCTTCTGCAGCTTCTGCATGATTCCCTATATTCGCGGTCGCTATCATTCGCGCAATGCCGAGAGCATCATCTCCGAGGTGCGCGACCTGGTTGCCGGCGGTGTGCGCGAGATCGTGCTGATCGGCCAGGACACGGGCATCTGGGGTACCGACTTTGCCGACGAGGACGTCGCCGATGGCTCGCCGCGCAATCTGGCGCAGCTGCTGCGCGCCGTCGCCGAGGCCGTGCGCCCGCACAACGTCTGGGTCCGCGTGCTCTATCTGCAGCCCGAGGGCATGACTGACGAACTCATCGAGACGATTCGCGATACGCCCGAGGTGCTGCCCTATATCGATATCCCCGTGCAGCACTGCGACGCGCGCATTCTCAAGGCCATGCGTCGCTCCGGTTCGCGCCAGGAGCTCGAGGATCTGTTCCGCGACCTTCGCGAGCGCATCCCCGGCATCGTGATTCGTTCCACGGCCATGGTCGGCTTCCCGACCGAGACCGACGACGAGTTCCTCGACCTTATCGACTTTATGGACACCGTCGGCTTTGACTACACGAGTGTCTTTGCCTACTCGCGTGAGGAAGGCAGCCTGGCCGCCAAGATGGAGGGCCAGGTCGATGAGGAGGTTAAGCTCGAGCGCGCCCAGGAGGCCATGGACCTGGCCGAGTCGCTCGGTTTTGCCGCCACCGCCGCACATGTGGGCGAGCGCGCCCAGGTGATCGTCGACGGTATCGAAGAGACCGAGGATGGCGCCGAGCTGATCGGCCATGCCTGGTTCCAGGCGCCCGATTCCGATGGCGCGGTGCATCTGGACGCCAGCGAGGCGTCCGTGGGCGATATTCTGACCGTCGAGTTTACCGATAGCTTCTGCTATGAGCTTATCGGTCATGTTGTGGAGTAGGAGAGCGTCGTGGCTAACGAGAGCAATAAGGAACTGACGAGTGTCTGGACGCCCGCCAACATCGTGACGTGCGTGCGCATCGTCTTTATCCCGGTGTTCATGATCGTGTCGGCGCTTTCTCACACGAGTGTTGCCGGTACGGATTGGAGCACCTTTGACGGTCCGCTCGCCGCCGCTGCCTTCATTCTGTATGTGATCCTGTCGTGCACCGATAAGGTCGACGGTTATCTGGCACGCTCGCGCAACGAGATCACCGATTTCGGCAAGTTCTTGGACCCCATCGCCGACAAGCTGCTGGTGTTCTCGGCCCTGCTGCTGTTCTTGGATTTTGGCGCCGTAACCGTGTGGTCCGTGTTTATTATCCTGTTCCGCGAGCTGCTGGTGAGCGCCCTACGCATGGTTGCGAGTGCGGCCGGCGTGGTTGTTGCGGCCGATAAGCTCGGCAAGTACAAGACGGCAACCACGATGGTCTCCATCTGCGGTTACCTGTGCGTTTTTGCTATGGCCGGCTTGCACCTTGGCCCGGTGGCGCTGACGCTCGGCATCTACTCGGTGTCGCGCTTCCTGTACGCCGTTGCCGTTGTCTTGACCGTTATCTCGGGCGCCCAGTACTTCTGGAACTGCCGCAAGATCGTCTTTTCGGTCTAGGTCCTGGTAGGCATGACGGAATCATTTGAGCAGATTGCCGTGCATAACGAAGAGCTCGCACGCGATATTGTCGAGCGTGCAAGCTTTCGTGATGTGACGGTTTCGACGGCTGAATCTCTGACGGCTGGCATGATCGCCTCGACGATCGCCGATATCCCTGGTGCCTCGGCGGTGCTGCGCGGTGGTGCGGTGACGTACTGCGACGAGATTAAGCATCGCGTGCTCGGCGTTGAGCAAGAGACGCTCGACCGCTACACTGCGGTGTCGTATCAGACGGCGCGCGAGATGGCTGCCGGTTCGCTGGAGCTGTATCAGAGCGATATTGCCGTGAGCGCGACTGGCTATGCCGGTCCCGGTGGAGGGACCGAGGACGATCCGGCTGGCACTTTTTATATTGGCTGGGCGTATCGTTCCGCCGATGGGGGAGTGCCGGTCGTTGACTCTGTGCGCTGCCACTATGAGGGCGACCGTTCGTGTGTTCGTGCCCATGCGGTCACGGAGGCATTGGGTCGCATTGTCTGCGTGCTCGATTCTATGGAATAGACGTGTTTTAAGGGGCCTCCGGGCCCCTTAATTGTGGAGATATGGACCTTAGGCTAATTTGGCGTTTGTGCTGGTTGTAGACGTATTTTTGCCTGCCTTGTTCATTTTTGGTCCTTTGTGGTCAAGCATTTGGTCAGTGTTTGGTCGGCGTTTGGTTGGGTTTTGGAAAGGTCGGCTGCATATGATTTATCTGAACGGTTGACCACGAACAGCCGTTCGTATATTATCGATGCAGGTTGTTAAGAGGAGGGCTATTCATGGCCAAGAATTCAGGTCCCGTACGTACCGTTCATGCTCGCACGACGGGTAAAGAGCGCGATGAGATGATCGCCACCACCAAGGCCGAGATCGAGAAGAAATTCGGCCAGGGTTCCATCATGAGGTACGGCGACGGTGGCCCCGAGCTCGAGGTCGAGGCCATTCCCACGGGCGCCCTGGCCCTCGATGCCGCGCTGGGTATCGGCGGCGTGCCGCGCGGCCGTATCGTCGAGATTTACGGTCCTGAGTCCTCCGGTAAGACGACGCTTTCGCTCGAGATCTTGGCCGAGGCCCAGGCTATGGGCGGCGTTGTGGCATTTATCGATGCCGAGCACGCGCTTGATCCCACGTATGCCGCGCGCATCGGCGTGGATATCGACGAGGTGCTCATTTCCCAGCCCGATACGGGCGAGCAGGCGCTTGAGATTGTTGACATGCTCGTGCGTTCCGGCGCCATCGATGCCATCGTCGTCGACTCCGTCGCCGCGCTGACCCCGCGTGCCGAGATCGAGGGAGAGATCGGCGACACTACGGTCGGTCTTCAGGCTCGCCTGATGAGCCAGGCGCTCCGCAAGCTCGCCGGCTCGCTGTCTAAGTCCAACACGACGTGCATCTTCATTAACCAGCTGCGTGAGAAGATCGGCGTCATGTTCGGCAACCCCGAGACTACGACGGGCGGCCGCGCCCTTAAGTTCTTCTCTTCGGTGCGTATCGACATTCGCCGTATCGACAGCATTAAGCTTAAGGACGAGGTTATCGGTAACCGCGTGCGCGCCAAGGTCGTTAAGAACAAGGTGGCAGCTCCGTTCCGTTCTGCTGAGTTCGACATCATGTACGGTACGGGCATCTCTAAGGAGGGCTCGATTCTGGACATGGCTGTCGAGTGCGGCATCTGCAAGAAGATGGGCTCCTGGTTTGCCTATGGCGAGGACAAGCTCGGCAACGGTCGCGAGGCCGCCAAGGCGTTCCTGCGCGAACACCCCGATTGCGCTGACGAGATTGAGCATAAGGTCCGCCTTGCCTGCGGGCTTGAGTTTGATGACGATGCTCCTTCCGAGGTCGAGCTGACCGATCAGCCTGCGCCTGAGGAGTTTGACGAGCTTTACGCTATCGATGGTTCCGCCATGCTCGATGATGACGACGAGTAGCGGTTACGCTCATGTCGTATACGGTGACCGAGGCCACGGTCGTCTATCCCGATAAGAAGGCGGCCTCCTCGTTCTCGAGCGGATATGCGTCCAAAAAGCCTTGCGCACATATCGATTGTGAGCTTGAGGGCGGTTTTGAGCGGTCCATTTGGATTCCCGTGCGGGTCGCGCGGCTGTATGTCAAAAACCGCCCCGATCTTCCCTGCGATTGGGACAACTTTCGTGAGGCGGTGCAGCTCATCGAGCGTAAATGTGCACTTACCATGGTGACCGAGATGTTATCGCGCCGCGACCATGCGACGGGTGAGGTCCGTGACAAGCTGGCTCGCTACGGCTTTCACCAGCCTGCGATCGATTTCGCCGTCGAGCGCGCCACCGAGTATCGCTTTTTAGACGAGAGCCGCTTTTGCTCGTACTTTATCGAGGAGCGCAAGCGGCGCGGTTGGGGACAGCGCAAAATCGAGACCGAGCTCAAGCGCCGTCATGTCGTGCTCGATGACATTCCCGGTTATCCCGAGGATTATTTTGCCGTCGAAGACGATTTGGAGCGTGCGTCAGCTCTGCTCGCCAAGCGGCGTGTTCCAGAGACGCGCGGATTCGAAAAACTGGTTCGGTTTTTGATGGGCAAGGGCTTCTCGTATCACATCGCCGCCGATGCCGTTAAGGCACGTCTCGATGCCGAACGCGAGGAATGTGCGGTTTAGGCGTATGCGTTTTGTGGTCCTGCCGTTCACCGCGTTTTAGCCGCCGTGCTGGGGCCATTTATTTGACAGTTGTTGTGGTTCAACGTACGATAAACACTGTCATTTGCTTTGTGATATGTGCTCATCTGTGATGAGTTTGTTTATATGTTTATCTGTATCCGACCCGCATAAGCTGCGCCCATATTACTCAAATGTCGCGAGCCGTTCGTAAGGACGGTTCGCTTTGTTGTGTAACGAATCCATAAAAAGGAGTGAGCATGCCTATCATCGCAGCGCTCGTTGGCATCGTTTTGGGTGCCATCGCCGCAATTGCCTACATGCGCACCGCCAAGCAGGGTAGTCTTCACGAGGCCGACGAAAAGATCCAGTCGGCACACGCACAGGCTGAGTCCCTGATCGGTGATGCTAAGCGTCAGGCCGAGACCCTCAAAAAAGAGGCTCTGCTCGAGGCTAAAGAGGAGATCATCAAGAACAAGCAGGCCGCCGAGGCCGAGGACAAGCAGCGTAAGAACGAGATTCGTACGCTCGAGAACCGAGTGATGCAGCGCGAGGAATCCCTTGATCGCCGCAACGACGCTCTCGACAAGCGCGAGCATCAGCTGTCCAGCCAGGCCGGTCAGGTCGAGAAGCGCTCCCGCGAGCTTGAGGAGCTCTGCGCAAAGCAGACCTCCGAGCTCGAGCGCATCGCCGACCTGACCCGCGAGGACGCCCACAAGGAGCTCCTCGATAAGGTTCGCGGCGAGGTCACCCACGAGGCCGCCACGATTATTCGCGAGTCCGAGCAGCAGGTTCGCGCCGAGTGCCACAAGACCGCCCAGGAGATTCTGTCCCTGGCGATTCAGCGCTGCGCTGCCGACCACACTGCCGAGGTCACCGTTACCTCCGTGCACATTCCCTCTGATGACCTCAAGGGCCGTATCATCGGTCGCGAGGGTCGCAACATCCGCACCTTCGAGCAGGTTTCCGGCGTCAACCTCGTGATCGACGACACGCCCGAGACCGTCGTTCTTTCGAGCTTCGACCCGGTCCGTCGTGAGACCGCCCGTGTCGCCCTCGAGAACCTCATCGCCGACGGCCGCATTCACCCTGCCCGCATCGAGGAGATGTATCACAAGGCTGCCGACCTGGTTCAGCAGCGCGTGCGCGAGGCTGGCGAGCAGGCTGCCTTCGATACCGGCATCCACGACCTGCACCCCGAGATCGTCAAGACCCTTGGTGCCTTGCGCTACCGTACCTCGTTTGGTCAGAACGTGCTTCAGCACTCCCTCGAGGTCTCTGATCTCTGCGGCGTGATGGCTTCCGAGCTTGGCCTGGACGTTGTGACCGCCAAGCGCGCCGGCCTGCTTCATGACCTGGGCAAGGCAATCGACCACGACGTCGAGGGCCCGCATGCCGTCATCGGCGCCGAGCTTGCCCGCCGTTATGGCGAGAAGCCCGTTATCGTCCACGCTATCGAGGCTCACCACGCCGATGTTGACCCCAACACGGTGCTCGATGTCCTGGTACAGGCCGCTGATGCCGTCTCTGCTTCTCGCCCCGGTGCCCGTCGCGAGTCTGCCGAGAACTACATCAAGCGTCTTGAGAAGCTCGAGGAGATTGCCAACTCCCATGACGGCGTCGAGCGTACCTATGCCATGCAGGCTGGTCGCGAGGTCCACGTCATGGTTCAGCCGGACAAGATCTCCGATGCCCAGTCCACGGTCCTGGCTCACGATATCGCCCATCAGATCGAGGAAGAGATGGAGTATCCCGGTCAGGTGCGCGTCGTCGTGATTCGCGAGAGCCGCGCTGTCGATATCGCTAAATAACATGAGCGACGCGAACGAGCTCATCTCATTTATCGCGTCGATGTCGGGGGAGGGCAACCTTCGCGTCGAGGAGAACCTTGGCGAGGGGTATGTCCGCCTCCGCGTTTCGGAGGCCGAGCGGCGCCAGGCAAAGCACGACATTCAGCATGTCGAGGATATCGTCATCGAAATGCTCCGTAATGCTCGCGATGCCGGCGCCGACAAGGTCTATCTCGCCACGACCAAGGAAGATGGCGTCCGCACGCTTGTCTTTCTGGATAACGGCTCGGGTGTTCCGCAGGATATGCAAGAGCGAATCTTCGATGCTCGCGTTACCTCAAAGCTCGAGAGCATGAAGATGGACCGTTGGGGCGTTCACGGTCGTGGCATGGCATTGTTTTCGATCAAGCAGAACACCGACGAGGCCCGTGTGGTCACGTCCGGTGTCGATCTTGGTTCAGCCTTTAAGGTGAGCGTTGCGGTCGACCGCCTCAGCGAGCGTGCCGATCAGTCCAGCTGGCCCCAGGCCGTCAAGGATGAGGACGGACGTTATGTCTGTGCTCGCGGTCCGCATAATATTATTCGCGCTGCCTGTGAGTTTGCGCTCGAGGAGTTGCGTGGTTGCGATGTCTATCTTGGTTCTCCGTCTGAGATCGCCGCGACCCTTTATGCTCAGGCGTCAAGCCGGCTCGATACGTCGCGTCTCCTGTTTATCGATGACGAGAGTGAGCTTCCGGTTGTCGACCGTTTAGGCCTTGCCTCTGATGCCGAGGACTTTATTCGCATCTGTTCGGGTTTGGGTCTTGAGATGTCCGAGCGCACGGCACATCGCATTTTGGCAGGGCAGATTAAGCCCGTTCGCGGTGTGACCGCGCGTCTGCTGCGCGAGCGTGATTCTTCCTCGCATGCGCCGGCTCCTGTCGATCTTGCGAAAGATCGTCGCGGGCTACGTATTGCCAAGGATGACATGGCACAGTTTTCGCGTGCTGTGGAGCGCGACTTTAATGACCTTGCCGCCCGGTACTATCTCAACCTTTGCGGCGACCCAAAGATTCGCGTTTCGCGTGATCGAATCACCGTGACCTTCGATCTTGCCAAAGAGGAATAGTGCCTTTACCGAGTCCACTCGGTACGATACAGTTATTGCAGTTAAAACGTACTTTTAAACGCAGGAGTTTCTTCATGGATTGCCTGAAGGTATCAAGCAAATCATCGCCCGCGTCCGTTGCCGGCGCCATCGCCGGCATGGTCAAGGATGGTGTACCCGTCAACATCCAGTGTGTCGGTGCCGGTGCTGTCAACCAGGCCATTAAGGCCGTGGCTATCGCGCGCGGTTTTTTGATTCCAACCGGTTTTGATATTTCCTGCGCGCCCGTGTTCTCCGATATCCTCATTAACGGGGAGTCGCGCACGGCCATCCGCCTTTCTATCTACGTTCACCAGATCAATCGAGCTGCTATGGATAACGTCGTCATGGATGATGTTAAGCCTGTGGCATAGCTTCTGCTTGCCTCGATTCGCCTCCCTTCCATCGTTAGGACTTATGCACATGGACCAGCGTTCCGTACGCGATATTCTTGCCGGTAAAACCTACTTTATCCGCACCTTTGGCTGCCAGATGAATCAGCACGACTCTGAGCGCGTGAGCGGTCTGCTCGATTCGTATGGTTGCCTCATGGCGCTCGATCCCGAGCATGCCGATATCGTTGTCTTCATGACATGCTGTGTGCGTGAGGCCGCCGATACTCGCCTGTACGGTCAGTGCAATTCCTGCAAAAGCCTGCCGCCTTCGCCTTCGGGCAAGCGTGTGGTTGCCGTGGGCGGCTGCATCGCGCAGCGTGATGGAGAGGGCCTGCTCACCAACGTCGATAACGTCAATGTCATCTTTGGCACGCATTCCATCGCACATGTGGCCGAGCTCATTGCCGAGGCGTTCCTTGATGGTAAGCGTCATATCCGCACCAATGAGCATGAGGATACGGATGCCATGAGCATGCCGTGGCATCGCGAGACCCAGTATCACGCCTGGGTGCCCATCATGACAGGCTGCAATAATTTCTGCACCTATTGCATCGTGCCGTACGTGCGCGGTCGCGAAAAAAGTCGCCCCTTCGAGGACATTGTCGACGAGGTGACCGGTTTGGTGCGCCAGGGCGTGCGTGAGATTACGCTGCTGGGCCAAAACGTTAACTCATATGGTCGCGATCTGTTTGGCAAGCCGCGTTTTGCCGATCTGCTGCGTGCCGTGGGCGATACGGGTGTGGAGCGCATCTTCTTTACGTCTTCGCATCCCAAGGACCTGTTGCCCGAGACCATCGACGCCATGGCCGAGACGCCTGCCGTTATGCCGCAGCTGCACTTGGCCGTCCAGTCAGGTTCGACGCGGATCCTCAAAGAGATGAATCGCCGTTATACACGTGAGGACTATTTGGGCCTGGTCGATCGCATTCGCAACCGTATGCCCGATATCGCGCTCTCGACCGACATTATCGTTGGCTTCCCAGGCGAGACTGAAGAAGACTTTGAGCAGACGCTCTCGCTTGCCGAGACGGTCCGCTATGCCCAGGCCTATACCTTCATCTACTCCAAGCGCGCTGGTACCCCGGCCGCCGAGATTGATGATCCCACACCGCACGAGGTCATCCTTGAGCGCTTTAACCGTCTGGTCAAGGTTATCGAGACGACAGCGCACGAGTACAACCAGGGTGAGCTCCATACCGTGGTGCCGGCGCTCATTGAGGGTACGAGTAAAAAGAACGATGCGGTGCTGCTGGGCAAGAGCCCCAAGAATCAGACCGTTCATGCGCCCATTCCCGAGGGATATAGCATCGACCAGCTTGTCGGTAAGATCGTTGATGTTGACGTCGACGTTGCTAAGACGTGGTATTTGTCAGGCTCCGTTGTGGGTGAGCCGCGCTAATGATTTCTCCCGGGGCAGGTCTTTCCGCCGTTGCGATCGTCGGTCCGACGGCGGTTGGTAAAAGTGACGTCGCTGACCGTTTGGCCGCTCGCCTTTCGTCTGAAGTGCTGTCGTGCGATGCGATGCAAATCTATCGCGGTATGGATATCGGCACCGCAAAGATGACGCCCGATGAGTGTACGGCGCCTCTGCGTCTCGTTGACATCGTAGAGCCGGGCGTCGCGTACTCTGCGGCGCTTTACCAGGCAGACGCTCGCGCGCATGTTGAGCGCCTGCTCGGGTCTGGACGTCTTCCGGTGTTTTGCGGGGGTACGGGCCTGTATCTCAAGGCCGCCCTCGATGAGATGGATTTTCCCTCGGGAGAACTTGAGGACGATCGCCGTGCGGGTTATCAGGAACTTGCCGAGCGCATTGGTGAGGAAGCGCTGCATAAGCTGCTTACCGAGCGCGATCCTGAGTCTGCCGCGGTCATTCATCCTCATAATGTGCGCCGCGTGATTCGTGCGCTCGAAATGCATGATGACGGCGTTTCCTACGCACAGCAAAAGTCACAGTTTAGTGTTCCATGTGAGCATTATCATGCCTTGTGGTTTGGCTTGACACGCAATCGTGAGCTGCTTTACGAGCGCATTAACCTGCGCGTTGACCTCATGTTTGAGCAGGGTCTTGTTGATGAGGTCCGTGGCCTTATGGACCAGGGGCTTGAAGATGCGCTCACTTCGATGCAGGCGATTGGCTACAAAGAAATCATTGATGCTTTTAACGGTGTGATGACTATGGATGAGGCTCGTGAACTCATTAAGATGCGTTCGCGTCGCTATGCCAAGCGTCAGCTTTCGTGGTTTAAGCGCGACGATCGTATTGTGTGGTTCGATATGGACGAATATACGGTCGATGAGGTCGTTGAGGATATCTTGCATCGCATCGAGGCTGCCTGATGGCCCGGTTTCCCCTCGTTCCCACAGCACCCGAGCCTGAGCGTGCCATTCTTGTCGGCGTCGAGTGGCGCGACAATGCGTGGCCGCTCGATCGCTCGCTCGATGAGCTTGAGCGCCTGGCGCACACGGCTGGCGCCCGGTGTGTTGCTCGTTTGTCGCAGCGACTGGTTAAACCCTATCCTAAATCGTTTATCGGTTCCGGCAAGGTTGAAGAGCTGTGCGGCTTAGTGCATCGCATGGATGCCGATGTCGTTATTTTTGACGACGATCTGACGCCTTCACAGCAGTCCTATCTGGAGAAGGCCGTGGGCGAACCGGTTAAGATCATCGATCGCACGGCGCTCATTCTTGATATTTTCGGCCTGCATGCCCAGACGCGCGAGGGTCGTCTACAGGTGCAGCTGGCGCAGCTTCAATATCTGTTGCCTCGTCTGCGTGGCATGTGGAGCCATCTTGCCAAGGAGCAGACGCGCGGCGGCATCGGTTCGCGCTTTGGCCAGGGTGAAAGCCAGCTCGAGGTTGACCGTCGCTTGATTCGCAATAAGATTGCCGCGCTTCGTCGTGAGCTCAAGCAGGTTGAACAGCATCGCGATGTCCAGTCCAAGAGCCGCATTGAGTCACCGGCGTTTCGCGTCGCGTTAGCCGGTTATACCAATGCCGGTAAATCGACGTTGCTCAATCGCCTGACCGGCTCTACGGTACTTTCGCAGGACAAGCTGTTTGCTACGCTCGACCCGACGACGCGTTCGTATCGCCTGCCCGGCGGTCGCGGCATGACGATTACTGATACCGTCGGCTTTATTCAAAAGCTGCCGCATGGTCTGGTCGATGCCTTTAAATCGACGCTGTCCGAGGTGTTGGGTGCCGATCTAATTCTCAAAGTCGTAGATGCGTCTGACGAGGACTATGAGCGGCAGCTTGAGGCTGTCGACCGCGTTCTTGATGAGATCGGCGCTGGAGAGCGTTTAACGCTGACCGTATTCAATAAAATCGATCTTCTCGATAGCGTTGATCGTCTGAGCTTCCGTCGTCGCTATCCCGAGGCCGTGCTGTTCTCGGCCCAGACGGGCGAGGGACTCGACGATTTCGTCGACCGTATTGCTCGTGAGGCGGCTGCTACCGATGTGTTGCTCTCTGCTGATATCCCGTATCGCGAGGGCGCCCTCATCACGCTGGTGCATGAGCAGGGAACCCTTTTGCACGAGGAATATCTTGAGGACGGCGTTCGTATTGTGGCGAAGCTGCCGGCCCGTATCGCGCCGCGGCTCAAGCGTTATCGCACCGAGTAGACGAGCTCCAAAAAGCCCAGAATAATGGGTTGATGCAGCAGATAAAAGGGGAGTGCATGGCGTCCAAGGCTGGCGAGCGCCGGCAGGGGGTTGGCGTAGGCCCAGCTTAGGGCGGTCTTATCGATTCCCTGCGCTATATGTGCGGCGAAGTATCCTGCAAGATACATAAAGATAAACGGGATGATGGGGTAGTAATCACCTGAAACAAACCCAAGGCTCGGAAATCCCAGCCACGCCAGGTAGGGGACAGGGTAGATCGTTTTGGGGATACTCCAGGTGAGGGCGAACAACACAAGGCATAGCGACATGCCCCATCTCGCCGATATCTTCTTAAGGACGGGATCGGTCAACGCCACGATGCCGGTACATGCGGCCATGCAGTAGATGATGCCAAAATTAACCGAATCGTCGACTGAGACAAGTGTTGTTGCCAGCCAGACGACGAGTGCTGCTAAGGCGTATTTGGCGGCACGTTTGATATTGTTGCGCGAAAGGGTGCACATCCAACCCGCGATAAACAAAAATACCCAGCTGATGCTGGCGCGCCAGATGTCTTGAAAGACGGTCTGGGTAAACCAGGGCATATCCCAGTCGTACAGGTAGGCGAGATCGTAGCAAGCGTGAAAACCTGCCATTGAAATCATCGTAAACCCGCGGACGGTATCAAAGATGGTGATGCGTTTTTGCATTACGAGAACCGGCGCATTAAGCCGACGACTTTGCCCAAGATGATGGGATTCGTTGCATAGATAGGCTCCATGGTGTCATTCTCGGGCTGCAGGCGTACGCGTCCCTGCTCCTTGTAGAACGTCTTGACGGTCGCTGAACCATCAATCATGGCCACGACAATTTCGCCGTTCATGGCACTCTTTTGTTCACGGACGATGATGTAATCGCCATTGAAGATGCCGACATTGATCATTGAGCTCCCATGCACCTCAAGGATAAAGGAACCCTGATCAGTGGCGATTTCGGTCGGGATAGTAAAAGTGTCTTCGATATTCTGCTCGGCCAGAATGGGAATCCCAGCCGCGACGCGACCAACGAGCGGTAGCGAGACCGTTCCGCGAGGTGCGGTGGGCTCGTCAGATTTAGAAATTGAGACAGAGGAACCGTCCTCGTTAAAGAGTTCCAGGGCGCGCGGTTTGGTGGCATCGCGCTTGAGTAGCCCGCGCGCCTCCAGGGCAGAGAGATGGGCGTGCACGGTGCTGGGAGAGGATAGGCCCACGGCAGAAGCCATCTCGCGCACGCTGGGCGGATAACCCTTCTCCTGCTGATATTCCTTGATGAAGTCGTAAATTTGCTGCTGACGCTTGGTAATTTTGCGAGCCATCAGGGCATCCTCTCTACCCATGTCAAACAAATGTTCGAATTTTGCTTGACAGGAACAACTGTTCGAAGATAATAATAACCGAACATTCGTTCTCGCGCTAGACATTTTTGTCCGCGCGGCTTGATAAAACTGTTCTCAGCAAAACACGCGAGAGGAGAACATGATGAACGCAACGAATATGGTCCAGGGAAACCTCGCCCTTAAGCTCGAGACGCCTGCCGCGCCGGCTTTCACGGTTGTTAAAGGCGGCCGATCTGGTTTCCAAACACTGCCTGGCAAGCCCGTCCGCAGCCAGTGCGTCGCCACGACTTCGGCCCCCGTTGCCCTAAAGGCTTCGACGATTGTCGCCCTAGCCGTTGCGCTCACGCTCTTCTTTGTACTTGCCACCTCGATCTTCAGCGCTCGTCACGCCGCATATGCCGAGTCGGTATCCAACGTTACCTACGAGACCGTCCGTGTTCAGTCTGGCGATTCCTTGTGGTCGCTAGCCCAGGAGCATCCGATTGAGGGTCTTTCCACGCAGGAGACCTCTGATATGATCCGCAACGTCAATCACCTGGAGCATGGCTCGCTCGATGCCGGTGCGCATCTTAAAGTTCCCGCACGTTCATAAGATTTAAGTACCGTCGCATGGTACCCTTGTAATCGTTTTAGAGGAGGTACCATGCGCTGTCCCAAATGCGGCAAGGCACATACCCGCGTCGTTGATTCCCGCATGCAGGAATCAAATAACACCATCAAGCGCCGTCGCGAATGCTGCTCATGCAATTATCGCTTTACGACATTTGAGCGTTGTGAAGACCCTATCGAGGTCATTAAGTCAGACGGATCCAAGCAACGGTTCGATCGCAATAAGCTGCTGGTCGGTTTGATGCGCGCCACGATCAAGCGAGATATCGACACTAAAAAGCTCAACGAGATCATTGACGATATTGAGGTTGAGCTTCGTTCCCGTACGCTCACGGCTGTTACGTCCCATGAGCTGGGCGATATGGTTCTTAAGCGGTTGGCCAAGATCGATAAAGTGGCCTACATCCGCTTTGCCTCGGTCTATCGCGATTTCAAAGACGTCGATGAGTTTCTGCAAGAGCTCGACAAGCTAAGGTGATTTCATGTCCAACATTACCGTTAACATTAAGCGTCTCGACCCAACCGTCGAGCTTCCCAAATACGCCCATCCCACGGATGCCGGTCTTGACCTCCGAGCCAACGAGGATTGCACCCTCAAGCCTTTTGAGCGTCGCCTGGTCTCCACGGGCCTAGCCGTCGCCCTGCCCGACGGCTACGCCGGCTTCGTCCAGCCCCGCAGCGGCCTGGCCATTAAGCAAGGCCTGTCCATAGTCAACACTCCTGGCCTCATCGACGCCCACTACCGAGGAGAGCTCAAAGTCATCCTCATCAACCTAGACCCCACGAACAACATCCAAATCAACAAAGGCGACCGCATCGCCCAGCTCGTCATCCAAGAAGTCCCCACGGTCAACCTCGTAGAAGTAGAAGAACTAGATAAAACCGACCGAGGAGCCGGCGGTTTCGGTTCTAGCGGCGTCGCTTAGTCGTTTACGTACTGTCCGCTGACCGGCCCGACCCGCCTATATATCATCCCATGCTCAAACATTCTCGCGGGGGCGCTCGTATCCCTCCCGCCCGTCTCTCACACATATCATTCCATGCTCAAACATTCTCGCGTCGCTTCGCTCGCTGCGAAACTGCGCGTGGAACGATATGTGTGAGAGACGGGCGGGCGGTTACTCGCTTGAAAAATTAAAGCCTTTCTTTCTAGTAAGCCGATGCGATAAAGGAAAACCTCCTTTCTCGCATCGGCTTACTATATTTATATTTTTGGTTTTGCCTTTGCAGATTCTGATGGTGGGGAATCTGGTATAGCTGCAAGTACGTTAACGCAGCTTGCCTGTGGGAGGCCCCTATATATCGTCCCGCGCGCAGTTTCGCAGCGAAGCGAGAATGTTTGAGCACGGGATGATATATAGGGGCCTCCCACAGGCAAGCGAACATTAAGACGCTAGCGGATATGCGCGGGTTTTCCGCCCCAGTAGAAGCGGCAGAATGCGCGTTTTCTTTTCTGGGGTTTGCCTACGAGTTCCATGGTGGCGACGGCGATGTCTTCGGCTGCGTGGGGACGGCGTAGTACTTCGCCGTTGATGAGTAGGGCTTTGAGCGACTCCGGATGGTCGTGCAGGTGGCGCAGGGTTACGATGAGCTCTCGTGCCGTGGTGACGTGCATGCTGGCGCCCATGCCGGTGAGCATGGTGGTGTTGGCCTTTTCCTGGCCATATGACTTGCCCAGCAGGATCATCGGCAGATGCGCGCAGAGGCACTCGGTGACCGTGAGTCCGCCCGATTTGAGGATTGCCAAGTCGCAGCCGTGCATGAGGGCCGCCATGTCGTCGACATAGTCCAACACCGTGACGTTCTCGAGCTTCATGGCATCGAAGAGCGTCTTCAGCCGGGTGGCATACTCCACGTCTTTGCCGGGCAAAAAGACAAAGTGCATGTCTTCGAAGCTGCGCAGGAAGGGGAGTGTGTGGTCCATCGCCGCGCGAAAGCGGACGTAAGGCTGGGGCAAGCTGGCGCCGGCCATTACCAGCACGACGGTCTTGTCGGTGGGGAGGTTGAACTTGGTTAGCTCTTCCTCGCGATCGTAATTCGTGTCGAATCCGGCGCGAATAGGGATGCCGGTAATGCGAATCTTTGCCTCGGGCACCTTGCGCGGACGCAGCGTTTCAGCCATGAATTCGTTGGCAACACAGAATAGATCGGTGTCCTTGTGGGGCCACCAGCCCTCGACTTCGTAGTCAGTCGGTACGCAGATGACCGGATAATCGATACCCGTAATTACGCGGGCGCCAACGGCAACATTGGCTGCCGTGATGTGCGTTGCGACCACGGCTATTGGCCTTCGACTACGAATATATTCGTTGAAGGCGGGGAACATAATTCGCGACCATGCCGTGCCGCCACCCCAGAGAAGATGCCCCGTAAGCGTATATCGCCAGGTCAGGTCGTAAATGGGGCGCGTGGCTCCCGTAAAAGAAGCCGCGGTCTTATTGCCGTCGAATTTAATACGTCCAAAATCAAGGATATCGAGCACTTCAATCTCAACATCCTCGGGGACGCCATTGGTGCCGCGGACGAGGTCGAATGCCTGCGCAATCGCATTTGCGGCGGCCTTGTGGCCCGAGCCGACCGAGGCATGCACGATGGTCACGAGGGGTTTTTGCTGAGCCAAGAGCGTGGTTTGCTCCGATTGGGGAGTGCTGTGCGTGATCAGGGGAGCGTCGTCGCTCGTCTGCGTCTGATCCATCGATAACTCCCCTTCGACGTTGTAACACGGATTTATCATTGTAGTGCATGAGTGTCACGTTCACGTAAATTTGGGTATGAGCGCAAAGAACGACAACGTTTCGACGAGAGGACTCTTCATGATTACCGATCAGACAATCGATGTTGCGATTATCGGCGGCGGCCCCGCGGGCTATGCTGCGGCCATTTATGCGGCGCGTGCCAACCTGACGACGACTGTCCTTGAGCAGGGTATGTCTGGCGGACAGATTGCTACATCCAACGAGATTGAGAATTATCCTGGTATTCCACTGCTGAGCGGCGCCGAACTTGGTGAGCGGTTCCAACAGCATGCTGAAGGCCTGGGGGCCCAGGTTAAATGGAGTATGGTGACAGGCGTCGATTACGATGCCGATGCGGCTCAATTTACCATCCATCATGATATGGGCGACACAGCGGCCAAGAGCGTCATTGCGTGCATGGGCGCCACGCCGCGTCCTGCGGGTTTTATTGGCGAGGACACGTATCGCGGTCGTGGCGTTTCGTATTGCGCGACGTGTGACGGCATGTTCTTCCGTGGCAAGCAGGTCTTTGTTATCGGAGGCGGCAATTCGGCATGCGAGGAGGCACTGTTCCTGTCCGACATTGCCAGCAGCGTGACCATCGTGCTGCGTCGCGATCAGTTCCGTGCACCCGAGGGCGTTGTGAATAAAGTGCTCGCTAAGGACAATATTTCAGTTAGGTACCAAACTAGTATTGTTCAGCTTTCTGGTGAAGCGATACCCATGACAATTACGTTCAAGGACAATGCGAGCGGCAAAACGCAAGCCGAGACCTTTGAACCTGGCTCATTTGGCATTTTTGTCTTTACCGGCACGCAGCCACATACCGAACTTGTTGAGCATCTAGTCGATCTGGCTCCCGACGGCGGCATCCTTACCGACGATTCGATGGCTACCCGTACGCCCGGCTTATTCGCAGCCGGCGATATCCGTTCCAAGCGTTTACGCCAGGTTGTGACCGCCGTTTCGGACGGAGCCATAGCAGCAACCAGCGCATACGCTTTCCTACGCGGATAAGTACGATAATATATCTTATGTAAGGTTGTTATCTTTTAACAAAGTGGTTGGACGGTGTATCAATGTGCTGTCCAACCACTTTTACTTGGCGACTATGTGGTATGCAAAACTAGATAACGTAGAATACAATATATAAATGAACGGAGGATCCTTATGAACCACGCCAAACGCGTTATCCCGATGTCCGATACATCGATCAGCATTAAGCCTGAGGATATTCAGCCCACTGTGCTGCCCGATGAATTTATTCAGTCCGATATCGTACGCAAACTCAATACGTTGAGTCTGCCGCGCTATGACCAGTTGCCCAATGTGACGCTCTACCGCGACCAGGTCATTGAGTATGTCGCGCTGTGGATGGAGCCGCTGTCCCTTTGCGTTGAGCAGCCTATCATTACGCCATCGATGATCAATAACTACGTAAAGGTTGGCCTGGTGCCTGCTCCGGTCAAAAAGCAATATGGCCGCGAGCAAATTGCGCGTCTCATCGCCATTTGTATCTTTAAGCAGGTGCTGCCCATCGCTGCGGTCCAGGCGCTCTTTAATATTCAGCGTTTGAGCTACGATGCTCCGACGGCCTTCGATTATGTGGTCGATCAGCTCGAGGCATCGATTCGTTCGGCGTTTTCTGTCGAGCAGACGCCGGTTCCCGATACGGCGCATCAGGTTACGCGTGAGTCGCTGCTTGTGCGCAGTGCGGTTTCCTCCTTTGTTTCGAAGGCTTACTTGATGAGCTATCTCAAGTTCAACGGGTTTAATAGCTAGCCGACGTATAAAACGGGCGGGACAAAGAGCCATCTGTCGCTTTGTCCCGCCCGTATTTTGCTTGGTTGGACTTTATTTGCCTGAAGCTACGCCCATGCCGTAGCCGATGATGAGGCCGTGCATTTCGGCGTAATAGGAATCCAGGCCGTTGCAGGGCATGATGATGGTCTTGGAGCCGGGCCAATGTTCGACTATGCGATCAGTAAGCGCCTGGGCTCCAGCTTCGTTCTCAACGTGATCGATGATGACCTCACCGCCCGTAAAGCCCTCGGCTTCCATAGTGTCGATGATCTTGTTGAGCATCTTCTTTTCGCCACGCGTGTGCCCGACGAGTTCGATTTTACCGGCCTCACTCGCCGTGCCCAAAATGCGGATATTGAGCTTGTTGGCAATGACGCCGGCTGCCTTAGGGATACGTCCGGCTTTGGCGAGGTTTTCGTAATTGCACAAACTGAAGAGGATTTTGCTGTTCTGTTCAAGGCTATCGAAGCATGCGCAAGCATCCTCGAATGAGACATTCGGATTGCTTGCAAGATAGCGGTCGAACAGCAAGAAAATGAGGTCCATTTTGCCGCCAGCTGCGCGTGAATTGACTAGATGAATCTGTCGGTCGGGCTCCTCGGCAAGAACCATATCGCGAGCCGTGGCTGCCGCGTTGTAGCTGCCCGACACGCCCTCAGAGATCGGCATGCAGATGGTCTTGTCTGCCAATTTGAAGAGCTCGGCCCACTCCCCTACGCTGGGACAAGCGCTCGAAGAAGCGTTCGTCTCCGCCTGAACAGCGCAGTTGAGCTCATGAACATCGAGCGAAAGGTCATCGACGAATTCACGCTCCCCCACTCGAATTTTGAGGGGCGCAAATGCAAAGGTGGTATGGGGTGCGGTCGGTTGCCAATCGCGGAGGTTACAGCTTGAATCGGAGATAAGTGCCCAGCTCATAGAGGGTCCTTTCTAATTGTTCTTCAACAATTATAGCTTTCTTGCTGACCGATTGGGCCGCTATCTAGTATTCAAAACTAGATATCGGCCTGGACTAAAGATAAAAGAATGGACCTCGCAACTTAAAGCCACGAGGTCCACATTCACACGCTGTGTAAGATGACTTAGTAACGCACGAAGATGTAGTTATTGTTCATGCCGGCGGCAACGGAGCTGATGATAACACCCGTGTTGTAGTCGGAAGCATGAATCATCTGACCACCACCGATGTAAATGCCGGTGTGGTACGAGTTGACCACAACGTCACCGGGCTGCGGATCGGACACACGCGTCCAGCCCATAAAGGTACCCGTGGTGCCCAGGCGGCAATAGCGACCAGTGAGGCAATAGCTAACAAAACCAGAGCAATCGAAGCTGTTCGGTCCAATGCCGCCCCAGGAATAAGCGCAACCAAGCTTGCTGTATGCACGCGAGACAACAGAACCGCCGTCGACGGACTGGCTCGGAGCAGAAGGCGTCGGAGCCGGAGCAGGTGTGGAGGGCTGCGGCGTCGGAGCAGGTGCCGGCGTAGGAGCCGGAGTGTTGCCGCCCTGGTTGTTGTTATTGCTGGTCTGGCCACCGTTGTTGGTGTTCTCGGTCGTTCCGGCAGTCTCGTTGCTCACCGTGGCCTTCTCGGCGGTGCTGGCGTTGATGCCGGCCTGAAGCGCGGCGTTGGCCTCGGCCTCGGCGGCAAGCTCGGCCTGCAGCTGCGAATCCAGGGAATTTACGACGTTCTGGGCTTCAGCCTGCTGGGCATTAAGCTCGTCGACCTTCTTTTGCGTGGCGGAGACGTTCTTCTCCTGCTCGGCCTGCTTATCGGTGAGCTGCTGCTTAAGCTCCTTGACCTCTTGAATGGTCTGAGCCTGCTTATCGGAAACTTTCCCGTAGTAGAACAGACGGTTGAGCATATCGCTCAGGTCATCGACGCCCGTCAGAACCTGAAGCAGGCTCAGGCCGCCGGTTTTGTACTCGCCGGCGACATAGGTCGAGAGCTTGGCCTGACCATCGGCAATTTCCTGCTGCTTTTGCGTGATCTCGCCAGCAGTCTGATCGAGCGCCTGCGTCTGCGTGGCGAGCTCATCGTAAATCTGCTGGGTTTGGGTACCGATCTGCTCGAGCTTAGTACGAGCAGCGGCAAGGTCGGATGCGGTATCGGCGTAGGCAGGAGCCGCGAGGCCCAAGCCCAAAACACAAGCGAGGGTTGCCGTAGCAGCGCAGCGTGCCATGTTTTTGTGCGTGTTTGCTGTGCGCATGTAGCTTCCTTTCCACTAACTAAGGGTAACGGCTAGTCCACCGTCACCAGACTAAAGAGCTCCACATCGTCATTAGACGGCGTGAGCTTCTCGCGCGGGTTGAGAAACGCAAGCTCAAGGATACAACCGTAACCGACAAGCTTTGCGCCCATATCTCGCACCAGTTTACCTGTTGCCTCGACGGTTCCGCCCGTCGCGACCAAGTCGTCCAGAATCAACACGGTATCTTTAGAGCTGATAGCGTCGGCATGGATCTCAATTGAATCGGTGCCGTACTCGAGCTCGTAGCTCTGGCTCACGGTCTCGCGCGGCAGCTTGCCCGGTTTACGTGCGGGAACAAAGCCGGCGCCAAGGGCTACAGCCACCGGTACGCCAACCATAAAGCCGCGAGCCTCGGGACCCACGACCTTGGTGATTCCCATGCCGGCAAAGTGTTCGGCGAGGGCATCGGTCATGGCTTTGAGCGCCTCGGGATTGCCAAAGAGCGGCGTGATGTCTTTAAAGATGACTCCGGGCTCGGGATAGTCGGGGATGTCAACGATTTGAGATTCGAAGTCGTACATTGCATGACCTTTCAATGGGTTGCCGAAATTTCAGCTGAGGTTATTTGCCTGCGGTGGCGGTGCCGGATTGCGAAGGGGCGACGACCTTGAGCGGCTTTACGAGAGAATCCTCGTGCGAAGCCGGCATGGCTGTCTCTTCGTTTTTGGCCTTGGTGGACTCGGAGCGAGTGATTTCCTCATCGAGTGCATCGATGTCGGCGTCCTCGACCACGGCGTTGAGCGACTCAAAAACGCGGTTCTTGAGCAGCGCAGTGTGCACACCTTCCGTCAGGTCGTGAAGCTTCTTAAACGCACGCTCGAGCTTGGCGTCGCGCTCGTCATCGGAGGTATCCATGCCGAGCATGCTCACGAGCACCTGCTCAAACATCGAGGACTCGCGGTTGGCGGAAGACACGTACTGACGCAGGTTGCGCGGCTCGATATGGAAGCGCGACAGCTCGGAGCAGTAGCGGATGATCGGGAAATCGCGACCATCGACGAGCTCACGATTTTGCGGGCTCTTGATGATGCGAATGAGGTCGTTCTCGGCGAGCGAGCGGATAAACGAAATCTCGACGCCCAGCATATCGGGAATGGTCTCGATAGGATGCAGCTTTTGCTTTGTCTCCTTGGGCTCCGTCTTGAGTGGAACATCGGACAGCAAGCCCACCTCGTAGGCGAGCGTTGACAGGTCCGTGGCGTTTTCCAAGCGCTGCTTAATTACGTTGAGCGGCATGTAGCGAGTCTTCTGCAAGTGCAGAATGACCTCCAGGCGATCAACGTCCTCCTTGGAGTACTGACGGTATCCCTTAGGCGTACGATGAGGGGTAATGAGCCCCTCATCCTCTAGAAATCTAATTTTTGAGTTCGAAAGATCGGGGTATGCGCCTCGAAGTAGGTTGACGACTTGGCCGATACTCAGATAGTTGCGTTCGGCCATTCCCTACTCACCGGTTTCGATGCGCTCCGGCGTGCTCTCGTGGTAGATGAGCGTAAACGTACCGATCTGGACGGAAGAACCGTCGTGCAGCGGGGCCGCGTTGACTATGGCACCGTCGACCCAGGTGCCATTGAGCGAGCCCAGGTCCTCGATGCGAGCTCCGAGGCCCTCGCGAATAATGCGCGCGTGGCTGCGCGAAACAGTCATGTCGTTGAGGAAGATGCCGTTCGCGGGATCGCGGCCGATGGTGGTCACGTCGTCCTCGAGCTCAAAGGCGGCACCAGTCTGCGGACCCTTGACGATGGACAGAACGGGGGCGGTGATGCGCACGTTGGCCATGAGGTCGGGAACGGTGACGTCGCTTGAAGGCACGCGGAATACGCAGGTAGCGTCAGCAGTCTTATCATTCTGAGGCATATTGTTAACCATGTTGTCCATGACAACCCCTAACTTATCGCGGACGTGCCGCAAATAATGAACCGTACGTAATCATACCCCAACGAATCAGTCTTCGATTTCAGGGTTCAGAAAGTCGATGTCCTCGTCCTCGGGATGCGCGAGAGCCTGTTTAATGGCCACTCCGCCCTTAATGGAGTAGATGACAGCCGTGAGCATGGAGAAGATCACGCCGCCGTACACAAAGAAGATGCCGAGGGGCACCGAGCTTCCGTTGAGGCCCGGGAAGGCCTTAAGGGTTGAAGGTAAAAGATGCAGGCCGTCAATAACGGGGAACCCGAGCAGCATGAGCGAGAAGCCGGTCATGAGCAGCGCTGTGGCAATCTTTCCGGGGAAGACGACATCGATGGGGCGACGGTGATAATGACGCACGATAAGCGTGCCGATGCCCAGATAGATGTCGCGGCCGATAATGAGCACGCAGACCCAGATGGGCAGCTCTCCGCGGACCACCAGTCCCAGCACGCCGGTGAACAGCAGCGCGCGGTCGCAAATGGGATCCATGACCTTGCCGAGCCACGAGACCGTCTTAGTCATGCGGGCGATCTGCCCGTCCATCCAGTCGGTGGAGGCGGCAACGGCGTAGATAACGATGGCGATGACACGGTTGTTATCCGTCACAAACAGGTACAGGAATACCAGGGTGAGGATCAGGCGCGTAAAGGTGATGAAATTGGAGATCGTAAAGATCTTATTCGACGGGTAATCGGAAGTGCCGATAAGCTCCTTTTTGATCTTCTTTTTGATGCCCACAGGACTCCCCCGCTGGTTAACGACAAAACTTTCGATACTATACCCGTTCCGGCGATGTCTATCCAGCGTAAGCATAGAGAGTCCAGACATGTGGAGGGCGCCTCTGGGCTGCGCTGGATTCTGCATTTGTGTACATCAGCCTCCAAAAGCGACATTTTTCGGCTTCTTTGGTGGCTGGTTTACACGTTTTGATTCGGTGATTACATCGATCGGGAAAGTTGTTGCTTTAAGCAAATGCGTGCGGGTCGAGAAGGGCTGGCACCAAAAGAGCCCAACGGCCGTTACGGCTTCGTTAGAAACGCGCCCCACCATGGATGGTGAACCCGAAAGGCAAGGCGCGCGGGCACGGCGACTCGGCCCGCGCGCCCGGAAGAGAAAGGACGAACCCATGGGTTACATGCTCGAGACGCGTGGGCTCACCAAGCGCTTCGGCCGCGGCGACCAGGCGCAGGACGCCGTGGCCGACGTGAGCCTTCATATCCGCGAGGGCGAGGTGTACGGGCTGCTCGGTCCCAACGGAGCCGGCAAGTCGACAACGCTCAAGATGATCTGCGGGATGCTGCGGCCGACGGCCGGGGAGATCCTCTTTGCCGGGCACGCCTGGCGCCGCGAGGACCTCTACGCAATCGGCAGCCT
Source organism: uncultured Collinsella sp. (assembly GCA_902491345.1). Lineage (GTDB taxonomy): Bacteria > Actinomycetota > Coriobacteriia > Coriobacteriales > Coriobacteriaceae > Collinsella. Next base: position 65,974 of record CABUHI010000010.1, read on the forward strand.
CATCGAGGAGGCGCCGCTCTACCCCAACCTCACCGCGCGCGAGAACCTGCGCGTGCGCACCACGCTGCTGGGCCTTCCCGAGAGCCGCGTAGATGAGGTGCTCGCCGCCGTGGGCCTCGCGGACACCGGGAAGAAGCGCGCCGGGCGCTTCTCGATGGGCATGCGGCAGCGCCTGGGGCTCGCGCTGGCGCTGATCGCCCGGCCACGCCTGCTCGTGCTCGACGAGCCCACCAACGGCCTCGACCCCATCGGCATCGAGGAGCTGCGCGACCAGATCCGCGGCTTCGCGGCGGCGGGTACGACGGTGATCGTCTCGAGCCACATCCTCTCCGAGGTGCAGCAGATGGCCGACACCATCGGCATCATCTGCGGGGGGCGCCTCGCCTACGAGGATGCGCTTCGGTCCGGGCAGGACCTCGAGGAACTCTTCATGAGCGTCTGCCGGGAGGGGCGTCGAGCGCGCGGGGAGGTGGCGGCATGACGGGCGAGAAAGGCGGCCTGCTCGCGTGCCTGCGCGCCGAGGCCCTGAAGTCGCGCCACGCGGCACCGGTTCGCCTGGCCGTGCTCATGGCGCTGCCGATGCCGCTGCTCGGCGCGATGCCCTACCGGGGCGTGCAGATCTTCAGCGCGTGGAACTACTGGTATGCGCTCTTCCTGCCCGTGTCTCTCTCGCTCGTGGTGGCGTGCGTCGCGCGGGCGGACGCGCGCACGCGGATGCGGGGGCTTCTGGGCCTGGGCTTCCCGCTCGGGCGCGCCTGGTGGGCCAAGGCGCTCTGGTGCCTCGCGCTCTGCGCGCTCTCGAACCTCGTGGTCTTCGGCATCTACCTCGCGGGATCGGCGTTCTCCTCGCAGGGCCTCACGGCCGCGGGCACGCTCACGATGCTCCTCTGCGCGCTCGTCAACACGGTGACCGCGGCGTGGATGATCCCCGCAGGGCTCTTCCTCACGGCGCGGCTCGGCATGCTCGCGGGCATCTTCTGCCCGCTCGCCGCGCAGCTCGTGGGTGGGTTCGCCTGGTCGCTGGTGCCGCTGCCGCAGCTCTTTCCGCCGTCGGCGAGCATGGTCATCCCCACGAGCTTCATCCCCGTGCTGCCGAGCGGCGAGCCACTCGCGGCGGACATGGCGCTCGGCGGGGCGCTCACGGCGGACGGCATGCTAACGCTGGCGGGCCTTGCGGTCTGCGCGCTCGCGTTCGCCGCGCTCACGGCGGCGGGCGCGGCCTGGTTCGCGCGCTCCGAGGAGAGGTGATGGCCGTGACACGACTCTCCGACCCGACGCCACGCATGACTCTCCCGCGGGCCCTGCTCTCCGAGGCCCTGCGCCTGGCGCGCTCCCCGCTCGCGGCGGTGCACCTCGTCTGCGGCCTGGCAGCCGGTCTTGCCTGCGGCGAGTACTTCTCCATAACCCGATGGGACCCGGCGCTGGGCGCGGACGCCTACGCCCAGTTCCTCGGCGCCCTCATGCCGCTCATGTCCGCCATCGTCTGCGGGCTCGCCGTGGACGAGGAGCGCGCTGCCGGGCGCCTCGCCAACCTCACGGCGGTCCCCTCGCGCGGGCGCGCCGTCGCGGCGAAGCTACTCGCCCTTGCGGCGCTCGGCGCGGGCGCGCTGGCCGTGGCGCTCGGCGTGTTCGGGGC
>CABUHI010000011.1 GCA_902491345.1 uncultured Collinsella sp.
GTTGGGGCCAGGCCCGATTTTGCCTCTTGACAATGTCCTGCTCATATTAAAAGGATGGAGATGCTTTGGACATAGTCCATCAAACACCACATCCCCATTGTCGTTCGAGCCGACCAGGCGCCAAGTATAATGATCGACCCAGTCATCTCCGTCATATATGGTGTCCATGAGCAACTTCCCGTCTAGAGAGAGAAACCTATTTGGACATCGGGGCGCAAAACCGCAATCCATATCGGGCCTGCAGCAGCTCCAACCCAACGCACCACATAGGTTCCCTTTCGTACATGTGTATCAATCTGCCCCGAAATGCCGGTGAATGCAATTCCAGACCCGTTTGTCGGATAGCAATCGACGTATTTTTGTTTTACGCTCACAACCTTGTATAGATATATCGTTCCAGCAAAAGAGAAGGGATCGTGACTATTTTAGATCTATATGGCCAATTCGAGCCCTCACCATGGCAATTGTTGCAGCTGGGTTTCTTTTCATTAATATTTCACTTTGGTAAATCCCCGCCCCTAAGCATTAAACCCGAAGTCCACCGAGTGGGCCGCTGTTGACGTGGCGATGCTTGGATTGGCGCGCACGCACTCAAAATCGGCAACAAAAAAGCCGCCCGAAGGCGGCTATCTTGTGCAATGGAGCCAGCGACCGGGCTCGAACCGGTGACCCCCGCTTTACGAGAGCGGTGCTCTACCAACTGAGCTACGCTGGCGGCCATGTGGTGACGCAACTGAGGCGTCAACGGCTGTCTATGATACGGGACATCGCACATCCGCGCAAGGGTTCTGACGGCTTTTCTCACTTTAAATGCACTAATATTGGTGACGTGATGTCTTGCTCTTGCGGATCTCAAGCAGAATGGGGCAGCGATGGCTCAACCCAAGATTCTTCTCACACGTATCGACGACCGTTTCATTTACGGGCAAGACGTTGAGCTGTGGAACGAAGCCGTGGGTTCCAACCTTGTTTTAATCGTCAACGATGAGATTGCGGCTGATTCGCGCAAGTGGGCCCCTATGAGGGTGGCGACACCCGAGGGTGTCTGGACGCGGTTTTTCTCGGTGCAAAGGACTGTCGACATCATTCATACCGCAACGCCGCGCCAATGGATTCTCATCATGGTGGCGTCGCCCACGGATGCACTCGCGCTGGTTAAGGGCGGAGTGCCGATCACCAAGATCAGCATTGGCCATATGCAGGCAGGGGAGGGCAAGCGCCCCATAACGCCCGCGGTTGCCGTGAGCGACGCAGACGTTGCTGCCCTCAAAGAACTGCAGGCGCTCGGCATAGAGCTAGAAATCCGCTATCTCCCCAGTTCCAATCCCGACCCCATCCAACTGGTCATTTAAGAACGTCCCCAATGACTAGGCAGCAAAACGCCCGTCGGCGGCGGTGCCGGCGGGCGCTACTGTGCGATATGTTGCGCCGTGCGTTTAGTGCCTCATAAAGTGGTATTCGATCACATTGCTGTAGGGGTGACCCGGGCCCACAATGCCCTGCGGGAACAGCGGCTGGTGCGGCGTGTCGGGGTACATTTCTGCCTCGAGGGCAAAGCCGGCACCCCAGCCATAGTTAGCATCGTCCTTGGCGTGCTCGTCGCCCAACCAGTTGCCGGTGTAGAGCTGCACACCCGGGGCGGTGGTGTAGTAGTCCATCTCGCGGCCGGTCCACATTTCCTCAACATGCAGGGCGCGGCGCAGGTTGCGGCCGTACTGATAGCCATCGATGCACAGGCAGTGATCGTAGCCACGGGCCTGCTTAATCTGCGGGTCGTCGGCCTCCATGCCGGGCGCGACGGGGCGCAGCTCGCGAAAGTCAAACGGCGTGCCCTCGACCGGAGCAATCTCGCCGGTGGGGATGTTCTGCTCGTTAATGGGCAGGTAGTGAGCAGCGTTAGCAACAAAGAAGTGCTCACAGTCCATGCCGGCGTTATGACCGGCAAGGTTAAAGTACGTATGGTTGGTCATGGACACGTACGTGGCGCGGTCGCTCTCGCAGCCATACTCGATGCGGAAGACGCCGGTGCGCGTAACGGTAAACACAGCCGTAAAGGTTCGGTTGCCGGGCAGGCCCAGCTCGCCATCCTTAAGCGAGGTAGTCATGCGCACGGCATTGTGGACCTCGTCGAGTTCAACATCCCACACGCGCTTGTGCAGGCCATGCTCAAGATCACTGTGCAGGTTGTTGGCGCCCTCGTTGGCGGGCATATGCCAGTCCGTGCCGTCGATGGTGATCGTGGCGCCCGCGGTGCGGTTTGCCACGGGGCCGATGGTCGCGCCAAAGCAGGCGGGGTTGTCAAAGTAATCCTCGAGCTTATCGAAGCCCAGCACCACATCGCGCACGTTGCCGGGGATGTCGGGCACATCGATGCCAAGCACGGTGGCACCAAAGTCCATAATGCGAACGCAGATCTCGGGCCCGTTGAGGGTGTAACGATGAACGGGGGTACCGCACGGCGCGGTGCCGAAAAGCTCGGAAGTGATCATTTGGTTCCTAACATCGAGGTATTTCGGACAAACTGTAGCGCGAACAGGCGAGATTATCACTACACCCCACTAAAGCAGGGGGTATTTTTCTCAAAAAAGTGATGATTAGAGCTGTGCGGGCGTTCATTTCTGACGCGCGCGAGTCTGATACAATTTGTTCGTTATTGTTTGAATTGACGTGAGCGTGGAACAGCGAGGACTCATCGTGATTAAAGCGGAGCGACAGGATAAGGTTCGGCAGCTGCTCGAGGAACAGGGAACGGTCTCGGTCAAGGAGATTTCGGATGCGTTAGGTGTCTCGGATATGACGATCCGCCGTGACCTTGAGGAGCTTGCGAGCCTGGGCGAGATCGAGCGCGTGCACGGCGGAGCCCGCAGTGCACAGGGCCGTCCACACGCTATGCTGCGTCATGAGTATTCGCACAGCGAAAAGCGCACGAAGCATGCCGAGGAAAAGTTGCAGATTGCGCGCCGTTCCGTGGAGCTTATCGAGGAAGGCTCGACCATCTTTTTGGGCACGGGCACCACGGTTGAGCAGATGGCCTCGATGCTGCCGGCGTTTCGCCTGCGCATTGTGACCAATTCGCTTTCGGTGTTTAACCTGCTCGAGGCGCGCGAAGACTGCGAACTGTGCCTGGTGGGCGGCGTGTACCGCCGCCGCACTGCCGCCTTTGTGGGCCCCACGGCCGAGGATACCTTGCGTGCGCTGGGCATCGATGCAGCCTTTATCGGTGCCAACGGCATTTTGGACGGCGACGTGTCTACGTCTAACATGGAAGAGGGCCGCATCCAGCAGCTCGCCTTTAGCAAGGCCGACTCGCGCTATCTGATTGCCGACTCCAGCAAGATCGGCAAGCGCGACTTCTACACCTTCTGTCGCCTGGACAGTTTGGACGCCGTGGTGTGCGAGCCGAGTATCTCGGTCGAGGACCGCGCCGCCATCGAGGAGCACACACAGGTCATCTGCTAGCTAACGCTACGGGATTGCCAACAGGCGATGCGGGAGGACTTTTACCTCCTGTCATTGTGGAAACCAGCGCGTCAGCGCTACGCAATATGACGCGCAAATGAGGACCCCACAATCAAATCGTCTCAACCTGTAACATCTAGACGTCCAAAACCGGTCTAAGTGTTACAGATTGAGACAATTCGGCGGGGTCTACCTTGTTTGTCTCGATCTGTAACGGTTAGGACTTAAAAACTCGGCTACGTGTTACAGATCGAGACAAAAGAAAAAGAACATTAGGACTTGAAAATAAAGTTTTGATAAGGGATTCGCCCAGTTAAGACGGTGCGGCAGACAATTGAGATTAGTTTGCCTCCGGAGTCGTAAGCATAATGAGTCAGTTCGATGACCGGAAGTTTTGCAACACCATAATTACTGGCTTCGGAATCGCTAAGCTGACGTGCTCTATAGCTTTCCCTAACAGATTGGATAGACTTGGACAAGTCGTCCATGATTCTGCTAAATGCCTGAAAATCTAACTGGTTATTCGGAACGCGCGACTTTGAAATGAAGAACGTATCAGCGCCTATGAAGCTGCCTTCAAGTTCGTAGGTCAATTCAAGACGCTGAATTTCATCGCGACTTTGACATCCAAATTGTTGGAGCATCATTACGGAAATTGGACGACCTGATGTGAGGCCGCCGAAATGTTTGGTGATGGCATCCGGATCAACGCCATCGCAATGGCTTGCAAAGTCAAAGTCTAAAAGTGAATTGAGCTCGCTAACGCGTTTCGGTGCAACAAACGACCCCTTACCTTGGATTCGATAGATACTTCCACGACGCTCCAGCTCACTCATGGCAAGTCGGACGGTTGTTCTGCTTACGGCGTATTCGTCGCAGAGTTCCATTTCTGTTGGAAGTTTATCGTCTGCTTGATATTCATCGACGATCTGCTTGAGCAGCGCGTCGGTGAGCTGTAAATAGAGTGGCCGTTTTTCGTGTGTATCGAGCATTAGAGCCTCAGTTTGCATGTTGGTTATACCTGATGGTTGCCTCAGTCGGGATGTAACGTGGGCAAGGTAACCTTAACGTATCACAGAGCGGCTCAGCATGACGATCTGATGCCTGTATCCACGAAGGGCTTGTCCGAGCGTGAAGATATTCTGGGGCAGGCAAATACCGTTCATGGAGTCCCCGATATGTTGGAGGTCAGCGCCGGCTGCTTTTGCTGCAAGGCCTATTTTCTTAATGGTCTCGCTGTCGCAGGAGTCTTGACTCGTCCCGTTCGCCGCCATGACGAGAACCTTCTCTTCAATTGACTTGCCTACGTTGTGGGATCGTACAAAGTCTACGATGGCGCGCAGGTCTGCTTCTTGGAAGCAAGGGACGGTGTAGGGGGCTGGTACGAGAAGGATATCGACGCCGAGGTCAACAAACTTGCGCGCAATTTCGAGCGTCATGACAGGTTCCGCAACGCCTGCTCCATGCATTTTTCCGGCTATGATCAGGCCATTGAAATGCTCTTTGGAGAGTTTGATCGAATGGGCGATTGCATCGTTGGAGACGCCAGTTCCAGGGTTGCCTGTGAGGCAAATAAAATCAAATCCGAGTTCGTTTGCCTTTTCTAAGGTCTTGGGAGAGACGCGACGACCCATGGGGATTTCCGTACGGGATTCAGACATCTCTGCCTCGTTATCAACTGGCTCCAGATTGACGCCAATGGGCCTTCCGCATGCTCGCTTCACCCAAGTGACCGGGTTTTCATTGAGATCATCTGGAATACCGGCAATAACTGGATCGAACACATCGAGCGCGTTAAACAGAAGCAGGTCGGCACCTGCGGCACGTTCGATTTCTGCATTAGTAACGCCGCCGAGAAATTGGGAAGAGGGTACGTTTTCCGCCATGATGGTACGTCCCTCGGAAGCCAGAATTGCCTGCTTTAGATCCATGGGTGACGTGGCGGCAAAATCGGATGCGGACATGTTCAGTAATCGTTTGGGCATTGTTACTTCCTTTGACTAGAACGACAGGCTTGTGACATTGTCTCTAATATTGTTACAACAATATATTCAATATGTTATATCCAATCGGTGAACGGTTGCAAGCTTATTGTATTGCTCGGAAAAAATAGCCTTTAGCTGGGAAAACCTTAAATTAATCAACTACCGTTCACCGAATAAGTATTTGAATTCTTGACATATCGACAAAGCGGAAAAAGAATTGGTTATGACAAATCGCGCAAATGATATTACATTTCGCACAAGAACGTATTCACTTACATAAGTGGATACAAACGGGGACGACGACGGTTGAGTCCGGATAAATCGTTGTGTGCCCGGGAATCATGAAAGGATGTGTTATGGACGCTATCGTCAAATTCCTTGAAAAACACCAGCCCCTCTTCGACAAAATCTCGAGGAACATTTATCTGGTGGCGATTAAGGATGGCTTTCTCTCGAATATGCCAATTGTGCTGTTCTCGAGCCTGTTCCTTCTTCTTTCGACGCTCCCTGCCTATGTAGGCATCACGCTTCCGTCTGAGGTGCTGGATTTCTTCAATAAAATCTATGCATATACCATGGGACTTCTTGGCATTATGGTGGCCGGCACCACGGCGAGCTCACTTGCCATGTCGATGAACCGTCGCATGCCTTCGGGTAAATCTCTCAACCCCACCTCGTGCATGGTTTGTGCCATGTGCGGCATGCTCTTGCTATCGGTGACGAACGATGTTGTCTCGATTGGCGGAGCAGATACATCTGTTTTTGAAACCGGCTATATGGGAACCAAGGGTTTTCTCGCTGCGTTCGTAGCCGCATTCTTGACCGTTAATATCTATAAGGTGTGCATTAGCCATAATGTGACGATCAAGCTTCCCAAAGAGGTCCCTGGCTCTATTGCGCAGAGTTTTCGCGATATCTTTGCATTTGGGTTTTCGATCCTTGCGTGCGCTTTTATCGATCTTGCGAGCCGCAAGCTGCTTGCTGTGCCGTTCGCCAATTTGGTATCCGCTCTCATCTCGCCGCTGTTCTCCGCGGTCGACACCTATCCTGGCATGGCGCTTATCGAAGGCGCGGTCGCACTTTTCCAATTTATGGGTATCCACGGTGCTTCGGTTGTCATGAGTCCGATCAATGCTGCGCTCTACGGCAATACCGTTACCAATCTTGAGGTTTTCCAAGCAGGTGGACACCCGTCAATTGCTCTTACGCAGGACTTTACAAGCTTCATCGGCGGTCTGGGCGGTTCTGGCTGCACGTTCATCGTTCCTATTATCCTGATCATGTTTATGCGTTCCAAGCAGCTTAAAGCCATGGGCAAGGCATCGATTATCCCGGTGATTTTTGGAGTTAACGAGCCCGTTATCTTCGGTATGCCGATTGTTCTCAATCCCTATATGTTCGTGCCCTTCCTAGTGGCTCCTATGGTCAACGCCATTATCGGTAAATTTTTCATTGACGTCATTGGAATGAACGCCCCCATGTATACCATGCCGTGGGCGCTTCCCGGCCCAATCGGTGCGTTCCTCACCACGGGTCTCGATCTGCGTTCTCTCGTATTGATGGCAGTGCTGTTGGTCGTTGACTTTGTGATTTACTATCCGTTCTGCAAGGCGTATGACCATCAGCTTTGTTTGGAAGAGTCTGCAAAGGAGACTGCAGGAAACTCGGATGCAGATGCTATTGCCGCACAGGAAAATGTCGCAAAAGCTCTCGAGGCGGTAAAGGACAAGGCGGAGCAGATCCGCGTGCTTGTGCTTTGCCAGGGTGCCGGCACTTTGACTCTCTTGGCAAATGCTCTTCGCGAAGGTGCCGCTGCTAAGGGTGTCGATCTGGTTTCTCAGTCCGGTGCGTACGGAAGCCACTATGAGACGATGGATCAGTACAACGTGATTGTTCTGGCGCCCCAGGCACGCATGTACTATGACGCTATGAAGGCCGATACCGATCGCCTTGGAATTAAACTGCTCACCACAAGGGGCAAGGAGTATATCGACCTTACCAACGATCCCGAAGGTGCAATTGACTGGATCGTTCAGGAGCTGGCCAAATAGTGGATGCACTCTGTCGTTAATTCGTCGGTGTATAGTACGGCCCCGCAGCTTATTGAGCTGCGGGGCCGTATTTCGTTGAGTATCTAATTGAGACAATGAACGCAACCGTCGTGAGATCGCATTGGCGCTCTCCGAGTCACCGACAAACTGCCTTCCATCTATGTGACCAATTCGCTTTCGGTCTTTAGTCTGCTCGAGGCGCGCGAGGATTGCGAGCTGTGCCTGGTGGGCGGCATGTACCGTCGCCGCACCGCCGCCTTTGTGGGCCCCATGGCCGAGGATGCCCTGCGCGCACTAGGGATTGACACGGCGTTTATCGGTGCCAACGGCATTCTGGATGGCGACGTGTCCACGTCCAACATGGACGAGGGCCGCATCCAGCAGCTCGCCTTTAGCAAGGCCGATGCGCGCTATCTGATTGCCGACTCCAGCAGGATCGGCAGACGATACTTCTGCCCCCCCAGCCGGCGCAGGGGTACCGCTTTAAAATGACGCGCAAATAATTTTGGGCAACAAGGATGAGGCTATTCTGGGATATGACTAGACTCCGTATTTCGTCTTTATGTCCCTTGAGAATGAATCGTAGTCTTCATAGAGCCCCTCTCTGCTTTCATCCTCGGCGTGGCTTACACGTTCAAGGAGCTTATCCTTTGGGGCCTCTTTTGTTATTGCGGCCTCGCTATCGGGTATTGTGGATTGCAAGAATAGTTCTAGAGCATGGACGTCTTTGAGTATGTAGCCCGTCGAACGACCCGCCCCTGTTTTTTCGATTGCGCTGCAACTAACAAGCTGACTGAGGGTTCGTTTAACGGTAACCTCGCTGATATCGGGGCAGTTGGATCGGATGTCTGATTTCTTAATGACGCCGGGTCTCTGTTGAAATAGAACGGCGATGCGCGCTTGCTTCGACATGGGACGAGTGCTTGATTCAATTAAGGTACGCTGTTCGAGCTGTCGGTAGGCGGCCAGGGTTGTTCCGAGCATGAAACGGATAAAGGGTGCTTCGGTGTTTTGATTTTCATTCCATCCAGTGGAGCTTGCAGCGAGGGCGTTGTAGTAAAGCGCTTTGTTGTCTTCAATAAGTCGTTCGATGCTGATGTAACGCGCAACGTCGTATCCAGTCTTTTCGAGCAGCAGCGTTGTAAGGAGCCGGCTCATCCTGCCATTGCCATCGTTGAAGGGATGAATACTGACAAAATCGAAGATAAAGCGGAGCGATATAAGGAGGGGATCGCAAACTTGGCGAGATAAAGCATCGTTGAGGGACTGGCAGGCTTCTTTAATAAGTCCCGGGGTTGCTAGAGCCGAAGGGGGCCTAAAGCGCACAAATCGATTACCTTGATCGTCAATGGAGACGATTTCGTTATCGCTATCCTTCCAATGGCCTCCATACGAGATTGCCGTGTGCGCCATGAGGTCACGATGCAACTGCAGAATGACCGATGGCGTTACGGGAATGGAATCGTGTTGCTCGTGAATAAGCGACAGCACATCTCGGTATCCAGCGATTTCTTCCTCTGCGCGGGAGCTTGGCTTGGCGGAATACGCCATGATCGCTTTGAGTCTTTTTTGGGTGGTAACAATTCCTTCAAGTCCGTTGGAGGATCGGGTGCTTTGGATCTTAGCCTCCTCCATTAGGGACGATAGAAGCTCGGGTTTGACTTGACTCAGAGCAAGCTGTCGGCCTTTATGCTCGCGTATCGAGAGGAGGAGGTTGGTGATTGGAGTTGCTTCGAGTTCCGCTGGGACTGTGGTGTAATCGAACTGGCGCATGCGGCTCCTTTCGGTATCACGAACATACTTTCGATATCATAATACCATTAAATGATACCGAAAGTATGTTCGTGATACTGAAAACAAGGAAAGAGGCGCGCTTCACAGCTGCTTGGAAAGCGCGGATTTGACTATCCAATTGTCTCAATCAGTAACGGTTGGGACCGAAAAACTCGGCCAAACGTTACAGATTGAGATTGTTTGGATTGGTTCGAACGTTTGTCTTGATCTGTAACGGTTAGACGGCCAAAAGCGAGTCAGATGTTACAGATCGAGATGTTTCGAACCGGGTGCCCCCGTTCATCTCGATCTGTAACAATTGGGGCCGAAAATCCCTGCTAGATATTACAGATCGAGACAAATGATTCGCTCGGGCTCACCAAAAACAAAAAGGCCGCATGCGAACCCGTGGAGGGATTCGCATGCGGCCGACAGGGAGTATGCGGCAAAAGTTAGGCCATGAGCAGGCCGGTCTCCGCGACGTTCTTGTACCAGTACGCGCTCGCCTTGGGATAGCGCTTCTGGGTCTCAAAGTCGATGTAGAACAGGCCGTAGCGCTTGTTGTAGCCGTTGGTCCAGGAGAACTGGTCCTGCAGCGACCACACAAAGTAACCGTCGACGTTTACGCCGCCGTCGATTGCCTTGAGGATCCACGCGAGATGCTGACGCATGTAGTCGATACGAGGGGCGTCATCGATAAAGCCATCCTCGAAGTCGTCCTTATAGCCCATGCCGTTCTCGGTGATGTAGATCTTCTTGTAGTTGGGGTAATCGTTCTTAATGCGGAGCAGCAGGTCGTAGAGGCCCTCGGGATAGATAATCCAGTCCCAATCGGTGGTGGGTACGCCTTCGCGCACGCATGACTCGCCCACGCCCTTGAGGAACCAGCGCGAGGAGCCCTTGTCGCCGGTGCCATTGTGGTTGATGTCGTTTTCGCCCTCGGCGGCACGCAGGAACTGGCACTTGTAGGTGTTGACGCCCAGGCAATCGTTGTAGGGGAGCGCGGCGGTCAGCGCGGCGATGTCCTCGTCGCGGACGTCGAGCTCGCCGCCGGCGATATGGGCCAGCTTGGTCGCAGCCTCCATGGTGTCGGCTGCATAGTGGCCGCGGAAGGTGGCGTCGAGTACCCAGCGGTTGTTGATGACATCGGCCATGCGAGCTGCCTCGCAGTCGGCGGCGTTGTTGGGGTCGAGGGGATACTTGGGCTCCAGGTTCTGGACAATGCCGATCTCGCCCTCAAAGCCGCCCTCGTGGAAGGCGACGACAGCCTTGGCGTGGGCCACCATCATGTTGTGCATAAGCTGGAAGGCCTTGTCCAGGCGATACTTCTCGCCGTGCGGCCAGTTGCCGACGATAAAGCTGCCCTCGGCGGTCGCGGGAATCTCGTTAAAGGTAAACCAGTGCTTGACCTCGGTAAACTCGGCAAAGCAGAACTTGGCGTACTCGACAAAGGCGTCGATCGTCGTGCGCGTCAAGAAGCCCTCGCCGCCGTTCTGGTAAAAGGCCTCGGGCGTATCGAAGTGATCGAGCGTGACATAGGGGATAACGCCAGCTTTGTTGCAGGTAGCAAAGAGCTCGTGATAGAAGGCAACACCCTCGGGGTTAATCTCGCCGGTGCCGTTGGGGAAGATGCGGCTCCAAGCGATGGAGACGCGAATGCCGTTAATGCCGAAGCGCCGGCACAGGTCGATATCGACCGGATACTTGTTGTAGAAATCGCTTGCGGGGTCGGGGGAGAAGCGACCCTGAGCAGCCAGGAAATCGTCCCAGGGCACTTTGCCCTTGCCGTGCGTGCGGGTCTCACCCTCAACCTGGTAAGCGGCGGTGGCGCCGCCAAACACAAAGCCGTCGGGGAACTGCATGGGGTTGGTCATGAGTCATCCTTTCTGTGGGATACGAATAGGGAGAGGTGCCCGAACTGGGGATCCGGGCACCAACAGAGGGAGGTAACTAGTCGAGGTTCTCGCGGAGCCACTTGATGGCGCCGGCGGGGTCGCGAGTAAGGTCGATATATTCCTTACCGCGCGGAGCGAGCAGCTTAATGCCCAGGCGATCGGTGTCGGCCTTCATGTCGTTGTAGTAGCTACGAACCTGCGGGGCGAGCACGATAACGTCGTACTGATCCATGATGGCAGTGTGCTGGCCATAGGCGCCTGCGGAGGAAGCGATGTTCTCTCCGGTCTGTGCGGCACCTTCCTTGATGGCGTTGGCAAGCATGGCAGAGGTGCCGGCGCCGGCGCACAGGACGAGGACCTTCAGGCCATCGACGTCCTTCTTAGCGGATACGTCGGCGGCGGGCTCGGGCTGATCGGCGACAGGCTTGCTGTCGGCGGCAGCGGCGGTCGGCTCGACGGAAGCGGTAGTCTGTTCGACAGCGGGCGCAGAGGTGCTGGCGGCGATGGTGGCAGCACCATCGGACTCGAGACCCAGCTCGGCGGCGCGCTCGGCCTCCTGGTCGCAGAGCAGCTTATCGTATGCCTTCAAGAACGGCAGGTAGATGATGGCGTCCAGCAAGATGATGATCGCGACAAATACCAGGGCAATAAGCTGGAAGTTCGTGGTGATGAAAATGCCGATGGGGGCGGGGGTGGCCCAAGGCACCACGAAGGAGAAGCCGTTCATGCCCACGTTATCGATAAAGAACTTGGCAACACTCACGTTGACGCAGCCGGCGGCAACAAAGGGGATGAGCATGTAGGGGTTAAGGATCATCGGCGCGCCAAAGAGCAGCGGTTCGTTGACGGCGAAGGCAACAGGAACGATCGAGGCCTTGCCGACGGCTTTGAGTTGCTTGGACTTCATAAAGAGAATCAGCAGAAGCGGCACGATGAACGTGGCGCCGGTGCCGCCGAACTCACCCACGAGCGACATGTTAAAGGTGAGGGAGTGGGCGGGGTGGCCGCCTGCCAGCAGAACCTGCAGGTTTTCGGCCTGGTTGGCAAGACGGATGGGGTCGATGCCCGGCTGGACGATCGAGGGGCCGTGGACGCCGATGAACCAGAAGAACGCGGTGGCTGCCTGGATAAGGATAAGGCCAGGATAGGTTTCTGCAGCGGTGAAGAGCGGGGAGAGCAGTTTGATAAGCAGCTCGGAGAACGGAACGCCCATGAGGTTGCGCACAATGACATCGACGATGCCGCAGATGATGACGGCGCCGCCAAAGGGGATGATGTCGCGGAAGTTCTGAGCGATGGCGCCCGGAACCTCCTTGGGCAGCTTAATGGTCAGATCGCGCGAGACGCAGAATTTATAGACCCACACGGTAATGAACGCGGCGATATAGGCCGAGAACAGACCGCGCGTACCCATGCTGGTGCAATCGAAGACCGAAAGCTCGGAGCCGTCGAGCTTGGTGGTGAACTGCGTAACAGCGAGCAAAAGCATGCTGCACTGGGCAGCAACCATGGTGGAGCCGTCGTTGAGCACCTTGCCGGCGGGCATACGACGGTTCATGGAAGCCGTGAAGTTCTTGGCGGTGGTGCCGGCAACCATGATGCCCATGACACCCATGGTGAAGTTGTAGAGCTTGTTGCACCAGTCGATGAGCGGCTGGGGCAGCGTGATGCCGACTACGCCGGGAAGGGTGGCAATGAGCAGAAAGATCGAAGAGGTGAGGACAATGGGCATGCACCCAAGGAATCCGTCCTTGATGGCCTGGAGGTATATGTTCCTCGAGATCTTCTCAAAGAACGGCTGATGCTTTTCGAGCATCTTTACGATGGCGTCCATAGAGCTCCTTTGCTACTTGATGCGCGATGCATGTGGATGGAACTGGTCGTCGATGGATGGTCAGGACTGCCCGGAAGCCTTCCTGCTTAAGGAAGGCATTGCGAAATGACAACGTTGTCATTTCGTTAATGACAACGTAAGACATTTTTGGAAGAGCAACAAGGATATACGGGCGAGCGGTCGATATTGTCCGGTGAATGGTTGATTTATCAGTCAGGCAGGTAGTGTATGCTAGAACGCAAAAAACAAGCGATAGAGAACCGAGTGGAGAAGCAGTGGCAACGATGGACAAGAAAAACGTCTCGATGAACGATGTGGCGATTGCCGCGGGTGTTTCTCTCAAGACGGTGTCGCGCGTGATCAACGAGCCCGATAGCGTGCGAGAGTCGACACGCGATAAGGTCCATTCCGCAATGGAGGCGCTTGGGTTCCGGGCGAACTTTGCCGCGCGTTCACTCAAGTTGGGCCGTTACGGGTGCATCGGCGTGGTGATGTTCCACTTGTCGGGCGGCGCCGTGGACATGATTGACGGTATCGCCGATGCCGCCGAAGAACGCGGCTTTGCGCTCACGATGATTAAGAAGCGCGCGGGGGAGAAGATGACCCTTGCCGAAGCGGCGCGCAGGATGTCGCAGCTGCCTGTTGATGGCATGATCTTCAACCTGCGTCAGATGGTTGATGACTTTGATACCTTTGAGGCACCGAAGGACCTCAAGACGGTGATTATCACACCGATGGAACATCCTACCTGCTCCACCGTCAGTGACGATCAAGAGGGCGGCGCGCGCATGGCGTGCGAGTACTTCTTGAATCACGGGCACAAGAACGTGTACTTCGTCTCTGGTAAGAAAGAAGCGCTGTCGAGCCAGTGCCGTATGAAAGGTTGGCGAGCGGCACTCGAGGCGCATGGCATTGAGCCGCCCGAGCCTCTGCAAGGCGATTGGAATGCGGATAGTGGCTATGCCGCGGGCCTTGTGCTTGCCGATAAAGCCGATTGCACGGCGGTCCTCGCTGCTAACGACTGCATGGCAAACGGCGTGATGATGGCTCTACGTGACAAAGGGCTCAGTGTGCCCGACGACGTGTCCGTGATCGGCTTTGATGACGAGCTTTACAAGACGATTCCCAACTCGATTCTGACGTCGGTGAAGTTCCGTCACCGCGAGCTGGGCGTCCGTGCGCTTAACGAGGTCGTCGCAGGTCTGGAAGCCCCGAGCTCCAGAAGCCGTACGCTCGTCTCGGGCGTGTTGGTCGAACGTTCCAGCGTAAAGGACCAGCGGGCGTAGGGTTTTTCGGCCCGTTCGTCTCAATCTGTAACAGTTAGGACCGAAAAACTCAGCTAAATATTACAGATTGAGATATTTCTGCTCGGGCGTTCTGTTTGTCTCGATCTGTAACAGCTAGGATCCAAAAACTCGGCTAGATGTTACAGATTGAGATGAACAGGAGGGCGGGTGCGGTCTAAACAAAATGGCCCGCGCATCACGCATCGATGCATGGGCCATTTTTTGTCTGCGAGCGGCAGGTGGCGTCAGCGTCTTATGCCTTGAGGTTTTCCTCGATCCAGGCGACGGCACCCTTGGGATCCTTAGTGAGGTCGATGTACTGTTTGCCCTTGGGCGACAGCAGCGTGATGCCCAGGCGGTCGGTGTCGGCCTTCATCTCGTTGTAATAGGTGCGAACCTGCGGAGCCAGGACGATGACGTTGTACTGGTCCATGATGGCGTAGTGGCTGCCGTAGGCACCGGCGTTGGCGGTAATGTCGATGCCCAGCTCGTCGGCGCCTTCCTTAAGCGCGTTGGCGAGCAGTGCAGAGGTGCCGGCGCCAGCGCACAGAACCAGAACCCTCAGATCCTTGCCCTTAAGGGCGGACGGAGCTGCGGAGGCCTCGGTGGCAGAAGCGGTCTCGACAACAGGAGCCTCAACGGCGGGGGCGGCAGCGGTCTTGACGGCCTTGGTCTCCTCGGCCTCTTCTTCGGCCAGGGTCTCGGCCTCCTGCTTGCACAGGACGTTGTCGTAGGCCTTGCAGAACGGGTAGTAGATCAAGAAGTCAACGACCAGCAGGACGACAACCAGGACCAGAGAGATCGGCTGGAAGTTGGTGTCGATGAAGGTGCCGATCGGTCCGGGGAGTGCCCACGGCATGGCATAGATAAAGCCGTTCATGCCCAAAAAGTCGATGAAGAACTTACCAATGAGGACGTTGGCCACGGGGGCAAACAGGAACGGGATCAGGAAGTACGGGTTGAGGATGATGGGCGCGGCGAACAGCAGCGGCTCGTTGACGGCGAACATCACGGGTACGACAGAGGCTTTGCCGACGGCCTTGAGCTGCTTGGAGCGCATAAAGAGCAGGAAGATGATCGGGACAATGAACGTGGCGCCGGTGCCGCCGAGTTCGCCGATGTAGTTACCGAAGTTCTCGGTCAGGGCGAGGGCGGGGTGACCGCCGGCCTGCAGCGTGGCGAGGTTGGTGGTGATGTTGCCAAACAGCGCGGCGTTGAGGGCAGGCTTAACGACCGAGGGGCCGTGGATGCCCATGAACCAGAACAGCGGGATCATGAACCAGATGAGGGCGAGGCCGGCGTAGGAATCGGCAGCGGCGAACAGCGGGCTCACCAGCGTGGAGATGACGTTGGCAAACGGGACGGCCAAGCAGGTGCGGCAGATAACGTCGATGACGGCGACAAACAGGATGGAGAAGCTGAAGGCGAAGATGTCGCGGAAGTTCTGGGCGATGGCGCCGGGGACTTCTTTGGGCAGCTTGATGGTGATGTCTCGCTTAATGCAGAAGGCATAGATGTTGACCGTGGCAAATGCGGCGACAAAGGAGCTCAGCAGGCCCTTGGTGCCCATGTTGTCGGTAAAGAACACCGAGACATCGGCGCCGTCGATCTTGGCACTCGTCTGGGTAACGGCCAAGATGAGCATAGCGCACATGGCGGCGACCATGGTGCTCGTGGCGTTGATGGCCTTGCCGGCAGGCATGCGGCGGTTCTTGGAGCCGGTCAGCGCGCTTGCGGTGGTGCCGGCGACCATGATGCCCACGACGCCCATCGTGAAGTTGTAAACCTTGTTGCAGAAGTTCACGACGTCGACGTTCCACCAGTCGGGCAGCGTAAAGCCGACGACCGTGGCGACAACGCCCGGCAGGGTCGAAATAAGCAGGAAGACAGAAGAAGACAGGATGATGGGCATTGCTGCCAAAAAGCCGTCTTTAATGGCCTGAAGGTAGATGTTCTTAGAGACCTTGTCGAAGTACGGCTGACCTTTCTCCAAGAACTTAACGATCGATTCCATAGTTCACGCTCCTCTTTGCATGAAATCTTAATGGCATGGACGTTGAAAACCTATATGGTCTCCCGCTTGCTAAAAGCCCGGGTGCAGGCGGGGTCGGTCCCAGGGGGAGAGAGGGGAGCGGCTGGGTTTGTATCGCATAGGGCCGCTCCCTTCTCGGGGGAAAGCGAGGCGATGCGCTACTGCGCGTCCGCCATAGTGTCGGCGAGCTCCTTGTACCAGAGTGCCGACTGCTTGATGTAGCGTTTTTGCGTGTCGAAGTCGATGTAGAACAGGCCGTAGCGCTTGTTATAGCCATTGGCCCACGAGAACTGGTCCTGCAGGCTCCAGATAAAGTAGCCCTGGACGTCGACGCCCTCGGCGCGCGCCTGGAGCACCTTCTCCATGTGCTGGTCGACAAAGTCGATGCGCTCGGGATCGGCGACGATGCCGTTTGCGTCGGGCTCGGGGTCCTTGTGGCCCAGGCCGTTTTCGGTGATATAGATGACGGGGAGGTTGGGATAGGTGGCGCTGATGTGCTTGAGCGTGTCGTAGAGGCCTTGCGGGTAGATGAGCCAATCCCAGTCGGTGGTGGGGATACCCGGCATATCGACCTGCTGCCCGACGCCCTTAAACTTAAAGCACGAGGTGCCCTTGTCTCCGGTGCCGTTAAAGCTGTTGGTGGACTCGCCATCGTAGGCGGCGATAAACGCCGACTGATAGTAGTTGAGGCCGAACATATCGTTGCGGGGCGCCGCCTTGGCGAGCTCCTCCATGTCGCTGTCCTCAACCGTAAGTGTGGCGTTGTTGGCACGCAAAATCTCGTTGATGAGTGAGAGGGTGCGCGCGGAGTAGTGACCCAGGAAGGCGCCGTCCATGATGAAGTCGGTGTAGAAGGCGTTGTACAGGTCGGCGGCGTGCTGGTCGGCGGGCGAGTCGGTGGCAGGATATGCCGGCGTCAGGACGTTGACCATGCCAATGCGTCCGCCCAGGTGCTCGGTCTCGTCAAGATCCTTATACAGGTTGACGGCGCGGGCGTGGGCAACGAGCTCGTTGTGCTGGCTCTGGATGCCGCTCGTCACATCAAAGTGATGGTTGGGCGGGAAGTTGCCTTGGATGTATTGGGAGTGCGAGAGGCTGATGAGCTCGTTGATGGTGAACCAATTCTTGACCTCGCGGAACTCGCGGAAGCAGAACTCGGCATAGCGCACATAGGCGTCGACGGTCTTGCGGTTGAGCCAGTCGCCCTGGTTGAACAGGGCGGCGGGGGAGTCAAAGTGATGCAGGGACACATAGGGCTCGACGCCATACTTTTTGCAGCAGGCGAACAGCTCGTGGTAGTGCTTAACGCCCTCGGCGAGGGGTTCGGCATCGTCGCCGTTGGGGAAGATGCGGGTCCAGGCGATGGACACACGAATGGCGTTGAGTCCATGCTCGGCAGAAAGGCGGATATCCTCCTCGTAGCGGTTGTAGAAATCACTGGCCGGGTCGGGCAAAAAGCGACCCTGGGCGACAAGGTAATCGTCCCACATGGTCTTACCCTTGCCTGCCACCTTCGTGGAACCTTCCGTTTGGTACGCGGCGGTTGCGGCGCCCCAAACAAAGCCCTTCGGCAGCTGCTGTACGCGGTTTAGCAAAGACATATGCATACATCCTCTCGTCTCGCTGTTCGATATTGTGCGTTTGCGCTCAGGAGGCTCCCTGGTTAGCGTTCAGCGGTGAAAAAGCCCGATAAACACTATCTTAAAATGATTAGAACCAAAATGAGCACGTGAACATTTGACAATGAGCACGTTAACATCCGGCTGGGATGTATAGAAACAAAACAACTTCAAACAGCTGCGAACGGTTGTATTTGTTCGGTAAGCGGTTTTGATTGACAGAAGTTTTCATGTTGTGGTATATGGCTCGGGTATCATGAGCACGTTATCAATGTATGTACGATGCGCCATGGGCGCGGGGAATAGTTGGGAAGCAGGTTAGCGTGGAAGGCATGGATCAGCAGACAAGGAATGGTCGTTCGGCGAGCGCGGCAGAGGTTGCGGCGCTCGCTGGCGTGAGCCGCCAGACTGTGTCTCGCGTGGTCAACGGTATGCCCAACGTGACGGAAAAGACGCGCAAGCGTGTGCTGGCCGCCATGGAAGAGCTGGGCTTTCGTCCCAATTTTGCTGGAGCGGCGTTGCGCGGCGGGTCGTATCGTTCTATTGGCCTGTGCATGTACAACATCACACGTGTCGGTAACCTGGCGACGCTCGAGGGTATCATGCAAGCGGCGCGCGAGCATGATTTTGCCGTCACTATGATCGAGATGGGCGGCGACAAGCCCTATGCACTTGCCGATGCCTCGCGCCGCATGGTCGAGCGACCCGTCGACGGCATGATTCTCAACATGAACCGCATGGCTCCCGATTTTGAGGAGTTTGTTCCCCAGCCGGGAGTGCGAACGGTCATCCTGTCCATGTATGCGCATCCGCGCTGCACGACGATCGACTCCGACCAGTATGGTTCGTGCGAGCTGTTGACCAATTATCTGCTGGAACATGGTCACTCGAATATGCGGTTTGTGGCGGGTCCGGAAAACTCGATTTCCTCGCGTTTTCGTGAGGCCGGTTGGCGCGATACGCTGGGTCGTGCTCATGTCGATGCCGCTCCGATGCTGCGTGGCGATTGGAGTGCGGACAGTGGGTACGCCATGGGCGAGCGGATTGCGGCCGAGGTGCTTGCCGGCGGGTCGCAGACGCCGACTGCCGTGCTTGCGGCAAATGACCAGATGGCGCTGGGCGTTATCGCCGCGCTCGAGAACGCGGGCCTGTCCGTGCCCGACGACGTGAGCGTGGTTGGTATCGACGACGCACTCGAGGGACTTGTTCCTCACAATCGGCTGACGACGCTGCGATTTGATTTGCGCGGTGTCGGTAAGCTTGCGTTTGAGGCGGCGATTGGAGAGAGCTCGTCTATCGAGGCGATTCATGTGCCGAGCACGCTGGTCGAACGCTCGACTGTTAGGGACATACGGGGTTAGGTCCTACTCCGTCTGTCTCGATTTGTAACAGGTAGACGGTCAAAAGCGGGCTACGTGTTACAGATTTAGATTCTTCGGAAAGAGCAATCCTGTTCGTCTCAATCTGTAACAGCTAGGACCCAAAAACTCGGCTAGATGTTACAGATTGAGACAAACGGACCCCGAACCGCCCAAAAAGGCCGGGGGCGGCGCGCCGTGTGACGTGCCGCCCCCGGCTGAGAAATGGGGACAGGTTATGTGGGCGGTGCAACTCCGCCAACCGCTCGCCGCAAGCCGCTAGTCCAGACGACGGGTCTGCGCCACGTGCTTATACCAGTAGGCGCTTGCCTTGGGCGTGCGCTTCTGGGTTTCAAAGTCAACGTAGAAGAAGCCGTAACGCTTGTTGTAGCCATTGGTCCAGGAGAACTGATCCTGCAGGCTCCACAGGAAGTAGCCGCCTACGTTGACGCCAACCTCCATGGCCTTGAGCAACCAGCGCAGGTGCTGCTCGATGTAGTCGATGCGCGGCTGGTCGTCCACAAAACCGTCCTTGTAGGGGTCCTTGTAGCCCATGCCGTTCTCGGTGATGAAGATCTGCTTGTAGTTGGGGTAGCGCTGCTTAATGTAGACGAGCAGATCGAACAGGCCCTCGGGATAGATGATCCAGTCCCAGTCGGTGGTGGGGATACCAGGCTTGTTCACATGCTCGCCAATACCCTTAACGCGCCAGCGGCCGGTGCCCTTCTCGCCCGTACCGTTGTGGTGCAGGTCGTTCTCGCCATCGTAAGCCTTCAAGAAGCGGCACTGGTAGTTGTTAACGCCCAGGTAGTCGTTGTAGAGCGCGGCCTCGCGCATGATTTCCAGATCCTCGTCTAGGATCTCGATGGTACCGCCCGAGACGGCGGCCAGGCGGTTGGCGCACTCGAGGGTGTCGGGCGCGTAGTCGCCGCGGAAGGTGGCGTCGAGCAAAAACTGGTTCTGCAGCACGTGCTCGTTGTTGGCGGCCTTGATGTCGGCGGGGTCGTTCTCGTTGAGCGGGTACTTGAACTCCAACGACTGAATGACGCCGATCTTGCCCTTAAAACCGCCGTTGTGGAAGGCCAGCACGGCCTTGGCGTGGGCGAGCATCATGTTGTGCTCGCACTGGAAGGCCTCGGCCAGATGCGCCTTGACGCCACCGGGGAAGGTGCCCTCGATGTAGGTGTTGGAGGCGTCGGCCCAGATCTCGTTAAAGGTGAACCAGTAGGTCACCTGGTCGGCGTACTCCTTAAAGCAGAAGGTGGCAAAGTCCACAAAGGCGTCGATGGTCTCGCGGTTGAGGAAGTCGCCCTTCTCAAAGAGGGGAAGCGGCGTATCGAAGTGATGCAGCGTGACAAACGGCTCAACGTGGTGCTTGTGGCATTCGGCGAAGAGATCGTGATAGAACTGGACACCCTCGGGGTTAATCTCACCGATACCGTTGGGGAAGATGCGGCTCCAGGCGATGGAGAGGCGAATGCCGTTGATGCCAAACTCCTCGCACAGCTCCAGATCGACGGGGTACTGGTTATAGAAGTCCGAAGCGGGATCGGGGGAAAAGCGCCCCTGGGCCTCCAGGAAGTCGTCCCAGGCGACTTTGCCCTTACCGTGAGTGCGGGTCTCGCCCTCTACCTGGTAGGCAGCGGTGGCGCCGCCAAAGACAAAGTCCTCGGGAAACTGTGCGGGCGGGTTGGTGACGCTAGCAGGGTTAACGGACATGATGATCCAATCGTCTAAATCGAAGGGCCAGCCGGTCTTGGATGGTCGGCTGGCCCTGAGCGTTACTTACTTCGAGAGTTGCTCGCTTACGAAGGCGAGAGACTTATCGCCGTTCTGGGAAAGCTCGATGTACTGCTTACCGCGGCAGGCGACGCACTTGTTGCCCACGCGCTCGCAGTCCTTCTGCAGGTCGGCCAGGTAGCTTGCGGCCTGCGGGGCCAGGACGACCAGATCGAAGTCGGGGAGCATGTCCACGTGGTTGCCATAGGCCTCGGCAGCGGTCTCAAGATTGATGCCGCGCTCCTTGGCGGCCTTGGCCAGCGCGTTGGCGAGCAGGCCCGAGGTTCCGCCGCCCTGGCAGAGCACGAGCACGCGCTTGCCGTTGAGGTCGCTGGTGGCCGTGGCCTCGGTGGCGGCGGCAGCGGCGTCGGCCTTCACGGCATCGGCAGCAGCGCCGGCGGCAACGCTCTTGGCGTCAGCCTTGCCCTGGAAGGCATCGTTGAGCTTGGCAGCCTTCTCGGCGTTCTTGGCGGCGAGCTCCTCCTGGGAAATCTCGGCCTCCTCGGCGCACTTCTGGGCGTCATAGGCACGGAAGAACGGGTAGTACAGAACGAAGTCGACGACCAGGATGAGGGCGAGCATCACAAAGGCGAGCGGCTGGAAGCCCAGGCCCATGATGGTGCCGATGGGGCCGGGGACGGTCCAAGGCAGGGTGTACATAAAGCCGTTCATGCCCAAGAAGTCGATA
Source organism: uncultured Collinsella sp. (assembly GCA_902491345.1). Classification (GTDB taxonomy): domain Bacteria; phylum Actinomycetota; class Coriobacteriia; order Coriobacteriales; family Coriobacteriaceae; genus Collinsella. The sequence goes on from CABUHI010000011.1 coordinate 21,760, forward strand.
AAGATCTTGAGGATCCAGATGTTGGCGATCGGGGCAAAGACAAACGGGACAAAGAAGACGGGGTTGAGCACGATGGGTGCGGCGAACAGCAGCGGCTCGTTGACGGCAAAGCACACGGGGACGATAGCGGCCTTACCGACGGCGCGCATCTCCTGAGACTTGGCCAGGAAGCAGAACATAAAGACCAGGACGAGCGTGGCGCCGGTGCCGCCCATGCAGACGACGAAGTACTGGGCACCCTGTGTCAGGACAGCAGAAGCGTGCTGACCGGCCTGGAACGCAGCCAGGTTGTCGGTCATGTTGGCAACGAGAGCGGCAGCGATGGCGGGCTCGACGATCGAGGGGCCGTGGACGCCCACGAACCAGAACAGGCTCATGGCGCCGTAGATCACAGCGAGGCCGATGTAGCCGTCGGCAGCGGTGAACAGGGGCTGGAACACCTGGATGACGCCCTGGGCAAAGCAGAAGCCAAAAGCAGCGCGGAAGACGATGTCAAAGACCCAAAAGACGGTGATGCAGACGGAGAAGGGGATGATGTCCTTAAAGGTCTGCGAGATGTTGGGCGGAACCTGCTCGGGCATCTTGACGGTGATGTTGCGCTTAATGAAGAACTTGTAGATGATGCCGGTCACAAACGCAGCGATGAAAGCGGTCAGCAGGCCCTTGGAACCAAGGTAGGTGGTGTTGAAACCGCTGGCGGCGTCCGTGGCGATGGTGTCGCTCGAAAGGAGCAGAAAGCCGATGATGGCCGCGCACATGCACGAGATGAAGTTGATCTGGTTGTTCTTGGGCAGATCGCGGTTCTGAGCGTCGGCGAAGTGCTTGGCCGTGGTGGCGGCGCAGGCGATGGCCAGGATGCCCATGGAGTAGTTGTAGCACTTCCACAGGGCGTTGTTGATGTCATCGGGCCAGTAGAAACCCCAGATGTTGGGGACCGAGGCTACCAGGCAAAAGATGGACGAGAAGATGATGATGGGGATGACGGAGATAAAGCCGTCGCGGATCGCCTTGAGGTACTTGTTGCGGGCGATCGCGTTGAAAAAGGGCTGGCCCTTTTCGATGATGGCGATGAGTTGCTCCATGCAAAGCTCCTAAGAGTCGGTGGGTTAGCAACGATGGTAGCTTTTGACATTCGGTTGCCAAAATGTTGACGTTGCCATTTTGTGACACAAAAAAAGAAGCGAACCGGTGGTTCCTGTGCCTGCGAACCGTCGATTCCTTACGCGTAAACGTTTGAGCCGCCCGGTGGCTCTGTGTTTGCACAATGGCAACGTTAACATTTGGGCGCTAAAAGCCGTTCGGGGAAGCAAAAATGTCGGTGAACGGTAGGTTTTGGGTGGTGAGCGTATGGTGGGGGAGGCGTTGGATATACTTGAAGGCGTTAAAAATGACTGCGCAAGGTGCCACCAATGGCATCGTTGACATAGAAAGATCGACCTATGGCCGCTGTTAAAAAATCGGTATCCGTCAAAGACGTAGCGCGCCTCGCGGGCGTCTCGGAGCAGACAGTCTCGCGTACGGTGCACGATTCGCCCAGCGTGCGCCCCGAGACCAAGGAGCGCGTGCGTGCCGCCATGCGCGAGCTGGGGTATCGCCCCAATTTTGCCGGTCGATCGCTGCGCCGTGGTAAGTTTAAGACCGTCGGCGTCGCCATGTTCAACATTACTGGCACCGGCAACCTCGACCGTATGGAGGGCTTTGCCGCCGCGGCCGACAAACACGGCTATGCCATCACCCTCACTAAAGTAGATGGACACCCCTATACTCTCGAGAGCGCATCATCGCGTATGAGTGCACTGCCGGTGGACGGTATGGTTGTAATCATGAACCGCATGCCGGCGGACTTTGGAACCTTCGAACCGCTGCCCGGCATGCAGACGGTGCTCGTTACGATGTTGGAGCACCCGCTCTGTTCAACGGTCGATAACGACCAGTCCGATTGCTCGCGCCAGGTGGTCGAGTACTTGCTGGAGCATGGGCACAAAACCGTGCACTTTATCTCGTGCCCCGAGCGCTCGCTTTCGGGCATGCGGCGCGAGGAAGGCTGGCGTGAGACATTGCGTGCGCATGGCATTGAGCCCCCGCAGCTCGTGCGCGGCGACTGGACGGCGCAGAGTGGATATGCTGCCGGCCAGGTGCTTGCGGATGATCCGACCTGCACGGCCATTTATGCCTCCAATGATGCCATGGCCTACGGCTGCATTCGCGGGCTCGAGTCGCGCGGAAAGCGCGTGCCCGAGGACGTGAGCGTGGCGGGTGTTGACGACAGCCTGGGCGATATCGTGCCCGACCGTCGCCTGACCACGGTGCGCTTTGACAACAAGCGCGTCGGCATGTGGGCGGTCGACAAGATTGCCGGCGCCGATGGGGGTGCGTCTGGCGTGGAGCACATGCTGATCCCCGGCATGCTCGTAGAGGGCGATACGGTGCGCGATTTGCGTTAGGGTGCGGTCCTGTTTGGGTTGCCGCTAATTGTGTTCGATATTGTTCAGATTGGTTTAAAAACCGTTCACGGGCGAAAAGTGACCGTTCATAGCCCGAAATCACGTTTTGCGCTGTTCTTTTTTGTTTGAATGTTATTGTTTCTGTCATACACAACGCAGCGCGTATGCCCGGACGCGATGCTCTCCATTGGTTCATATGTGAAAGGAACGCAATATGGCAACCAAAGAAGAAATCTCGATGGTTGGATTCGAGATTGTCGCATACGCAGGTGACGCCCAGACCGATCTGCTTGCAGCGCTCGATGCTGCTCGCGAGGGTGACTTTGAGAAGGCCGAGCAGCTGCACAAGGATGCCAGCGATGCGCTCATCGGTGCCCACGACACGCAGACCAAGCTGCTTTCGCAGGAGGCCGGCGGTGGCGAGATGGAGATGACCTTCATCATGGCTCACGCTCAGGACACTCTCATGACCACCATGATTCTGGAGAAGCAGACCCGCTTTACCATCGACGCCTACAAGCGCATCGCTGCGCTCGAGGCCAAGCTCGCCTAACGAGTCCGCACAATCAAGCCCCCTTCCAAAAGCCCTGCCGCTACCCGCGACAGGGCTTTTTCTGTTCTCCTTCAAGTTGCGGTGAAATAGGGACTGAATAGGGGCCGGCGGGCTCAAAACAATCCCTATTCCACCGCAACTCATCCCGAGATAGTCATTGGGGACAGTCTTGGTGCGCTCCGTTGGTCCTCCCGTTCGATTTTTGCTCGGTGGGTATACTTCCTTTCGCATTAAACGCCGGGCTGAGGAGGTATCCAAATGCCGGATAACGGGTCAATACAAAAAAGAGACGCTCACGAGATGGCTCATGGGCGTCCTGTCCAGATAACCGAGCACACGACGGTAACCGAGCTGCAGCCCAGCCTGTCCGATGTCGTGTGCGCAAACAAAAAGCTGCAGATTGGCTTTATCGTTGCGCTCGTGTTGCTGGCGCTGCTGTCGGGCTTTGTAGCTCGTCCGCATTTCGCCGATACCAAAACTTGGGACTCCACCATCGAGGTCATCGATCAAAAGAAGGGCAATGTTTTGGCGCTCACGGCTTCATGCGTTGCTCTATCTGCGGGTATTACGGCGCTGCCGGGTGATACGGGAACGCCGGTTGCCGAGCAGCTCGCACAGCTTTCAGGCAACCTTGGTATCGTGCTTGCCGTGCTATACCTCGAGAAATATCTGCTCACGATTTTGTGGTCGGTTGGCTTGGGCATCTTAATCCCGTTTGCGTTGGTGCTCTTTGCGGTGTCGCTCGGCATTCACGGGCGCTGGAGTACGAGCGCCGTCCTGCGCCGTGTGGCGACACGCGTGCTGGTGGTTGCCGTGATCGGCATGGCGCTCGTACCCGCGAGCGTATGGGTGTCGCAGAAGGTCGATGAAACGTATCGCGTAAGTATTGAGCAAGCTGAGCAAAAGGCTGCGGACGCTGCGGATGTGGCCGACACCACGGACAAGTCAGCCGAGACCAGCTCAAAATCGAACAAGAAAAAATCCGAGGCCAAGGAGTCCAAAAACGTGCTCGAGCAGTTGACTGACGGGGCCTCGAGCCTTGTTACGTCGGTGACCAGCGGCGCCAAGCAGATGACCGATGAGATCGTGCATCAGGTGACCGATCTGATCGAAGGCGTCATCGTGATGATCGTGACCTCGTGTGTGATTCCTCTACTGGTGCTCGTGGCGTTCCTATGGCTAGGACACGTGCTGCTGGGGATCGATATCTCCGGTCCCGCGAACTATCTGACGGGTCGTTTCTTGAGCGCTCCGTCCAGACATGCCAAGAAGAGCGGGCAGTCTGAGTAGGCGGCAAAGCGATCCTTGGAAGATCAACCGTAAGAAGGGCGGCCGAGACGAGTTCTCGGCCGCCCTTTTGTTTGTTGAACACATGGTCGCTACGTCCGCGCCTGGTCCAAACGGTCAGCAATCATCTGAGAACGGTATTTGTTCAAAAAAGAACAAAGATAAACAAATAGTTGTTGCAGTTACTGTTCGAATGTGTTCAAATAAACATGAACAGTGAAGAACCGCACATTCAGATGCCCGGACCTGAACGCGATTCAACACTTCCAAACAGAAACTACGCACCTGCGTATCTCTCAAGGAGGATGTCATGAGGGTTGTAATCGCTTCCGATGCCGACGGTATGTCGATGAAGGAGTCCATCAAGGAGATGCTCATCGCCGACGGTCACGAGGTCGTCGACTATTCCGAGACCCCTGCCGCGGACTTTGTCGATTCCGCGACCGCCGTTGCCAAGGACCTGCTGGAGCACAAGGATTCCCAGGGCTTCGCATTCGATAAGTACGGCGTCGGCTCCTATATGGCCGCCGTCAAGATCAAGGGCATGGTCGTCGCCAACATTTCCGACGAGCGTTCCGCCTACATGACCCGCGAGCACAACGGCTCGCGCATGGTCACCATGGGCCCGGGCGTTGTGGGCACCGAGGTCGCTAAGAAGATCGCCCGCGAGTTCCTGCGTGCCCAGTACGCCGGCGGCCGTCACCAGATCCGTGTCGACATGCTCAACAAGATGGCCTAACGAGAGCCACCGAGAACTCGAACTTCTACCTCAACTTGTGAATTCAGACGAAAGGACGTTCTGATGAAGAAGACCATCGCAATCGGTTGCGACCATATCGTTACGGACGAGAAGATCTATCTGGCCGACCGCCTGGAGCAGGCTGGCTACAAGGTGCTCGACTGCGGCACCTACAGCCACACCCGTACGCACTATCCCATCTACGGTAAGGCCGTGGGCGAGGCTGTTGCCAGCGGCAAGGCCGACTTTGGCGTGGCCCTGTGCGGCACCGGCATTGGCATCACCAACGCCGTCAACAAGGTTCCCGGCGCCCGCTGCGCCCTGGTTCGCGACATGACCTCTGCCCTGTACGCTCGTCGCGAGCTCAACGCCAACATCGTGGGCTTTGGCGGCAAGATCACCGGCGAGTTCCTGATGGCCGATATCATGCTTGCCTTCCTGGAGGAGCCCTACGAGAAGACTCCCGAGCACGATGCCCTGATCGCCAAGATCGATGCCTGCAATAAGGCCGACGCCGAGGCTCAGGCTGACCCGCACTTCTTTGACGAGTTCCTCGAGAAGTGGGACCGCGGCGAGTATCACGACTAAGGGGTTCCGGCGTTCTACCGAACGCCGGACCGGCCGACGCTGCGCGCCGCCCAGGCACCCCATCTCGCCGCTCAAACCGTCGCTCGCGTACATGAAGTACGCGTCGCTCCTCTTTCGCGGCGACCTGGGGCACCTGAGCGCCGCTCGCTGACGTTTGAGTGACCTGTGAGATCGCTCCTGTTGTTGCGAAGCTTTCTGGTTCGGTAAGCTGCTCCGATAACACGTTTGCTTGCTTGGCTTGAGTGCTTCGCTCTTGGCTGTACTTGGCGATTTGCAGCTTTTCAATTGACGGCTCGCGTTTCTGTGAGGGGGCGCGGGCCGGTTTTCTATCAGCCCTATTGACTTGGCGGGCTGGCGTAAGAAAGGGAAGGCTCCTATGGAGTTTGTTCTTGATAACGGTTCTATCCGCGTAGCACTGAGCACGGCAGGCGGGTCGTTCACTTCTATTGCGGCCAACGGCCGTGAGTACCTGTGGCAGGGTGACCCGGCGGTCTGGTCGGGGCAGGCCCCCATTTGTTTCCCGATCTGCGGTGGCCTTCGTGACGGTCACGCAACGACCATGGGCGGCCGCGAGGTAAAGCTCGCCCGCCACGGCTTTGCGCGCAAACAGGAGTGGAAGCTCGAGGAACAGAGCGACAACATGGTTGCGCTGAGCTTAAGCTCTGCCGACCATGCCGAACTGCTCGAGCAGTATCCGTTTCCGTTTAAGATCGTTGCTCGTTACGCGATCGATTCGGAAAAGGTGAACGTGTCCTACGAGGTGACCAATGAGGGCACCGAGGACATGCCGTTCTTTGTGGGCGGTCACCCCGGCTTTAAGTGCCCGCTCGACGAGGGCGAGTCCTATGACGATTATGAGCTTCGTTTTGAGCAGCGTGAGGCCACCGAGCTCTGTACTGCCGTTCCCTCGACGGGCCTGATTGATGTTGAGCATCGCAGCAAGAACCCGATGGTTGGCCATGACCTGCCGCTGACCCACGAACTCTTTGACTTCGCGGAGACCATCTTTGACGTGCTCGAGAGCCGCGTGGTTACGCTGACCAAGAAAACCGAGGACAAGGGCGTGCGCCTGACGTTCCCCGATATGCCGTACCTGATTGTGTGGAGCAAGCCCGAGGGCGACTTTGTGGCTGTTGAACCGTGGGGTGGTCTGTCCACCTGCTCCGACGAGGACGATATTCTGGAGCACAAGCGTGGCTGCCTGGTGGCCAAGCCGGGAGAGACCGTCACCCGCGGCTTTGAGATCGAGATCCTTTAACGAGTTATCGTATGTTTGGGGCGGGTTATGCCGCCCCGGAAACAGGAGTTCAACATGATTCTGACCGTTACCATGAACCCGTCGATTGATACGCGCTATCAGCTCGACAAGCTGATCATCGACGATGTTAACCGTGTGACGCCCGAAAAGACCGCTGGCGGCAAGGGCCTCAACGTGAGCCGTGTGCTGCTGCAGTTGGGCGACGATGTGCTCGCGACCGGTCTGCTTGGCGGCCACATGGGTGCCTATATGGCTGAGCTTATGGATGCCGATGGCGTCAAGAATGACTTTGTGCCCATCGCCGGTGAGACGCGCATTTGCCTGAATATCCTGCACGAGGGCAATCAGACCGAGCTGTTGGAGAGCGGCCCGCAGATCGCCCCGGCCGAGCTCGAGGCCTTTACGGCCAAGTTTGCCGAGCTTGCAGCGAAGGCGGACGTCGTGACGCTTTCGGGCTCGCTGCCGCGTGGCGTCGATGCCGGCTACTATGCCGAGCTCGTCAAGATCGCCGAGGAGGCGGGCGCCAAGGTGCTGCTCGACACCTCGGGTGCATCGCTGGAGGCCGCGCTGGAGTCCGACGCTAAGCCTGAGCTCGTAAAGCCCAACCTGACCGAGATTAACGGCCTGCTGGGTACGTCCTTTACGACCGATGATGTCGATGCCCTGCGCGAGGCGCTTGCCGCCGATGACCGCTTTGCCGGTATTCCCTGGGTTGTCGTTTCGATGGGCGCTGCCGGTTCGGTGGGCTTCCATGAGGGCCGCGCGTTCCGCGCCAAGACGCCCGCGATTGCGGCTGTGAACGCAACGGGTTCCGGTGACTCGACCATCGCCGGCTTTGCGCATGCCATTGCGGCTGGTGCCGACGACGTCACGGTGCTCAAGACCGCCAATACCTGCGGCAAGCTCAACGCCATGGATCCCAAGACCGGCCACCTGGTCATGGACCGCTGGGACGAGATCTACAACAACGTTGAAGTAACGGAGCTGTAGGGTTACGCGGTTTTACCAAACCGCGTAACGGATCGACGCTGCGCGGGCCGCATTTGGACAATCTGACGTTCAACTTCAAGGGCGCGACCAGAAGGTCAGCGCCCTTTCGTTTCACGTCACCTTGTCTCAAATGCGGCCCGCTCGCTGCCGTTGCCAAAACATCGGCGTCGCCTTGCTTCGGGAATGCGGCAGATAGAGACGTTCTTTTTTGCCGGCAGTTTGGGACACTTCTTACGGGGCACCCCCTCCACAGCGTCTATGCCAGCTTGTCGATTTGCCCAATCTCCCAGAGCGGAATATTGACGAGCGTGCCTTCGTCTCTATATGCCGCTAACGATGTTCTCACGCAGCGCTCGAGCTTGAACTTCTCGCAGGCAATCCTCAGGCTCTTTGCTTTGAGATTCTCTGCCGCCTTGACCTCGAGCGGAAGCACGGTCCCCGCATGGTCGACGGCAAAGTCAGTCTCTGCATTGCCGGAGGAGGATGACCAATACGCGGGGGTATTGCCTTGGAGCAAAAGCTCCTGTGCGACGTATTGCTCGGTCAGCGAGCCTTTGAACTCCGTAAAAACAGCGGGCCCGTTCAGAACAATGGCTGGCGTGAGGCCGGAGAGTGCTCCGAGGATGCCGGTGTCGATGCAGAACAGCTTGAAGCCCGAGAGATCCTCGTAGCTTGTGAGCGGTGCTCTTAGGGCGGAAACACGTGGTACCTTATGAACGATTCCATAGTCCATGAGCCACTGGAGGCTTTCCTCAAAATCGCGTGCGCGCGCCCCGGGACGAAGCGCGCCGTAGACGAACTTCTTGTTTTCCTTTGCGAGCTGGCCGGGAAGGGATTTCCAAACCAGCCTCATGCGCTCGACGATGCGGGCTGGCGCATGCTTGCCAAAATCGGATTCATAAGCTTCGATGATTTGCTGCTGAAGCCTGCGGGCCTCGATGAAATCGTGGGAGGCGGCGAAAGCGGAGACAACTTCTGGCATGCCACCGACAACGAGGTATTCCTTGAGCAGGCGCTCGAGCTTTTCGGAAACGTTCGCCAGCAGGTCCATGTCTGCGGCAAGGATGGCATCTGCGAGCGGATCGCCATCGACGGCACGAACGAACTCGACAAACCCCATGGGGCGCATGGTAAGCTGGTCGATCTTGCCGACGGGGAACGACTCGTTTTCGCGTCGGAGCGCGAGCCCCATATAGGAGCCGGCTGCCATGATATGGTATTCCGGCGCCAGCTCGTTGAAGTATTTGAGCGAGGTGATGCCACGCGGTGCCTCTTGGATTTCGTCGAAGATGATGAGCGTGTCTGTCGGCGTTATGGTCTGGCCGCGCAGGAGCTCTATCTGGGAGATGATGCGTTTGGGGTCAAGGCTTCCGTCGAACAGCGAACGTGCGCCCGGTTCGAGCATAAAGTCAAAACGGATGACGTTTTGATACTGCTGGCCTGCGAATTCGTTGAGAAGCCAGGTTTTTCCCGTCTGGCGGGCCCCCTTAAGCAGGAGGGGCTTGCGGTTTGACCTAGATTTCCAAGCGATGAGTTCGTCCATTAGCTGTCGCTGCATACTGCCCCCTAACGATCATGGTTAGTATAAGACCGTTTCGGTCTTTCCATCGAAAAATGTGGGAGTAAACCACGTTTTTCCATCGAATAATGTGGTCGGCATCCACGTTTTTCCATCGAATAATGTGTGGGTTTAGGTCGGCACCTGGGGACGTTCCTTTTCTGCCGGCAGTTTGGGACACTCCTTGTTTTGGTGCAAATTAGTTACCCTTGCATCAGAAAACGGCGCCCGTCGGCGATGTTGCCGGCGGGCGCCGTTGTCATGTGGGCGGTTATGTTGTGGCCGCTGATGAGGCTCGAACTCGCATGCTACAGCGAGTCGATAAAGCGCTGCTGGGCGGCACGTCCTGCCTCGTTCCACTTAAAGACGCCGGCGTTGTCGAGCACGTGGCCAAACACCACGCCGACCTCCTCGTGCAGGATATCGATGGCGTTGTCGGCCGTAAGCTCGTCGGCGCGGCGGGCAAAGACGTCCTCAGCCCATGCGGCGTGGCTGCGGCAAAGATCATCGCCCTCGAGCGCACCGGCAAGGTCGTAGCTGGCATCGACCTTGGCTGCCAGCAGATGCTCACGGACAGCGCCAAGCTCGGGAACCAGGCGCGGCGGCAGAATGGCCAGGCCCATGACCTCGATCAGGCCGATGTTCTCCTTCTTAATGTGGTGGTACTCGGCATGCGGATGGAAAACGCCCAGCGGATGCTCGTCGGTCGTGATATTGCAGCGAAGCGCCAGGTAGGCCTCGTAAATCTCGCCGCCGGCATTGCCACGGGAATCGACGCGGCGGATGACGGGCGTCACGGTGTTGTGGGCCACGCCGTCGGCCGTGTGTGCGATAACGCCCACCGACTCATCGGTCCACTCGCGCCAGGCGAGGATAATCTTCTCAGCAGCGTCGAGCAGCTGAGCGCGGTCATGCGAGCGCAGACGCAGCACCGAGAGCGGCCATTGCAGCACAGTGCCGGTGACCTGGTCAAATCCGGGCACGCTAAACTGCGAGACCTCGGCGGCATGCATCATGGGGAACTCGTGCGCACCGCCCTGGAAGTGGTCGTGCGAAAGAATCGAGCCGCCCACGATGGGCAGGTCGGCGTTGGAGCCAATAAAGTAGTGCGGGAACAGGTCGACAAAGTCGAGCAGACAGGTCAGACCCTTGCGGTCCACGTGCATCGGGCGATGCTCGGAGCTCATGGCAATGCAGTGCTCGTTAAAGTACGCGTACGGGCTGTACTGGAAACCCCAGCGCTCGCCGTCGAGCTGGATGGGGATAACGCGCAGATTCTGGCGGGCGGGGTGAGTGCCGCCGTCGGCTGCGGCGGAGCGTCCGGGATAGCCCTCGTTTTCGATGCAGAGCTGGCAGGCGGGATACTTCTCGCCCGTGTTCTTGGCTACACCTGCCGCGGCGATATCGCGCGGGTCCTTCTCAGGCTTGGACAGGTTGATAGTGATCTCAAGATCGCCCCAGTTGGTGGGGGTGCTCCATTTGATATTGCGCGCGATGGCGGCGCGGCGCACGTAACCGGCGTCGCAGCACAGACCGTAGAACCAGTCGGTCGCGGCGCGGGGCTCGTTGACGCCCATACGGCCGTTGAATTCCTCGTTTACAACCGAAGGCCTCGGCATCAGCACACCCATGATGCGCATGGCGATGCGATCGCGGCCCGATGCCGTATCCTCGGCAGCACCGTTGGCAACGGCGGCCTCGGAAAGCGCGGCAAGCGTGCCCTCCAGGTCAAAATCGGGGAGCGTATCGGGGTGTAAGAGCGAGAGCTTCTCGTTCTGCAGCGCCCAGGCCATATCGAGCGCGGGCCCCGTAGCGCCGATGCACTCCAAAATGGTGTTGTATGCCCAGATGCGATCGTCCTGGCCGATCATTGACCGGTGGATAGCGTACTCGATCAGGTTCTGCGCGGCCTCGCGCACGTCAGTCATTACAGCCATGCCGCGTAAGCCCCCTTGTCAGAAATTGCGTAGTGGCGGGCAGAGCCCTCGCCCAGCCAGCTGTTCATCTTGGCGATGAAGGTGTCGACCAGGTCGAGCGGCACGAAGGCCTGGATGGTGCCACCAAAGCCGCCACCGTGGATACGGATGGCGCCTCGGCCGTCGAGGACATGCTCGGCCAGTGCCAGGGCATACATCGAAGGCTGCTCGGAGCCCAGCTTGGCAACGACATTCTGCAGGTACATGGCAGAGCTGGCGCCGGACTCGCGCGTCAGGACCAGGAACTGGTCGATGTCGCCGGCGTTCAGGGCCGCCCAGCGCTTGTCGACCAAGCCGTTCTCGTACCAGTAGTGAACGGCGCGCAGGCAGGCACGGTCGCCCAGCTTGGCGCGCAGCTCGGGGAGCTTGGCGTCAAAGTCGGCAACGTCGACCTCGCACAGGCGTGCCTTGCCAAATTCGGCGGCGACGTCTTGCATCTCGCGCGGAACGGCAGCGTAGTCGTCGGTGGCGGCCACGTGGTCGGCACCGACCTTAACGAGCACGAGCGCATAGCCGTGATCCTCAAAGTTGAGTTCGAGCTTCTGGGTTTTAGGCTGAGCCTGGTCCTCAAAGTCCATGTAGGCAAGGCCGCCCAGACACACAGCGGCCTGGTCCATCAGACCGCAGGGCTTGCCGTAATAGTTGTTCTCGGTGCGCTGGCTCATCTGGGCGAGCGCGACGGGCTCGATGGCGGGTGCGCCCCAGAGGGTTTCCATGGCACGACCGTATGCGGCCTCGACGGCGGCAGAGCTGGAAAGACCGCCACCCGAGGGGACGGAGCAGGTGAAGGCGAAGTCGAAGCCCTGGGGCTCAACGCCCAGAGCAGCGATTTCGTGGGCCATGCCGCGGACGAGGCTCGCGGACGTGCCCTTCTCGGACTCTTGAATATCCAGCGTGTCGAGCATGATTTCAAACGTAGGATAGCCCTCGTCGGCGACGCGAATCTTGTTGGAGTCGGTTGCCACGGCGATGCCGTCAACGGCGACATCGAGCGAGCCGGCGATAACGTGGCCGCCCTCGTGGTCGGTGTGGTTGCCGCTGATCTCGGAACGGCCGGGCGCGTGCACGTAGAGCACCTGGCGGTCGCCGATGGGGCCAAACTCCTCCTCAAACAGCTTGGTGAGCGTGGCGAATGTCTTTTCGTCGGGGGTGGTCATGGGGGTCCTTTCCTTGGCGCGCACGGGTGGGTTTTGCGTCGTTATGAGTACGTTAACAACTTGAAGCGGCATGAACCAAGTATTCACGATACCGCACGTTACGGGTTATGTTAACGTACTCATAACACATCGCTTGTCACTTTTTGAGAATCTGGTAATCGGTAGAAATTCAGCCGTGAACGGTACTGCCGTATGGACTTATAAAGCAGAAGAGATGCAGATAGAAAAAGTAGAGTACGTTAACATGCGTCCGACGATAGCGGGCCTCGGCGCGGGATGTATTTCTGCCCGGGCCGGCATTCACGCTATTCAGATCTCGCAAGGGTGAAGGTGATCCTGTGGCAAGGCGCCCGTCCAACGATACCAGTTCGCGTCCGGTCTCCATGGCCGACGTCGCCCGCGCTGCTGGCGTTTCGCAGCAGACGGTTTCGCGCGTCGCCAACGGCTTGCCCAACGTTAACGAGCAGACGCGCCAGCGCGTGCAGGCCGCTATGCAAGAGCTCGGCTTTCGTCCGAGTTATGCCGGTCGCTCGCTGCGCGACGGCCGTTACCATTCGGTCGGCCTATGCATCAACGATGTCACCAAGTTTGGCAACCTCTCAATGATCGACGGCATCGCCAGCGCTGCTCGCGAGCATAATTGCGCCATCACGCTGGTCGAGATGTCCAAGACCGAGGAGTTTTCGCTTGCCGAGGCCACGCGTCGTATGGCCGCATTGCCGGTGGACGGCATCATCATCGGCATGAGCCGCATGGCGCCCGATTTTGAGACGTTTGATCCACTGCCGGGCATTGGCACGGTCATCGTTACCATGTACGCGCACCCGCGGGTGACCACGGTCGATTCCGACCATTACGGCTGCTCGCTCTTGCTTATGGATCACCTGTTTAAGCTGGGGCACGAGCAGATTCGCTATATCGGCGGCCCGTCGTTCTCAGTCGACGAGCAATTTCGTCGCGCCGGTTGGCAGGATGCGCTCGAGCGTAAACACATTCAGCCGCATGCGCCGCTCGAGGGAGACTGGTCTGCCAACAGCGGTTACGAAGCCGGCAGATATCTGGCCGAGCACGACCGCACTATGACGGCGATCTATGCGGCAAACGACCAGATGGCAAATGGCGCGATTGCCGCGCTGCGCGATAGCGGTCTGCGCGTGCCCGAGGACGTGAGCGTGGTGGGCGTCGATGATTCGCTCGATGATTTTGTCGCGCATAACGAGCTTACGACCGTTCGATTCGACTTGCATCAACGTGGGCGCGAGGTATTCGAGCATGCGGTTCCCGAGGTGGGTACGGCGGGCAAAACCGTTGCCATTCGTATTCCCGGCCAACTCATTATTCGACATAGCACGGCGATACCGCGCGCATAGTTTGTGCAGGTAAAAAGCGGTATATTCCGCATCAATAACAATCGATAAGGATGCCGGCAGATGGCCGTGGCTATGAAGGCGAGTGTTATGATAGACGGGTTCTTTTGTCTATCTAGGAGGCTTTGCCTGATGGAGATCACCAAGGATATCCGCTACATCGGTGTCGACGATCACGACATTGACCTGTTCGAGGGCCAGTACGACGTGTCCGAGAACGGCATGGCATACAACAGCTATGTTATCTTGGGCGATAAAATTGCTGTCGCCGATTCGGTTGACGCTGGCTTTGTCGACGAATGGCTCGGCAACCTCGAGGCCGCGCTCGACGGCCGTACGCCCGACTACCTGGTCGTCCATCACATGGAGCCCGATCACTCCGCCGGTATCGCCGCCTTTATGGAGCGCTACCCCCAGGCACAGATTGTGGCCAGCATGGGCGCCTTCCGCATGATGGTCAACTACTTTGGCACCGACTACCCCGAGCGTAAGATGGTCGTCAAAGAGGGCGACGTGCTCGACCTGGGTGGCCACAGCCTAACGTTTGTCGGCGCCCCCAACGTGCACTGGCCCGAGGTAATCTTCTCCTACGAGTCTACCGACAAGGCGCTCTTTAGTGCCGACGGCTTTGGCAAGTTCGGCGCCAACGACATCGAGGACCCGGAAGGCTGGGCTTGCGAAGCGCGCCGCTACTACTTTGGCATCGTCGGTAAGTTCGGCAAGTTTGTGCAGACCGTGCTCAAGAAGGCCGCCGACCTGGATATCCAGATTATCTGTCCGCTCCACGGCCCCGTACTGACCGAGAATCTGGGCTATTACCTCGACACCTACAACACCTGGTCGAGCTATCAGCCCGAGGACGAGGGCATCACGATTGCCTATGCGAGCGTGTACGGCCATCTGAAGGCCGCCGTTGAGGAGCTTGCATCTGCGCTCGAGGCCCGCGGCCAGAAGGTTTCCGTCTTTGACTTGGCTCGCGACGACATGGCCGAGGCCGTTGAGGATGCGTTCCGCTATGACCGTCTGGTGCTCGCCTCCATCACCTATCAGGGCGAGATCTTCCCGTTCATGAGCACCTTTATCCACACGCTTGCCGAGCACGCCTATCAGAACCGTACGGTGGCGCTCGTTGAGGCCGGCTCCTGGGCGCCCACCGCTGCCAAGGTTATGACCAAGGAGCTCGAGGGCATGAAGGACATCACCCTGGCGCAGAACAAGGTGACCGTGCTGGGCTCGCTCAACGACGCCTCGCGCGCTCAGATCGAGGTTCTCGCCGACGAGCTGTCCAAGTAGCGACACATTCACTTCTGATGCTCAACCACCACAAAGGAGACCTTTGTGGTGGTTTTTGTTTAAGCGCCGGCGATGACGAGGGCTGGACGTGAGCTGTCAGTGGCCTCGGCGATCGAGGTGGCGACGGCATGGTCGGGGTCACGGTCCATCACGATGGAGTCGACATCGGCAAGCTCGGCAAAGCGGTACATGCCGCGTCCGTTAACCTTGCTGGCGTCCATGAGGGCGACGTTTTGATGGGCCGCGGCGATCATAGCCGTTTTGGTCTCGGCCATCTGGGGAAAATCGGTCGTAAAGCCGCAGCTGGGGACAAAGGCGCCGGGGCACATGACGGCCAGATCGGCATGGACCATTTGGAGCGCCTGCATAGTGAGCGGTCCGTACAAATAACGATGGCCTTTGCGCAGCGCCCCGCCCAGCATGACGACATCGACTGAGGGCATGCTCTCGTCGATGTAATCGGCAATGGTAATGTCGGCCGTGATGACGGTGATACCGTCGCGCTGATCGAGGAGCCGGACGAACTCGAGCGCCGTGGTGCCCGAGTCGACGAGCAGCGTGTCGCCGTCATTGACGAGCTCGATGGCGCTTTGCGCGATGGCCTGCTTGGCGGCGACGTTGACATTGATGCGGCGATCCTGCGTGGAGACGGTCAGACGTTTGTGGAGTGATACGGCACCGCCGTGCGTGCGGCGCAGCTTGCCTGCTTCGGCGAGCGCGTCCAGGTCGGCGCGGGCGGTGACGGAGGACACGCCAAAGGTCTGGGCGATTTCTGCTACCTGCACCGAGGCATTATGCTCGAGCATTTCCATAATGGCGGTACGGCGTTCGTCGGCAAAAGCACAGTTGGTGGCTTGGGCCATGCTTGCTCCATTCTCGGCTAAATTTGCAGGAATTGTGTTGACTCTATTTTCGTTCATTTTCTTTTTGAGTAAGAAAAGACCTTTCGATTACTTATCTTTTCTATAAAAGAAAGACGCTGAACGCCCAAAATTCAATATCGAACATGTCCACTCGGCTCAAATTCCTTCCGTTTACTTTTCAAAAATGACTGTATTGACCTGCATGGGCTCAATATCTCGCACGTGCAAAGACGCTGAATTTCATACAATGAACGCAGAAAAACGCAAGGTAAAACGCCTTGCGAACAACTACGCCCGATGTCCAGATGCGGGCGAGGGAGAGGAGCAAACGCTCATGGCACTTGTTACCACCGAAAAGATGCTCAAGGACGCTCAGGCCGGCCACTACGCTGTTGGTGCTTTCAACGTCGAGAACCTCGAGTTTGTTATGGCCGTTCTGGCCGCTGCCGAGGAGACCAAGTCCCCCGTCATCATGCAGACCACCCCGGGCACCATCAAGACCGCTGGTCTGGACTACTTCTACGGCATGGTCAAGGCTGCCGCCGAGCGTGCTTCCGTGCCCGTCGCTCTGCACCTCGATCACGGCGATGGCTATGACCGCTGCATGCAGGCTTTCCGCACGGGCTACACGTCCGTCATGATCGACGGTTCGCACGAGTCCTTCGAGGACAACATCGCCCTGACCAAGTCCGTCGCCGATGCTGGCCGCGCCATGGGCGTGCCCGTCGAGGCTGAGCTCGGCAAGGTTGGCGGCAAGGAGGACGACGGTCCCGCGGTTGAGGGCGAGAGCCCCTACACCGATCCTGCCGAGGCCAAGGAGTTCGTCGAGCGTACCGGCTGCACCTCCCTCGCAATTGGCGTTGGCACCAGCCACGGTGTGTACACGAGCGATCCGCACATCGAGCAGTCCGTGGTCAAGGCCATCCGCGACGCCGTCGACGTGCCGCTGGTCCTGCACGGCACCTCCGGTGTGCCCGATGAGCAGGTTGCCGAGGCTGTGAAGAACGGCATCTGCAAGGTTAACTACGCCACCGAGCTGCGTCAGGCCTACACCAAGGGCTTCATGGCCTACATGGCCGAGAACCCTGCCTGCTTCGATCCCAAGAAGCCGGCCAAGGAGGGCATGCGTGAGATCACCGAGCTGGTTAAGATCCGCATGACCAACCTCAACTCTGTGGGCAAAGCAGAGTAACAGCAAGGGTACTCTGATCCCACCGGACGGTTTGGGCGGGTCCCGTACTGAGTTTCCAAAACGTCCTCGCGCATGAAGGCCCCCGTTGTCTCGCTTCTTCGAAGCGTTGACAACGGGGGCCTTCGCGCTGCGGAATGATTTTGGAAACTCAGTACGGGACCCGCCCAAACCGTCCTGCTCAATCGCCCTTGTGGCGTTAGTGTCGGAAAAATAAGACGTTGCTTTTTGCCCCCTGCGGAAAGATTGGGGAACTAAGCCCTCGTCCCTCCCAGGTTGACCTACTCGAGGTCGTCGCCCTTGTGGTGTTGGGGCTGAAAGGGTGGGACGCGTGGGTTATTTGGTTGTTAGGGTTAGTAGGTCGTTGGGGGTTTTGAGGTTGTAGGTGGCATTTGGGATATCTTGGTGTGATCCCCATGCCGCTCTGGCAAAACTGACCCCTGCTGAAGTTGCGCATTGTTCGTCGTAGACGGTGTCGCCAACGTAGACGACGTTGCTAGGATTCGCGCCCGTACGTCGGAGATATTCGAGCATGGGTGCGGGCGAAGGCTTGTGCTCGGTTGTGTCTTCGACAAGGATGATGTGTTCAAAAAACTTATCGAAGCCAAGGGGTGCAATTTCGTCTGTGTATTCGTCGCGCGCACGTGAGGAGACGATGCCAAGTTTGCAGCCGTTGTCGGAGAGTGTTGCGATAACTTCGTGCAAGCCTGGAAACACGCTGATGGTGCTTTTAAAGCTGGCAGCAACTTGGCACCAGCGATTCAACGTTGCCTGCGAGTAGATCCCAAGTTTCTCAAGGGCATCCTTGCCGGGTATGCCGAGGGCAAATTCAAGCTCGTGTCGGGGGAGCGTTTTGCCGGTCTCTTCTTGGACAATCTGGACAAGCGATGATAGAACGCTTTCTTCTGTATCTGCCAATGTCCCATCAACGTCAAATACGATATGGTCAAAGTGCTTCATATGGTTGCTCCTCTCTGTTGTTTGCCTGCAAGTTTGATTCAGTGACAGAAGAAGGGCTAGCGGGATTTCTGCCTGGTACTATCGAGATTCTGCCTCGCTGCTCGATAGCTCGAAGGAGTGCATCCCATTTGTTCTTTAAATACCTGGCCAAGATGGCTTGCTGTCGCAAAGCCGCATTGGCGCGCGACTGTCTGGACCGTTCGCGTGGTGTGTGCCAAAAGTTCGCAAGCACGGTTTACGCGGTATGCGCGCAGATATGCCGCCGGGGTCGTTCCTGCGCAAGCTTCGATAATGCGGTAACACTCTCTTTCGCTTACGCCGGCTGCAGATGCCATCTGGGGCACATCTATAGCGGCTGCATAGTTTGCGCGGATATAGTCCAGGATTGCCTTGAACTGTACGTCGCGGTTGGTCATCCAAGAGGCGTTGTTGGAGGAAAAGAGCGGTTCGGCCTTGGCGTAAATCTGAATCCAGAGCTCTGACAAGCTATTCCGAAGCGCCATCTCGTTCTGCGGCCGTTGAAGGTCGTGGTTAAAGGAACTCTTTAGCAAATCGATAAAGGGCGTATCGTCGGGGTTGGTGGGCGACCATTTGAGCACATCGACGCCTCGACATTGCAGCAAAGGATTGATATAGCGCTTTTGAAGGCGTCCCGCGGGATCGCCGAGCATCGACGGCTGAAAGATATGCAACATTTGAATGGCTGGTGCCGAATTGGGTGATTGCAGCGTGCGGTGCAAAACGCCGCCGTTGATAAAGCCGGCGGACCCTTCCTCAAAGCGTACGTGCTCATGAGCCGCGCGCGTTCGATAGTCAATCGCTCCCTGCTCCATGTAGAAAAGCTCGACTTCGGAATGCCAGTGCCAGGGGACGGAATTGCCCGGATAGCGAGCGAATTCTGCGCGTTCGGCAATATAGGGCCAGTCTTCGGCGGTCTCGGGAAACGCTTCCTCGCGTCCTCCGCGGTGCAATTCTATGTGATCCATGTTTCGCATGGCATCAGTATAAAGCGCAATGGGCTTAGATTGCTCTTGCCTGTTCGGGGAACGCCTTGTCTAGGGATGCTTGGAGCTTTTCGAAGGATGCTCGTAAGTTGAGGCTCTGATCGGCTGAGCGCTTGGTTTTTGTGGTGGGGGAGTCGAGGAGACCGTTTCTCTGTGTCGGGGGGAAGGAGAAAAGGTTTGCATGTTTTAGGGATGGCTGCTGTGCTGCGTCATTGGAAGAATGCATGCTTATGCGGCCTCCTCGATGTCCACCAATAGATTGCGCTCGGGGTATGCTGCTAGGTCCCGTGCGCTGGCAGTATTATGCCGCGGCTGCTGCAAAGAAGCGCTAAAGAAAGGCTTAACCTGGTTTGATGTTACGATGAAACTGCAGGTCAAAGCCATCGAGTAACACTCTTGAAAGGTTTTGAGCTTAAGGGCTTTCTAAGGTTTGTGACGTGGATGTGGCGCGGACGTGCGGAGCGTGTGAATGCTCGCTGTTAGCGCTGCGGCTCTGCGGCGCGCACCTGCTCGATGACCTTTTCCATCGTGGTGTCGATGCGGTCTTTTTTGAGCTCGCATTCCCAGATGGTTATGGGCGTCCAGCCCATTTGAGTGAGTGCTGCCACGGCAGCGCGGTCGCGCTCGACGTTGCGACGGAACTTTGCCTCCCAAAATTCAACATTGCGCTTGGGCTGGCTAGGGTTGCACTTGGGGCAGCGGTGCCAAAAGCAGCCGTTGACGAAGATGGCGATTTTGCGCCCGGGGAAGGCGATATCGGGTTTGCCGGGAACCTTCCATTCCAAACGATAGCCCGTGAGGCCCGCGGCGCGCAGGCGCTGGCGAACGAGCAGCTCGGGCTTGGTGTTCGCACGCTTGTTGCCCTTCATGGACTTTTTTATAGCGGCGCGACGGCGCACGAGTTCACGCTCGTCGGCGGAAAGGTCCGAGGTGTCGATGCCGTCGAGCAGGCCGGGCTTGGGGCGCTTTTTGCTGCGGCGCTTGGCTTTGCGCTTGGGTTTGGTAACGGGCTCGTCGGCTGTGGTGGACTCGGTGTCGTTGGCGGCGTTAGCCTCAAGCCGATCTTCCTTCAGCTCAATCAGGGCATCGATAAGCCCCTTGTCGGCGGGCATCCATTCCACCGTGGCAAGCGAGGCGCGCGGAATCCAGCGGATATCGAGCTGTCGGTCATGTTTCTGAGGCTCATCGGATTCATCGGCGAGCGAGCAGTAGTAGCACTCCATGGAGAGATGAAAATCGGGGTAGTCATACTCAACGGTATAGAAATCGCGCAGGTTGGTAACTTTTACCTGCAGCTCTTCCATGAGCTCGCGGCGCACGGCGTCTTCGGGTGTCTCGCCGCGCATGAGCTTGCCGCCCGGGAATTCCCAAAGTCCTTGCATGTCGCCGTAGCCGCGCTGCACGGCAAGCAGCTCATCGGATCCTTCTTTGCGAATGATCCCAGCGGCAACATGAACAGTCTTCAACAGGAGTCCTCTCTCAATATCATCACGTGGCAGGCTAGCTACCCCTACCTTACACAACGGTAAGGCAAGCGTGAGCCATATCGATGGTAGCTGACTCGTCTTCTTGCGACTATAGATGCCGTAGACTAATCGCAAGAAAGGACTCGGTATGCAAACCACGCACATGGCGACCCCGGTACTGGAGGTCGCGCATCTCGAAAAAGTATATGGAGCGCTGGGCAACGTGACCCGCGCGCTCAACGATGTCAGCTTTACCGTCAACCGCGGCGAATTCGTCGGCATCATGGGTGCTTCGGGCTCGGGCAAGTCGACGTTGCTCAACTGCGTGTCGACCATCGATAGCGCCACAAGTGGCACGATCCGCATCAACGGGCAGGACGTAACACGCATGAAGCAGGCTAAGCTTTCGCAGTTCCGCCGCGAAGAGCTCGGCTTTATCTTCCAGGACTCCAACCTGCTCGATACGCTCACGGCACGCGAGAACATCGCCCTGCCGCTCACCATCGCCCGCACAAACTCGGCAGAGATCTCGACCCGCGTGCAGGATGTGGCAGCGCGCCTCTCCATCAGTCAGGTGCTCGACAAGTATCCCTACCAGATGTCCGGCGGTCAGCAGCAGCGCGTTGCCGCGGCCCGCGCGCTCGTCACCGACCCCACCATGATCATGGCCGACGAGCCCACCGGCGCCCTCGATTCCAAGAGTGCCCGCCTGCTGCTCGAGAGCCTGGAGGCCCTCAATCGCCGCCTGCGCGCCACGGTGCTCATGGTCACGCACGACAGCTTTGCCGCCAGCTACACGAGCCGTGTGCTGTTTATTCGCGATGGCAAGATCTTCACCGAGCTGCGCCGCGGCGACACCGACCGCCGAGAGTTCTTCGACCGCATTATGGAGGTCGTTGCCATGATGGGCGGTGAGGGCTCCGATGCTCTGTAAACTCGCTTGGGGCAACGTCCGCCGTGCCGGCCGCGACTACCTCGTCTACCTTTTGACGCTCACCCTGGGCGTCACGGTCTTCTATGCCTTTAACACCATCTCGATGCAGGTCGACATCGCCGGAATCGATGAAGAGGTCTTGGCGCAGGTTATGGGCAGCATACTCGGCGACCTGACGTACTTTTTGGCCGGTGTCATGGCCTTTTTGATGGTGTACGCCAATAACTTCATCATGAAACGCCGCAAGAAGGAGTTTGGCCTGTACCAGGTGCTCGGCATGGGGCGCGGGCGCGTCGCCACGATCATGGCGCTCGAGACGGTGATTGTCTCGGTGGTGGCCTTTGTCGCCGGCATTGTGCTGGGTGTGGGACTCTCCCAGCTCATGACGTTCTTTACGGCCTCGCTCTTTAAGACACAGATCGCCAATTTCCACTTCTTTTTCTCGATGCATGCGTTCAATCTGAGCCTTGCCTGCATGCTCGTAATGTTTGTGCTCACGCTACTGCTGAACCTTCGCGCCGTGCGTCGTACCAAACTCATCGAGCTTATGGGTGCCGAGCGCCGCAACGAGAGCATCAAGACACGCAACCCCTGGATCGCGATTGCCATCTTTGCCGTGGGCGTGGTGGTTGTGGGCGTGGCCTATTACCGTCTGCTACGTGATGGGTTCCCGCTAACCGCGACGGACAGCAAGCTGCAAGAGGCCATGAACCAGTTTGGTATTACGACCGCTATGGTTACAGTTGGCACCTTTGCCCTGTTTTGGGGACTCTCGGGCATGCTCATCAAGCTGCTGCAGAGCCTGCGCGGCGTGTATTGGCGCGGCCTCAACATGTTTACCGTGCGCCAGCTTGCGGCCAAGGTCAACACGGTGTGCTTTTCGATGGGCGTCATCGCGATGCTCCTGTTTTTGGCCATCACCTCGGTGACGTGCGGTATGTCGATTGCCAATGTGATGAACGAAAACCTGGAGCGCTATAACCCTGTTGACGTGTCACAGACGTATGTCTATTACACGCCCGATACGCTCGACTACTACAAAGAGTATGTCAATCCGTCTGAGGCCGATCGCATGGTGCTGGCCGATGCAACGGTCGATTTGTACGCTGCATGGCATGGCGATCGTAAAGATCCCGATAACGTTGCAGACGGTATTAAGGGCAAGTCGGCGGACAACAACGACGAGACCGGCAAAAAGGTCAATATCGCCGATGTTGCCGGTGAGCATGTGCAGATCGATTCGTATCTGAGTTACCCGCTTGGCGGCTCGGGCCCCTCGGTGGTGGCGGGTGAGATGTGCAAGGCCATGGGCGAAAAGCTTCCCAAGGCGCTCGAGGGAAGCAACGCCGATGCGATGGGTCTGTATGTGACGCCGGCGAGCCAGTACAACAAACTGCGCCAGATGATGGGCGAGGAGCCGGTGAGCATTGGCCGGGACCAGTACTTGCTCACGTGTGATATGGGCGGTGAGCTGGGCGACCTGTACACCAAATACATGGCCGGCGGCTATACCCTCACCTTGGGCGGGCATGAGCTCAAGCCCGCAACCGATAAGTCGGACGAGGACACGGCGGCCATCGCCAACTCGGCGATGGGCAGCAATCCCGGTACCGTGGTCGTAGCCGATGAGCTGCTGTCCCAGCTTAATCTGCAGCCGTATTCCAGTAATCTGCTCGTTAACTACAAGCAGGGGATGGATGTGACCAAGGCAGACGAGAGCATTAAATACACCATGCTCGACATTCTGCTCGTTGACGGCAAGGAGCCGGGGGGATGGGGAGTCTTCATCACGCGTTCCGAGATGTACACGCAAGCAGCGCAGATGAACGGCATGATTAGCTATCTAGCCATCTACATTGGCTTTGTGCTGGTCGTTGCATGTGCGGCGATTCTGTCGATTCAGCAACTCTCCAACGTGGCCGACGGCAGCCGCAGCTATCGTGTGCTGGCACAGATTGGCTGCGACGACCGCCAGATTCGCCATTCGGTGATGGCGCAGCAAGCGGTATTCTTCCTGTTCCCGCTGGCAGTGGGCTTGGCGCACTCCTTTGTGGCACTTAAGGTGATCATCGAGATCGTGAGCATATTCGGAAATATGAGCATCGGCGGCACCGTGGGACTCACCTGTGCAATCTTCCTGGCAGCATACGGTGGCTACTTCCTGGTGACCTACCTCATGAGCACCGGCATGGTACAAGCTGCCATCGCCACCCGCTGCAGCGAGTAACAAGCGGGCAAAACCGTCGCAAAATTAGAGGCGTATGACCGCCGCGAAGGGACCAGGGGCCCTTTCGCGGCGGTTTTTGCCAATCTGGTGCGTCTCAGATACAAGTGAGTAGACTTTTTTGAACCTGCCGAGCACATCGCGGCAAGTGCTCAATAAAATCGCAGGTCAGGGCTGTGGCGTTTTGAGGTGTGCTCGGCATCCCGCCAAAAGCCTACTCACTTGGTTTTACTGCTAGAAAACCGCCGCGAGGGAAAGTAGCTCCCTCGCGGCGGTTTTTGGCGTTTGCCCAGATAAAACCTGCCAAAA
Source organism: uncultured Collinsella sp. (assembly GCA_902491345.1). GTDB lineage: Bacteria > Actinomycetota > Coriobacteriia > Coriobacteriales > Coriobacteriaceae > Collinsella. The sequence goes on from CABUHI010000011.1 coordinate 45,919, forward strand.
TAAACCTGTCCCTTTTTGGCAGGTTATCGCTTCCAAAAGTGGAGGATGAGCGTCGTGCGGTTTTGCTGTTCGGTTTTGACCAGGATGTTGTGGATGTGGGTCTTGACGGTGCCCACGGCAAGGAATAGCTCGTCAGCGATCTCTTGGTTCGATTTGCCCAGTACGACCAGACGCATAACTTCGGTCTCACGGTTGGAGAGCTTGTAGGCGTTGCGATAGAAGGGCATCTGCTCTTCGATGTGTCGATCAAGATCGCTGACGTTCTTTTCCTCGGGCGCCTCCTGCATGCGGATTGAAAGCACGTGGTAGGAGTAGATGATCAGCAGAATCGCAAAGTAGCAGGCAAAGACGTTTTCGCTAAAGTTGCGCTCGGACAGATATAGTTGCAGCCAAGAGGGCGCCAGACTCATGGGGACAATCAGAATGTTGTAGAAATCCTCGGCAACGATGCAACCGACCAGAATAGCGCCGATAATCAGGTGCTTTCGTTGGTTGTTAACGCGTGCCTTCAGCTCGACTTGCGTGCTCTTGCGTGCCGTCCAAAAGATATATAGCCCCACGAAAACAAGGAATACCTGACGCATCGTGTAGTAGAGCCATTGATGAATGGGGCCGTAGGGGACAGCGACGATAATCAGCAGCTCGCTCAGCAAGAACGTTGCGACGGGAATGACAAACTGCTTTTTTGAATGCTTGTCGAGCAAATCCATGGCAATGAGCCAAATAAAAGCCTGCGAAGCGGTCGCCACAAAGGTCCGCAACACAGGCATGGTAATTGAGTAATAGTCGCTGGCTGGAAAACTCTGGTTTTGCAGCGTGTATTCAAAAAAGAAAATCTCGGTCATCTCGATGGCATAGCAGATAAATACGCCGCTGCCATAGATAAAGAAGCGTCGACGAGACGAGGCATAGGCGGCAAGCGAGAGCACCGCCGTCACAATACAGATCACGAGTATCGCTAGGGTATAGAAGAACATCAGGGTGTTCATCTGTCACCGTCCCATCTCATTTATTCTATGGCCGAGCTCTGTATACCTTGTGGGATATAGACGTCTCAACCCTTCGTTTCATTGCGGATTAGGCGCCGAGATACAGCATAGCCGTATACCGTTCGCGGTTCTAGATGGTAAACCCCCTGTAAACTCTTGACCTGCGGGTTTATATTGGTTTAGAGGGGGTGTAACTCCATGAACGGTCTTTAATCCCGAATAAACTAGGTAAAAATTGCATACGGGTGAATGATGGTCTTGTCAACACGAGGCGTGATGTTCGAGCGCCTCATAGTAATAGTCGGCAAGACCGGCGGAAAGGAAATCGACATGGCACTGCCTAAGGATTTCATCGACACCAACGACTTCACCAAAGAGCAGATCCTGGCTATCGAGGATCTTGGTCTGGCAATGAAGAAGGCCATCAAGGTTGACGGTTATTATCCGCACCTGCTCCGCAACAAGAGCCTTGGCATGATCTTCCAGCAGGTCTCCACCCGCACTCGTCTTTCCTTCGAGACCGCTATGACCGACCTCGGCGGCCATGCTCAGTTCTATGGCCCTGGCACCATCCAGCTCGGCGGTCACGAGTCCCTGGGCGACACCGCTCGCGTTATGGGCTCGCTGCTCGACATCATGATGGCTCGCGTTGACCGTCACAAGGACGTCGTCGGCCTCGCCGAGGGCTCCGCTGTGCCCGTCATCAACGGCATGTCCGAGTTCAACCATCCCACGCAGGAGATGGGCGACCTCATGACCATGCTCGAGAACCTCCCCGAGGGCAAGAAGATCGAGGACTGCACCCTGGCCTTCATCGGCGACGCCACCCAGGTCTGCGTCTCCCTCATGTTCATCGCCTCCAAGGTCGGCATGAAGTTTGTCCAGTTTGGACCTAAGGGCCACCAGATCCCCGACGGCGGCCTGCACGTTGGCACCGTCGAGGAGCGCGCCGAGTTCGGCAAGCAGATGATGGCCATCGCCGAGGAGAACTGCAAGGTCTCCGGCGGCTCTGTCGTCATCTCCGACGACATCGAGTGCATCAAGGGCGCCGACTTCATCTACACCGACGTGTGGTATGGCCTGTACGACGAGGAGGTCTCGGGCGAGAACTACATGGACGTGTTCTATCCCAAGTATCAGGTCACCATGGACATGATGAACTTTGCCGGCCCCAACTCCAAGTTCATGCACTGCCTGCCGGCCACCCGCAACGAGGAGGTCGTCGACGAAGTCATGGACGATCCCGAGCGCTCCCTGTGCTGGGTCGAGGCCGAGAACCGCAAGCACTCCATCCGTGCTCTCCTTGCCGCCCTGGGCAAGCGCACCCCGCTCAACGACGAGGGTGTCGAGTACTCCGCCAAGGCTGAGCTCCACGCCGCTCTCGAGGCTCTCGAGCAGCTCTAAGCCTCAAGGCTTCTAAAAGCACGTTTGCGGGCGGCGGATGCTCGTCTCCTGTCGCCCGCTCACCGAGGCCCAAGCAATTGCCTTAATACCTTAGGGCCTCGGATCTGTCCAAGACTGAGCGAAGGAGCTCATCATGAGCGACGGAAAGAAAAAGCTTTCCTTCTTGACGGTCATTTCGACCATCATCTGCGTCGTCTTCGTTTGCGAGGCCGCCGCTCCTGCTGCTGCCATTGGCAACCAGCAGTTCTTCTGGTGGATCTTCCTGATCCTGACCTTCCTGCTTCCCTACGGCATGGTTGTCGCCGAGCTCGGTACCACCTATGACGGCGAGGGCGGCATTTACGACTGGGTACGCGATGGCCTGGGCGACAAATGGGGCGCCCGCATCTCGTACTACTACTGGGTCAACTACCCGCTGTGGATCGCCTCGCTGGCTACCATGTTCCCCGACATTTTGGGCATGGTCTTTGGCGTCGAGTTCAACTTGATCGCCAAGATGGGTATCGATCTTGCCTTTGTGTGGATCGTCTACCTCATGGGCCGCTCCAAGGCGGCCGACTCCGAGTGGGTCCTTAACGGTGGCGCCATCATCAAGGTCGCCGTTGCCGTTATCGTTGGCGCTTTGGGCATTTGGTATGCCATGGAGAACGGTTTTGCGAACGACATGTCCGCTGCCACCTTCCTGCCCGAGCTCACCAACACCAACGCTCTCGGCTACCTGTCGATCATCATCTTTAACTTCATGGGCTTCGAGGTCATCTGCACCATGACCGACGACATGGCCGATCCCGCTCGCGATATCCCCAAGGCTATCATCGTCGGTGGCCTGTCCATCGCCGTGATCTACCTGTTCGCTGGCTTTGGCATCGGCGCCGCCGTGCCGGCCGACTCCATCGATCCCGACTACGGCATGATCGTCGCAGTCCAGACCATGGTGGGCGACTCCATGATCTTTAAGGTCATCTGCATCGCCTTCCTGATCACCCTGTTCGCCAATATGGCCGCTTGGTCCTTCGGCGTTAACTCCGTTGCTCGCTACGCTGCCGAGCACGGCAACATGCCCAAGGTCTTCGCCTCGATGATCTCGGATGACGACATGCCCAACGGCGCCAACCTGGTCAACGCTGTCGTTGCCTCCCTGGTGCTGTGCCTGCAGCTCGTTCCCATCGACGCCATCTCCAACGGTGTCTTCTGGATGCTCTTTGGCACCTCTGTCGTCTTCCTGCTGTTGACCTACATCCCGATGTTCCCGGCGTTCCTCAACCTTCGTAAGAACGACCCCAACCGTGAGCGCATCTTCACGTTCCCGTTTAAGGGCGCCATGATGAAGGTCATGCTGGCCATCCCCTGCATCGAGCTGGTTCTTGCCATCGTTGCCACGCTGATCCCGTTCTCCGCTGCTGAAATTGGCGACAAGGTCCCGATGATCGTTATCTTCATCGTGCTCGTGCTCATCGGCGAGGTCGTCCGCGTCGTCAGCGCTAAGGGCCGCGAGACCGAGTACAAGGGTCTGACCCCTGAGCTCGCAGCCCAGCGTCTCGCTGAGGAGGCCGCCGAGGCCGAGGAGAACTAGAGCACCCGGTTCTGGGGCTCCAACCCTCCTCGTGTACCAACGCGCGCTTCGTCGGGCTTGTCGCTCCCGACTCCGGGCACTCTAGCCTCTTCGGAGGCGTGTCCAAGCGACAGGTTTGCTAACCATTCCCCCGGGGTGGGTGTGAGCGATAGCTCCGGTAACCACCGCCCACCCCAATCTCTCTTCCGTATCCTTCGTGCGTTTTGTCTCCGCGCACTTGGTTACGTCGTCGCTTGCCGGTGCGATTCCGTGAAAACCGGCACCGGGCGCCCCGACCTTTGCCGGGGAACGGGCGCCTACCATCTCTTGGTTTTAGGCTGCGGGTAACCCGCCCGCAGCAAGCGATCGTTCGATTTGGAGGAAATCTTATGCGTACGATCACCGAGTCCGAGTCCACCCCCAAGGCCGACGGCTTCTTCATGCCCGCCGAGTTCGCCCCGCAGGATCGCGTGTGGATGGGCTGGCCCCACCGCACCGACACCTGGGCCCACGGCGCCAAGCCGGCCCAGAAGCAGTATGCCGCCATCGCCCGCGCCATCTCCGAGTTCACCCCGGTCTATATGTGCGCCAACCAGGTCGACTACGCCAACTGCAAGGCCGTCTTCGAGAACGACGAGAACGTCACCGTCATCGAGATGACCACCGACGACGCCTGGTTCCGCGACACTGCCGCCACCTACGTCATCAACGGCAAGGGCGAGAAGCGCGCCAACCACTGGCACTTCAACGCCTACGGCGGCCTCGTCGACGGCCTGTACTTCCCGTGGGACAAGGACGAGCAGATCGCCCTCAAGATGGCTGAGCTCTCCGGCTGCCGCCGCTATCGTCCCGACGACATGATCCTCGAGGGCGGCTCCATCACCGTCGACGGCGAGGGCACCCTTGTCGTGACCGACCAGTGCCTGCTTTCCCCGGGCCGCACCTGCTCTGCGGTTCTGGAGGAGGAAGAGGATCCCGAGTCCATCTGGCCCAAGTACCGCAAGAAGTTTGAGCCCTGGAGCGAGGAGCTTCGCGCCTACATGGACGAGCACCTCAAGGATTACCTGGGTGTCGAGAAGGTCATCTGGGTCAAGGAGGGCATCGACCCCGAGGAGACCAACGGCCACATCGACGACGTCGCCACGTTCATCGCGCCGGGCGTCATGGCCTGCATTTGGACCGACGATCCCGAGTATCCGTTCTACGAGCAGTGCCACGCTGCCTACGAGACCCTCTCCAACGCCGTCGACGCCAAGGGCCGCAAGATGAAGGTCTACAAGCTCTGCATGCCCGTGAACCCGCTGTTCATGGACCAGGCTTCCTGCGACACCATCGACGCCGACGAGAACGCCGAGCCGCGCGTCCCCGACGAGCCGCTGATCGCCTCCTACATGAACTACCTCGTGACCAACCACGGCGTTATCGTCCCGCAGTACGGCGACGAGAACGACCAGCTGGCCGTCGACACGCTCCAGAAGATCTACGACGAGGTCTGGGGCGAGGGCGTCTACAAGTGCGTCGGCGTTCAGTCCGAGCAGGTCGTCTTCGGTGGCGGCAACATCCACTGCATTACTCAGCAGGAGCCGTCCGCGTAATTGTCTGTCTTCCCGAGGCACGGCACCTTGCCCTTCAATCGTCGGGCATGACCCTTAAGGTCTATGCCCTCCTCTTTCAGGGCAATCTGCCGCACCTCAGAAACCCAGCCGATCAATCGGACAGTCGGTGAATCGCACCGTGACCATCTCGGGGCATTGATGGTCGGTTTATTCGATGTCTTGGTCGGCTGGGTTTTTCTTTGGGCACTCCGTTGCCTCCACTTCGGAGTGCCCGCCTCTTTGATTGAGTACGCGTCTGATCTGGGATTTATTGCGGGTTAGGCCAATTGTTCGCTTGAATATCCCAGGTCAGACGCGTCTTCAATTGCCAAAAGATTCCGGTCGCAATCGCGGCCGTTTTGATCGGAGTATCTATGTACCAGCGTATCGTTATCTACACGCGCCTGTTCCGCGAGCGTTGGTCCAACAATTGCATCCTCTCTTCTCTTTGGGATGGCACCTGCACCGGTGACGCGGCCTGCAACCCTACCTTGGGCTGCGCCTTCGGTACAGATGCCATCCTTTTTGCTGTAGGGGAAGCGTGCCATGGCAGGTAAAAAGTTCTCCCTGTTCGAGGTCATCCTCTCGGTTATCTGCGTTGTCTTTACCATCGAGGCGGCTGCTCCGGCATCTGCCATGGGTAACGTGCAGTTCTTCTGGTGGATCTTCCTTATCATTACGTTTTTGCTTCCCTATGGCCTGGTGGTGGCCGAGCTCGGTACGGCGTTCGATTCCGAGGGCGGCCTGTACGACTGGGTTCGCCTGGGCTTGGGAGACCGTTGGTGTGCACGCTGCTCCTGGTGCTATTGGGTCAACTTTCCACTGTGGGTGGCAAGTATCGCCTGCATGTTCCCCAGTGTCATCAATGCGGTATGGGGCATCGAATTTTCGCTTGGGGTCCGAATTGCCATCGAGCTTGCCTTTGTGTGGGGCGTCACGGTCATGGCAATGCAGCCGGTGGCCGAGGCCGATTGGGTCATGGATGGCGGCGCCGTCATCAAGGTGCTCATTACCGCCGTGGTGGGAATCATCGGCATCTGGTTTGCCTGCAACAACGGCTTTGCCAACGATATGTCGTTTAAGACATTTGTCCCCGATCTGGGAGACACTAACTCACTGACGTATCTTTCAATCATCCTATTCAACTTTATGGGCTTTGAGGTGGTCGCGACCTTTGCCAGCACGATGAAGAACCCATCGCGCGATATCCCCAAGGCGGTTATCGCCGGTGGCGTTGCCATCGCGGCGATCTACATTATCTGTGGCATCGGTATTGGAGCCGCGGTTCCCACCGAGCAGCTTTCACTCGATTCGGGCATTGTGGACGCGGTTGCCGCCATGGTGGGGCGCGCTCACCCGCTGACGATGGTCGTGGGCGTGGCCTTTCTGGTAACGCTGTTTGCCAACATGATCTGTTGGAGCTTTGGCGTCAACAACGTGGCGAGCTATGCCGCGCGCCATGGCAACATGCCGCGTCCCTTTGCGCTGGTGTCCAAGAAGACCGGCATGCCCAACGGCTCGGCACTCATTAACGGTTGTTTTGCCAGCTTGGTGCTGCTACTTCAGATTCCGCTGGGTGAAGGTTCCGACGTCTTTTGGGTCTTCTTCTCGATGAACGTCGTCTTTCTGCTCATGAGCTATATCCCGATGTTCCCGGCGTTTTGGCGCCTGCGTAAATACGACGACCGCCCGCGTGTGTTTCGCGCGCCCTTCGAGGGCAAGGTGCTTGCGGTAGCGCTTGCGGTGCCGGTGGTAGAACTCGTGCTTTCGATTGTTGCGACAATCGTGCCGCTTAACAGCTCGCCCGCCGAGATGTCAAAGTTGCCGATCCTCATGGGTGTGGTGATCGGCGTGTTGCTGGGCGAGGTTTCGCGCCTCATATCGCGCCGCGGCCGCAGCATCGACAATCCCGGCGTTGGCGCAAGGGGGACAGGTCGCTTTGCACCAAAACAGTAGCGCCGCGAGTTGTGCGGTGCTAGATGCATCTTGGATTACTGCTCACGCTGCTCGGGATCAGATGCGAGCTTGGGTGCAAAGTAGGGGACGTGGCCCAGGTAGGGGCAGCTGTCCGAACGTGCCTCAACGGCGCAGGGGACATTGTCGTAGGTCATGGAAGAACCGAGTCGGGTGATGGCCTTGGCGGCGGGCGCGACGAGCATCTTGAGCGGAGCGATCGGTGTCATGGCATCTCCTTTCATCGGTGAGACACAGCTTGTTTATCTAAACGATACAGTACGTTTAATCGGTGAGTCTAATCTTGCGGCAAAGAATCTGTCAACATCCTCACAGCATCTAGACAGGGGAGGCGGGCATGAGTTTCGCGTTCTATATCTACACCACGATTATCATGGGTGTGGCTCTGGTGACCAGTGCCGTGGCATTGGTGGTTTGGCTCATGACGCGCCGTCGCGACAGCCTCGTGGCCGCGGCGGGTTTTTGCTCTATATGCTCGATATGTCGGTCATCTTTTTTGACGAGTACAATCGGCTCAAATACGACTACGCCGTTACCTTTAGCGAGCCGCTGCAGCACCCCTTGCTGCGCTGCGTGCTTGGTATTGCCATCTATGCCTGCGTGGTGCTATGGATGTTTGCGCGCTTGCGCAAAAGACCGACGTCGCGCATGCTCGGACTCGCTATCGTGCCGTTTTCAATCTTGCAATTGCTGCTGGTGCCTCGCAGCGGCGCTGCCGGAGAGGTGCAGCAGTATCTCTTTTGGCTCACGCGTGACCTGGGTAATGTAGGATGTCTTGCCTATGCCGCCTGGCATTACCGGTACAGAGCAACGCGTGTTGAGAAACTCGACCTCGACCGCTCAAAGCTCTTTTGGAAGGTGGCCTTCGTTCTTGTGTTTTGCGTGATCGCCGAGGACACCTACATGATCTTGTTCTGCCGCCCCGACTCCCAAAACCCCGTCATCGGCCTCTTTTTGTGGTATCTGTCCGAGCGCAATATCTCCGAAAACGTGCTGCTCGTGGTATGCGCGGCTCAGCTTTTTTGCCAGTTTAGCCATATCCTGCGTGTGTATGCCCGTCATCCGCGTGCCGATGAGGACGTGGCAGCCGAGAGCGCAAGCTCTGAGGACGATCTCGCATCGCGTGTGGTGATTTATGCCGACGCCCATAAGCTGTCACGGCGCGAGCAGGAGGTGCTCACGCTGGTGCTGAAGGGCAACGACGCCCAAAACATCGCCAGCGAGTTGGTCATCAGCCCTGGCACGGTCAAGGCACACTTGCATCGCATCTACGTTAAAAGCGGCGTCTCCAACCGAGATGACCTTATAGATACCTTTTGGCGTTCCTAGCCTCATTCTTCCTCGCATGCGGGTCTTGCTGTGTGGGCGGCCACACCGTTGGGCGTAATGAAGCGGTAATAATCTCAGACAATAAACCTGCAGGTAAAGCGTGTAAACCTGCTTAAACTGACCGTTTGCGGTCCCTGGCCTTGGCACGGGTTTGCCCCTGTGTATCAATGGGTGTAGCGCGAAGCCGCGGACGTGGGACAGACGTCCGAGCACGGCTTGTAGGCACGCGCCGATGCGGGAGCGCTACGCTCCCAACCGAGTGCCCACGCGGGCGGTGCGTCCGCGTTACAACCAAAGATGCCTGAGGAGGCTCGCATGGACAAGGCTGATGTAGTTATCAAGAGCGACGCCGTCTTTACCGGCGATGGGCTCGAGCCGTTTAAGGGCGGCGTTGCCGTGCGGGGCGATAAAATCGTTGCCTGCGGTGACGATGCTCACCTGGCACCGTTTATCGGTCCCGATACCGAGGTGCGCGACTTTGGCGACCAGCTCGTCATGCCCGGCCTGATCGACTCGCACACGCATTTTGCCCAGGGCGCGTTTATGACCGACCCCGATTTTGCCGTCAACCTCATCGACTGCACCAGTTTTGAGATGGCGATGGAACGTGTCGTGGCGTTTGCGGCCGACCATCCCGATAACGAGTGGATTCTGGGCTGCCAGATTATCCAGTTCCAGTGGGATGTCCCCGAGATGCCCACGGCCGCGATGATCGATGAGTACATCTCCGACCGCCCGGTATTTCTGCAGCAGGTTGACTTGCATACCTTTAGTGCCAATACCTGCGCCATCAACAAGGTGGGAGTAACTTCGCAGACGCCCGATCCCGCAGGCGGCAAGATCCTTAAGGATGCCGACGGCAATCTGACGGGCGTGTTTTCCAACAACGCCGGCGCCTTCTTTATGGACGAGGTCTACGACCCAGCGCCCGAGGTTGTTGACGCGTCGTTTGCAAAAACCGCCCGGCGCGCCAATGCCCTGGGAATCACTACGGTCGGCATGGTCAATCCTACGTTTGTGAGCATGGAAAACCCGTATGCGGTGTTGGCAGGTCTTAATGCCAAGGGCGACTTGCCGCTGCGCGTGTTCCTGTACACCGACCTGTTCGAAAACGAGTCCTTGACGCTCGAGCAGATCAAGGAGAAATACGCCTTCCCGGGTACGCAGGTGGAGTGGCACGGCTTTAAGCAGTTCCTTGATGGTGTGTGCTCCGACCATACCGCCTGGATGCTTGAACCCTATAGCAACGCACCCGACACCTGTGGTGAGCCCGCGGAGGAGCCGGAGCGCATCCGTGCTGCCATCCTGAGGGCGCAGGAATGGGGCGTTGACACGCGCATCCATGCAATCGGCGATCGCTCGGTGCGTTTTGTGCTCGATTGCTTTGAGGAGGGCGAGCGCTTGCATGGCAAGCGGGATTGTCGCCACTCCATGGAGCACAACGAGACGGTTCAACCCGAGGATATGCCGCGTTATGCCGAGCTCGGCGTCTGCCCCGGCATGCAGCCGTGGCACATGCTGCTCGATATGGCTGACCTTGCCAAGGACGAAGCCGTGGGTCCCGAGCGTGCCGCGCTTTCGTGGCCCCTGCATAGCCTGCTTGCCAGCGGAGCCGTGGTGCACCTGGGCAGTGACTTCCCCGTTGTGGGCTTGGAGCCCATGGAGGAGGTGTACGGCGCGGTCTTCCGCATGCTCGAGGACGGTTCCAACCCTGAGGGCTGGTTCCCCCAGGAGCGCATTACCATGGCCGAGGCTCTGCGCGCCTACACCTATGGCAGCGCCTACGCCATGCATGCCGAGGACCGCATCGGCACGCTCGCGTGCGGCAAACAGGCAGATATCTGCGTGCTCGACCGCAATCTCTTTGATTGCGAGCCGGCCGAGGTGCTCGAGGCTACCGCAGCCCTCACGATGATCGCCGGCAAGGTGGTCTTTGAGGCATAGCGCCATCGTTTGATTGGGCGGCTTGGTGCCAGTTGTCAGCCGCCTGACATCCATTCAGCACTACTCTCTCAAGGAAAGGGGAGAACAATGGCAGAAGAAGTAACCGCTGCCGTGGAGGAGGAGCGCGAGCTCGCCTCCCAACCGATTCCCGGTCTGGTGCGTAAGTACACCATCGTCACCGGCCAGGGCATGCTCGCCCAGATCATCATGGTGGTCCTTGAGGGCCTCGTGATGGGTTGGGGCCTAGGTGCCCACGGCCTGGCATGTGTCTCGATCATTATGTCGGTCGAGTACATCAACCTGGCCTTTGGCAACCTGTTTGGCACCGGCGTGCCCGCCGTGGTGGGCAACCTTTTGGGTGCCGGCGACATCAAGGGCGCAAGCAAGGCTTTTAGCCAGGGCTTTTGGCTCACCACGATCGTGAGTGTGCTGCTTGCTGTGGTGATGGCAGTGTTTACCGAGCCCATCTGCACATTCTTTGGCGCCACGCCCGACATCATGGCCGATACCGTTGCCGGCGTGCGCACCTTCGCCGTGCTGCTGCCGCTCACGGTCATTGGCCAGATGATCACCGCTGTGATGCGTGTGGACGAGAAGGTTCAGATCCAGGCCAACCTCATGACCGTTTCGGCCATCGTCGCCATCTGTTGGCTCGCGCTTTCCACGTTTGTGCTCAAGTTTGGCGTTATGGGCGCCGGCGTGTACTACGGGCTTTCCATCGGTATCTGGGCCATCGGTATCTTCTGGTTCATCGGGGGCAAAAAGTCCCAGCTCCAGATTAGCCTGGCCGACCTTAAGCTCGACCTCGCCATCTGCGGCCAGATCTTCAAGATCGGCTTCCCGTTCTTCCTGGTCCAGGGTGCGACCTTTATCTTTAATACCGTTGCCAACTCGCTTTTGGGTTCGCTCGGCGGCGACATGGGCTCGCTCTACATCGCAGCCTTTGGCGTGATCAACGGCTACATCCTCTACATTACCATGATGGTTGCCCAGTGCTTCTCCTACGGTCTGCAGCCCATCGCTGCCTTCAACGCCGGCGCAAAGGCTTGGGCACGCCTTAAGGAGACGCTCTCCTGCACGCTTAAGTACCAGGTTGTGACGCTGGCGCTGGTCACCGTCGCGCTCTGGCTTGCCGCCACCCCGGTGTGCGCCTTCTTTGCCGGCAGCGATCCTGCGCTCGTTGAGGTTGCCGCCAACGCCACGCGTACTGTCATCCTGGCTGTTGCCCTGGGCTATCTTGCCATGACCATGTCGATGTATTTCCAGGCGGTCGAGAAGGTGGGTGTCGCCACGTTTACGGGCCTGCTTCGCTATGTGATCTGCTCGGTGCCGCTTATGTACCTCCTCGGCAACATGATGGGTGTCGAGGGCGTGTGGATCGCCCTGGTGGTGGCCGATGCCATTACTGGCATCATCTCCATTGCGCTCGCCGCGCACGAGTCCAAGCGCCTTGCCACGCTCTAGGCTCGGACATGGCTGGCGTACGATAGTCGAACAAGTTAACTCGCCTGCAAGCCACCACAATGGGGACAGCCCCCATTGTGGTGGCTTTTGTTATTTAGGGTCTGAGATTTCGGCTCTATAAATAATGCTTTTGAACTGGGTTACTATAAGATTATGGTAAACGCTACTATAAGATTATGGAGAATGAAACTATTCGATTATGGTAACAGCGTAATAAGGGGCGTTGATATGGCTGAGTTCATTAACAGGGATTTGCATGAGTTGCTCATTCGCATGGCAGGCTGGTTTCCTGTTGTGTCGTTGACAGGGCCTAGGCAGAGTGGTAAGTCTACGCTGGTTCGGCATGCCTTTCCCGACTATTCCTACGTCACGCTTGAGGACCCTCAAACGAGGCGCGCGGCCTTGGAGGATCCGGTGAGTTTTATCCGCAACCGAAAGGGCGGACTCATCATCGATGAGGCGCAATACGCCCCGGATTTGTTTTCAATGATCCAGGTTGTTTCGGATGAGCGGGGAGACGCCGGTCAATACATCCTTACAGGCTCGCAAAACTTTTTGATGATGAAAAGCATCGGGCAGTCTCTTGCCGGGCGAGTCGGGATCTTAAAATTGCTGCCATTATCGTTTCGAGAAGCGGAGAGGGGCCAGCAGGGGCAGCTGGAAGTGGATTTGTTCGCGCTCGAAGGGGGATACCCTCGCCTGCGTTCCGCCGGAATGCCGTCCTCGGTTTATTTTCCCAGCTATATCGATACCTATGTTGAGCGCGATGTTGTGGGCTTGCTTGATGTGCGCAATAAGGCGGAGTTTCATAAGTTTCTGTCCATAATTGCTCAGAGCGTCGGTGCCCTCATCAATATATCCTCGCTTTCTCGAGATACGGGCGTGAGCGTATCGACCATTAAAAGCTGGTTGTCCATTCTGGAGCAGAGCTACCTGACGTTTTCGCTGCAGCCCTATTATGCAAATGCCAAGAAGCGTCTAACTAAAACGCCCAAGCTCTATTTTTACGACACGGGGCTGCTCTGCTACTTGCTCAAAATTGGATCACTGGAGCAACTATTGGAGAGCCCTTATCTGGGGGCCGTTTTCGAAAACCTCATCGTTTCCGAAACGGCGAAGAGCCATCTCAACGTGGGCGAGAATCCCGAGCTGTATTTCTATAGGGACGACAGCAAGCGTGAAATCGATTTGCTCGACTGTACAAACTCAGGGAGTCCCAAGGCTATCGAAATAAAATCATCCAGAACGTATCACGATAAGTACGCCCGCCATCTACAGACTGTATGCGATGAGATCGACATTGCAAAAGATGCGCGCTATGTTGTGGCCCGCGTGGACTCAACGTATGAGTCGAAAGACTGTAGTGTGGTTTCGGCGCGTGATTGGCTTTTACGATAACAAGCTCGGCGTATTAACGGCTGCCGCGAAGGGAACCGGCCCCCTTTTTGCGGCGGTTTTTGCCTATCTGGTGCGTCTTAGATGCAAGTGAGTAGACTTATTTGGATATGCCGAGCACATCGCAACAAATACTCAATAAAACCGACGCTCCTATAAGTTGTCAAGAGGCAGTTTGCGGGAGCGCTCCCTGCAA
>CABUHI010000012.1 GCA_902491345.1 uncultured Collinsella sp.
CGGTCCCGTTCCGAACCCGGAAGCTAAGCCCCATCGCGCCGAGAGTACTGCGGGGCCAGCCCGTGGGAGGCCAGGGCGCCGCTGACCGGTGGACGGCACCGAGCCGTCTGATGACTTGAAGAAGGGGGAGGCCGCGAGGCCTCCCCCTTTCTTGCGTTTGATAGAGAGCTGTAATACAGAACTCGCCTTCGTTTAGCTTATCTTACTGTTTGGCTGTATTTTGAGTCCTTCTTTTGTATTTGCGCGATAATAACTCCCATTGGCGTTAGGGAGGACTTGATGTTTACCGTTTTTGTCTTGGGCAATATTGCTTCGGGTAAGTCGACTGCCTGCCGCTATCTTGAATCCCATGGCGCCATGCTTATCGATCTGGATGAGCTTGCCAAATCTCTGTATGTGCCAGGCTCCGATATCGTCAATGCCCTCGCGGAAGAATTCGGTTGGGACATTCTGGACGGGGAGGGCGGCATTCGCCGCAATGTCCTCGCTGCTCGAGCTTTCGCCTCTCCTGATACAGTTGCGCGGCTCAATGGCATCGTTCACCCGGTTCTCATTGAACAGCTGTCACTGAGGATTCTTGATCCGGTTTGCTGCACGGTTTCGTCCCCCCGTTACCCCTTTGCGGTTGTCGAGGTTTCTGCCCCGACTGGTTTTGAGGATGCTTTTGGCCTGGCTGATGAAATTCTGGTTATCAGCGCTCCTTTAGCAGTTCGTCGCGAGCGTGCCATTCATCGTGGTATGGAGTCCTCTGATTTTGATGCGCGCTCTGCATGCCAACCTGATGAGGCTTCGCTTTGCAATCTCGCTACGACGGTAATCGATAATGCGGCAGGCGATAACTCGCTCTTTGAACAACTGGACGCATGGCTTGCACGCCATGGCTTCGGTGATGTAGTGGATAAGGATGAGGCCGATGCCTAAGACACGTTTCTTTACGTGGTATCGCGTGGCGCCACTTGCCGTTATGTTCGTCTTCGGCCTTATTTCGCTCGTCTACTCGTATGCCCCTGCCGCCTTCTTTAAGCCTTTGTATCCGATTGACTACGAGGCGTACGTAAAGCAATCGAGCATTTCGCACAATCTTGATCCGTATCTGGTGTGTGCTGTCATAAAGTCGGAATCGAATTGGGATCCCGAGGCTGAGTCGAATCAAGGTGCTCAGGGATTGATGCAGCTGATGCCCGAGACTGCCCAGGATATGATTGCCAAGGGTCTTGTCGATGGTAGCGAGTATTCAGCCGACAACCTTAACGATCCCGCTACGAACATCGAGTTTGGCTGTGCGTATCTTTCGTATCTTCTAACGTATTTTAACGGGTCGACTGACAGTGCCATTGCCGCCTATAACGCCGGCATGGGCAATGTCGACGGATGGGCGCAGCAGAGCACGTCGCTTCATAATGCAATCACTTTTCCCGAGACGCAGGCGTATCTGATTCGTGTCAATAATGCCTGGGTTCGCTACAAGACCCTCTATCCCGATCGGTTCGTATAGGACTATGCCTGCCGCCTGCGTATACTGCAGATATATGAGTTAGGAGTATCCATGGCGGAATTTGAAGTTGAGCGTGTTGGAGGAGAGCTCAAACGTTTTGGCGTTGAGGGCTCTGAGGTGCCGTTTAAGGTCGTGTCTCCATACGAGCCCGCCGGTTCCCAGCCTAAGGCCATTGAGTCGCTTGTGCAGGGTGTGAGGGACGGAGATCGCTATCAGGTTTTGCTGGGCGTGACTGGTTCGGGCAAGACCTTCACGATGGCTAAGACTATTGAGGCCCTGGGGAAGCCGACGCTGGTCATGGCTCCCAATAAAACGCTTGCCGCTCAGCTCGCGAGCGAGCTCAAGGAATTCTTCCCTAACAACGCCGTGGTCTATTTTGTGTCGTACTACGATTACTATCAGCCCGAGGCATATGTACCGCAGAGTGATACGTATATCGAGAAAGACTCCTCGATTAACGAAGAGGTCGAGATGCTGCGCCATCAGGCGACGGCATCGCTGCTATCTCGACGCGATGTGATCGTCGTCGCATCGGTCTCGTGTATCTATGGCATTGGCTCCCCCGAGGACTATGCGGGCCTAGCTCCGAACGTCGACAAGAAGGTGCCGCTCGAGCGTGATGACTTTATCCATGCGCTTATCGATATCCAGTACGATCGCAATGACTATGATTTGGCACGTGGCACCTTCCGCGTGCGCGGCGATGTCGTCGACGTGTATCCGCCCTATGCCGAGCATCCGTTGCGGTTTGAGTTCTTTGGCGACGAGGTCGAGCTGATTGCCGAGATCGACGAGGTCACCGGCGAGATGCTGCGTGAGTACGAGGCCATTCCCGTGTGGCCGGCCTCGCACTACGTGACTGAGAAGCCTAAGGTCAAGGCCGCTCTGAAATCGATCAGCGAAGAGTGCGAGAAGCGCGTGGCGGAGCTCAAGGCGACCGACAAGTTGCTCGAGGCGCAGCGTCTGCAGCAGCGCACCGATTATGATCTTGAGATGCTCGAGACGATGGGCTTTTGCAACGGCATCGAGAACTACTCGCGTCATCTGGACGGTCGCAAGCCGGGTGAGCCGCCGTTTACCCTAATCGATTACTTTCCCAAGGATATGCTCTGCATCATCGATGAGAGCCATGTGACGGTGCCGCAGATTCGCGGCATGCACGAAGGTGACCGCTCGCGTAAGGTGACGCTGGTGGAACACGGTTTTCGCCTGCCCTCGGCGCTCGATAACCGCCCGCTTCGTTTCGATGAGTTTGAGGCAAGGATCCCCCAGTTTATCTATGTTTCGGCCACGCCGGGCGACTACGAGCTGCGGGTGAGCCAAAACGACGTGGAGCAGATTATTCGTCCGACCGGCCTGCTCGACCCCAAGATTGACGTGCGTCCAGTTCGCGGTCAGATTGACGATCTTGAGGACGAGATTCGCGAGCGCGTTGCCCGCAAGGAGCGCGTGCTGGTGACCACGTTGACCAAGCGCATGGCCGAGGACCTGACCGACCATCTACTTGATGCGGGCATTAAGGTCAATTACATGCACTCTGATACGGCGACAATGGACCGTGTCGAGATCCTGCGAACGCTGCGCGAGGGCAAGATCGATGTTCTCGTTGGCATCAACCTGCTTCGCGAGGGCTTGGATCTTCCCGAGGTCTCACTGGTGGCAATTCTCGATGCCGATAAGGAAGGCTTCTTGCGCAACCGCCGTTCGCTGATTCAGACGATTGGCCGTGCGGCCCGTAACGCCGATGGCGAAGTCATCATGTATGCAGACGTTGTGACCGATTCGATGAAAGGGGCCATCGAGGAGACGCAGCGCCGTCGCGAGATTCAGATGGCATATAACGAAGAACATGGCATTGTGCCCAAGACAGTGCGCAAGGCCATCAACGACATCTCAAGTTTTATTGCCGAGGCCGAAAAAACTGTGGGCTCCAAGGGACGCTCGAAGGGCGACTCTCTTGGCCATGGCGCATTCTATACGCCCGATGAGTCGGGTGAGGGCGGTGTGCCGGAAGCGGTGGCGCCCGAGCAGACACTTGCGGAGCAGTTGGAAGAACTGCCGCATGACGAGCTTGTGCGGATCGTCGAAACCATGGAAGAGGATATGCGTAACGCTTCTGCCGCTATGGACTTTGAGGAGGCGGCGCGCCTGCGCGATGCCGTCGTTCAGATTCGGGCGATGCTCGAGGGTGCGTCTGAGGACGAGACGATCGAGCGCTTACGCTCGCAGGTCCGCAAGGGTTCCACGTTCGCATCGGGCAGAAAACGCCAGGGTGCACGGTTTAAGAAATAGCGAACAGGCCCCGAGTTCCCTGTGGAGCTCGGGGCCTATGTCTTTTGCGCGCTGGAATTTGTGCGTTAGAGGTCTGCGATCAGGGCTTCAGCACAACGGATGCCGTCGGTGGCCGCGCTCATGATGCCGCCGGCATATCCAGCTCCCTCACCACAAGGGTAGAGGCCCGGGGTCGACACGGCATGGCACGTTCGGTCTCGGGTGACAGTGACCGGTGAGCTCGAACGAGTCTCCACGCCGGTAAGAACGGCATCGGGACGGTCGTAGCCTCGTAGCTTTTTTCCGAGTAGGGGAAGTCCCAGGCGGAGCGACTCGACGATATGCTGCGGTAGGGCTTCGTCAATTGCCGTCCAGGTCACACCGAGCGGATAGGTGGGCTTTACCTTTCCGGGCGCCTTGCTGGCGCGTCCTGCGAGGAAATCTCCGACGAGTTGTGCCGGTGCGTTCCAGTTGGAACCGCCCAGGCGATAGGCGGCCGCCTCGCAGGCACGCTGGAGCTCGATGCCGGCGAGCGGGTCATCGTTGGGAAGGTCCTCAGGCGTGACGTTAACGAGCAGGGCGGCATTTGCGTTGCGTCCGTCGCGGGCATTGAGACTGGCCCCGTTGACGCACAGATGGCACGGTTCTGAAGAGGCGGCAACAACCTGTCCGCCGGGGCACATGCAAAACGAGAACACGCTGCGGCCGTTGGGAAGATGGGCGACGAGCTTGTAGGGGGCTGCCCCGAGCGCTGGATGTCCCGCCGAGGCTCCATATTGGGCTCTGTCGATGTCGCGTTGCGGATGCTCGATGCGAACGCCCATGGCAAAGGTCTTTTGTGCGAGGGCCACGTTGTGGTCCTTAAGGAGCTCAAAAATATCGCGAGCAGAATGCCCGCAGGCGAGGATGAGGTGCTTTGTCTCGATTGACTCGTAAGCGGCGTCTTGGGACGATTGGACATCAATGCCGGTGATGGCGCCAGACACGTCGATGCGAATGTCGACGAGCTTCGTTCGATAACGGACGACACCTCCGAGCTGCTCGATGCGCTGGGATATAGCGGTGACAACCGTGGGAAGGATGTCGGAGCCAATGTGCGGCTTGGCATCCCACAGAATATCGCGGGGCGCACCCGCCTCGACGAAGGTTTCGAGGATAAGGCGATGGGCGGGATTTTTTGTTCCCGTATTGAGCTTGCCGTCCGAGAAGGTCCCCGCGCCGCCCAGACCAAACTGAATATTGCTCTCGGGGTCGAGGATGCGCTCCTTTAGAAAGAGGTCGATCGCCTGCGAGCGGCGAAATGCCGGGTCGCCGCGCTCGATAAGCAAGGGCTTAAGACCTGCTTCGGCGAGCGTGAGCGCAGCGAAAAGGCCGGCGCATCCGGCGCCGACAACGACAGGGCGTTCTTGAGGTGCGTCGGAGACGGGGGAGGGGAATGAAGGCTCATCGTCTTCTATCGCGCGTACGCGCGAGCGGTCACGCTCGGCAACGCTGTCGACCGCTTCTTGCTCGAGGTGGGGACTAGTCAGCTCAACACGAAAGCTCAGGATAAAATGGACGTCTCGTTTTTTGCGAGCGTCGATTGACTTGCGGTGGAGCTCGATGGACTTGATCTCGGAGTCCTTGCAACGTAGGACGCGCTTGGCGACTCGCTTGCCAACAATGAGACAGGCATTTTCATCGCCGGCTTCATCGAGCGACGCGTTGACTTGGGTGATTTCGATCATCGAGGTCTCCTTAGAGGCAAGAAAGAGGCCGTCCGGTATTCCAGACGGCCCGAATGCGTTTTTGATTATAGACTGAGCGGCTACAGGCTGCTTGCAGCGCGAATGCCCGAGAGCCAGGCCCACGCAAGGTTAAAGCCTCCGCAATCGGCGTCGATGTCGAGCGCTTCGCCGCAGACGTAAAGCGGGGCGTCGACAACGCTGCACGCGCGTAGACTGGGTGTTGAGATGCTCTCGACAGATACGCCACCACGCGTGACCTGCGCCGAGCGCTCCTCGGCTGTTCCCTCGACGAGCAACTTAAAGTGCTTGAGGACCGAGACCAGGTGGATGACATCGTTGGAGCCTGGATGGCACTGCTCGAACGCCGTGCAGACGACGCGGGAGAGTTGCGGGGCGAGCATGCCGTCGAGCCAACGGGGATCGCGGGGCGAAAAGCCGCCGAGCAGCTCAACGCGTCGGTTGAGCATATCGAGCAGCTTGTCTTTGGAGAGGTCGGGGAAAACGTCGAGCAGGATCGTATCGCCGCGCTGGATACGACGGGAGAGGTTGAAGACAGCGACGCCCGAGATGCCGAAGGCTCGAAACAGGACTTCACCGTCTTCGTGCCAGAGCTCATTATGATTGCGGGCGAGCGTCAAGCGGGCGCGGACGCGCAGGCCATCCAACGTCTTGAGTGCCGTCCGATCGCCGACGACCGTTGCCGATACGGGGCAGAGGATGGGGCGCAGCGGCGTTAGGGGGAGGCGAAACGTATCGGCGATACCGGTGGGGTTGCCGCCCGTGGCGATAATTACGGCATGTGCCTGCAGGGCCTCGTTCTTGCGAGGGACATCGGCGAGCGCTTTCCGAAGCGAGCGGAGCTCCGATTTTCGGTCGTCGTGCTTTTTTGCCTTGAGCACCCGCGCTGGACGGTCTATTTGGAGTGCCCAGCCTTCGGAAGCTTTGTGCGCCGAGGCAACGTTGGCTCCGCAGATTAAGGTGATACCTAGGCGGTCGCAAACGTTGAGAAGCGCGTCGCGCACCGATTCAGCGCGAAGGGAGCGCGGGTACAGCCGGCCTTCCTCGGAGGTTGTCATGATGCCCAGCGAGGAGAAGAAACCCATAAGCTCTTGTTCGGGTTGGGGGCCCATGACAGATTCGACGAATGCGGGGTGGTTATACCGCTGAGGATCAATCGATTCGTTGGAGAGGTTGCAGCGGCCGTTACCGGTCGCAAGGAGCTTTAGGCCGCAGGCGACATCGCGCTCAACGATGCAGACGCTTTTGCCAGCACGTGCGGCCGTAATGGCGGCGGCGAGGCCTGAAGCCCCGCCGCCGATTACCAGGACGTCATAGAAGGCGCTCGTGTTCACTTAGGCCTCGTCGGTCTCGTGCGGGGTAATGGCCTCGACGGCAGAGACTGCCTTGGGCAACATGCCATCGGGCAGCGCGGTCTCGACCTCGCCCTTATCGCAGGCCTCGGCGAGTGACGGATTGATGGGAAGCGTGCCCAAGATGTCGAGGTTATAGCGTTCTGCGACCTCGGGGAGCTTGCTCTTGCCAAAGACCTCGATCTTCTTGCCGCAGTCGGGGCACTCAATATAGCTCATGTTTTCGACGATGCCCAGAATGGGGACGTTCATCTTCTCGGCCATGTTGACCGCCTTGGCGACGATCATCGAGACTAGATCCTGCGGGCTCGTGACGATGACGATGCCGTCGACGGGCAGTGACTGGAAGACGGTGAGAGCGACGTCGCCTGTTCCCGGAGGCATGTCGACCAGCAGGTAGTCGATGGGGCCCCATGAGGTCTCGCTCCAGAACTGCCTAATGGCGCCTGCGATGACCGGACCGCGCCAAAGGACGGGGTCGGTCTCGTTTTGGAGCAGAAGGTTGGAGCTCATGACCTTGACGCCGTGCTCGGAGATTTCAGGCAGCATGAGGTTGCCAAGGGCATGGACGTGGCGTCCGCTCATACCGAACATCTTGGGGATAGAGGGACCGGTGATGTCGGCATCGAGGATGCCGACCTTGTGGCCGTGACGGGCAAGCTCGGTGGCGATGGCACCGGTGACAAACGACTTGCCGACACCGCCCTTGCCGGAAAGCACGGCGATGACGCGTTTGACCTCGGACAGCGTGTTCTCCTCAAATTGCGACGGCGACGTTTGTCCGCCGGCGGCCTGTGCGTGCTCGCAACCCATGTATGACTCCTTTGTATATGTTGGGGCCGGGGCCCCGTGATGTGACACGAGCGTCATTGTACCCTCGTTTGCGAGCGGGAGTCATTTACGATGCATTTGGGCCGAGCGTGCTTGCAATACGATGGGTCCAAGCGAATGGGCGGGCTTACTGAACTTTGCTGGCGAACTCGAGGTATTGCATGCGCTGCAGCTTGTCGATCGTCGAGGCGTATGGGCTGTCTTCAGATTCCAAGTCGTAGCGCAGCCCGTCGGCACCAAGGTAGCCGGCGACATTGATGGTGGGCACATCTGACCTTGTTGCAAGCAGAGCCTTTTGATAGTCGGTGAGCGGGGCGCCGATCTTATTAAGGGTAATGGCTGCAACCTCGTTTGCCCCGACGGTGTCGTAGACGTTGAGCTCGGTATTGCCGGCGATTTCATAGTTAGCCCAGACGAAATATGTCGACTGATAGATACGGAAAGCGTGGCTTGCCGTATCTTCCTGAGGGTACAGCTCGTCGTTGAGAGTCGTTGCGGCGCTCGGCTGATGGTCGCCAAAAAAGACAAGGACAACCGGTCTGCCGATATTGCGGAGCTCGTTGATAAAGTACTCGAGGTCCCGGTCGGATGCGTTGATGCAGGTAAGATAGGTGTTGAGCGCGCTATTGGCACCCTCGCTGGCTCCCTCGACCCAATAGTTTGTCAGCTCCTCGGCGGGAACGGTGCCATAGTCGTAGCCGCCGTGATTTTGCATCGTGACGTCAAAGATGAACTGCGGGGCTTCGTCGGTTCTAAGCAGGTCGAGTATCTTGTCGTAGGTGGCGTAGTCGCATACGCCGGCATGGTAACAGGGCGCACCTTCGAAATCGCCGATTGAAAGAAAGTCTCCAAAGCCCAGCTGCTGATAGATTTTATCTCGATGGTAGTTGACGGGGTTTTGCGGGTGCATAGCGGTAGCGGTATACCCAAGCTCCTTAAGGTCCTTTGCCAGGCTGTTGACGCCATTCATCTGATATAGCTGATAGGGGATTTTGCCTAATCCGACAAAGGCCGTTGTCGCTCCGGTCAAAAATTCGAATTCGGAGTTCGCCGTTCCGCCACCGGCGACCGAAGCGAGCATGGTGCCGCGAACAAGTGTGTCGGGAAGCGAGTTGTAGAATGCGGGGCCGGTGTACCCGGCCGCCTGGAGCTGCTCAAAGCACGAAAGGTCGCTAAAACTCTCATTCATGACGGCAACAATCGTCGGCTTGATTTCATTGAACTGGGCAACGGCCGCCGCGCGCTGCTCGCTCGAGCCATACGTGCTGTCGTAGGTGGCGGCGAGCTCCTGCTCGATGCTCTGCGCCTCATCGGGCGTATAGTCTTCGGGCTTCTCAATGGGCAACTCGTTGACCATTTCGGTGAACGAAGTGATAAAACCCTGAGACGCATACGTGGTGATGGGCTGCCAACGGTCAAATCCAAAATTCAGCGCCTGCTCCAAGTCGATGCTGGAAAAGCCCGAGAGCCCCACAACGGTCACTAGCAGAAAAGCGCAGAGGTTAGCGGCGATTGCGGGGAAGACATGGGTGGGCGTACGGAGCTTTCTCGGTCGGATAAGCGAAAGAAGCCCCAGGGAAATCTCCAGCAGGGCTAGAGAGGTTACGATTCCGGCGGTAAAGGTAAACTCGTATCCCTCGCTCACTTCCATTGCGGTGCCAAGGGCCAAGATATCGCTTGGCAGGATGGCCTCGCCTTTAAACGTTATGACGAAGTGCTCGGCAATGCCAAGGATGCAACAGGCGACGGGCACGAGGGCCATGACGCCTCCATGACGCTGTCCCAGCAAATAAAGGGAGAGCAGAGCCGTCGCGAGCAGCCCGACGGAAAACCCGAATGAGTTGGCGGGAATGCGATAGAACGTTTCGTTACAGGCAATTTCGAGTGAAACGAACGAGAGCGCTGAAACAGCGGCGATGACAAGGATGTCACGGCAAATACAGGCAACCGTTCCCGTCGCAAGATCGGTTTGGTCGATAAGTCCCGAAACCAAGGGCTCGACAAGAAGTATGACGGCGGTAGCACCGAGCGCCGAATAAGAAAGGACCCATAGGGAATTGTCCTCATTTACGAGCAATTGATTCGTAATCCATGCAGCTACCATGCCGAGCGGGATGAGGAGCGTCGCGCACCAAAAGACGCGGGCAATGGGCGGCTTTTCATTGTGTTTGATTGAAAAATATACGCGCACCACGACGATGGCCACGATAAGGACGGCGATGAATATGGGCAGATTGGCCATGTCGCTCGAAGTGATTTCAAGGGGGATATCTTCGGTCATGGACGTTCCTCTGTTACGGCAAATTAAGTTCAGTATTAGATTACTGTAACCTTTCCACGGCATTTCGAGAAACAAAGCGCCCGATACGCAAAGCTAAAGGTCTGCGAATCTTGTATTACGAACATCTGTGCGCGTCGAGTGCGCTAAACTCATCGACAGTATGATTCGATGCAATAGGAGGCAAGGAGCTTCCATGTCTGATTCTTCTATCGTTATTCGCGGCGCTCGTGAGCACAACCTCCGTGATATCGATGTTTCCATTCCGCGTGACCAACTCGTGGTCATTACCGGTCTTTCTGGCTCGGGCAAGAGTTCGCTGGCATTTGACACTATCTATGCCGAGGGCCAGCGTCGATACGTCGAGAGTCTTTCGAGCTATGCGCGCCAGTTCTTGGGCCAGATGGACAAACCCGACTTGGATTCAATCGACGGCCTTTCGCCGGCGGTGTCGATCGACCAAAAGACGACGTCTAAAAACCCTCGCTCGACGGTTGGCACCGTAACCGAGATTTATGACTATCTGCGCCTGCTGTTCGCCCGTGTGGGCACCCCGCACTGTCCCGAATGCGGCCGCGTCATTGAGCGCCAGACGACCGACCAGGTTGCCGACAAGGTCTTGGCGGCGGGGGAGGGCCGCCGCGCGTTTGTGCTGGCACCGGTGGTGCGCGGGCGAAAAGGCGAGTACACCAAACTGTTTGAGGACCTTCGCGCCGAGGGCTTTAGCCGCGTGCGTGTCGACGGTGAAGTGCGCTCGCTCGACGATCCGATCGATCTGGATAAGAAATTCAAGCACGATATCGAGGTCGTGGTCGATCGCATCGTGATCCGTGAGAATTCTCTGGGCCGTATCGCCGAGTCTGTTGAGCAGGCGACCGCGCTGGCTCACGGCAATGTAAACGTGTACATGCTGCCCGATCGTGATGCTCCCGAGGGGACCGAGGGCGAGCTTCTGGAGTATTCGTTGGCCTTGGCGTGCCCGGAGCATGGACACTCCATTGACGATCTTCAGCCGCGTGATTTTTCGTTTAACGCTCCCTATGGCGCATGTCCTGAGTGCGACGGCCTGGGCTTTAAGAAAACCGTTGATGCCGAGGCGCTGATTGAGGATCCCTCGAAGTCCATTGCCGATGGAGTCTTTGGTAGCCTGTTTGGCAATTCGAACTACTATCCGCAGATTTTTGCTGCGGTCTGCAAACACTTTAAGGTGAGCGCCGATACGCCGTGGGAGGACTTGCCCCCTCGCGTGCGTCGTGCATTCTTGGATGGCCTGGGCGATACGAAGATCTCGGTCGACTACCAAAAGCTCGACGGACGTCGCAGCCAGTGGGATACCAAGTTTTCGGGCGTTCGCAACATCCTGTACGAACGCTATACCGAGACGACGAACGAGAACACCAAGGCGCGCCTGGAGAAGTACATTCGCGAGGAGCCGTGCTCGAGCTGCCACGGCGCTCGTTTGCGCTCCGAGATGCTCGCCGTCACCGTGGGCGGCAAGTCCATTTACGAGGTTTGTTGCCTGTCGTGCCGTGAATCGCTCGAGTTTTTTGAGGGCCTGGAGCTCACCGAGCGCCAACAGTTTATCGGCGGCCGTATCGTCAAGGAAATCCTGGAGCGCTTGCGTTTTCTGGTCGATGTTGGACTCGACTATCTGACGCTCGATCGTGCCTCGGCGACGCTTTCCGGTGGCGAGGCGCAGCGTATTCGCCTGGCAACGCAGATCGGCGCGGGTCTCATGGGCGTGCTCTATATTCTGGACGAGCCCTCGATCGGTCTTCATCAGCGTGACAACGAGCGCTTGATCAAGACGCTCGAGCGCCTGCGCGATATCGGCAATACCGTTATCGTCGTCGAACACGACGAGGATACAATCCGTGCCGCCGATTACGTGATCGACATGGGGCCCGGCGCCGGCGTCAACGGCGGACACGTAGTCGCGGCGGGAACGCCTGCCGATATCATGGCGTGTCCTGAGTCGATGACGGGCGCTTATCTGACCGGCAAACGAATGATCCGGGTGCCTGATGAACGGCGCAAGCCCGGTCGCGGCTGCCTTAAAATTACGGGCGCTCGAGCCAACAACCTCAAAAACGTTACTGCCAAAATCGAGTTTGGTACGCTTACGGTTGTTACCGGCGTGTCGGGATCGGGCAAGAGCTCCCTGGTTACCGATACCATTGCGCCTGCCCTTACGAATGCCATTCACCGTTCGACGCGCCCTGTGGGTCCATATAAGAAAATCGAGGGCATCGAGTGTATCGATAAGGTTATCGATATCGACCAGTCGCCGATTGGCCGCACGCCGCGTTCCAACCCTGCTACCTATATCGGCCTGTGGGATGATCTTCGCGCGCTGTTTGCGAGTACGCCGGAGTCGAAGGCGCGCGGCTACTCGCCGGGTCGTTTCTCCTTTAATGTGAGTGGCGGGCGCTGTGAGGCGTGCAAGGGCGACGGACAGATCAAGATCGAGATGCACTTCCTTCCCGATATCTACGTTCCCTGCGAAGTTTGCGGCGGTAAACGCTACAACCGCGAGACACTCGAGGTCACCTATCGTGGCAAGACCATCTCGGACGTGCTCGACATGAGCGTTACCGAGGCGCTGGCCTTCTTTGGGAATATCCCGCAGATTAAGCGCAAGCTCCAGACGCTGTACGATGTAGGCTTGGGCTACGTGAGCCTGGGCCAGCCCGCCACGACGCTTTCGGGCGGCGAGGCGCAGCGTGTGAAGCTCGCCAAGGAGCTTCATCGACGCCAGACGGGCAAGACGTTCTATATTTTGGACGAGCCGACGACCGGCCTTCATTTTGAGGACGTCCGCCAGCTGCTCGATGTACTGCAGCGCTTGGTCGATGCGGGCAACACGGTGCTGGTGATTGAGCACAACCTTGATGTCATCAAGGTTGCCGACCGCCTGATCGATATGGGTCCCGAGGGCGGTAACGGCGGCGGAACCGTCGTGGTTTCGGGTACACCGGAGCAGGTTGCGGACTGTCCGCAGAGTTATACGGGCAAGTTTTTGGCGCCGTTGCTCAGGCGTGACCGGGAGCGCCAGGCTCAACTTGATGCTCAATAAATAGGCGATTCAGTTTATGGGCGCCATCGACTCCTTGTGATTCGATGGCGCTTGCTGTGCCGAAGTGACGTATGCAGCCGAATTGGACATATACTTAATCCTTGCGTCCGAATGCGAGGGAAAGGATATGTCATGGCAAAGGCTGTAAAGACGCCAAAAACCAATGCGATGCGCGAGCTGGAAAGCGCCGGCATTTCCTATGTTCTACATACGTACGAAGACGATGGCGATGAGTCGGTGGGCCTGGGGGTCGCGATTTCGGAGCAGCTTGGCGAGGAGCCCGGTCAAGGATTTAAGACTTTGGTCTGTGTGACACCGTCCAACGACTATGTCGTGTGCTGCATCCCTGTTGCCGACGAGCTCGATCTAAAGTCCGCCGCGCGTGCCGCGGGGGAGAAGTCCTTGGCCATGATGCATGTGAAGGATTTGCTTGCGGCGACTGGCTACGTTCGCGGCGGCTGCAGCCCGGTCGGTATGAAAAAACGCTACCGGACGCTCATTGATGAGACATGTGTCCTTTGGGATACCATTTTTATTTCGGGAGGCAAGCGTGGTTATCAGCTCGAGCTTGCACCCGATGATTTAATTGCATTTTGCGGGGCGACGGTTGCCGCGATTACGAGAGAGGACTGAGCGATGCCGCAGGAAGAATTGAAGCGCGGAGCTCATTTTGCAAAAGAATCTGCGCCTCAGACACCCTCATCCGAAGCTTCTTCGTCGCGAGATGACACTGACGACATGGGCTCGTCGGACTACTCCACGGTTGGTCGTTCCGCCGGGCTTATGACCATCCTGACTATCGTGTCTCGCGTCACCGGTTTTATCCGCACGTGGGCAATGGCGGCCGCTATCGGCATGTCGCTACTCTCGTCCTCCTATCAGGTCGCCAACAACCTGCCCAATATGCTCTACGAACTCGTGATGGGCGGCATGCTCGTGACGGCGTTTTTGCCCGTGTACATGGGCGTGAGGCGTGAGCAGGGTCGCGAGGCCTCGAACGAGTACGTGGGCAACCTGCTCGGCATTCTGCTTTTGGTGCTGGGTGGCATTTCGTTGCTGGGGACCGTGTTCGCCCCGGGCTTTATCTGGACGCAATCGTTCCTTTCGGGTGACGGCGGCAGCATGGATACCGCTGCGTTCATGTTCCGTTTCTTTGCCATCCAGATTCTGTTTTATGGTTTGGGCTCGGTGTTCTCGGGCGTTCTCAACGCACACCGCGACTACTTCTGGTCGACGTTTGCTCCGGTCCTCAACAATGTGATCGTCATTGCGAGCTTTATGGGTTTTGCGCCCGTGTCCGCACAGTTTGGCGAACGTGCCGGCATCATCTTGATTGCGGCCGGTACGACCCTCGGTGTCTTTGTTCAGATGGCATGTCAGATCCCCGCGCTTGGCAAGCACGGCGTGCATCCCCATATCCATATCGACTTTAAGGACCCCACACTGCGGCAGACGATTGCGCTCGGTATCCCGACGCTGCTCGCCACGGTGTGCATGTTTGTCTCGACTTCTATCACCAACGCTGCCGCGCTGGTGGTCCAGCCCGAGACTGGTCCTTCCGTCATCGCCTATGCGCGCCTGTGGTACACGCTGCCCTACGCGCTGATTGCCGCCTCGCTTTCGACGGCGCTCTATACCGAGCTCTCTCACGACGCACAGGAGAAGGATTACGACAGCGTTCGCACGGGCATTTCGCGTGGCGTCGCCCAGATGCTGTTCTTCCTGATTCCGTTCGCACTGTACCTGATTGTCTTCGCACGTCCGCTCAATTTGATCTACTGTGCTGGCAAGTTCGATGAATCCGGCGTGGCGCTGGTATCCGAGTACCTTGTCTACCTGGCGCTCTCGCTGCCGCTCTACGGCGTGGTCGTGTTGATGCAGAAGAGCTTCTCTGCCTTGCTCGACATGAAGCCCTATAGCCGCTATTGCCTGTATTCTGCCATCGGCCAGGCCGGCTCGGTTCTGCTGTTTGGCGTTGTGCTGGGCTTCGGTATGCCGGCAATC
Source organism: uncultured Collinsella sp. (assembly GCA_902491345.1). Lineage (GTDB taxonomy): Bacteria > Actinomycetota > Coriobacteriia > Coriobacteriales > Coriobacteriaceae > Collinsella. The sequence continues at coordinate 15,053 of CABUHI010000012.1, forward strand.
GCGCTTTCGTATGTCGTCGACTACGTGATCTTGGTCGGCTGTTCGCTGTGGTGGCTGCGTCGTCGCCTGCGTGGCCTTCAGGTCAAATCTATCCTGCATGGCGGTTTCTTTGGCCTTTTGCTCGGTAGCCTAGGTGCTGCCGCAGGCGCCGGCGTCATGTGGGCGCTTGAACACTTTGTCGGGGCACTTGGCGGCTCGATTCTGATTACTCTTGGCTACGTTTGCGTTGCGGGTGTCGTCTCGCTTGCTGTTACCTTTGGCCTTGCCGTCGTCCTTAAGATGCCCGAGGTCTCGGCGCTGCTTCGTCGCAAGTAGGTGCGTGTGGCCGGTCACGACAACATTCCAACGCTTGCCGAGCAGGTTTCGCGCGTTCCCACACAGCCCGGATGCTACCTTTGGAAGGATGCCAAGGGCGATGTCATCTACGTGGGCAAGGCGAAAAACCTGCGCGCCCGCATGCGTCAATACGTGACACTGCAGGATGAGCGTCAAAAGATCCCGTTGATGATGCAGCTGGTGGCGAGCTTTGACTATATCGTGGTGGAGACCGAGCATGAGGCGTTGGTGCTCGAGCGCAATTTGATTGGTCAGTACCATCCGTACTTTAACGTCGACCTCAAGGATGACAAGAGCTATCCCTTTATCGCCATTACAAAGGGCGACCTGTATCCCGCTATCAAATACACGCGTGAGCGTCATAAGCCGGGAACGCGCTATTTTGGACCCTATACCGATAGCCGTGCGGCACGTGAGACGATAGATACGCTGCGCAAGGTTATCCCCATCTGCTCCGCATCCTGTGCGGAGTGGCGTCGTTGTCGCCGTATCGTCGAGTCCCACAAGGGCGAGGAAGACATCGTCAATATGATTTGCGCGCAAAACGGTCGTCCCTGCTTTGACTACCATGTCGGGCGCGGCCCGGGTGCGTGTGTCGGCGCGATTTCTCCTACGGACTATGCCAAGAACGTCAAACGTGTCGAACGTTTTTTGTCGGGCCACCGCAAGGATGTCGTCGATGAACTGACCTCCGAGATGACGGATGCCGCCGAGGCGCTCGACTTTGAGCGCGCGGCACGCGTCAAACGTCGTTTGGAGGTCATCAGGGGCCTGGACGATCGTCAGCAAGTCGTTTTTCCCTCCAGTGTCGATATCGATGTCATCGGTTTCTATCGCGAGGAGACCATCTCCGCCGCTTGCGTCTTCGTCGTTCGCGAGGGCCGAACAGTTCGCACCTGCGAGTTCATTCTCGACAAGGGTCTTGATGTTGACGAGGAAGAGCTCCAGTCGGGCTTTCTTAAGCGCTATTACGACGAGACGGCTGATATCCCAGCTGAGGTCAACCTTTCCGTCGAGCTTGAGGATGCGGAGGCGCTGGGGGAGTGGCTTGCGGGCAAGCGTGAGCGTTCCTGCCATCTCCATAGGCCGCAGCGTGGCGAAAAGCACCGTCTGCTCGATATGGCATCCAAAAATGCGCGCCATGCCCTCATGCGCTACATGATGCGAACGGGGTACGCTGACGACCGCACCAATCAAGCGCTCCTGGAGCTCGAAAGTGCGTTGGCGCTGCCATCGCCGCCGTTGCGTATCGAGTGCTTCGATATCTCTACACTGCATGGCACCTTTACGGTCGCCTCGATGGTGGTGTTTACCAACGGACGCGCCGACAAGAGCCAGTACCGTCGTTTTAAAATTCAGGCCGAATTGGACGAGGCAAACGACTTCGTGTCGATGTCCGAGGTTTTGGGACGACGCTATGCTCCCGAGCGCATGGCCGACGAGCGCTTTGGCTCGCGCCCCGATTTGCTCGTTGTCGATGGCGGTAAGCCGCAATTGACCGCTGCGATCAAGCAACTTGAGGCTCTTGGGCTCGATATACCAGTTTGTGGCTTGGCAAAGGCCGATGAGGAGGTTTTCGTGCCTTGGGACGAGACTCCAGTCGTGCTTCCGACCGGGTCCGCGTCGCTCTATCTAATTAAACAGGTGCGCGATGAATCGCACCGTTTTGCCATCACGTTCCATCGCGAATTGCGCGATAAAGCCATGACGGTTTCGGTACTCGATGACGTTCCAGGCGTGGGACCCACCAGAAAACGTGCCCTTATGCGCCATTTTGGCTCGATGAAGCGTTTGCGCGCGGCGAGCGAGCAAGAGATCGCGGAAGTTCGCGGCATACCTGCCGATGTTGCCAAGGCGGTCCACGAGGCGCTCGTTGCATGGAATGCCGAGCGCGCCGAGGCGGCGGCTGGCCATTCCGATAGCTAAACACGAGCCTAAACAACTGATATACATGATTGCGCGATTTTCAACCATTTATTTCGCCATGATTGCCTGCTGGTTTCGGGTTTTATTAACGCTAAAACGTTTGACTAACCCAAGCGAAAACCCTGCTATCCTGCGGGTTGACGAAGACTGATATCTCACCTTGCCGATACATACTGTCTGGCGAATCGTTTGTCAACGAATTCGGTGAACGGTAGTAAATACCGTTCAAGCGTATGTATGTATCGGTCGCCGAGCGCGGCACCTCAGTTGGGTTCGTCGGTAGGTAAGGTATATATCGTCCGCAAGTTGCGCGGGGGCAAGTCTAGGTGCTCCCGAGTAAGATTCTCTATTGATAGGAGAAGACATGGCCATCATCAACAAGGGTATGTCCAGGCGTTCGTTCCTCGGCCTCACCGGCAGCGTCGCTGCTGTCGCAGGGCTTGGTCTCACCGGCTGCGGTGGCAGCTCTAGCGACGAGGGTTCCGCTTCCGGTTCCACCGATTCCGCCAACCGTGGCGGCGGCGTGATCACCGCTGGTTCCGCTTACGCTCCGTCCAGCTTCGATCCCGCCAGCACCGGCTCCGCTGTGGGCCTGGGTGCTAACTGGCACGTCGTCGAGGGCCTCTACGGCATCGATTACCACGACTACAGCACCTTCAACGAGCTCGCCACCGACGATCCCAAGTCTGTGGACGACACCACTTTCGAGGTCACCATCCGCAAGGGCGCCAAGTTCTCCGATGGCACCGAGGTCACCGCTGACGATGTCGTTGCCTCCTACACCGCTTGCGCCGCTTCCGCTACCTATGCTCCGTTCTTCCAGCCCTTCGAGTCCATCGAGGCCAAGGACGCCAGCACCGTGACGGTCAAGACCAAGGTCCCCAACTTCTCCCTGCTCAAGGATCGTCTGGCCATCGTCCGCGTTACCCCGGCCACCCAGACCGAGGAGGATCGCGCCAAGCAGCCGATCGGCTCCGGCCCCTGGATGTACGACTCTATCTCCGATACCGAGATCACCCTGGTTCCCAACCCCGAGTACAACGGTGAGTATGCTGCCGAGGATAAGAAGATCCAGTACAGCATCCTGACCGACCCCACCGCTCGCGTTACCGCTCAGCAGGAGGGCTCCACGCTCGTTATGGAGCTCGTTACCGCTGACGCCGTCGACCAGCTCGAGAGCGCCGGCTGCAAGATCGATAACGTTCAGGGTTTCGGCACCCGCTTCATCATGTTCAACGTCGCCAAGGAGCCTTGGAACAACGTCAAGGTCCGTCAGGCTGTCATGTATGCGCTCGACACCGAGAAGATGGTCAGCAACACCTTCGCCGGCCTTGCCACCGCTGCCAGCTGCTACCTGCCCAAGAGCTTCACCAACTATCATGAGGCTTCCACGGTGTACAAGACCGACGCCAAGAAGGCTAAGAAGCTCATCGAGGAGTCTGGCATCACCCCGGGTGCCATCACCCTGCGCACCACCGACAACGAGCAGATTAAGGGCATGGCCGCCCAGGTCAAGAACGACCTCGACGCTCTCGGCTTCGATGTGACCATCCAGACCGATACCTCGCCGGCCACTTACGCTGCCATCGACGGCGGCGAGGCCTACGATATCCTCCTTGCCCCTGGCGATCCTTCCTGCTTCGGCGCCGACCCCGACCTGCTGCTCAACTGGTGGTACGGCGACAACGTCTGGATGCAGACCCGTTGCCCGTGGAAGGAGTCCGCTGAGTGGCAGAAGCTCCACGGCCTCATGGACGAGGCTCTTGCCGCCGAGGGCGACGAGCAGCAGAAGAAGTGGAACGAGTGCTTCGACATCATTGCCGACAACGCCGTTCTGTACCCCGTTGTCCACGTCAAGACCGTCTCCGCTTCCTGGGACGATCCGTCCACTGCACCCAACGGCGAGGCCCTCGATGGCTTCAAGGGCATCGGCACGACGAGCATGTCCTTCAGGGGCGTTGCGACCGTCAAGGCGTAAGACTCGCTTGAGTCTGTATGCAGGATGTCGGTCGTTGGGACCGTATCCTCATAGTTGAAACAAAGACCCGGGCGGCAACGATGTCGCTCGGGTCTTGTAATGAGTATCCGTACTCATATACCAGTTGGTCCTACCGACAAAAGAAAGGGGAGAGAACGTGAACAACTTGCTACGTTTGATTGGAAGGCGTCTTGTGGCGCTGCCGATCATGGCATTGGGCGTCACCGTCCTGGTGTTCTTCCTTATGTCGTTCTCCAAGACCGACCCCGCCTACACGGCGTTGGGTGACGGTGCCTCGCCCGAGGCGGTTGCCGAGTACCATGAGAAGTATGGTCTGGACGACCCCTGGCCCGTGCGCTACGTGCGCTATATGGGCGATCTGATCCATGGCGACATGGGCACCTATGGTGCTGCTCGCAACTCCGTTGCCAAGCGCATCTCCACGGCCCTGCCCGTCACGATGCAGCTGACCTTTATCGGTCTTGCTATCGGTGCGGTCGTTTCGTTTTTGCTCGGCGTCATCGCGGCACTGTATCGCGACAAATGGCCGGACCAAGTGATCCGCGTCTTTTCCATCGCCGGCTTGGCAACCCCGTCGTTCTGGCTTGCCGTTCTGTTGATCCTGCTGTTCTCTTCCTACCTTAAGGTGCTCCCGGCATCGGGTGCTCTGCCTCACTTCACCACGAATCCGGTTGGCTATCTGGGACGTATGATCATGCCCGCTATCGCCTTGGCATTTCCGCTGACGGGCCAGATGACTCGTATCGTGCGTACCGCCATGGTCGAGGAGCTCGACAAGGATTATGTCCGTATGGCTCGCGGCGCCGGCGTTCCCGAGAAGGTCGTCGTCGGCATCAACGTTCTTCGCAATGCGCTGATCACCCCGGTCACCACCCTCGGTCTTAAGATCGGTTACCTCATGGGCGGCGCCGTCGTCATCGAGGTTATCTTCAACCTCCCCGGCATGGGCACCGCGATTCTGCAGGGCGTTCAGGGCAACGAGGCGAACCTGGTTCAGGGCGTCGTCATCGTCGTTGCTCTTGCCTTCATCATCATCAACATCGTGGTTGACATGCTCTACCTGCTCATCAACCCGCGCATCAGGACGGTGTAGATTATGGTAAAGATTCGAGAGAAGCAAACCGAGCAGCTCGAGAAGGCTGCCTCCAAGGGGCTCAAGCTCGGTGGCTGGAAGAAGATGACGCTGTCTTCTAAGATTGCAGCCGTCGTGCTGGTGCTGGTCGCCCTGACTGCGATTCTGGCGCCCCTTCTTGCCCCCTATAGCCCGGTCGAGATCTTTACGGCTCGCCAGGCTCCCGGCAACGGATTTATCTTCGGTACCGACGATAAGGGTCGCGACATTCTGTCGCGTATGCTCTACGGTGGTCGTTACTCGCTGATTATCGGCTTTGGCGCCACTGCCATGGCTCTGGTCTGCGGCTCGGTCGTGGGCGCCCTTGCAGCGGTTTCGCGCAAGGCCGTCTCCGAGACGATCATGCGTATCTTGGACATCATCATGTCCATCCCGGGCATCGCCCTCGCGGCCGTCTTCGTCTCCATCCTGGGCAACTCCGTGCCGTCGATCATCTTCGCCATCGGCTTTATGTACACTCCGCAGATTGCCCGTATCGTGCGCGCCAATATCGTGTCCGAGTACGGCGAGGACTATGTCCGCGCGGTCATCGTTTCCGGCGCCAAGGCTCCGTGGATTTTGATCAAGCATGTTCTGCGTAACTGCATCGCTCCGATCATGGTCTTCACCGTTACCCTGGTCGCCGACGCCATCATCTTCGAGGCCTCGCTGACCTTCATCGGCGCTGGTATCCAGGAGCCCACCGCTACCTGGGGCAACATCCTCGCCGACGCCCGCGGCGGCGTGCTCGCCGGTCGTTGGTGGCAGGCGCTGTTCCCGGGCCTGGCCATCATGATCACCTGCCTGGCGCTCAACATCCTCTCCGAGGGCATTACCGACGCCATGGCCGCTGCTCCCTCCGCCGCCCTGGATCCTACCGATTCCTCCAAGCGTCGCGAGGCCGATCTGCTGGTCTCCGACCCCGTTCGCGCCTACAAGGAGCAGGCCCAGTCCCTCTCCGCTCGCCTTGGCGCCCTGCGCGATGTCGAGCTCAAGCGTGACGATCGCCACGTGCCCGACGAGTCCGTTGAGCCGATTCTCTCGGTCCGTGACTTCTGCATTCAGTTTGAGCATCACGGTGATATCAACGTTGTCGACCATGTCAACTTTGACGTCCGTCCTGGTCAGACCATGGGCCTGGTGGGCGAGTCCGGTTGCGGTAAGTCCATCACCACGCTGGCCATCATGGGCCTGACCGATGAGGACGAGCACCTTTCCGGCGAGGTCCTCTGGGAGGGCCGTGACCTGCTCAAGATGAGCAAGAAGGAGTGGTTCGGCCTGCGCGGTACCGATATCGCTATGGTCTATCAGGACGCCCTGTCCTCGCTTAACCCCTCCATGCTCATCTCTGCCCAGATGAAGCAGCTCACCAAGCGCGGCGGAACCCGCAGCGCCGAGGAGCTCCTGGAGCTCGTCGGCCTCGATCCCAAGCGCACGCTCGAGAGCTATCCGCACGAGCTTTCCGGCGGCCAGCGTCAGCGTGTCCTGATCGCTATGGCCCTTACCCGCGACCCCAAGCTGGTCATCTGCGACGAGCCCACGACCGCTCTGGACGTTACCGTCCAGAAGCAGGTCATCAAGCTGCTCAACGATCTTCAGGCCAAGCTCGGCTTTGCCATGATCTTCGTTTCGCATGACCTGGCTCTGGTCGCCGAGGTTGCCCATAACATCACGGTTATGTACGCTGGCCAGGTTATCGAGCAGGCGCCCACCAAGGAGCTGCTCACCAACCCGATCCACGAGTACACCCGCGGTCTTCTGGGTTCCGTTCTGTCCATCGAGAGCGGTTCGGGCCGCCTGCACCAGGTGCCCGGCGCCGTTCCGAGCCCGCGCGATTTCCCCAAGGGCGATCGCTTCGCGCCCCGCTCGAGCCATCCGCGTATTGGCTTGGACACCCGTCCGGTCTTCAAGCGCGTGCCTGGCACCGAGCACTTCTATTCCGAGCTCCCCGACGAGGTGCTCAAGGCAAATGGTTTGACCCCTCACGCGGAGGTGATGTAGATGAGCGAGACCGCAGTCAACGGCGTCGAGCCGATCATCTTCCTTGATGACGTCCACGTCACCTTTAGGACCCGTACCGGCTCGATTCTGCACCCCAACCTGGTTCACGCCGTCCAGGGTGTAACGATTAAGCTCATGCCCGGTCAGACGATCGGCATCGTCGGCGAGTCCGGTTGCGGTAAGTCCACCACCGCCAACGTCATGTGCGGCCTGCAGGCCCCCACGAGCGGCAAGGTCTACTTTAAGGGCAAGGACGTTACCAAACGTACCGCCGAGGACCGTCGCCACATGGGTCGCGTCATCTCGGTCGTGTTCCAGAACCCGGCCACGGCGCTCAACCCCCGCATGGTCGTTCGCGAGCAACTGCTCGACCCCATGCGCGTCCACAACCTGGGTACTGAGGCCGAGCAGGAGAAGCGCGTCAAGGAGCTCTTGGAGCTCACCGGTCTGCCCAGCTCCGCCGCCGAGGTTCTTCCCGGCCAGCTTTCGGGCGGCCAGCGCCAGCGCGTCGCAATTGCCCGTGCCCTGTCGCTGAACCCCGATGCCATCATCGCCGACGAGCCCACCTCGGCTCTGGACGTTTCGGTCCGCGCGCAGATTCTGAACCTGCTGACCGACCTTAAAAAGGAGCTCGGCCTGGCCATGGTGTTCATTAGCCATGACATCCAGACGGTCCGCTATATCTCTGACGACATCATCGTTATGAATGGCGGCAAGATCGTCGAGCAGGGCGAGGCCAAGCAGGTCTTCCAGCATCCTCAGGACCCCTACACCAAGATGCTGCTCGGCGCTGCGCCGTCGCTGCTTCATCCCAAGCTCGGCGAGTAGCCTCGCTTTCCCTCCCGTGCGCCCGGTTCACTTACCGGGCGCACCTCCGTTGCGATTTCGAAAGGTTGGGTTCACGAGCCATGCCAAGTGCTCAGGAGCTACAACAGCAATTTGGTGAATATCGAGGCGCTATGCCCCGTCCATCGGATTTCGATCTCTTTTGGAAGGACCGCATGGCCGAGGCCGACGCCGTCGAGCTCGACTATGCGATTGAGGCGGCTTCGGTTGCGGATTCCGCGACCTGTCGGTTTTTCGACCTCTGGTATACCGGCATGTGTGGTGCACGCCTGCATGCCAAGTATCTCAAGCCGGTTTCGGACGAGCCCGTGCCGCTGGTGCTACAGTTCCACGGCTATCCGGGTGCAAGCCGCAGCTGGTTTGAGCAGGCGTCGTTTGCGGGCATGGGCATGGCACTCATCGCTCTCGATTGTCCTGGCCAGGGTGGCCCCTCCGAGGATATTGGTGGATTTGAAGGCACGACGGTTGCTGGGCATATCGTCGCCGGTATCGACGGCGACCCGGCCAACCTCTACTATGTCCGCTTGCACCAAGATATTCGCATCCTGTGCCGCATCGTTCGCGAGCTCGTGGGCATCGATCTTTCCCGCGTATTTGTGAACGGCGCGTCGCAGGGCGGCGGTCTGGGCATTGCTACCTGTGCGCTTAACAGCGAGCTTATCAATCGCGCCGCCATCCTCTATCCCTTCCTGTCAGATTTCCGCCTGGTCTGGGATTTGGATGCCGACGACATTGCCTACGAGGGCCTGCGCTATTGGTCTCGCTGGTTTGACGAGGACTCGACTCGTATTGACGAAGCCTATGCCAAGCTGGCGTACTTCGATTCCAAGAACTTTGCCCCTATGGTCAAATGCCCCGTGCTGTTTGGCACCGGCACAGCCGATATCGTCTGTCCGCCAGCGACGCAGTTTGCGGTCTATAACAACCTGACCTGCGAAAAGCGTCATGAGTTCTTTGAAGGCTTTGGCCACGAGGAGATTCAGGATTTTGACGATCTGATCATTCCGTTTTTCTGCAAGGGAGGGGAGGCTCATGTCTAAGTGCGAGAGCAATGTTGACGAGCTGATTGTCCCCGGACTCGTGGGAATTCCTGGAACGGTTTCGTCAAGGCTCGCAGAATATCGGGACTGGCGCGGTGATGTCCAAGCAGATGTTTCTGATTTAGAGACATGCGCTTCGAATCTTGAGATTCAAGGCCTGGCCATAACGGCGATTGACTTTGTTAACCCCTGCGCCCGTTACTCGGAGGTCTCCTTTGAGCTCGGTGACGATGCGATTCACGCTCGTTTGATCGAGCCTGTCGGTCGTGCCCGAGTATCTGAGCGCGTGCCGCTGTGCCTGATGTTCCACGACATCGATCGGCCTGTGCGCGGCTGGCATCACATGACGAGATTTGCCGCCATGGGGTATGCCGTCCTCGCGCTGGATGACGATGTTGCTGGTGCGGACGACCTGCGGCGGGGGATTTCTTCGCCCGCTTTTGTCGAGCGCGTCCGTTGGGGTTGCGCGCTGGCGAAGGTGGCGCGCAATCTTGATGGCATGGACCCCGACCGCATCTTTGCATGGGGCGAGGGTCTTGGCGGCGGAGTCGCGCTGGCGGTTTCTGCTCTGGACGAGCGGGGCCTCGCCTGCACGGCGGTTGCCAATCCGCTTCCTGGCGGTCTCGAGGCGCTGTCGTCTCGGGTGCGCGGATCGGTGCTCATGGGCACATCGCTTATGGATACCGTGAGCGATCCCAAGGATCAGTTTGCCGTATTCAACGGTCTTGAGTGTGACCGGAGGCATATCATCTATGCAAAATACGCTCACGAGCGCATCAATGCGTTCGAAAACGAAGTCGTCGACTTTTTTAACCAAACGTTTTACTCGTGTTCTTTGGCCTAGACGGCCTGGACACTGCCAACAAGAGTGGGTGGCATAGGGCTGCCCGCCAGACAACTAAGGAGATTCTTGTGGCAACTCAGAAATTCACCGGCGTTATCCCTCCCGTCGTTGTTCCCGATACCGAAGATCACCAGCTCGACGTTGCCTCCTTTGAGCGCAGCATCAACCGCATGATCGATGCCGGCGTCGATGGCCTGTTCTTCTTGGGATCCTCGGGCGAGGTCGTCTTCTCCACCGACGAGCGTCGCCGTCAGATCATCGCCGAGGCCGTTCGTATCGTCGACCACCGCGTTCCCGTTCTGGTCGGCATCATCGACACCGAGACCGAGCGCATGATCGAGCACGGTAAGGTCGCTCAGGAGCTGGGCGCCGATGCTCTCGTCGCCACCTGCCCGTTCTATGCCCTGCAGGGCATGACCGAGGTCGAGGAGCACTTCCGCATCCTGCATGAGGAACTCGACCTGCCCATCTTCGCCTACGACATCCCCGTGTGTGTCCACACCAAGCTCCCCTGGAAGCTCCTTGCCAAGCTCGGTGCCGAGGGCGTTCTGGCCGGCGTCAAGGATTCCTCGGGTGATGACATCTCGTTCCGCTACCTCGTTCAGGAGAACGAGAAGAACGGCCATCCGATGAGCATCCTCACCGGTCACGAGGTTGTTGTCGACGGCGCTTACCTCGGTGGTGCCGACGGTTCCGTCCCGGGTCTCGCCAACGTTGAGCCTGAGGGCTACGTGCGTCAGTGGAAGGCCGCTCAGGCTGGTGACTGGGCTACCGTCAAGGCCGAGCAGGATCGCCTCAATGAGATTTCGCACATCTGGGATGTCACCTCGGGCGTCCAGGGCTATGCCGGTGGCGTCGGCGCCTTCAAGACCGCTATGAACCTCATGGGCATCTTCGACAGCCCGACCATGCCGCGCCCGGTGAAGGCTATGACCGGCGAGAACGTCGAGGCGATTAAGAAGGTCCTCCAGGACAACGGTCTCCTGTAAAGCTTCCCCAGGCACCCGATCTTGGGGCTCAAGTGGTCGGGCTTGACCCATTAGGTCAACGCCCGACCACTTTCACCCCAACCTCGGGCACCTGGGAAACCTTTACTAAGTTGCGGCGATAACACCGCCTTCATTTCCTGTAGTTGTTTTTTATCTCCTAAGGAGAGCGACATGGAGAACAAGTACGTCTGCTCTGTCGATATCGGCGGAACTAAGATCGCGACTGCCATCATGGAGTACCCGGCTGACGGCAGCGTGCCCCATCCTGTTTTTGAGGCCGAGGTTCCTACCGAGGCCCAGGAGGGCGGCGAGGCCGTCTTCCAGCGTATCGAGGCGTCCATCAAGGCTGCTCTCGAGGCGAATCCCGATGTCGAGGTCCTTGGCGTCGGTATCGGTGCTGCCGGCGTCGTCGATCCCAAGACGGGCGCCATCGCGTATGCCAACGAGATCATGCCCGGCTGGTCCGGCGTTCGGTTGGGGCCGCGTCTACGCGAGGACCTCGGTCTTCCCGTTGCCGTTGTAGGCGACGTGCAGGCTCATGCACTGGGCGAGGCCCACTGGGGCGTCGGCAAGGGCAAGTTCTCCGTCTTGTGTCTTGGCATCGGTACGGGCATCGGCGGCGCATATGTCGAGAACGGCCGCGTGATGCAGGGCTTCCATGGTGCTGCTGGCCATATGGGCCACATCGAGTGCTCGGCTGCCGCCGGCATTCCGTGCGCCTGCGGGCGTTCCGGCCATCTGGAGTCGGTTGCTTCGGGCACATCCATTGGTCGAATGTACGATGAGCGTTTTGGCCGCGTCGACCCCAGCCGTCCTTCGGTCGGTCGCGATGTGAACGACCTGTGCCGTGCGGGCGACGCAAAGGCGACCGAGGTCATCCATGACGCCGGCTTTGCGCTGGGTGCCAGCTTGGGCTCGCTCGCTAACATCCTGGACCCTGAGGTCATCGTGCTTTCGGGTGGCGTGATTCACCAAGGTCCCGATTGGCGTTCACAGACGTGGAAGGATTCGGTACACGAGGGCTATGCCAGCCAGGCGCTCGATCCGCTTCAGGACACGCCGATCCTCATCGGTTCTCTTGAGGGCGATGCTCCGCTCATCGGTGCCGCCGAACACCTTCTTGCGTCGTTGAAATAAACATAGCTACCAAGTGCGCCTTCTGAGGTGCCGCAGATTGACGTGAAAGAGGAGCGAAGCGTACTTCGGTACGCGAGCGACGGTTTGAACGTCAAGGTGCGGTGTCTCAGAAGGCTGTTTTTGAGAAAGGTTGAGTCGAACATGACCGTTGATCCTTTGATCCAGTCCCTGAAGGGCAAGCTCGTCGTGAGCGTTCAGGCGTATATGGGCGAGCCGCTTCGTACGCCCGAGACCATGGCTCAAATGTCTCGCGCTTGCGAGCTCGGCGGCGCCGCCGCCATTCGCTGCCAGGGCCTTGCCGACATTGCCGCCATTAAGGGTCGCTGTGAGGTTCCCGTCATCGGCCTGTGGAAGGATGGGCACGAGGGCGTTTACATCACGCCGACGCTGCGTCACGCTCGCGCCTGCGTTGCTGCCGGTGCCGATATCGTGGCGATCGACGCCACCGATCGTCCGCGCCCCGATGGCAAGACGGTCGAGGATACCTTCCGTCCGCTGCACGAGGAGGGTGTGCTCCTGATGGCGGATTGTGCCACCATCGAGGATATTCGCCGTGCTGTTGATATGGGCTTTGACCTGGTATCCACCACGCTTTCTCACGGCGTCGCCGCCATCGACTGCACCATGGCCGATGGCCCCGATCTGCCGCTCCTGCGTCAGGCGACCGAGGAATTCCCCGGCCTTCCCATCATTTGCGAGGGTCGCGTGCATACGCCCGAGGAGGCTCGCGCCGCGATCGATGCTGGTGCCTGGGCCGTTGTCGTCGGCACCGCCATCACGCACCCCACGAGTATTACGAGTTGGTTCAAGGCTGCGCTTGAGGCGTAAGACAGGCCTCGTATCCGCTCGGAGCGGTATACTCAATATAGGCAATTGACCGCGCGGGATCCGGGTTGCTGGGTCCCGCGCTTGTTTTCGGGAGGCAACACATGCAAAAGGGAGATGCCATGGATGCGGCGGAGCGCCCGGAGCGCATCCCCGATATCGTCATCATCACCGGAATGTCCGGATCAGGCCGCACACAGGCCATGCACGTGTTCGAGGACATGGGCTATTTTTGCATCGATAACCTGCCTCCGCGTCTCATCGCCCAGCTTGCCGAGCTCGTCGGCATCAATACGGGCGTGGGCAGGCATCTCGCCGTCACCTGCGATTTGCGTAGCCAGGGACTGTTTGACGAGCTGCTCGATGCGGTCGCCGCGCTCGAAGAGCGCGAGATGAGCTGCGACATCGTGTTCCTGGAGGCTTCTGACGAGGTGCTGATTCGTCGCTACAGCGAAAATCGCCGCCGTCATCCCATTGCCAAGCCGGGGGAGACTACGGCCGATGCCATTCAGCGCGAGCGCCTTCAGCTGCAGGGCGTGCGCGACCGAGCCGATATGATTATCGACACGAGCCGTCTGCGTACCTCTGCGCTGCGCAACAAGCTACGTATGGCATTTTCCGAGCTGTCCGACCAGCAGCTCATGGACGTCCACGTGTTCTCGTTTGGCTTTAAGCACGGCATGCCCGTCGAAGCGGATATTATGATCGACGTCCGCTTCCTGCCCAATCCGTTCTACGATCCCGAGATGCGCACGATGACCGGTCTCGATAAAAAGGTCTCCGATTTTGTTCTGGACCATCCCAAGACGCAGGAGTTTTGGAAGGCTTGGACACAGCTGCTCGATACGGTCATGCCCGGTTATATCGCGGAGGGTAAGCCGCAGCTTTCTATCGCCATCGGCTGCACGGGCGGCCAGCACCGCAGCGTTGCCATTGCCGAGGCCACGGCCCGTTACCTGGAAGGCGCTCAGTATCATGTGAGCATCTCCCACCGCGACCTGTCGCGCGCCAACACGAAGGCATAGGCCTGCATGTCGTTTACCGCTGAGGTGCGCGACGAGCTTGCGCGCTGCGAACCCGAATGTGAATACTGCGACTTGTCGACGCTTGCCGCCCTCACGCGCGTGAGCGGTACGCTCTCGCTTACCGGCTCTGGGCGGTATCGTTTGACGGTTGCGACTGAGACGGGAGCCGTCGCGCGCACGATGATCACGCTGACGCATCGTATCCTTAAGCTCAAAACGGAGTTCACCGTCCGTAAATCTGTATTGCATAAGGTTCGAAACTACCTCATCACCTTGCCTGATCAGCCAGACCTGGATAAGGCCTTGGTTCTGCTGGGTATCCTCGAACGTAGGGGAGGACTTGTCGCCGGCGTACCCCGACATATCGTTGCCCGTCCTTGCTGTAGACTTGCCTATATCCGCGGCGCGCTCATCGCGGGTGGCTTCGTGGCCGATCCACGCGGCGATTTTCATTTGGAGATTGCTGTGCAGGGCGAGCAATATGCCAAGGGGCTTTGCGATCTGTTGGAGCAGATTGGGGTCCATGCTCGTGTTAATGCACGGCGGGGGTCATATGCCGTGTACATTAAGAGCGCCGAGGAAATCGAGCATCTATTAAAGCTGATTGGCGCCAAGCGCAGCGTTGCCGAGATTGAGGAGGCGCGCGCGGTCAAGTTGGTTAAGAACGATGTGAACCGTCGCGTGAACGCCGAGCTCGCCAACCAGACCAGAAGCGCCGGTGCCGCCCAACATCAGCTTGCGCTTATCGATGAGCTCGAGCAGCGTGGCCTTCGTGATGCGCTTCCGGATGCCTTGGCGGTCTTTTGCGACCTGCGCGAGCGCTATCCCGATCTGTCGCTGCGTGATTTGGGGGAGATGGCTGACCCTCCCTTGTCGAAGTCAGCCCTCTACCATCGTGTTTTACGGCTTGAAAAGCTCATTGAAGCAAACAGGTAGTTTGAAGTAACGACTTATATATGGATTTAGCTGCTATTTTAGTATTTAAAACGTTTTAACGTAAATTTGATTTTCAATTTCGAGCATTCTCGTGAAATTCAAGTCAAAAAAAAGGTATATTAGGCGAGTGGTTAGTTTGTGGGCCTCAACGGCGGGCGCTGTAGCTCGCGGGGGCCTTACGAAAGGAGACACAATGGCAGTAAAGGTTGCTATTAACGGCTTCGGTCGCATCGGTCGTCTGGCTTTCCGTCAGATGTTCGGTCATGAGGGCTCCGAGATCGTCGCTATCAACGACCTCACCTCTCCCGATATGCTCGCTTACCTGCTGAAGTACGACTCCACGCAGGGCAACTACGCTCGCGATCACGAGGTCGTTGCTGGCGAGGATTCCATCACTGTTGACGGCAAGGAGATCAAGATCTACAAGGAGGCCGACGCTAACAACCTGCCTTGGGGCGACCTTGACGTCGACGTCGTTCTCGAGTGCACCGGCTTCTACACCAGCAAGGCTAAGGCTCAGGCCCACATCAACGCTGGCGCCAAGAAGGTCGTCATCTCCGCTCCGGCCGGCAGCGATCTGCCCACCATCGTGTACAACGTCAACCATGAGACGCTGACCGCTGAGGACAACATCATCTCCGCTGCTTCCTGCACCACCAACTGCCTCGCCCCGATGGCCAAGGGTCTGAACGACTTCGCTCCCATCGTGTCCGGCATCATGACCACCATCCACGCCTTCACCGGCGACCAGATGCCGCTCGACGGCCCGCAGCGCAAGGGCAACTTCCGTCGCTCCCGCGCCTGCTCCGAGAACATCGTCCCGAACACCACGGGCGCTGCCAAGGCCATCGGCCTGGTTCTCCCCGAGCTCAACGGCAAGCTCATCGGTGCCGCCCAGCGCGTCCCGACGCCGACCGGCTCGCTGACCAACCTCTACGCCGTCGTTGACAAGAAGGTCACCGTCGACGAGGTCAACGCTGCCATGAAGGCCTACGCTGAGACCATCCCCGAGACCTTCGCCTACAACGAGGACCAGATCGTCTCCCGCGACATCGTCGGCGAGACCCACGGCTCCATCTTCGACGCCACTCAGACCATGTGCTCTGACCTCGGCAACGGCCAGACCCTCGTTCAGGTCACCTCTTGGTACGACAACGAGAACTCCTACACCTCTCAGATGGTCCGCACCATCAAGTACTTCGAGAAGTTCGTTGCTTAATTTAGCTTTTAGCGAATAGCTCGTTGAGCGTCTAAAGAAGGGCGCGGCCTTATAGGGCTTACACCCTAGGGTCGCGCCCTTTTTATAAGAAATCGTCTGCCGTAATGGGAGGCAGACACGTACGAAAGGTAGAAGCAAACATGGCCTTTACCAAGAAGACCGTCCGCGACATCGATGTCGACGGAAAGCGCGTTCTCGTCCGCGTTGACTTTAACGTGCCTATCAAGGATGGCGTCGTTGGCGACACCACCCGTATCAAGGCTGCCCTGCCCACCATCAACTACCTCGTTGAGCACAACGCTCGCGTCATCCTCATGAGCCACCTCGGCCGTCCCGAGGGCACCGGCTTCCAGCCCGAGCTGTCCCTCGAGCCCGTCGCCAAGAAGCTCGCTGAGCTCTCTGGTCTCGACGTTGCCTTTGTCGCTGACACCTACGGCGAGAAGGCTGCTGAGGCTGTCGCCGCCGTCGAGCCGGGTAAGGTCCTCGTTCTCGAGAACGTCCGTTTTGACAAGCGTGAGAAGAAGAACGATCCCGAGATCGCCAAGAAGCTCGCTTCCTATGGTGACGTCTTCGTTCTCGATGCCTTCGGCACCGCTCACCGCGCCCAGGGTTCCGTCGTGGGCCCCGCCGCTTACCTGCCTGCCGTCGCCGGCTTCTTGCTCGAGAAGGAGGTCGACACGCTGACCGGCATCTTCGCCGAGCCCGAGCGCCCCTTCGTCGCCATCGTCGGCGGTTCCAAGGTTTCCTCCAAGATCGGCGTTCTCGATCACCTCATCGACTCCGCTGACACCCTGATCATCGGTGGCGGCATGGCCTACACCTTCTTCCTGGCTCAGGGCCTGTCCGTTGGTCAGTCCCTCAAGGAAGAGGACTGGGTCGAGCGCGCCGGCGAGATGCTCAAGAAGGCCGAGGAGAAGGGTGTCAAGATCCTACTCCCCATCGACAACCGTGTTGCCGATCACTTTGGCGAGGACGCTGTCCCCGAGGTTGTTGCTTCCGACGCTATCCCCGACGATCGTGAGGGTATGGACATCGGTCCCAAGACCGAGGAGCTCTATGCCGAGGCTGTCAAGGGCGCCAAGACCGTGTTCTGGAACGGCCCCATGGGCGTCTTCGAGTTTGACAACTTTGCTCACGGCACCCAGGCTATCGCCGAGGCTCTCGCCGAGGCTGACTGCACCTCGATCATCGGCGGTGGTGACTCTGTCGCAGCTGTCAACAAGTTCAACCTGGCCGACAAGATGAGCTGGATCTCCACCGGTGGTGGCGCTTCCATGGAGCTCGTCGAGGGTAAGGCCCTGCCCGGAGTGGAGGCGCTTCTCGATGCCTAATCGCACCCTTCTTATCGCTGGTAACTGGAAGATGAACAACGACGTCGCCGAGGCCGCCAAGCTCGCCGACGAGCTGGCTCAGGCTCTGCCCGAGGTTCCGGCTGGCGTCGAGGTGCTCGTCTGCCCTCCGACCATCGACATCACCACGGTTCATGACCGCATTCAGGCTGCCCCCATCGCCCTCGGTGCACAGAACGTGTACTGGGAGGCCAAGGGTGCCTTCACCGGTGAGTCTTCTTGCGACATGCTCAAGTCCGCTGGCTGCACCTACTGCATCATCGGTCACTCCGAGCGTCGCGACTACTTCCACGAGACCGACGAGGACCAGAACAAGAAGGCTAAGGCTCTCGTTTCCGCCGGTCTTGTTCCCGTCTTCTGCTGCGGCGAGTCCCTCGAGGTCCGCGAGGCTGGCACCTATGTCGAGCACGTCGTGAACCAGGTCAAGGCTGGCCTTGCTGGCCTTGAGATCACCTGCCCCAAGCAGGTCGTCGTCGCCTACGAGCCCATCTGGGCCATCGGCACAGGCAAGACCGCTACCGCCGAGGACGCTCAGGAGGTCTGCGGCGCTATCCGTGAGACCCTCAAGGAGATGTTCGGCGAGGAGCTCGCCAACGGCATCCGCGTGCTGTATGGCGGTTCCGCCAAGCCCGGCAACATCGCCGAGCTCGTCGCCAAGCCCGACGTTGACGGCGCCCTCGTGGGCGGCGCTTCGCTCAAGGCTGCCGACTTCGCCTCTATGGTCGTCAAGGCAGGCGAGTAGGACATATGGCACAACGTCATCTTCCTGCACTCCTGATCATCATGGATGGTTGCGGCCTTGCTCCGGCCGATGGCGAGAACGCCGTCGCCGCTGCCAAGACGCCCTTCCTTGATAGCCTGTACGAGAAGTACCCCCACACCACGCTCGGCGCTTCGGGCGAGGACGTGGGCCTTCCCGACGGCCAGATGGGCAACTCCGAGGTGGGTCACCTCAACATCGGTGCCGGCCGCATCGTGTTCCAGGAGCTTTCGCGCATCAACAACGCCATCAAGGACGGCTCCATCGCCAAGAACGAGGTTTTTGTCAAGGCTATGGACGATGTCAAGGCTGACGGCAAGACTCTCCACCTCATGGGCCTTATGAGCCCTGGCGGTGTTCATTCTCATATGAACCACGTTGAGGCTCTGGTCAAGATGGCTGCCGAGCATGGCGTCAAGACCGTTCGTGTCCACGCCTTCATGGATGGCCGCGACGTCGACCCGCAGTCCGGTGCTGGCTACATGAGCGAGTTCTGCGCCTTCCTGGCCAAGATTTCCGAGGAGACCGGTTGCGACGCTCGCGTTGCCACCGTCTCGGGTCGTTATTGGGCGATGGACCGCGACAACCGTTGGGAGCGCATCCAGCGTGCCTACGACGTCATGGTCAATGCGTCCGATGCCGATACCGACCCCGTTGCCGGCATCAAGGCCTACTACGAGAAGGATCCGCGCGGCGACGAGTTCGTCGAGCCCTTCGCTGCCCACAATGAGGGCATCCACGAGGGCGACGCGGCCATCTTCTTCAACTTCCGTCCCGACCGCGCCCGTCAGATGACCCGCGTGTTCACGGACAAGGAGTTCGACGGCTTTGAGCGCGAGCAGATCAAGCTCTCGCACTTTGTGACGATGACTGAGTACGATCCGACGTTTGACGTCGAGGTCGCCTTCCCCAAGACGTTCCCCGAGAACGTCCTGGCCGACGTTATCGCCGCCAATGGCCTGAAGCAGCTGCACACTGCCGAGACCGAGAAGTACGCCCACGTGACGTTCTTCCTCAACGGCGGCATCGAGGAGCCCAAGGAGGGCGAGGAGCGCGTGCTCGTCGCTTCCCCCAAGGTTGCTACCTACGATCTGCAGCCCGAGATGAGCGCTCCCGAGGTTACCGAGAAGCTCGTCGCCGCCATCAACGAGGATCGCGCTGATTTCTACATCGTGAACTTCGCGAACTGCGACATGGTTGGCCACACCGGTGTCTTCGACGCTGCCGTTAAGGCTGTCGAGGCTGTTGACGATGCCCTGTCCAAGGTTGTCCCGGCGATTCTCGCCAAGGGCGGCTTTGCGCTGATTACCGCCGACCACGGCAACGCCGATCACATGTTTGACGTTGCTTCCGACGGTTCCAAGCATCCGTTTACGGCGCACACCACCAACCGCGTGCCGTTCATCATCGTTGATGAGAAGGCACAGCTCACCGGTATCGAGGACGGTCGTCTTTCCGATATCGCTCCGACCATGCTCACCATGGCTGGTCTGGAGCCTTCCGCCGAGATGACGGGTCGCGTGCTCGCCACCGAGGCCTAAGAGAAAACAAATACCGTTTTCTAGCAAGGGGGTTGTCCACAATCGGACAATCCCCTTTTTTGGTATTTCTGCCATTTCCGCCCCGTCCCCGAGTGGCAGGTAGGGGAGAACGGGGGATTGTGGTACAGTACTGGAGTTTGAATTGTTCTATTAAGGAGCTTATCTATGGGTCCGTTCCAGATTCTTCTGTTTGTCGTTTGGGCTGTTTCTGCCGTGGCGCTGACGATTCTCGTCCTGATGCATTCCGGTAAGGGTACCGGCGTTTCGGATATGATTGCCAGCTCGCTGTATAACTCCAGCTCTGCCACGGGCGTTATGGAGCAGAACCTTGACCGCCTGACCGTCATCATGGCTGTCGTGTTTGCCGTGTGCGTCGTGCTGTGCATGTTCTTCTTCCCGCAGGGTATCGTCGGCTACTAAGCATCGGCGCTTATACGTTTGTAAAGGGTCTCGCATGTGCGGGGCCCTTTTTGTTTACATATTTGTAACAGAGTCAAAATATCCTCATATACTTCGCCCAACTAAAGAAAATCTCGACCGTTAACCGGAATTAGCCCCAAATCGTGCATAAAATGCGCTACTGTATTGCAATACGTTGGTCCGCTTTGTATAACCAGCCAAAACGGCGGACCGCGTTTGAATGGTTCGATTGGGCTGTCTTGACGTTGCCCGACCGAACTTACTTTGTCCTATCTCATAAGGAGGATGGCATGGCTGATTCTATGTTCCACCAGCCCGTTATGGGTCGTCGCGCCTTTGTTGGCGGCACCCTCGCTGCGAGCTCCATGGCTTTTCTTGCCGCATGCGGCAAGAAGGGCGGCGACACTTCCGGTTCTGAGTCCGGTTCGACGCTGAACTTCTACATCAACAACCCGGTCTGCATCGACCCCTACAATGTCCAGGAGGACCAGGGCACTCAGGTCGAGTACCAGCTCTTTGACGCTCTGACCTCTTATGACGCCGAGAAGGGCGAGATCGTTCCGCTGGCTTGCGAGTCCTTCGAGGCCAACGACGACGCCACCGAGTTCACCTTCAAGATCAAGAAGGCCAAGTTCCACAACGGTGACGACGTTACCTCCAAGTCCTTCAAGCTCGGTTGGGAGCGTCTGGTCAACACCAAGTCGGCCATCGCTACCGAGTATGGCCCTTCCGAGGTCTCCTATCACCTTTCCATGGTCGAGGGCTATGACGATCTGCTTGCCGGTAACGCTACTGAACTCAGCGGTGTTACCTGCCCCGACGATGAGACCCTCGTCGTCAAGCTGTCTTCCGCTTACGCCGACTTCCCCTTCGTCGCCTCTCACCCGGCTCTGGCCCCGGTTCCCGAGTGCGCCGAGTCCGATGCCAAGAGCTTCTACCTTGCACCGGTCGGTAACGGCCCGTTCATGATGGACGGCAAGTGGGAGGATGGTCAGGAGATCAACCTCAAGAAGTTCGACGATTACTATGGCGACAAGGCCAAGATCGATGGCATCCACTTCCAGGTCATCAAGGACATGGAGACCGCTTACAAGGAGTTCCAGGCCGGTAATCTCGATGTCTGCGACGTTCCCGTTGCTCAGATCGACGCCGCCAAGAAGGATCGCGGCGTGTCCAAGGACGGCTACACCATGGGTGACGGCGAGCGCATGCTGCTCGGCTCCGAGCCTTCCACCTACTACCTGACCTGCAACAACACGGCCGAGCCGTTCAACAACGCCGACCTGCGCAGGGGTATCTCCCTGGCCATCAACCGTGAGGCCATCTGCAAGACTATCTTCAAGGGTACCCGTACCCCCGCCGACGGCATTGTTCCTCCGGGCATCGATGGCTACAAGGAGGGCGCATGGGAATTCTGCGCCTACGACGTCGACAAGGCTAACGAGTACCTGGACAAGGTTGCTCCCGCTGGCGCTAACGGCGATCGTGGCATTAACGTGACCCTTTCCTACAACCAGGATGGTGGCCACAAGGAGATCATGGAGTCCATCATCGGTGACCTCGCCAAGGTTGGCGTTACCGCTGTCTCCGATACCCCTGAGTGGTCTGCCTTGCTCGAGCAGTACCAGAACTTTAACTATCAGTTCGGTCGTCTGGGTTGGATTGCCGACTACCCGATTATGGACAACTTCCTGTATCCGCTGTTCCACTCCGACTCCCTCGGTGGCGACAACCGCTCCGGTTACAACAACCCCGAGTTCGACGCCAAGGTCAACGAGGCTCGCACCACGGTTGACGACGAAGAGCGCGTTGCTAAGATGCAGGAGGCCGACGCTATGGTCGCTGCCGACTGCCCGGTCATCCCGGTGATGTTCTACACGCACACCATCGTCGGCTCCGATCGCATCAAGCACCTCTATGTCGATCCGCAGAAGCACGCTGAGCTGGGTACCGCTGAGCTCGCCTAAGAGTTTGCAGCTTCCGTGAGGGTCAAGTATTTACGTAGACCTCATGGGAAACATACAGTTCTCCCTAACCTGGGGTAAACTGGCTGATGGTAATTTTGGGATGCCGGTCTGGCGATCGGCATCCCATTTAGGTTAATCCCTAGATAGGGGAGTGGTATGGGTAAGTACATCGTTAAACGTGTGCTTCAGTTCATCCCGGTATTTTTGGGCGTTACGCTGATTCTGTTCGCCCTTCAGAATATCGTGCCGGGAGATCCGATCAAGCTGATCGGTGGAGACAAGGCTCTGTCCCCCGAGGTGGAGCTTCAGCTTCGCGTCCGCTATCACCTGGTCCAGTCGGACGAGGACGGCAACGCGATCCTTGACGAGAACGGCGACCCCGTTCAAACGTCGCTCGTGGACCGTTACTTGTATTACATGAACGGCCTGCTTCATGGCGATCTGGGCAATTCGTATCAGCGCAAGCTGCCGGTTACGGAAATTTTTGCCCAGAAGTATCCGTATACGGTCAAACTTGCCGCGTGCGCCATCGTGCTCGAGGCAATCATGGGTATCGGTGCGGGTATCATTTCGGCGGTAAAGCGTTATTCCTTCTGGGATATTTTGGTAACGCTCACCACGTCGATCCTCGTTGCGGTCCCGGCCTTCTGGCTCGGTATGTTGCTGCAGCTGTTCTTTGGCGTCATCCTCAAGGACGCTACGGGCGGTGCAATCTCCATGCCGATCTCGGGTGCCGGCGGTTCCAGCTCTCAGTATCAGGATTGGATGCACTATGTGCTTCCGACCATTACGCTGGCTTCGGTTTCGACCGCTTATGCCGCCCGCATTATGCGCTCGCAGCTGCTTGACGTCATGAACCAGGATTACATCCGTACGGCAAAGGCCAAGGGTCTCTCCAATCGCGCGATCATCGTCAAGCATGCGCTTAAGAATGCACTCATCCCCGTCGTTACCTATATTGGTGTCGACTTTGGTGGCATGCTTTCGGGCGCCATCCTGACCGAGACGGTTTTTAACTGGCCCGGTATCGGCTATGAGGTCTATCGCGCCATTAGCATGCGTGACTGGCCCATCGTTATGGGCGGCGTTACGCTCATCGTCGTCGTCGTCATGGTGATTAACCTGCTCGTCGACATTAGCTATGCATTCCTCGACCCGCGCATCCGCCTTGGCGGTCCGTCGGATAAGGCCTAAGGGAGGTACGTCTCATGCAGGAAACTGATTCTCAGTCTCAGGAGCAGGCTACCGCCACCAAGGCCGCATCTGCTCCCGCCAAGTCCCGCACGCTGTGGGGTGACGCTTTTAAGCGTCTTCGCAAGAACAAGCTCGCCGTTATCGGTGTCTGCTGGATCATCATCGTCGTTGTGGTTGCCCTGACCGCAGATCTGTGGGCTAAGCCCTGGCTCGGTTCGCCGACGGCTTCCGACTCGACCACCATGGCCGAGACGTCGCTGTTGGCTCCGTGTGCAGAGCACCCGTTTGGCACCGACGCCCTTGGTCGCGACATTCTCGTCCGCGTTATCTACGGTGCACGCGTTTCGCTGTCCGTCGGCATTATGGCCACCGCGATCTCCACGGTGATCGGTCTGGTCATGGGTGCTCTGGCCGGTTTCTACGGCGGGATCTGGGATACGATCATCATGCGCTGTGCGGACATCTTCCTGGCGTTCCCGTACGTGCTGTTCGTTGTCGCCATGATCGCCGTTATCGGCCGTGGTCTTCAGAACGTCTTTATCGCCATCGGTATTCTCGGCTGGCCTTCGATTGCGCGCGTCTTCCGCTCTGCAATCTTGACGGTCAAAGAAAACGACTATGTTGACGCTGCGCGCGCGATGGGTGCATCTGATGCTCGTATCGTCGTGCGTCACATCTTCCCGAACTCCGTCGCCTCCATCGTGGTCTACGCGACCATGAACATTGGTGGCGCCATTCTGACCGAGTCCGCTCTGTCCTTCCTCGGCATGGGCGTTATTCCGCCTACGCCTTCGTGGGGCTCCATGATTCAGGACGGTCAGCAGTATCTTCTGACTGCTCCCTGGATGATGATCATGCCCGGTCTGGCAATTCTCTCGACGGTGCTCGCCTTCACCCTGCTGGGTGACGGTCTGCGCGACGCCCTCGACGTCAAGATGAAGGACGCATAAGGATGAAGAAGAACAAGAACTATGTGGACCTGAAGGACCAGCCGGTTCCCGAGGGCCAGCATCTGCTCGAGGTCGATGACCTTAAGATGTATTTCCATACCGAGGATGGTGTCGTTCGCGCTGTCGACGGTGTGTCCTACACGCTCGATCGCGGCGAGACTCTGGGTGTCGTCGGTGAGTCCGGCTCCGGTAAGTCCGTGACCGCCATGACCATCATGGGCCTCATCTCGATGCCTCCGGGAAAGATCGAGGGCGGCGACGTTCGCTATCGCGGTCGTTCTATCCTCGAGATGACCGAGGAAGAGATGCAGCACATTCGCGGAAACGACATCGCGATGATCTTCCAGGATCCTATGACCTCCTTGAACCCGGTCTATAAGATCGGCAAGCAGGTGGGCGAGGGCCTTCGTCTGCACCGTGGCTACTCCAAGCAGGAGGCGCTCAAGCGCGCTACCGAGCTTTTGGACCTCGTGGGTATCCCCGAGCCCGAAAAGCGCGTCAATGAGTATCCGCACCAGTTCTCCGGCGGTATGCGTCAGCGTGTCATGATCGCTATGGCTCTTGCCTGCGATCCCGATATCCTGATTGCCGACGAGCCCACGACGGCTCTGGACGTTACCATTCAGGCTCAGATTATCGAGCTCATGCAGGAAATGCAGGAGAAGAACGGCAACGCCATCATCATGATTACCCATGACCTGGGCGTCGTTGCCGATATGGCCGATAAGATCATGGTTATGTACGCCGGCCGTCCCGTCGAGTTCGGTACTGCTGAGGAAATCTTCTACGAGAGTCGCCACCCCTACACCTGGGGCCTTATCCGCTCCATCCCGGAGCAGGCCATCGAAGAGAAGAAGCCGCTTACGCCGATTCACGGCAACCCGCCTTCGCTCATGAACCTGCCTGAGGGCTGCGTGTTCTCTCCTCGCTGCCCCTATGCGACGGACAAGTGCCGCAAGCAGCGCCCCGAGCGCGTTGTCACCGAGTCTGGTCATTACTCTGCGTGCCACTACTCCGGTGACCCCGAGTTCCTCAAGAACGCTCCTGAGACGTCCCGTACGCGCAAGGATTCCAAGAAGGGAGGCGAGGCGTAATGACAGATACCAACGAGCGCACTCCGCTGCTGAAGGTCGAGCACCTCTCTAAGGAGTTTCCCGCTGAGTCCGGCATGTTCGCCAAGCGCTTCTCCAAGCGTGTCGTCTCTGCTGTGAATGACATTTCGTTCGAGATTTATCCGGGCGAGACCTTTGGCCTGGTCGGCGAGTCTGGTTGCGGTAAGTCCACCACGGGCCGTACCATAATGCGCCTCACCAAGCCGACGGCCGGCAAAGTGTTCTTCCAGGGCAAAGACGTTGCCGAGATGAGCAAGCACGAGATCAAGGACATGCGTCGCGAGATGCAGTTCATCTTCCAGGACCCCTATGCTTCGCTCAACCCTCGTATGACCATCGGTGAGATCGTCTCCGAGCCCATGACCATTCATGGCGTGGGCACCAAGGAGGAGCGCATTGAGCGCGTCCGCGAGCTTCTCGACGTTGTCGGACTGAACCCCGAGCACATCAACCGCTATCCTCATGAGTTCTCCGGCGGTCAGCGTCAGCGTGTCGGCATTGCCCGCGCTTTTGCGCTGAAGCCCAAGCTGATTATCTGCGACGAGCCGGTTTCCGCTCTGGATGTTTCCATTCAGGCCCAGGTTCTGAACCTGCTCAAGGAACTGCAGGACAAGTTCGGTACCGCGTATCTGTTTATCGCCCACGACCTGTCCGTCGTACAGCACATCTCCGATCGCGTTGCCGTTATGTATCTGGGTAAGATGGTCGAGGTTTCGGACTGGAAGACGCTCTATAGTGAGCCTCACCATCCGTACACGCAGTCGCTGCTGTCTGCCGTGCCGGTGCCCGATCCGGATATCCAGAAGACCCGTAAGCGCATCATCCTCGCTGGCGATCCGCCGTCGCCGCTGGACCCGCCGACTGGCTGCCGTTTCCACACGCGCTGCCCGATCGCTCAGGGTATCTGCTCCGAGAAGCTTCCTGAGTTTAAGGAAGTTGCCCCGGGCCACTGCTGCGCGTGCCACTTCGCCGAGCCGTTCCCGATCAAGGAATCGCACATCGACCTGTAGTCGGTGATCTGTCCGGGCCCGCCCTGTTGTTACTTTTCAGAACGTCCTCGGACATGTCGGAAGCCCCGCTGCGCGCTGCGCGCTGCGGGGCTTCCTCCGTCCTGCGGGATGTTCTGAAAAGTAACAACAGGGCGGGCCCTGCGGTAACTCGGCAGGGGGAGCGCGATTCCTTGATCGCTCACTTAATCTAATGGGAAAGATAGCGAGGCCGGAGCTTTAGCTCCGGCCTCCTTATATAAGGGCTCGGCAAAGCCGAGCCAACAAATTTGTATCAGCCCCCAGAACATGTTTGAGAACGGTGCCTGGAGTACGTGGACGTAGGTCCCGAATCGGTGTTGCCTCCCGGCGCATTCCGCAGGGGGAGCGATATTTTGCAGCACGAAGTGCGCAGCAAAATATCGCTCATGCCCGAGGACGCGCCGGGAGGCAACACCGATACGGAGCCGGACACACGGATCTACCTGCGCATTTACAAATCCGTAAACTTTTTTCAAAAAAGTGCTTGCACAGTTCTCGAATCATAGGTTATTATCTTCCTCGTTGAACGCGCGGGTCCAACAAAACGAACCGCGAATCAACAACATAGCATGTCGGAGTGGCGGAATTGGCAGACGCGCTAGCTTGAGGTGCTAGTGACCGCTTTTTGGTCATGCGGGTTCAAGTCCCGCCTCCGACACCATCGCTTTTGAGAAGCCTCTTCGGAGGCTTTTTTGTTACCGATAGACGGTGAGGTCCACGATGGAAACGCTTGAGCGCAACGAGTGGGCAGACGTTGCCCAACTGGTCGAGATCACGAGCGATGCTGTCATCATCTGTGAGCTCGACGGAACCATTCTGCATGTGAATAATCGTTTGCTCGACCTGATGTGCGAGGAACGCGCTGACGTCATCGGCGGTGATGTCAAAGACGTTCTGTACTCGTCTTCCTTTGAGCGCGCGACCGAACATCGTCTGCCGTTTGAGACCGATGGCTCCGAGAGCGAGCTGATGCTCAAGCTGAGTGACGGGTCTTTTATTCCCGTCTTGGTTCGCGCGGGCTCCGTTACGCCTCCGCGTATCTTTGGACGTCGTGCACCGCGTGTCCTGGTGGCGCTTCACAGCATCGAAGAACAGTATTCCCACGATCGTCAGCTCAAACGTGCGCTATCGGAGCTTAGGGTGGCGAATAAACGCCTTTCGGGTACCCTTTCGGTCATTATGAGTACCGTGGGCTCCGATGAGCTCCCCAGCTTGCTCGATACCGTTTTGAATCAGCTCGTTGGAACGCTCGATGCCTCCGGTGCGGCTATCTATTTTTCCGAGAGTGGCGGCTTTAAGCTCCGCGGTGTTTCTAAGGAGCTTGAGGACAGCTATCTGCCCGAGTTTATGCCGTACGGCGCGGGCATTCCGACCTACGTGCTTCGCGAGTCGCGTGCCTGTCGCCTGTCGATTCAGCAGGACCTTGAGGGCGACCGGGTTGCTTCGGGCATGTTCATGGATTTGGACAATCGTTCCAAGCACTTGCTGCGCGTGCAGGATATGCCCCCGTATCGCAGCGAGATCTGTCTTCCCGTGTTTTACGGCACGCAGGTCCTTGGCGTGTTGGAAGTTGGCTGGAAACGTCCCCAGGCGCCACTTGCCTATGACGTTAACGTACTCGAGGTCATCTGCGATTACCTGTCTATTCAGCTTGTCGGCATGGCGTCGAGCTTACGTTCGCGCCGCACGGCGGAGCTCGGCCGCTCACTCAATTTGCTGCGCGACGAACTGTTTACCTATCTCGATGATCCCGTTGCCGCTTCGCGAGCGGTGTCGACGGAAATCTGCACGGTGCTCAATTGTCATTTCTGCCCCGTGGAATATGACGCGAGTCTTGACACCTATGTCATCGATTTTGAGGGCGGCAGTCGCGTGGCGCTGCCGGGAGACCCTGAGTCGCTCTTCTTTTCCACCACCGCACCGGCTGCGCGTTTGGGGGTTGCTTCCGATGGTTTTGGGCAGTCGGTGCTGGGCGGTGCGAGTGCTGATGATCTTAAGCATGTGCGCTTGACCCGCGTCGACGAATCGATGCCTATGGGCGGATGGTTGAGGGCTCATGGCCTGCCGTGCCAGGGCCTCTATGTCGATTCCGGCTTCGAGGCGGGACGCGTTCGCTCGGAGGGCGGCGGTCAGCGGAACAACGATGCAATCGTTCCCGCCGACGTTGCCAAGGGGCCGACGAGGCGCGCTTTGCTGCTCCGTGATGGCAGCCAAGAACCAATTGACGACCTTGAATACGACTACCTGGTGCATCTGGCGCATGACTTTGAGCTGATCTATGAAGGCGAATCTCAAAAGCGCGAGGAGCGTCATATCGCTCAGACGCTTCAGATTGGCATGAGAAATTCGCTTGGTGACGTTCCGGGCATTGCAACCGATTCGGTATACCTATCGGCAACGAATTCTGCGTTGGTCGGTGGTGACTTCTATACGCTTGTCCGACTTCCCGACGATTGCGCCGTTATGATTTTGGGTGATGTATCCGGCAAGGGAATCGAGGCGGCTTCGATGTCAGCACTCGTCAAGACAGCGCTGACGGCCTATGCCTGGGAGGGTGCGGGGCCTGCCCGTATGGCACGCTCGCTCAATAGCATGCTCATGGGCTTTTCGAGGGTCGAGACGTTTGTGACGGCGTTTATCGCCAAGATCGATCTTAAGGCGGGCCGCGCTACCTATTGCTCGGCGGGACATCCTCCCACTATGGTCATTAGGCCGTCGTCGACGCCGCTTGGCGGCGGCGAGACCTGCGGGGGAGAAGTGGAGCTCCTTGGGTGCCAATCGGGCGTGATCGGTGCCTTTGAGAGCATGGTGTACGAGACGGGCACGTTTACGTTCGCTCCTGGTGACATGCTATTTATGTATACCGACGGAACGATTGAAGCACGCGATCGCTCGGGTGCTTTCTTTGGCGAGCAACGCCTTCGCGACCTTTTGCTTTCTGTCTCGGGTGAGGGCGTATCGGGGATCTGCGGTAAGGTCTTGGGCGAGCTTGACCGCTTTACCGAGTCGGCGCTGAACGATGACATCGCGCTGGTCTCCCTTGAGTTTTTACGGGGTCGATCGTAGGTCACGACGCCTGACGGGCAAAATCCCTACGGTTGAAGAAACGAGTGCATCGAGCGAGCTCTTTTGGGGAACCATGGTCGTATGAATGAGTGGAATGACATAGCGGTTTTGACGCCACCGGGCGATATCGACATCGCCTCGGTGCCCGCACTGCGCCGACGGTTGGATAATTTGATCGACCGGGGCGTGCGCCGTGTTGTCATCAATTGCCAGACCGTGGGTTTTATCGACTCGACGGGCTTGGCGTTTTTGCTTACACGTGCCAGAGAGCTTATGAGGCATGAGGGGCTGCTTTCGCTCGTTAACGCCTCCGATGAGGTCGTTCGCTTTTTGGAAATTGCCCGACTTGTCGACATCCTGCATGTCGCGGGCCCGGCGCGGGAGTCGATTCCCGCCATTCCGGTGGGGGAGTTGCCGCGATGGAGCAAGAGCGTCGAAGTAAGGCGAGGCATCGAGAACCTCCCGTATTATCGGCACCGTGTGGCCGAGCTTCTCGAATCACTTCCCCTGAGGCGAGATGAACGTTATGACGTCGCATTGGCACTGGGGGAGGCATTGGGTAACGCGTATGACCATGCGGGCGGTGTTGGCTGCGTCCTGACGGTTCAGGCCTATGGGGACCGTGTTGTGCTCGAGGTGCTTGATCGGGGCGCTGGCTATTCTATCGATGGGGCGAGCGAGCCGGTGGCATCCGAGGAACGCGGACGTGGTATCAAGCTCATGCGCATGCTCGTCGATAATGTTGAGGTTGCCCGGCGCACGGATGGTGCCGGCACACGCGTTCGGATGGTGAAGCTGTTTGGCTCAGCATTGGAATCGTGCGCATAGCGCCTTGACTTGGCGTTATTTACCTGCATGAACTTGCTTTGAGCAACTTTTTTGAAAAAAGTACTTGCGTCTTTTGGGCAACTCGCGTAAATTAATAACCCGCAAGCGGACATGGCTCAGTTGGTAGAGCACAACCTTGCCAAGGTTGGGGTCGCGGGTTCGAGCCCCGTTGTCCGCTCCATTGCATTTCCGGACCGTCTCAAGCGGTCCTTTTTCGGCGAAGTGGCCAAGTGGTAAGGCAGAGGCCTGCAAAGCCTTTACCCCCGGTTCGAATCCGGGCTTCGCCTCCAGGCAACATCCGGGCGCTCCGGCGCCCGTTTTGTTTTACATATGCGGACATGGCTCAGTTGGTAGAGCACAACCTTGCCAAGGTTGGGGTCGCGGGTTCGAGCCCCGTTGTCCGCTCCAAGCGCAACAGCCCGACTACTACGGTAGCCGGGCTTTTTCGTACCCGTCGCTTGGGCTCGAACCCGAGAGGGAGCGAGCGTTAGGCAAACGCGGAGCGTTTGTAGCGAGCTGGCGAGGTCGCCGGCAGGCGGCCGAATCCGGTGCGGATCCGCGAAGCGGATGCGCGGACGCCCCGTTGTCCGCTCCAACTATCTTACGCGGTTCTAACGAACCGCGTTTTTTGTTGACGCTGCGGGGCACTGGGGCGCCGCTCGCTGCTGGGACTCTTTCCTCGTGATTTCCCCTCGTGGTCTCCGTCCTTCCAATGTAATGAACGGCAAAGCAGGCGGGGGCCATCGGTATCGGGAACTATTTTCAAATTATTTTAAAATAGTTCTTGCATTTTGGTGGATCATCCCGTATATTAAATCCTCGCAGGCGGACATGGCTCAGTTGGTAGAGCACAACCTTGCCAAGGTTGGGGTCGCGGGTTCGAGCCCCGTTGTCCGCTCCATTTGGGCGTTTAGCTCAGGGGGAGAGCGCTTCCCTGACACGGAAGAGGTCAGAAGTTCAAATCTTCTAACGCCCACCAAATGTTCGCAGCTCAGAGGCTATGTTCTCTGGGCTGTTTTTTTGTCACCAAGTATGCCGCCAAATAAGCCACCAAATATTGATCCAAGGTTTGTACGCGATGGCCTTCGCATCCCGTAGCGGCACTGGCTGATTGCATACGTCCTGACCGAGCGTGACCGCAACATGTTGGTCAAGCGTAATCTTTTGATTATTTTGGCGTGAGCGGCTTGGTTTTGGTAGGATTTGTCAGCGGCTTGACTAAGGGCGTTTTATAACTGCCATGCAGGTAGCCGTGTTGGTAACGTTTTACCGACTTGTCAAATACCCCTCATTTATAATGCGTCTGCAAAATGACCAATTGCTTTGACCTGCTGAAACACTATATGTTGTGTTTGAACTAAAAAAAGAATACAGGATATAGATGCGTCTTTGTCGTATGATAGATGGCGGACAGAGAACGAAGACCTTGTTCGTCCCCTTCGGACACGCCTTTGAGTCGCTTGATCGGCTACGAGGATTGTCCGCATGAGGACCTATGGTTTATCGAGAACACAGATTGCGCGACGGCGCCGCAAGACAGGGGCAAGCCCTGCCGGGCATCGTTTGGCTCTGAAGCGCAATGAGGCTACGACGCGAAAGAGGCAAGAGGATGAAGATCATCAAGCGCAGCGGCACCGAGGTTGTCTTTGACATCGATAAGATCGTCAATGCGATTCGCGCCGCCAACTTGGAGGTCGAGGAGAGCTCTCGTCTAACCGACCGTCAGGTGATTTACGCGGCACAAAACGTCGCCGAGGCATGCGAGAGCGCAGGCCACACCGTTTCGGTCGAGGAGATCCAGGATTTGGTCGAGGACGAGATCATGCGTCTCGACTGCTACGAGGTCGCCCGCCACTACATCATCTATCGCTACGTTCAGAGCCTGAAGCGCCAGAAGAACACGACCGATGACAAGATCCTGTCGCTGATCGAGTGCAATAACGAAGAGGTCAAGCAGGAGAACTCCAACAAGAACCCGACCGTCAACTCCGTTCAGCGCGACTATATGGCCGGCGAGATTTCCAAGGACCTGACCCAGCGCGTGCTGCTGCCCCAGGAGATCGTGGACGCCCACAATGAGGGCCTGATCCACTTCCACGATTCGGATTACTTTGCCCAGCACATGCACAACTGCGATCTGGTGAACCTGGAGGACATGCTCCAGAACGGCACCGTTATCTCGGGCACGCTGATCGAGAAGCCGCACAGCTTCTCGACTGCCTGCAACATCGCGACGCAGATTATCGCCCAGGTTGCTTCCTCCCAGTACGGCGGCCAGTCTATTTCGCTGACCCATCTTGCCCCCTTTGTTGAGGTGAGCCGTCAAAAGATTCGCGGCGAGGTCGCTCGCGAGCTTGAGGAGCTCGGCGTCTCTGCGTCTGCCGAGAAGGTCCGTGAGGTCGTTGAGGACCGTCTGCGCGATGAGATTCGTCGCGGCGTCCAGACGATTCAGTATCAGGTCGTGACCCTTATGACCACCAATGGCCAGGCGCCGTTCGTGACGGTCTTTATGTATCTTAACGAGGCCCGTACGCCTCAGGAGAAGCACGACCTTGCCATGATCGTGGAGGAGACGCTTCGCCAGCGCTACGAGGGCGTTAAGAACGAGGCCGGCGTTTGGATTACCCCGGCATTCCCCAAGCTTATCTATGTACTCGAGGACGATAACGTTCACGAGGATTCCCCGTACTTCTACCTGACCCAGCTGGCTGCCAAGTGCACCGCCAAGCGCATGGTGCCCGATTACATCTCCGAGAAGAAGATGCGCGAGCTCAAGCTGTCGAAGGGCGAGACCGCCGGCAACGGCGACTGCTACACCTGCATGGGTTGCCGCAGCTTCCTGACGCCCGACCGTTCGGGCAACGGCTTTAACAATGTTGCCAACGCGCTGAACTACGACCCGAACAAGCCCAAGTACTATGGTCGCTTTAACCAGGGCGTTGTGACCATTAACCTGCCCGATGTCGCGCTGAGCTCGCATCAGGACATGGACAAGTTCTGGAAGATCTTCGACGAGCGCCTTGAGCTGTGCCATCGTGCCCTGCTGTGCCGTCATGAGCGCCTGATGGGCACGCTTTCGGATGCCGCGCCGATTCTTTGGCAGTACGGTGCCCTGGCGCGTCTGAAGAAGGGCGAGACGATCGATAAGCTGCTCGTGGGCGGATATTCCACCATTAGTCTGGGTTATGCCGGCCTGTATGAGTGCGTCAAGTACATGACGGGCCACAGTCACACCGAGAAGGAGGGCACGCCGTTTGCCATGGCCGTCATGCAGCGCATGAACGACAAGTGCGCCGAGTGGAAGGCCGAAAGCAATATCGACTTCTCGCTGTACGGCACCCCGCTTGAGTCGACGACCTACAAGTTCGCCAAGTGCCTGCAGCGTCGTTTTGGCATTATCCCGGGTGTGACGGACAAGGGCTACATTACCAACAGCTATCATGTCCACGTGTCCGAGGAGATCGATGCCTTCGATAAGCTTAAGTTCGAGGGCATGTTCCAGCAGCTTTCGCCGGGCGGTGCTATCTCCTACGTCGAGGTTCCCAACATGCAGGACAACCTCAAGGCTGTCATTCGCGTGATGCAGTACATCTACGACAACATCATGTACGCTGAGCTCAACACCAAGAGCGACTACTGCCAGGTGTGCGGCTACGATGGCGAGATCAAGATTGTCGAGGACGATGGCAAGCTGGTGTGGGAGTGCCCCAACTGCGGCAACCGCGACCAGGAGAAGATGAACGTCGCTCGTCGTACGTGCGGCTACATCGGTACCCAGTTCTGGAACCAGGGTCGAACCGAGGAGATCCGCGACCGCGTGCTGCATCTCTAATGAACCATCCCAGGCTGCCCCGTAGCGAGGCCCCGGACCTTTACTCGCTATTTCGGACAGTCCTGGCTCACGACGGAGGCGCCACTGGCGCCTCCTGTTCGTTCGGAACTCATATCGAGCAAAGGTCCGGGGCCTCGCTACGGGGCAGCCAAGTTGATGTAGCTGAGATGCAGTATGCGATCTGCTCACTCCTCGAAGTTCTTAGCGGAAATAATTTGAGCTGCAGCTGCGATTTACTTGCGATGGCGGTTGAGCCGCAACCCAGTTTTTATTGGACCTCGAACCCTATGCTCGATGTTCGCTTCGTTCATTGAGTTACCCTTTGCATGAGGCCGGGACATATCGTCCCGCCTGCAGTTTCGCAGGCCGAAGGCCGAGAATGTTTGAGGACGGGATGATATGTCCCGGCCTCCCGGGAGAGTTACCTATGAACTACGCGAACATTAAGTATTTCGACATTGCTGATGGAGAAGGCGTTCGTACTTCTCTGTTTGTGAGCGGGTGCCGTCGTGGGTGCAAGAATTGTTTTAACTCTGTCGCGTGGGACTTTGCCGCTGGCGAGCCGTTCGATAGCGCCGTCGAGGACAAAATTATCGAGAGTCTCGATCATCCCTTTATCGATGGTCTGACGATTTTGGGCGGCGAGCCTATGGAACCTGAGAATCAAGCGGGGCTTGTCGACTTTATCGAACGCGTGCGTGCGGCCTATCCATCGGGGTCGGGCAAGACCATTTGGTGCTTTACCGGCGACGTGCTCGAGGAGCTTATGCCGGGTGGTCGTCATCATACCGAGGTGACGGACCGTATCCTAGCCTGTCTCGACATGTTGGTGGACGGTCCGTTCGTTCAGGATCTGTACGATATCTCGTTGCGCTTTAGGGGCTCGAGCAATCAGCGCGTGATCGATATGAACGCTACGCGCGCCCGTGCTGAGCGCGAGGGCGTTGCGCTTTGTGATGCGGTTGAACTTTGGCGTGATGATCCGGTCTATTCGACCCATACTATGTAGCTTGTGGTCGATGCCGGAGGGCGTGGTACCATAGCGCGAACGTGAAATCGGAAAAGTGAGGCCCAGATGGTCGATCAGGAAAAAGTCGAGGCCGCCATTAAGTTGTTGCTTGAGGGCATAGGCGAGGACCCAACTCGTGAGGGCCTGCTGGAGACGCCGGCGCGCGTTGCCCGTATGTATGGCGAGATCGCCGGCGGTATGGACCAGAGTGCCGAGGAGCACCTGTCCAAAACCTTTGCCGTCGCTTCGAACGATTTGGTTATCGAGCGCGACATCACGTTCTACTCGCTGTGTGAACATCATCTGCTGCCGTTTTATGGCAAAGCCGCCATTGGCTATATCCCCAACGGTCGAGTGGCTGGGCTTTCCAAGCTCGCCCGCACGGTTGAGGTTTATGCCCGTCGTCTGCAGCTGCAGGAGCAGCTGTGTGCACAGGTTGCCGACGCTCTCATGGATTATCTCGCTCCCCAGGGAGCGATTGTGCTCATGGAGGCTGAGCATATGTGCATGACGATGCGCGGCGTGCAAAAGCCCGGCACCAAGACCGTGACGCTCGCTCGCCGCGGCGTCTTTGAGACCGATTCGGCGCTCGAGGAGCGATTCTTTAGGATGCTGGGCCGCTAACCATGAGAGCCGTTAACGACTTTGCATCGAAGACCGATGAGGGAACGCCGCGTCGCGGTTTTATGGCTTCGGGCCTGGCGCCTTTTGGCATCATGCCTCGTATCGACTACATCTGTGCCAACGGGCTGTTCCGGCGGCACCTGGGCAACATTGCACAGTTGGAATCGGGGCGCATCTTCTGCCGCCACGGTATCGACCATCTGCTCGATGTCGCTCGCATTATGTGGATCAAGAATCTCGAGGAAGAGCTCGAATTTGACCGCGAGGTCATCTACGCCACGGCACTTCTTCACGATATCGGCAAAGATGAACAGTATGAATCGGGTATATCCCATGATGTTGCAAGCGAACGCGTCGCTGATGCAATTCTCGGCGGCATGCCTGATGACGTGGCGTTTGAGCCGGCCGATGCCGCAGCCATTAAGACGGCCATTCTGGGCCATCGAAAGCTGCGCGTGAACAGCCAACCGCTTGAGCGTTTGCTCTATGCAGCCGACAAAGCGTCGCGCGCCTGCTTTGCATGCCCCGCGCGCAATGCTTGCAACTGGAGCGATGATAAAAAGAACTTGTCGATTCGCGTGTAGTTAGTTTGCGCGGTCGGGGTTCTAAACGAAGGAGACGATCGCGATGAGCAACAAGAAACTGCCCGAGAATGCAACCAAGACTGAAGGCGCCGAGCTCGCCCGCCGTGGAAGGGGCGAAATATCCACCGCAACGGCGGTGCCCCACGTGAGCTATGACGATTTGCGCCATGCCGATCGTATTGTCATTGACGGCCTTGAGGTTTTTGCCAACCACGGCGTGTATCCCGAGGAGAACGCGCTGGGTCAGAAGTTCGTCGTTTCTCTGGTGCTCTATGCCGACCTGCGCGCGGCGGGGGAGCACGATAACCTGGACGCCTCGATTGACTATGGCTCGGTGTGCCACGATGTCGATGGCTATCTGCGCGAGCATACGTTTAAACTCATCGAGGCGGCAGCCGAGGGGACAGCCCAGATGCTGCTGCGCCGCTATCCCTCGCTGCTTGGTGTGCGCATAAAGCTCGATAAGCCGTGGGCTCCTGTTGGCCTGCCCCTGGCAAGTTGCGGTGTCGAGATCGAGCGTGTGCGCTAACCGGTTCTAATACGTCTCTATGGGTGGCTGCTTGAGCCGCTGCGACAGAGCTCTATTGTTGGGGCAGTACGTGTCGAGCAGGGCATGAAACCGCTGATTGTGGCTTGGCTCGAGCAAGTGGACGAGCTCGTGGGCGACAACCATGTCGAGGCATTCGACGGGGTAGGCGGCGAGCTCGCGCGCGATGCGAATAGCGCCGGATTTAGGTGTGCATGAGCCCCAACGCGTTTTCATGCTGCGTACGGAAATGCGGGCCACGGTGACGCCCATTGCGATTTCGTATGCGCGCACCATATCGCGTAGCGCTGCGGTGACCTCGGATGCATAGAGTTGGTCGATGCGTGTCTGGAGATCTTTGGGTGTTAGGCCGTCGAGGGCTGTGCGCTGCTTTGCCTGCGCGCGCCCACTTGGCTCGTCGGCACCCATAAAACTTGCGAAGGTGGCCTGCTTGGGCCGCGGTGCGGGTGATGTAAAGTTGTGATCGAGCGCATCTTGTACCGTGATGGGTTTGCCCCAAAGCGCAATGATGGACGAGGGGCTGAGCGGCTCTCTCGCCGTCGCCTGACGTTGCTCGCGCTGGGCAAGTCGGCTGATAATCCAGGCGCTGTTGCGCTTCACAAATGCTTCGATACGCTCACGGCTGGCGCCGATCGGTGCGCTGGCGTGGACCTCACCGCTCGATGTGACGCGTAGGTTGAAGTTCTTGACGCGCTTTTTGGTAACGACGACGGAGATGGGCGTCCCATCCGGCCGGGATACAGAAATCGTAAACTGCTGCGTCAAAAGCGGTCCTTCAGATTGGGGACGGGCCGGCATGTCGACCGTTCGGCATGCCGGCCCGCTCAAGGGATGTGAAATTAATAACGCTCAAAGAAGGCAAGCGCGTTGTCGCTGCAGAGCTTCTGCATCACGGTCTTGCCAAAATGCTTGGAAAGCATGTTCTGGAACTCGGGCATCTTGCTGGCATCGGAGAGGAAAGCAGGCACCGTGGCGCCGTCCCAGTCGCCGCCGAGCGCGATGACGTCCTCGCCGCCCAGGTCGAGCCAGTGCTCGATATGTGCCGCTAGCTGGTCGAAGGTGACGTCTGCGGCGGTCTTGTCGGTTACGTCGTTGGATAGGAACTCGCTGCAGTAGTTGAGGCCGACGATGCCACCCATGTCGCGAATGGTGCGGAACTGGTCGTCGGTAAGGTTGCGTTTGACGCCGCAAACCGCACGGGAGTTGGAGTGGCTGGCGACGAAGGGGCGCGTGGCGTGGGCGACAACCTCGTCAAAGCACTCATCGTTGAGGTGGGAGACGTCGAGTACCATGCCGGCGTGCTCCATCTGCGTAAGTGCCTCGATGCCGGCGGCGGTGA
Organism: uncultured Collinsella sp.; assembly: GCA_902491345.1. Lineage (GTDB taxonomy): Bacteria > Actinomycetota > Coriobacteriia > Coriobacteriales > Coriobacteriaceae > Collinsella. The sequence continues at coordinate 53,437 of CABUHI010000012.1, forward strand.
GGCCGGCGTGGGTATCGTGCCCGCTCGCGAGCGGTCCCTGCGCGTTCCAGCTGAGTGATGACATGAGTACGCCCAGGCTCTTGAGTACCTCGATCAGCGCGGGGTCCTCGGCAAAGAACGTGGCGTTTTCGATGGTGTGGATGCAGGCGACCTTGCCGTCTTTGAGCGCAGGGCGAATGTCAGCGGCGCTGCGTACGTTGACCATGCGGTCGTGGTTGAGCATTGCCTGGCCGCTCATGTGCGCCATGATTTGCGCCTGGAAGCGCGCGGCGTGGGCGGTGGGAATCTCGTCGGGGACAAACGTGGCGAAGCACTGTGCCCACGGCGTGTTGCCGATCTTTGCGAGCGAGATGGCGCAGGCGTTGCCCTCGATGAGGTCGAAATCTTGCGGATGCGTTTCGTCGCCGGGGAAATAACCGTCGGTGCCGGCGGTAAAGCGCAGGTCGAGATCGAGCGTTGCCCAGCCGATGCGGTCGGCGGTGTCGCAGTGTAGATCAAATACGGGATATGCCATGGTTCCTCCGGTTGCAGCGTTTCTTTGCAAACTGTCATTGAATTGTATGACTGGGGTATAGTTAGCGCCATATGTTCATGGCGGCCCGCGTTGTGCGCCGCCCTTATTACGGAGGTTACCATGTCCAACCAGGGCAAGAAGGTCAAGACCCATTATCGCGGCACGCTCGACGACGGCACGCAGTTCGATAGCTCCTACGATCGCGGCGAGCCGCTGGAGTTCACCTGCGGTGCCAGCCAGATGATCAAGGGCTTCGACGCCGCCGTGGTCGACATGCAGGTGGGCGAGAAGAAGACCGTGCACATTCCTGCTGCCGATGCCTACGGCGAGCACAATCCCGAGATGGTTCTGACCTTCCCGGCCGAGCAGGTTCCCAACATCGAGCAGATCGAGAAGGGCATGAAGCTCTTCCTGTCCACGCCGAGCGGTATGCCCGTCCCCGCCGTGGTCATCGACGTGACGTCCGAGGCCGTGACGCTCGACGCCAACCACGAGTTGGCCGGCAAGGACCTCAACTTTGATATCGAGCTCGTCGAGGTCGAGGGCTAGAGTATGCCTGAACGCTTGGTTTCGACGACATGCTTGGGAAATCTCAACGATCCGTCCTATGAACTCCTGCTTCGCCGGAAGTTGGGCGGCGTCTTTGAAGTTGACGAGCTATTGCTCGATTGGGATCAGGCCGATGCCCGCACATTTGCGGGCGTAACGGAGCTGGGGCGCACGATCGGTGTTCGGCTGGATACTGCCGGCGGCGGTCGTCTTGCCGATGGCGACGTGCTCGCCATTGACCGTTCGGGCGTGGTGCCCGTGGCGGTTGTCGTGCGCCTGCGCAGCGCCGAGGTTTATTTGGTCGAAGTCGACCGCATGGATCCGATTGCACTCGCGCATGCGTGCTGGGAGATTGGCAACATGCATGCGCCGCTCTTCCGAGGCGACTCGGACGAGCATACCGTGCGCATGTATACGCCGGTGCAGCCTGTTTTGGGCCGTATACTCCGGGGTGTCGAGGGTGTTCGGCTCTCGGTGGTCACGCGCGAGCTCGATGCCAGCCGACGCTTTGCGTCGAGTGCGGCGGAGGTCGTCGTGAGCATGGCTCCCGACTTTACCATCGTAAAAAAGACGCGCGGCTAAGCGCGCGTATGCGCAAGACGGGCTTTGAGGGGCGACCAATCAAAGTCCGTCTCGCTGTTGATAAGAGGCTTTGGGGGAAGCATATGGGTCTTGAGGGAATCAAGCTGATTGCATGCGATTTGGACGGCACTTTGCTGCATCCGGGGGAGCGCGAGCCGCGTTCCGAGGCCTTTGAGCTCATCGATGAACTGCATCGTCGCGGTATCGTGTTTATGCCGGCGAGCGGCCGTCAATATGCGAGCTTGCGCTATCTGTTTGCCCCGGTGGCCGATGAGCTTGCCTATGTATGCGAAAACGGAGCCCTGGTGATGAGCGAGGGGCGTGCCGTTGTCAAGCGTTCCATGGAGCGTAGCCTTGCTATGGATATCGCGAATGCCGTGGTTGCGTATCCCCATGCCGACGTGACACTTTCGTGCGAGGGGCACCTCTACACCATGAGCGGCAACGATGCGTTCGTCGACCATTTGCGCTATGAGGTCCACTGCGATGTGGCGGTGGTCGACCGTCCCGAGGACATCGACGAGGACGTCATTAAAATTGCCTTCCAGACGCCCGAGGTGGATCAGCCGGCGGCCCTGGAGTATTTCGAGCGCCTCTTTAGCGACCGTGTCGACGTGATGACGTCGGGAATCGAATGGACGGACTTTATCGGTTTCGGTTCGGGCAAGGGCTCCGCGCTTGCCGATTACGGTCGTGCCCTGGGGATTTCGCCCGATGAGATGATGGCGTTTGGCGACAACGAGAACGATCGCGACATGCTCAACGTCGTGGGCCATCCCTATCTGATGGAGAGCTGCAATCCCAGCATGCGCGGTATCAACGACCGTGTCCGCTACGTGCGCACGGTCGAAGAAGAGCTGCGTCGTCTACTTGCTGAGTAGGCATTTGGGACATGTCTAGAAATCTACTTTTTGCTGCAGAGTGCGGAAAGGTTGATTTTAAGGCATGTCCCAAACATCTACCGGCAGTCGGGGCAGAGACCCTCGAAGATGGTGTAGTGCGACGTGACGTGCCAGCCGATTTGCTCGGACGCCTTGGCGTCGAGCTGGGCATCGAAGGGGAGCGGTACGTCGATGACGCGGCTGCACGAGGTGCAGATGATATGTGCGTGCGGCTCGATGGTGCGATCGAAGCGGCTGCCGCCCGGCGTCTTGATGGAGAGGATCTCGCCGGCGTCGGCCAAGAGATTGAGATTGCGGTAGACCGTACCGCGGCTGATCTTGTCATCCTGTTCGCGTACGGCGTTGTAGATTTCGTCGGCGGTGGGATGGTTATAGCTTTGGCGCACAGCGTCAAGAACCAGCTTTCGCTGCCTGGTATTCCTTCTTTGCACCGCCATGCGCCTCGCCTCTTTTCTATCAACGGTCGTAGGTAAATGATACCGTATTTAGCACACAATACTAATAACGAGGAATGAAACCGTCTTCATTGGCAAGTGGGGCTCGGGTCTGGGCGTCTGCGAGGCGAAAACGCGTTCCCATGCGCTCGTAGGAGGCATGAAGCGCCTCGAGCTGAGACACGATGTTTGCCGGCGTGCCCTGTAGCTCCATCTCAACCGAGCCGTCTTCCATATTGCGCACCCAGCCGGTGAGGGAGCGCGCCTGTGCGAGGTTGGTGTTGGTGAAGCGGAAACCGACGCCCTGGAC
>CABUHI010000013.1 GCA_902491345.1 uncultured Collinsella sp.
ACCTTGGCCCAATCGCCGATATTGCCGGGATTGATGCGAAGCTTGGCGGCACCAGCCTCGACGGCGCCGATGGCGAGCTTATGGTTAAAGTGAATATCGGCGACGATCGGCACCGGAGACTCGGCACAGATGGTGCGGAAACCCTCAAGCGCGGCCTCGGTGGGCACGCTCACACGCACGATATCGCAGCCAGCCTGCGCCAACGCGCACACTTGCGCAAGCGTTGCCTGGGCGTCAGCGGTATCGGTGCAGGTCATGGATTGGACCACCACCGGCGCGCCGCCACCGATCTGCACACCGCCCACATGCACGGGGCGCGTCAACTCGCGAGGCAAAGGATGGGATAAAGACAATCCAAACACTCCCCTACAGGATAAATCGAAGGATGTCGGAACGAAGCATATAGACAAACAGCAGCGCAAAGAGCGCGATGCCCACATAGCTCACAATCGTCTGGACCTTGAGCGGAAGCTCGCGGCCAGCAATCTTTTGAATGATCTCGATGACCAGCTTGCCGCCATCGAGTGGTGGGATGGGCAGCAGGTTCATAAAGCCAAGCGAGAACGAAATGAGGGCGGCAAACGAAAGGAACGTGGCAGGGCCGGCAGCAGCAGCCTGTGAGGACATAACGCTAATGCCCACGATCGAAGAAGACTGATCGAGAATCTCCATCGTATGCTGCGGCTGGAGCAGGCGCATCACGCCCTCCGCTGTCTGCACGACATAGGAGAACGAAAGGCGAGCCGACGTGATGGGGTCTAAACGGACCACCTGCGTAGAGGCATACACACCTAGGCGCTCGTCCTCTTTGAGCGCAACCGCGGTCGAATGCTGCTTGCCGTCACGCTCGTACTCGATGGCGATATCGTCCTTTCCGGCAGCCTTGCCGATGGCATCGTAAACGTCCATCCAGGTAGAGCACGATACTCCGTCAACCGAAAGGATCGCGTCGCCGCCCTCGATACCCGCCTTGGCGGCAATAGACCCCTCGTCAACCTGACCGATCACGTTGGTATCCATCGGCACGGTGACACCCGCAATAGAGTAGATGCTCATAAGCAGCAAAAAGCCCGTCAGGATATTGACGAGAATGCCCGCGAGCAGCATAAAGGCGCGCTTGAGAAAACCCTGGCCCAGATAGGTATGCGAACGCTCTTGCGCAAGGAACTCGGCTTCGCCGCACGGCAGCTCCCACACATCGCCCTCGGTAGTCGCATGCTCTCGATCGAAACGGCGGCCGTCAAAGGTGGTGTAACCCGCCGCGTCTCGCGGCAGCGTCTGATACTTGGTGGGATAGTAGCTCGGCGAGGGCTTCTCCCCTTCCTCATACCAAGGCGCGATAGAGCCCCAACCCAAGAGCAAGGCGCATGCCTCGAGCACATCCTCCTCGGATAGCTCGAGCTCGGCGGCAAGGTCGGCCACGGTCACACGACCATGACGGTAGATAGCCGCGAGCACGCGATCAGCGCACGAGACATCGGTCGGATCCATACCGCAGATGGCAGCGTAGCCACCCAGCAGCAGCGGGGTCACGCCAAACTTGGTTCCAATGCGACGCGACGTGTAATGGATGTCAAAGCGGCACGGCAGGCCCAAAAAGAACTCGGTCACACGGACGCCGCAGGCACGTGCCGCCAAAAAGTGGCCGCCCTCATGCAAAAACACGAGGACGGAAAGCATCAACAGGCCCCAAAAGACCGATGAGAGAACGCTCAGAACAGTATCCATAAAACGAAAAAGCAATCCTTATGGGTTAGGAATGGGTTGCGGCGAGCACCCGCGCAGCCTTTTCACGCGCCCACGCATCGATGTCGCGAAGCTGCTCAAACGAATCGACCGCCTGCATATCGTGGGCATCCATGCAGGATTCCACAATGCGATCGATATCGGTAAAGCTACAGCCATCGTGTAGGAAGGCATCGACGGCGACCTCATTGGCGGCATTGAGGACGCACGGCATGGTGCCACCCGTCTTGCCGGCACGCTCGGCCAGTGCCAGGCAGCGGAAGGTATCCATGTCGGCAGCATCAAACGTGAGCTGCCCCAGCTCACGGAAATCGATACGAGGCGCCGGGGTATCCCAACGCTCGGGATACGAGAACGCGAACTGGATGGGAATACGCATGTCGGAAGCACCGAGATGCGCCATCACGGAGCCGTCGGCAAACTCGACCATAGAGTGAATCTTGGACTGACGCTGCACGACCACGTTAATGAAATCGAGGTCGCAGTTAAACAGATGCATGGCCTCAATGCGCTCCAGGCCCTTGTTCATGAGGGTAGCGGAGTCGATGGTGATCTTGGCACCCATGGCCCACGTGGGGTGTGCGAGGGCATCGGCACGCGTCACGCGATTGAGCTCGTCGCGGGTGCGGCCAAAGAACGGACCGCCCGAGCAGGTGAGCCAAATACAATGAGCCTCGCGTGGGTTCTCCCCCAGATAGCACTGGTAGATGGCGGAGTGCTCAGAGTCGACTGGAATAAGCTGGCCCGGTTGCGCCAACGGCATAAGCAAGTCGCCGCCGACGACGAGGGACTCCTTGTTGGCAAGAGCAAGACGCTTATTCGAGGTCAAGGCCGCATGGCTCGCCTCGAGACCGGCGGCGCCCACAATAGCGACGAGCACGCAGTCGACATCGTCGCGACGCGCGAGCTCGCAAACCGCCTGCGCGCCAACGCCGAGCTTCGTTCCCTCGGGCAACTCCTGCAGCACGGCGTCATCGCCATGAGCGACATCGGCCACGGCAACCGCCGGAACCGAGAACTCGCGGGCAGCGGCAACGAGCTCGGAGGTACTGGAGTTAACGGACAGCGCCGTCACCTGCAGGCGATCGGCATGCTGGCGGCACACATCGAGCGCCTGGGTGCCGATAGAGCCCGTACAACCCAGGATGGCAACACGGAGACGTCCATCGGGGCCATACGTCGTCTGGAAGGACATTACAGCACGCCTCCGATCATCAAAAGCAGCTGCGCGGTAATGCAGCCAAAGATAAGCGAATCGCTACGATCGAGCATGCCGCCGTGGCCCGGGATAAGGTTGCCGGAATCCTTGACGCCCACACCGCGCTTGATGCGCGACTCGATAAGGTCGCCGATAACGCCCAGGACGGAAACGACCACGCCGCACAGCAGCGCATAGGGCAGGCTGAGCTTGTAGAAATGCGTCGCCCACAGGATGAGCCAAATCAAAACCGAGCCCAGGATGCCGCCGACAAACCCCTCCCAGCTCTTTTTGGGAGAGATCTTGGGAACCATCTTGTGTTTACCGATACGGCTGCCCACGATGTAGGCAAACGAATCGGAGACCCAAAGGGACGCACAAACGCCCACCGAAAGCAGGGCGCCGGCAAAACCGGGCACGGCATCGCGCAGCAGCACGATAGCCGACAGCATAAAGCCAGTGTAGATGGGACCCATGAGCGTCACGGCCACATCAGAGATGCGGGTACGCGGCGACCAGACATACCAAATGCCCACAGCGAGCATCAGGGCAAAAAGCAGGGCATTCAGCAACATCGAATCGCCCAACGCCGACAGCGGAAAGAGTACGGCGGCAGCGATACCCATGCGCTCGTTAGCCATCTTACCATCGAGCCTCGTCATACGGAAAAACTCATAGCAGCACAGACCGCTCATGACAGAAACAAAGATGGCCGTGGGCACAATACCCAAAACCAAGCACAAGATAAAGACAACGGCGTAGACGATACCGGCAGCGGCACGGGTAATAAAGCCCGCCAGCCACGAACCGGTGCCGCTCTTTGCTGCAGGCGCTCCCGCGGTGGCAGCTTTGCGCGCAGGCGTCTTGGGAGCAGATGCCTTGGGACGATCGGACACGATTAAGCCTCCTCGGTCTTGCTCAGTCCACCAAACCTACGGTCACGGCCCTGATAGGCCAAAATGGCGTCGACAAGGCCCCAACGATCAAAGTCGGGCCAATAGGTATCGGTGACGTAGAATTCGGAATAAGCCACCTGCCACAGCAGATAGTTCGAAAGGCGCAGCTCACCAGAAGTGCGAATCACAAGCTCAGGATCGGGAAGGCCGGCGGTATAGAGGTGGGAAGCCACCATGTCGTCATCAATTGCGCCAGGATCGATCTTACCGGCGGCAGCGTCGAGTGCGATCTGACGGACAGCGCGGGTAATCTCGGCACGCGCGCCGTAGTTGACGGCAAGCGCCAGCGTCATGCCGGTGTGATTGGCGCACTCGGCAAGACCGCGTTCAAAAACGTCGCGGGTCTTCTTGGGCAGCGCGGAAATGTCACCCAAAAAGACAACGCGCACGTTTTCGCGCTTCAGAAGCGGCAGCTCGTCGATAAACGTCTTGGCAAACAGGTGCATCAAGACGTTGACCTCATGCTGCGGGCGGTTCCAGTTTTCGGTAGAAAACGCATAGGCCGAAAGCACGTCGACGCCCAGACGCACGCAGGCGGTAATAATCTCACGAAGGGAGACGATACCCGCCTTGTGGCCCTCGGTGCGTGCAAGACCGCGCGATGTGGCCCAACGACCATTGCCGTCCATGATGCACGAGATATGGTGCGGAATGTTATTGAGGTCAAGGTCGGAAAAACCGACGCCCGCAGGGGCGTCGGCAAAGTACTCGACCAGTTTATGCTCGTCGTATTGCACCTTAGATCTCCATGACCTCGGCTTCTTTTTCCTTCAGAAGCTCCTCGACCTTGGCGACATACTCATCGGTGTGCTTCTGGACCTTGGCCTGCTCGCGACGGACATCGTCCTCGGTGAGCTCCTCATCGCGCTCAAGCTTGTTGTTGAAGTCGCGACGGATGTTACGGATAGACACCTTGGCCTGCTCGGCGTACTCGCGGCACTCCTTGACGAGCTCGCGACGGCGCTCCTCGGTGGGAGCCGGGAACGGCAGACGAACGACGGTGCCATCGGAGTTGGGGGTAATACCCAGATCGGAAGCGCCGATGGCCTTGACGATAGCGTTGATGAGTGCCTTGTCCCACGGCTCGATGAGCAGCATGTGGGCCTCGGGGGTCTTGACGGCGGCAACCTGCGTGACCGGCGTGGGAACACCGTAATAATCGACGGTGATGTCGGACAGAATGTTGGCATTGGCGCGGCCGGTACGGACCTTGGAGAAGTTATGCTTGAGGGACTCGAGCGACTTGTCCATATGGGCGGTGATGTTCTCTGCCATGCTTAATCCTCCTGATAGACGAGCGTGCCGACGGGCTCACCCGAAAGCGCGCGCTTGACGGTGTCCTCGCCATCGATGTTGAGGACCAAAATCGGCATACGGTTATCCTGGCACAGTGCCGTAGCCGTGGAATCCATAACCTGCAGACCGCGGACGAGCACCTCGTGATAGGTAATCTTGTCAAAACGGACGGCATCGGCGCACTTGACGGGATCCTTATCGTAGATGCCGTCAACCTTGGTGGCTTTAATCAGAATCTCGGCGCCGATCTCGCACGCACGAAGAGCCGCGGCGGTGTCGGTCGTAAAGTACGGATTGCCCGAACCGGCGGCAAAAATAACGACGTTGCCCTTGGAAAGGTGGTTGATGGCGCGACGGCGAATATAGGGCTCGCAGATCTCGTTCATCTGGATAGCGCTCATCACGCGGCAGGGAACATCGTTATGCTCGAAGGCATCCTGCAGGGCGAGCGCGTTCATAACGGTTGCCAGCATGCCCATGTAGTCGGCCTGAGCACGCTCCATGCCACCGGCAGCGCCTGCCATGCCGCGGAAAATATTGCCGCCGCCGACAACGACGCCGACCTCATGGCCAACGGCGAGCAGCTCCTTGACCTGCTTAGCAAGATGGTCGGTAACCTTGGGGTCGATGCCATATTGGCCGTCGCCCATCAGCGCTTCGCCGGAAAGCTTAAGAAGCACGCGTTTATATCGGATGTCGGACAAAGCGATCCTCCTTTAGATTGAACTCTCAACATTCTATCAAAGGCTCTAAGAAGAGCCATGAAAAAGCAGGCTGTGAGTAAAACCCACAGCCTGCTCATTACCAGCTACAAGAGCTTATTTACTCGCCACGGACCAGACGGTCAAAGGCAACGACGGTAATGGTGTCGCCGAGCTCCTTGGAGACCTGCTCAGCGTACTTCTTGATGGTGAGGGAGCTGTCCTTGATGAACTCCTGCTCGGTGAGCACGGACTGCTTGTAGAACTTCTCCAGACGGCCGACAGCCATCTTCTCCTGGATAGCCTCGGGCTTACCGGACTCGGCAGCCTGAGCCATGTAGATCTGCTTCTCGTGCTCGACGGTCTCGGCCGGAACCTGATCGCGGGTAGCGCAGATCGGGGCGACGGCGGCAACCTGAAGGGCAACGTCGTGAGCGAAGGTCTTGAAGGATTCAGCCTGAGCGGTCTCAGCCTTCTCGAAGGCGAACTCGACGAGGACGCCGATCTTACCACCCATGTGGATGTAAGAAGCGAGCGCGCCGTTCTCAGCATTGCGGGCAGCGAAGCGGGAGATCTTCATGTTCTCGCCCATGATGTGAATCATCTCGGTGAGCTCGGAGGAAACGGTCTCCTCGCCCATCGGCTTCTCGAGCAGAGCGTCGACGTCAGCAGGCTCGGTGGTAGCGACAACCTCAGCGACCTTGGAAGCAAAGCCGGTGAACTTGGCGTTAGAGCCAACGAAGTCGGTCTCGCAGGAGAGCTCGAGCAGAGCGCCGGTCTTGCCATCCTCGGAGACGAACGCGGCGACAGCGCCCTCGTTGGTCTCACGGCCAGCCTTCTTGGCAGCCTTGGCAAGGCCGTTCTTACGCAGAACGTCGACAGCGGCGTCCATGTCGCCGTCAGCCTCGACGAGAGCCTTCTTGCACTCCATCATCGGGGAGTCGGTCATCTCGCGGAGCTGCTTGACCATAGCGGCGGTAATCTGGGCCATTGTGGTTCCTTTCAAAGAGATGAAAAAGAATTAACTAAGACTGATTTACTCGGCCTTGGGCTCAGCGGCCATCTCGGCCTCGGAGACCTGCTCCTTGCCGGAGCCAGCGAGGCAGGCGTCAGCCATGAGCTCGCACATAAGGGTAACAGCGGAGATAGCGTCATCGTTGCAGGGGATGCCGTACTCGACCTCGTCGGGATCGGAGTTGGTGTCGATTAGAGCGACGACGGGGATGTTCAGGCGCTGAGCCTCCTTGATGGCGTTCTCCTCGCGCTTGGTGTCGATGACGAAGAGAGCCTGGGGCAGACCCTTCATGTCGCGGGCGCCACCGAGGTTGGTCTGGAGCTTGGTGAGCTCCTTGCCGAGAACAGCCTGCTCCTTCTTGGGGAGCACTGCCATGCGGCCGTCCTCGACCATGGCCTCGAGCTCCTCCATGCGGTTGATGCGGGAGCGGATGGTGACGAAGTTGGTCAGCATACCGCCGAGCCAACGCTGGTTGATGTAAGGCATGTTGGCGCGCTCAGCAGCGTTCTTGACGGCCTCCTGAGCCTGCTTCTTGGTGCCGACGAACAGCACGTTGCCACCCTTGGCGACGTTCTTGACGAAGGTGTAGGCCTGGTCGGCGTCGAGGATGGTCTGCTTGAGGTCGAGGATGTAGATGCCGTTGCGCTCACCGAAGATGAACGGCTTCATCTTGGGGTTCCAGCGACGGGTCTGGTGACCGAAGTGGCAGCCGGCCTCGAGCAGGGTGCGGATATTAATCTTGGTAGCCATGTTAAACCTCCTGTGGTTTGCCTCCGCGCGGGGTCATCCTCCAAAACCAACCCGGACATGTGCTACCAAAGCCCGGGCACCACGGTATGAAGTAGCCGCGCGTGCGTGATAAAAACATGTTGCCGTGAAGCAACCCGATGAATGATAGCAGGAATGCCTCTTCCTGCCAACCCGCAATCAAAACCACACACCTGAGTGCGGCGCGGGACGTCCCAGCCACTATTCGCCGCGGGGATGGGCTTGAGCCACAGCCCGCTTAAGCCGATCGGGTGTGAGATGCGTGTAGATCTGCGTCGTGGACAGGCTCGCATGACCTAGCAGCTCTTGAACCGAGCGCAGGTCCGCACCGCCCTCGAGCAAGTCGGTCGCAAAGGTATGGCGCATCGCATGCGGGGCGATGTCAGCCGGAATGCCGGCGAGCGTCGCCAGCGTATGGAACCGCCGCCGGAGCATCGCGGCGCTCATGCGATTGCCGCGCGCCGATATAAGCAGCGGATGCGGCCCGGTAGCGAGGTCGCGGCGCTTTGCCCGAGCGAGCAACTCCGGCCTCCCCTCTTCAATATAGAGACGCGTCACATCGAGCGCACGACGATACAGAGGAACGATGCGCTCCTTGCTTCCCTTGCCCCACAGGCGCAGCGTGCGCTCGGACCATGAGATGGATTCCACATTGAGCGCCGCAAGCTCTGAGATGCGGGCACCCGAGGCATAAAGCAACTCGAGCATCGCCGCATCGCGCAGTCCCGCGGGTGTTGAGGTATCAGACGTCTTGAGCAGCGCCTCGACCTGCTGGGTCGTAAGGACGCCCGGCAGGTCACGCGGCAGCTTGGGCGACGCGATCGCCGAGACCGCATCGCCCTCGACAATCCCCTCGGCAGCCATCCAGCGATAGAGAGATCGGATAGCCGACAGGTGCGCCGCAAGCGTTCGGGGAGCCACCTGCTCACGCGAAAGCTCAGCAAGATAGCGACGAATGGTGCGCACGTCGGCAGCGAAAGCATCAATATCCTCGCGCTCGCACCAGGCAGCAAAGCGCTCCAGTCTCGAGCCATAGGCCGTCACCGTGTTGGGAGAAAGCCCCTCAACGCGTGCGATATAGGCGATAAACGAGTCGACGGTGTCGTACAGGTCAAAGGCTATGACCGGTCGCCTCCAAACAAGTCGGAACGCGTGGCCAAGTAGGCATCGAGGGCCTCGAGCGCACGGTCCGCATAGACCTGATAGCGGTCGCGCTTGCTGCGGCGCTTACCGTCCTCGAGCGGCGGCACCAGGCCAAAATTAACATGCATGGGCTGATAGCCCACGGTGGCAGGATCGGTCGCATAGCCCACGAGCGCACCCAGGGCGCCCACGCGGGGCAACTCGACGGAATCGGCGCCGATAGCCTCTGCATAGGTGTTGAGCGCCGCGAGCAGACCTGTCGCCACGGCTTCCATGTACCCCTCGGTGCCGGTGATCTGACCGGCCAGGCGCACACCGGTACCGGGCACGGCAAAGGTGCCATCGAGCACATGCGGGGCGTCGACAAAGGTATTGCGGTGCATGACACCGTAGCGGAAGAACTCAGCGTTCTCCAGGCCCGGCACCATATGGAAGACGCGCTTCTGCTCGCCAAAGGTCAAGTTGGTCTGGAAGCCCACCAGGTTATAGGCGGTCTTCTCCTTGTTCTCGGCACGCAGCTGAATCGCCGCCCAGGGGCGACGTCCGGTACGCGGGTCGGTGAGGCCGACGGGCTTCATGGCGCCAAAGCGAATGGCGTCCTTGCCGGTGCGCGCAACTTCCTCGGCAGGCTGGCAGGCCTGGAACAGATCGCCGCCCTCAAAGTCTTTGAGCACCACGCGGTCGGCCGTGGTAAGCGCCTCGATAAAGGCCTCGTACTCCTCCTTATTGAGCGGAGCGTTGAGATAGTCGCCGCTCCCCTGCTCCTCGTAGCGCGACTGCGAGAACAGCACGTCCATATCGAGCGTGGAGGCATCGACGATCGGCGCCGCGGCATCGAAAAACGCAAGGGCATCGCCGCCGACGAGCTTCATGACCTCTTCGCTCAGCGCCGGTGAACACAGCGGGCCCGCGGCAATGACCACGTGGCCCTCGGGAATCTGCGTGACCTCGCCGTGCACGACCTCGATATTGGGACGAGCGGCAACCTCGGCCTCGACAAGCTCGGAAAACTTGACGCGGTCGACCGCCAAGGCGCCACCGGCGGGAACAGCCGCGCGATGGGCGCAATCGAGCAGGACTGAACCCATGCGCTCAAGCTCGGCCTTCAGCAAACCAGCCGCGGAATCCGGACGGGTCGACTTAAACGAATTGGAGCAGACGAGCTCTGCCAGGTGATCGGTATGGTGGGCCGGGGAGCTCACCTGGGGGCGCATCTCGCACAGCTTTACGGCAAACCCGCGATCTGCCAGCTGGATCGCGCACTCCGAACCCGCCAGACCGCCACCGATAACTGTCACCTGATCGAACTGCATCTGCAAACACCTTTCTAATTGACACGTTTTCCATTGTGACCGAAGGGTGTCTGGGCGTGAAGGGCAAACTTGGAGGGCGCATACCTTCCATCCATCATGCGCTCGATAAGGCCCTCGAGTTCAAGCGAACCCAAGAGTTTGAGTACGCCGACAGCATCGAGCGAGACGAGCGCCGCGATGTCGTCGACCTTGAGCGGAGAGGCGATGAGCGCATGCATCACGGTCTGCTGCGTTGGATCCAAGTCGGCAATGCCGGGAGCATCGGGGCGCGAGTAGCGCAGGGTTCCGTAGATGCGTGAGATAGCCATCTCGATAGATTCCTCGTCGACGATGCAGCAGGCACCGTTCGCAATGAGGTAATTCGTGCCACGCGACTCGGGCGATAGGATCGACCCCGGCACGGCAAGAAGTTCGCGCCCCAAATCCATAGCAGCCTCGGCTGTAGAAAACGTCCCAGAAGGCATACCCGCCTCGGATACAAAGAGGGCTTGCGACAGGGCCGCGATCACGCGATTGCGGCGCGGAAAGGCGAACTTGCGCGGACCCATGCCCCACGGAGAGATCGACACGACCGCGCCACCCGTATCGAGCGTGCGAGTAATAAGCCCCGCGCTCGAACGCGGATATTCCACGTCGGCGCCCGTCCCCAGCACCACGACGTGTTTGCCGCCGGCGTTGACCGCAGCCCAACCCGAGGCCTGGTCACAACCGACCGCGCCGCCCGAAACAACCGTCACTCCCGCCTCGATCGCCACCTTTGCCGCAAGCTCTGCCACGGCAAGACCATACGGCGAGGCCTTGCGCGCGCCGATGATGGAGAGCGCGGGCGTCGAAAGCACCTCGGGGTTGCCGCGCACATAAAGCGTCTGGGGTATATCAGAAAGCTCCAAAACGGTCTCGGGATACAACGCATCACCTGGATGCAGCTCGAAGGTCCCCTCAGCTATCATTGGTCCCTCCTTCCCTGGTACATCGCCGCCTCGAGCACGTGGTCCTGCGTCACTTGCTCGCTCTCGGCGACGTCAGCGATTGTACGCGCGATACGCACCAGGCGTACGATGCCGCGGCCCGTGAGATGTGTGCGTTTGGATAGGCCGAGTACGCATTTCTCGGCAGCATCATCGAGCTCGAAGGTCGAAACGACGCCGTCAATGGACCGCGTCTCGTCATCCTCGGCCTCGGCATCCGCATCGTCCATACGGGACTCGCGCCAGGCGCGAAAGGCACGACCGCGCACAACGTAGTCACGTAACTCGGCCGACGACATACCCTCCGCACCCTCGATAATCACTTGAGGGTCGGGACGGGTCACATCGATCATCATGTCGATAAGGTCGGCCAAGGGACCGCGCAGTTTAGACCGATAGCGCTCGACCATCGCCGCCGAGCAGCGACACGGTACCTCGCGATCGCCCAAAAAGCCGCAGGGGCAGGGATTGCTCGCAGCCAGCAGCTGAAAGCGCGACGGGAAGGTAAAAGCCCCGTCGACGCGTACGATCCTCACATAGCCGCGCTCGATGGGCTGACGCAGCGTCTGCAGCACGCCAGTGGGAAACTCGGCTAGCTCGTCCAAAAAGAGCACGCCGCCATGAGCTAGGCTAATTTCGCCCGGATGCACTGGACGTCCGCCGCCGATGAGGCCCGCGGTCGAAATGCTGTGATGCGGGCTGCGGAAGGGGCGATGCCCCGCAAGCAGTCCATCGATGTTCTCGCCCAAGACCGAATGGATGCACAGCGCCTCTTGCTGATCCTCGAGAGAAAGCTCGGGCAAAATGCCTGTCATGCGCCGCGCAAGCATGGTCTTGCCCGAACCAGGCGAGCCGATCATGAGCAGTCCGAGCTCGCCGGCGGCCGCAAGCGCCATGCCGCGCTTGGCGACCTCCTGTCCCAGTACGTCGGCATAGTCGAGCTCGGGCTCAAAGGTCGCCTCGACACCCTCGGAATCCAAGTAGTGCCGTGCGGCATCGCCCATACCGTGAGCAAGCTGAGACAGATGGTCGATAAAGCCGCAATCCACGCCCGCGAGTGGCACATGCTGGTCGGACCTGCCGGCGATAAAAGACAGCCCCATGTCGCGAGCCAATAGCTGAAACGCCACCTCGCCTTTGACAGGAAGCACCGTGCCGTCCAAGCCGAGCTCGCCGGCGATAAGACAACGATCGAGGTTGTCGCGGGGAATCTGACCATCGGCCGCTAGAACCGCGATGGCGATGGGCAGATCAAAGCCGCTACCGGTCTTGCGAATATCGCCGGGCGCCAGATTGACCGTAATGCCCGAGCGCGGGATCTCAAAGCCGGCCGAGCGCATCGCACAGCGAATACGACCACGTGACTCCATCACCTCCATACTCGGGATGCCGAGCATCTGAATGCCCGGAACGCCGCCGGCAAGCGAGACCTCGACCGTGACGTGAATCGCCTCGACGCCGCGGATGCAGGCCGCGTGAACGGCAAACGTCTCGAACGCCATCACGACACCTGCCAATCGAACGCGTTGTACTGGTGCTCGATCTCGGCGATATGCCCGTCGCGGATGGTGACGCCCACGGCATCGAAGCGAATCGCCTTGAGCGGATAATGCTCCATGAGATAGCAACTTGCGATGCGGCGGTAGCGGCGTTGCTTTTGGGCGTCCACGGCCTCCTCGGGAAAGACCCGCGTGTTGCAATCCAGCGCAACGCGTCTGGTCTTGACCTCGGCCATCACCACGACATCGTCGAGCTCATCGAGCAGCACCAGATCGGCCTCGCCCTCGGTGCAACGATAACCCTGCTCCAGCAAGGTGTAGCCGCGCTCGTTAAAGTAGTCGATGGTGATCAGCTCGCCTAGCATGCCCAGCTCGCGGGGACTGAGTCCCTTGATAAACTCGGGCGTCATCGCCCCACAGTCGAGCTCGCCGTTTTCCCAACGCTCCTTGAGCTGCTGCGTCTTGCTCTTTTTGCTTGCGGCACTCATGGGGTCTCCTTTCCCGCACACTGCATTGCCCCGATGATGAGGGCACCTTTCATGCGGGTAAGTACCGGAAGCAAACCAAAAGCTGACCAAATGCCGACAAAAAACGGGCCGTACGCAGCAATGCTGCTGCATACGGCCCGCTACCAGCAGGTTTATAAAACCCCAGAGGTCCCTGTCTCCACAATTGGCCTAAAAAAGGCGCTCAGTCTGCAGAAAGTTTCCGCAAAAGCTCACACGGTGCAGCGGACAAAGTCCATGTTTGCGAATGGCCTCGATGTGCTCGGGGCTCGCATAGCCCTTCGACTCGGCCAGATGGTACTCGGGGTACTCGGCGTCGTACTCGACCATCATCTCGTCACGCGTGACCTTGGCCATGATGGACGCTGCGGCGATGCAGGCGATCTTGGCATCGCCTTTCACCACATCGCGCTCGTTAGGAACAGCGCCCAAGGGGTTGCCATCCATGAGGACGCAGTCGGGTTCAAGTCCCGTATCGGCCACGGCGCCCGCAACGGCGGTACGGATAGCACGGGCCATGCCCATCTCATCGATATCCTTAGGCGCGATATGGCAAAAACCGATCGCCGTCGCCACCTCGGCAATCTTCACTGAGAGCAACTCGCGGCGCGCCGGCGTGAGCTTTTTGGAATCGTTGATGCCCCAGACGCGCGGCTCCATGGGAAGGCACACGGCACACACGGTTAAGGGACCCGCTACCGAGCCGCGGCCCACCTCGTCGACACCAACGACCACCCCATCGCCGCCAAGCTCATGCATAAGCTCGTACATGTCATTGACGCGCTCGCGCTCGGCAAGTTCCTTAGCATGGCGTTTGA
Source organism: uncultured Collinsella sp. (assembly GCA_902491345.1). Taxonomy (GTDB): domain Bacteria; phylum Actinomycetota; class Coriobacteriia; order Coriobacteriales; family Coriobacteriaceae; genus Collinsella. The sequence goes on from CABUHI010000013.1 coordinate 13,928, forward strand.
GGGCGCGTTCACAAGCCTTGATCACCTGCTGGCGCGGGTCCTCGCGATAATGCTCCACGAGGGCGGGGATCTCCTCAAACGTTGCGCTCGCTAGCTCTCCGGCAACCTGCGATGCCGAAACCGAGCTCGTCATATTGGCCATACCAGGCCCTCCTTGCATGCAAATCAGATAAAAAGAAGGGCCACCCGAAGGTGACCCTTGTGTCCAAACGAGTGGACAGACGCTGCGATCTACTTAGCGCTTCTCGGGGATGCGAGCAGCCTTGCCCACCTTGTCGCGGAGGTAGTACAGCTTGGCGCGACGGACGCGACCATGACGAACGACCTCGAGCTTGGCGATCTTGGGGCTGTGAAGCGGGAAGGTACGCTCAACACCGACACCGAAGGACATCTTGCGGACGGTGAAGGTCTCGCGGGCACCGGCGCCGGCCATGCGGATGACGTCGCCCTGGAAGACCTGGATGCGCTCGCGGTCGCCTTCCTTAATGCGGTAGTGAACCTTGACGTTGTCGGCGACGCGAACCTGAGGAATGTCCTCGCGGATCTGCTGACGCTCGATTGCGCGGATGTAATCCATGTGCAATTCCTTACTCTTCTAGAGGTGCCGTACCACTCTGGCCGGCACGTAGTTGAACAAACGTATTCGAGTATACACGCGCGGGTTTCTGCTGCAAGAACAATTTTTTACGCAGACAAAAAGACAAAACCCGCACATGATAACCGTCCGCCTCACGAATGAGACGGACGGCATGAGGGGGGCTACGTTAGGCGTCTGAACCCAAAACGTTACGCGGAGCGCTTCGCCTCGAGCTTGGCCTGGGCGGCAGCCAGGCGTGCGAGGGGCACGCGGTAGGGCGAGCAGGACACGTAGTCCACGTCGGCCACATTAAACAGGCCCTTGATGGACTTGGGGTCGCCGCCGTGCTCGCCACACACGCCAAAGTGCATGTCGGGGTTGGTGGCGCGACCCTTCTCCACGGCCATGCGCACCAGCTCGAGCACCGCCGCGTCGATGGTCTCGAAGGGGTTGTCCTTCAGAATTTTCTTATGCATGTACAGCGGGATGAACTTGGCCTCGGCATCGTCACGGGAGAAGCCGAAGGTGGTCTGGGTCAGGTCGTTGGTGCCAAAGCAGAAGAAGTCTGCGTGATGGGCAATCTCGTCAGCGACCATGCAGGCGCGCGGCAGCTCGAGCATCGTGCCCACGGGAATATTGAGCTCGACACCCTCTTCGTCGGAAACCTCGGCGATTACGCGCTCGATGACCTCGCGAGTCTGGACATGCTCAGCCGTGATGGAAACGAGCGGAACCATGATCTCGGGATGCGGGTCGACGCCCTCCTTGATAAGGCGGGCAGCGGCCGTGGCGACGGCGCGAACCTGCATGAGCGGCAGATCGCTAAAGACGACGGACAGGCGAACGCCGCGCAGGCCGAGCATGGGGTTCGACTCGACCATGCCGTCGATACGACGCAGGCGGGCGCGCAGGGCTGCAAGCTCTTCCTCGCTGGCGCCGGCGGCTTCCTTCTTGGTGATGGCGACCTCGAGCTCGCGAGGATTATCCAGGAACTCATGAAGCGGCGGATCGAGCAGGCGGACGACCACATCGCGACCGGACATGGTCTTGAACATCGCCAGGAAGTCCTCGGTCTGAACCTTGAGCAGGTCGGCCAGGGCCTGCTGCTTCACGGCCTCATCGTCAGACAGGATAAAGCTCTGGATGATGTTCTTGCGGTCGCCCAGGAACATGTGCTCGGTGCGGCACAGGCCGATGGCCTCGGCGCCAAACTCGAGCGCAAGCTCGGCATCCTCGGGATTGTCGGCGTTGACGCGCACATGGTTGGCATGGCCACAGGTCTCGTCCAGGCGAATCTCGTCGGCCCAGGACAGGATGGTGTCCAGATCGCCGGTAAGCTCGGCGGAGACCAGGTCGACGGCGCCGTCGACGACGATGCCCTGGGTGCCGTCGATGGAGATGACATCGCCCTCGCGCAGCACGCGGTCGCTGCCCTCGATGCGCACGACCTTCTCGGCGGCGTCGATATGGAAGCGCTCAACGCCACAGACGCAGGGCGTACCCATGCCGCGGGCGATAACGGCGGCATGACTCGTCTTGCCACCGTGGCTGGTCAGGATGCCCTCGGCGGCGACCATGCCCTTCAGGTCGTCGGGGTTGGTCTCCCAACGAACCAGAATGACCTTGCGGCCCTCGGCGGAACGCGTGACGGCGTCGTCGCTCGAGAACACGACCTCGCCCACGGCGGCACCGGGGCTGGCGTTCAGACCGCTGGCCAGCGCCTCGTACTTCTTGGAGGCGTCAAACTGCGGGTGCAGGAGTTGGTCGAGCTGCGCGGGATCGATGCGGCTCACGGCCTCCTCGCGGGTGATCAGGCCCTCCTCGACCATTTCGATAGCGATGCGCAGGGCGGCGGTGGCGGTGCGCTTGCCCACGCGGGTCTGGAGCATCCAGAGCTTGCCCTGCTCGATGGTGAACTCGATATCGCACATATCGCGATAATGATCCTCGAGCGTCAGGAACACGCGCTCGAGCTCCTCACCTGCGGACTCGAGCCCCGGGGTGGTCTTGAGGTCGGCGATGGGCTCGATGTTGCGGATGCCGGCGACGACGTCCTCGCCCTGGGCGTTAACCAAAAAGTCACCGTAGAACTCCTTGGTGCCGTCGGCCGGATTACGCGTAAAGGCGACGCCCGTCGCAGAGGTCTCGCCCTTGTTGCCAAAGGCCATGGCCTGTACGTTGACGGCGGTGCCGAGGTCGTCGGAAATGCCATGCTGCTTGCGGTAGATGCAGGCACGCTCGTTCATCCAGCTGCCAAAGACGGCCTGGATTGCAAGGCGTAGCTGAAGCTCCGGGTCGTGCGGGAAAACGGGCTTGCCGTCAGCGACCTCGAGCTCGGGATACAGGGAGGCATCGACGTTCTCGGAAAAGATGCCCTTAAAGGTCTCGACGAGTTCCTGCAGGTCCTCGGCCGAAAGCTCGGAATCGACGCGGACGCCGGCGACCAGACGGGCCTGGGTCAGGGCGTTCTCGAACAGGTCGGCGTCAACGCCCATGACGACATTGGAAAACATCTGGATAAAGCGGCGGTAGCTATCCCAGGCAAAACGCGGGTTCTGCGTCTGCGCGATGAGGCCCTGGACGGAATCGTCATTGAGGCCCAAGTTGAGGACCGTGTCCATCATACCGGGCATGGAGAACGGAGCGCCCGAGCGAACCGACACGAGCAGCGGATCGGAGGCGTCGCCGAGCTTCTTGCCGCAGCGGGCCTCGAGGTCCGCCTCGGCAGCAACGATCTCATCGAGTGCGCCCCCGGGCCACACGTTGCCGGCACCGGAGTACTCGACGCAAGTCTGGCAGGTAATGGTAAAGCCACCGGGAACCGGCAGGCCGATGCGGCTCATCTCGGCAAGGTTTGCGCCCTTGCCGCCAAGCACGAAGTTCATGGACTTGTCGCCCTCAGTGACACAGGTGCCCTGGGCGTCGGTTCCAAAACGGTAAACCCTCTTGCAATCGCTCACGATACTTCCCCTTCCATGCACTTACGCGCACGACCGTGGTAACGAATCGACCCACCGGATGCGGGCCGTGAGGGAACTATACGGCGCGTTTTGGGCAGGCTTGAGCAGAGGGTGCGCGGTTTGGTAAACGTGCTAAAACTGGCGGTAAACGGTAGATAAAGGTGGTTACCTTATGAAGATACCACTGCAAGAGAAATGCAGGTCAGATGCAAGTTTCTTGCTAAATCGCTTTATCATTATCGTGCATTATTTTGAGGTAGTCTATTTAGGACGGGGCTTTTTAACTACTCCAATGAGCTAACTTTGCTGCACTCGACTGGCGGCGCGGCGGGCGCGGGCTTCTTGGATTTCCTCCAAGTGGCTAATGATCTCGGCAGCGCTTTCCTCGATGGCCTTGCCGTCGGTACGCACCACAAAGCAGCCTAGGCGCTTCATGAGGGCACGAGCTTCCTCGAGCTCGCTGCGCACGCTCTCGGGCTCGGCATAGGAGCCGGCAACGGCACGGGCGTAGTCATCGCCCAAGCGGCTATCGCGAATCTCGGAAATAACGTCGACGGTCGAAATCAGGCCAAACAAACGCATCGGGTCGACCTCGTAAATTGACTTGGGCGGCTCCATGCCATGGGCCAACGGAACATTGGCAACCTTGTAACCTTGAAAGGCCAAAAACATCGACAGCGGCGTCTTGGACGTGCGCGATACGCCCAGCAGCACGATATCGGCACCCGACAGATCGTCGCAGCCGCGCCCGTCATCGTGCTCAACGAAATACTCCATGGCCTCGATACGATGGAAATAGCGGTCATCGGTCTTGTGAATCACGCCCGCGACGCCCTTGGGCGGTACACCGATGAGCGACGACAGCACGGCGAGCGTCGGGCCGATCAGGTCGACCGAGCGAATATGCAGCATGCCCAGGTAATCGAGCACACGAGCACGTAGCGCCGGGTCGACGATGGTATGGAACACGGCGATATCGCGATGGTCGGCATCGACGCGCGGCCCCACAAATGACTTGACCTGCTCCACAGAAGTCACCTTAGGCAGGCGCAAAACACAAAAAGCCCCTTCATCAAATTGCCCGGACGCCGCAAGCACCACCTCACAAGCGGTATCACCGAGCGAGTCGGAGATAACGATAACGGTGGGACGAGCGGTGACCGGGCAATCCATGCGGGGCTCCTTTTGCGCTTACGCGCAGGCTGGCTTACTTTTTGCGGGCAAGCTCACCGATGTTGGCAATGCCGAAGAAAACGGCCTCGAAGCGGTTGAGCAGCTTAAGGCGATTATCGCGGAGCTGCTCGTCCTTGTCCATGACCATAACCTCATCGAAGAAGCGGTCGATGGGGGCGCGCAGGGCGGCAAGGGCCGCAAATGCGGCCGGGTAATCCTCGGCAGCAAGGGCGGCGTCGACAGCGGTCTGAGCAGCCTCGGAGGCATCGGCAAGCGCGAGCTCGACCTCGCCCATCAGGGCGCGGTCGTACTCCGCACCCAGCTCGGGCTTGGAGATATGCGCGGCACGGGCATAGGCCGTCGCCAGGTTGTCAAAGGTCTCGGCGTCGTTCTTGCGAGCCTCGTCGAGGGCGGCGCAGCGGGCGAAGAAGACGGACGGGGCGATGATGTGCACCGCAGAGACGGCGGCAACGGTATCGGCCGGGATCTTTTCGTCGCGGGCCATGCTCACCAGGCGGCCATGGAAGAAGTCGCGAACCTGCTGGGCGACCTCGGCGGCGTCGAACTCAATGCCCTGCTCACTATAGAGCTCGAGCGCAAAGTCGATGAGCGACGTGGGGTCGATCGGCAGGCGGTCGCGCAGGATGTTGATGATGCCGATAGCGGCACGACGCAGCGCATAGGGGTCGGAGGAGCCGGTCGGGGGCTCGCCGATGGCAAAGATACCGGCAATGGTATCGAGCTTGTCGGCACAGGCCACGATGCAGCCAGCGGTGCCCTCGGGCAGCTCGTCACCGGCAAAGCGGGGACGATAGTGATCGCGAATGGCGTGGGCGACCTCGTCGTTCTCCCCCATCGCGGTCGCGTAATAACCGCCCATCACGCCCTGCTGGCTCGTGAACTCGACGACGGCGTTGGACACCAGGTCGGCCTTGCACAGGTGCGCGGCACGGCCGGCGTCAGCTGCCAGATGAGCACCCAGGTGTGCCTCACGGGCAATAGCGAGCGCGAGCTGCTCGATGCGCTCGGACTTGGCGAGCACGCTACCGAGCTTCTCCTGGAAGGCGACCTTGGCCAGGCGCTCACGGAACTCGTCGAGGGAGATCTTCAGGTCCTCCTCGTAGAAGAACTTTGCGTCGTCCAGACGGGCGCGCACGACGCGCTCGTTGCCGTCGATCACGCGCTCGGCGTTCTCGGGCTTGCTGTTGGAGACGACCACGAACTCACGCGTGAGCTTGCCCTCGCCGTCATAGATCGGAAAGTAGCGCTGGTTAGTGAGCATGGACTCGCAGATGATCTCATGCGGGACCTTGAGGAACTCCTCATCGAAGGTACCGACGAGCACCGTCGGCCACTCGCAGAGGTTAATGACCTCCTCGAAGACCTTCTTGGGCGTGTCGACATGACAGCCGGGGCGAGCGGCCTCAACTTCGGCGATACCGGCAAGGATGGCCTCGCGACGACGCTCGGCAGAAAGCACGCCGGCGTCCTCGAGCACCTGCTCATAAACAGCGGGGCTGGCAACCACATGGTCGCCAGGGCCAAGTACACGATGACCGCGCGTGGTGTTGCCGCTCGTCACGTCGGCAAACGACACGGGCACGACATCCTCGCCCAAAAGGCAGCAGATCCAGCGGACCGGACGAACAAAGGTCGCATGCTCATGACCCCAGCGCTGGCTGCGGTAGTTGGGCCACTGCAGGCCGGCGATGGTCTTCTCGCACAGAGCGGTCAGAATCGGCGTAGCCGGTGCGGAGGGAATATTCTTCTCGGCGAACACATACTCGCGACCGTCAGTGTCCTCGCGACGGACCAGGTCTTCGGCAGCCACACCGCACTTGCGGGCAAAGCCCTGGGCGGCCTTGGTGGCGTTACCGTCAGCGTCGAAGGCAATGTTGGCCGCGGGGCCACGCTTGACCTCGTGAACCTCATCGGTCGCGGTGGCGACGTCGGCAACGAGTGCAGCCAGGCGACGCGGACTCGAGATCACGCGGACCTCGCCGTGGGCCAGACCGGCCTCGTCGAGGCCCTTGGCGATCATGGTGCCAAGCTGCTTGACGGCATTGTTCAGCGGTGCAGAGGGCATTTCCTCCGTACCGATCTCAAACAGGAAATCCTTAGCGTCTGCCATGGCTTACGCCACCTCACCTTCCTGGTCGGCATTCTCGTTGACTCCGGCGACCTCGGCCATGTAGGCCTCGCAGCAGGCCTTGGCGACGGCGCGGACGCGCAGGATGTAGTTGGCACGCTCGACCGCGGACAGCGCGCCACGGGCATCGAGCAGGTTGAAGGCGTGGCTGCACTTCATGACGCAGTCGTACGCCGGCAGCGGCAGCTTGCGCTCCAGACAGGAGTGGCACTCGGCCTCGTAGTCGTCAAACTTCTGACGCATCATCTCGACGTTGGCAACCTCAAAGTTGTAGGCGCTGAACTCGCGCTCGTTCTCGAGGAACACGTCACCATAGGTCATGGGCGTGCCGTCGGGCAGGTAGCTCCACACCAGGTCGTAGACCGAGTTGACGCCCTGGGCGTACATGGCGATACGCTCCAGGCCATAGGTGATCTCGACGGGCACGGGGTCGACCTCGATGCCGCCCACCTGCTGGAAGTACGTAAACTGCGTGACCTCCATGCCATTGAGCCAGACCTCCCAGCCAAGGCCCCAGGCGCCAAGGGTCGGGCTCTCCCAGTCGTCCTCGACAAAGCGGACGTCATGGTCGTTGGGGTCCAGACCAATGGCGGCCAGCGAACCCAGGTAGAGCTCCTGAGCGTTGACCGGCGAGGGCTTGATGAGCACCTGGAACTGATAGTAGTGCTGCATGCGGTTGGGGTTTTCGCCGTAGCGGCCGTCGGCAGGACGGCGGCAGGGCTGCGCATAGCAGGTGCGCCACTCGGCGGGACCGAGCGAGCGCAGCGTGGTCGCGGTATGGAAGGTACCGGCACCGACCTCGGAGTCATAGGGCTGCATAATGACGCAGCCCTGCTCGCCCCAGTACTGCTGGAGGCGCAGGATGATGTCTTGGAAGGAAAGCGATGAAGCGTTCATGCCTCTAATATCCCCTCGTCGAAACGATTACACGGTTAGGTACTGTACTATAGCGGTTTTTAGTCGATAGCGCCGATGCGGTTGAGCGGCCAGTAGCGAACGAGTGCCACGGCCATTAAATCGGAGCGGTCGACCGGCCCAAAATAGCGGGAGTCGGCTGAGTTCTCTCGGTTGTCGCCCATCACCCACACACACCCGTCGGGGACGGTGTAGGGATAGCTTACCTGAGCGCCGGGCGCTTGGACCGAAAGCGGCCAGCTCATGCCCGTCGTATAGTCCTCGTCGAGCGCTTGGCCGTCAACGACCACCTTGCCATCCTGCAGGTCGACCGTCTGGCCGGCCGTGGCAATAACGCGCTTGACAAGAACATCATGCTCGGAGGTGCCATCGGGGTTGTGAAACACCACGATATCGCCCTGCTTGACGGGCTGACCGAGCTCGAGGCTCACCTTTTGTGCCAAGATCTGGTCGCCAATCTCGATCGTGGACTCCATGGAGCCGGTGGGCACCACAAAGGGCTCGACCACAAACGAGCGAATCAAGAAGGTGGCCACGAGCGCGATCGCGATGACCACGATCCACTCAAAAGCGCCCCTCAACGCGGAATGTTGCGTAGGAACCATTCTCACTCCTCGCTCTGCGAATACGAAGCGTCCAAAATCTCCTGCGCGTACGCACGCTCCTCGGGCGTGAGCCGCGCCGTCTCGATCAGATCGGGACGCCAGCGGCAGGTGCGCTCGATGGCGTTCTTGCGACGCCAGGCATCGACCTTGGCGTGATCGCCGCTCACAAGCACCGGCGGCACGCCCTCGCCGTTGAACTCGGCAGGACGGGTGAACTGCGCGTACTCGAGCAGGCCTCCGTCCTCGGCGGTCGAGAACGACTCGTCGACGTTGCTCATCTCGTCGCCCAGGGCGCCGGGAATCAGGCGTACGACGGCATCGGCAACGACCATAGCGGGAAGTTCGCCGCCCGTAAGTACGTAGTCGCCGATCGACAGACGCTCATCGGCATACGCATACGCACGCTCGTCGACGCCCTCGTAGCGGCCGCACACAAACAGCAGGCGCTCACTTTTGAGCAGGCGCTCGGCCACATGCTGCGTAAAGGGCTCGCCACAGGGGGTGAAGAACACTACGGTGGGCTTGGGACCCTCGGAGCTGATGGCCTCGATGGCCTCGGCAATAGGCTCGACCTTCATGAGCATGCCCTGCCCGCCGCCGTACGGCTCGTCATCGACGGTACGATGGCGGTCGTGCGTCCAGTCGCGCAGGTTATACGCCTTAAAATCAAAAAGGCCGGCCTTGCGGGCGCGGCCCAAGATCGATGTGGACATGACGGGCTCAAACATCTCGGGAAAGACCGAAAGGGTCTCGATCAGCATGTTGTCCTCCCTACTTGTCCATATCGATCAGGCCGTCCATAACGTGGACGGAAATTGTTCCTTTGTCGGGAAGATCGAGCACAACCTGCTCGATCACGGGAATCAGTACCTCGCCGTACCGATCACCCTCGACAACCCAAACATCGTTAGCGGGCGTCGACATGATCTCGACGATCGTGCCGAGCGAACCGAAGCGCTCGTCGACCACCTCGCGACCCATCAGGTCGGTATAGGCAGCGTCGAGCGAATCGAGCTCAAAATCGTCACGATTTGCCAGCACGTAGCATCCCGTGATACCCTCGGCGGCCGTCAAGTCGTCAATGCCCTCAAACGAGACCAGATCGCCATCGCCCGTATCGGTGACGGACACGACCGTGCAAAAGCGGTCGCGCTTGAGCGCCGGCGGCGTCAGGGCGACGCGCATACCAGGCTCTAATACAGAAGGAAGCCCCCGCAGCGGCTGCGCGAGGACCTCCCCCTTCCTTCCGTGCGGCTTGACCACACGGGCGATGTTTTTGTACTGGGACCTCAAGGTCCTAGCCCAGAACCTCTACCTCGACAGCAGTGTCGAGGCGAGCGGCCAGTGCACGGGCGAGCGTGCGAATGGCCTTGATGGTACGGCCACGACGGCCGATGACCTTAGCGACGTCATCCTCGGCGACCGAAACCTCAATCGTAGAGACGTCGTCACCATCGATGACCTCAAGGCTCACGGAATCCGGGTCGTCGACGATCTGAACAACGAGATATTCGACGAGATCGGCGATGCGATCTGAGAGCATTGCCTCACCCTCGAGCTGTGCAGCGTCAACCTCAGGCACGATTTACTCCTCGGCGCCCTCAGCGGCCTCAGCGGCAGCCTTAGCGGCCTCGGCCTCTTTGGCGAGCTGCTTCTTGGACTTCTTGACGACGGTCTCGGTCTTCTCGCCCTCGTTGGCGGCCTTGACCAGAGCGGCGACGGCGTCGGTGAGCTGAGCGCCCTTGGACTGCCAGTCGGCGATCTTCTCGAGGTCGAGGTTGATGGTCTTGGGGGCGGTCATCGGGTTGTAGCGGCCAACCTCCTCGATGATACGACCGTCACGCGGGGCGCGGGAATCGGCGACGACGACACGGTAGTACGGACGCTTCTTAGCGCCGTGACGAGCAAGGCGAATCTTGACTGCCAAAGGAAACTCCTCCAACCAAGCAGCTTTAGGCTGCAACTACAAACAAACAGTTGAACATAATACGCCATCGACGCGGGCAGGTGAAGTCCGTGAGACCAACTTCTTCGGTGTAGTCGAGGGCAAATCCATATCTTAGACAAGAATTCGGGATTTGCAAGCACATACACGCACCCCACATGAGCTGCGCGGTATACTCATGACATGGAAAGACGCGAACATACATACGGTTATGAGGATGCCACGGGCGTCACGCCGCCTCCCTGGACGGGTCCGGCGGTGGGCCTGATGGACCTCGATGCGTTTTTTGCGAGCGTGGAGATGCTCGATCATCCCGAATGGCGCGGAAAGCCGCTCATCGTGGGCGGAGACGCCGATTCGCGTGGCGTCGTGTCCACGTGTTCGTATGAGGCGCGTCGCTTTGGCGTGCACTCTGCCATGGCCTCGGCCGAGGCGCGGCGCTTGTGCCCGCAAGCCATTTGGACGCACGGGCACTTTGATCGCTACCGCGAGGTGAGCGCGCAGGTCATGGCGATTCTCGCTGACGAGACCCCGCGCGTTGAGCGCGTATCCATCGACGAAGCCTTTATCGATATCACACCGGGTCGCTTTGCGCCCGAAGACCCGCTGCTGGTTGCGCGGCGTATAAGCGACCGCGTGGCAGGGCTGGGAGTGACCTGCTCCATTGGCGTGGGCTGCAACAAGACGGTCGCAAAGATCGCAAGCGAGCGGGATAAGCCGTTTGGGCTGACCATCGTACGCCCCGGAACCGAACAGCGCTTTTTGGCCGCGCTGCCGGTATCTGCCATGAGCGGCATCGGGCGCTCGGCCGAGGAGCGACTGCGCCGCATGCGCATCTACACCCTCGGCGAGCTTTCGCGCGCGCCTGAGTCCACACTGGCCTCTATTTTTGGCGTCAACGGCGAACGCATGCGCCAGCGTGCGCTGGGACTCGAAATCTCCGAAGTCACGAGTCTCGATGAGGAGCGCGAGGTCAAGTCGGTCAGCAATGAACGCACCTTTGCGAAAGATTTGACTGAGCGTGGGGATATTGAGGCGGCGATTGCGCTGCTGGGAGAGTCAGTGGGCCGCCGTCTGCGCCGTCAGGGACTAACAGGCGCCACGGTGACGCTCAAGCTTAAGTATTCGTATGGCAGCGGGCGTACGGCACAGCGCCGGCTGCCTCATCCGACCGACGATGAGAACATCTTCGTGGCGGTTGCACTCGAACTGCTCGACAACATCTGGCAGGAAGGCATGCACGTTCGCTTAGCAGGCATCGGCATGAGCGACTTCGACCATCAGGGCGGCATCCAGACTGACCTGTTCTGCGAAGTCGACGACCGCGGAGCCCAATCGAGCGACCGTCGCGACCTCTCAGTCGCTATCGACGCCGTCCGAGACAAATTCGGCGACACCGCCCTATCCTTCGGCCGCCAATCCCGCTTCGACGATTAGTCCCTAAGGCAAAAAGAAAGCCGGGTAGCTGCGGAAAACCGCAACTGCTCGGCGATATGCGTGAGGGTAGCTAAACCCCGTCTCAAATGAGCTACTAGAGGAGGTCGAGGGGAAGCTGGGGAGCGTCGCCCCAGAGTTTCTCGAGGCGGTAGAAGTCGCGGGCTTCGGGAGTGAAGACGTGGACGACAACCGAACCGTAGTCCATGAGCATCCAAGTCTTCTGCTCGCGGCCCTCGATGGAGAACGGATGCTCGCCGCAAGCCTCGGCGACCTTCTCCTCGATCTCGTCGACAATTGAATCGACCTGGCGGTTGTTGGCACCGGTGGCAAGCACAAAGTAGTCGCACACATCGGAAAGCTCGGTCAGGTCGAGCACCTGAACGTCCTCGCCCTTCTTGTCGTAGGCGGCCTGCGCGGCGGCGCGGGCGACATCCTCGGCGGCGACACCGCTCGCGGACAGCGAGGCGGCAGTGCGGTCGGACGTGGCGGCGAAGCTCTTGTGCTCCACACGTTCAAGAATCTGCTCGTCGGTCATGGTCTCGTCGGCCATGGAATACCTCTTTCTAGACAGCCCGAGCTAGCGTAGCTGGGCGTAATGGTTGTAAATCGTAATAGCCGTGGGATAAAGATAGCGCCCGGACTGGATCACATAGACCAGACCCTGCGCAAAACAGGAGAAGAACAACTCATCGAGCGTCGACTCCCCCACCATCTCGCGCAGGGCATGCGCATAGTCGCCGTGGCGGTTGGGCTCGATGGCATCGGCCACAAAGACCACCATATCGAGCGGCGTCATGTCGCAGGCACCCACGGTGTGACGGTCGACAGCCTGGAAAACGGCCGGCGACAACTCGGGGAAAAGCTGCGGAAGCTCATAGGCGGCAACAGGGCCATGCAAAAGCGGCGTCGCGGCGGAAGGAGAGCCGGCAATCTTAATGCCGTAATGCAGAGCGCGCGTGACCAGCTCGTCGTCGGAGAGCACTTTGTCCCAGTCATGGATCAGGCCGGCGGCAGCGGCATCAAAGCGGTCAACGCCGTAGACCTCGGCCAGATGAAGTGCGGTCTCGGCAACACCCAGCGAATGCACATAGCGCTTGCGCTTATTCTTCATGCGAACATCGAGCAGCTCTTGAATGCGCTTGAGCAGCGCGCGCTCATCGCCCTCAAACTGATCCTCTACCGACAACGTAGACCCCCATCACTCAAAATCTTCTTGGCCCAAATCGGCATATAGCCTGCGTTTGCGAATGTAGCCGAGCACGGACTCGCTCGTAAGATAGCGCACGCTCATGCCGCGGGCAACTCGCTTACGAATGTTCGTCGAGCTGATCGCCAGCGCCGGAATCTGAATATAGCGCACGTCGAACGGCAGCCCCGACTCTTTGATTCGGGCACGCGCCGTATCGATATCAAAGCCCGGTCGTGTCGCCGCAATAAAGGTAGCAAGCTCAGCGATTCGTTCGGCATCATGCCAGGTCACAATATCGATAATCGCGTCGGCGCCCGTAATAAAGTAGAGCTTTACCAGCGGCGGGTAAAAGTCGCGAAGGGCATGAAGCGTATCGGCCGTATAGGTTACGCCCGGACGGTCAATCTCGAACCGGCTCGCCAAAAAGGCCGGGTTCGCGGCGGTGGCGAGGACCGTCATGGCATAACGGTCCTCGGCAGGCGTCACCGGCTTGTCAAGCTTAAAGGCGGGAGAGCCCGCCGGCATAAAGAGCACAGCGTCCAAGTCGAGCGACTCGCGCGCCTGCTCGGCAGTCACCAGGTGCCCGTAATGAATCGGGTCGAATGTGCCGCCCATAATGCCAAGCCGAAACTCTTTGCCCTCTTTTATGGGCAGCTCGGGCAAACCGATTCCACCGCGCAGCGACATGGCTTACTCGCCCTCCGAGGTCTCGGCATCGTCCGCGGCATCCGCCGCATCGACAACCTCGACGCCCTCATCCGCAGCATCGGCCACGTCAATGGCCCCAACGGCAACGTCCTCGCCAGCGTCCTCGAGCTCCTCGTACTCCGAGAAGTCCTCAGCGCCCTCAAAGTCAAAGGCGCGCTGGCAAATGCGGACCTCGTCGCCCGCACGGCAACCGGCCTTCTCGAGCGCGTCGTCAACACCCATACGCGCAAACTTATGCTGCAGGTAAATGACGGCTTCCTCGTTTTCCCAGTCGGTCTGGATGACCATGCGCTCGATGGCACGACCGACCACGCGGAAGGCACCGGGCTCTTCCTGGACAATGCGGAACCGCTTCTCGCGCTGCAGACGGCGGCGCTCCCACTCCTCGTCGCGCAGATCGACCGGTTCATCGGAGACCGCCAGCTCGGCGCGGAGCTTGGCTACCTGCTCACCTACGGCAAGCATCAACGTATTGAGACCGGCGCCCGTCACGGCAGACACGGCAAAGAACATATGTCCATCGTCGAGCGCTGCGCGCTTGAGGTCGGCAATCTTGTCGGCCGTGCCCGGCGCGTCGCACTTGTTGGCGACGACGATCTGCGGACGCTCCGAAAGCTCGGCGCCATACTGCTCGAGCTCGCGGTTGATGATGCGATAGTCCTCAACCGGATCGCGATCCTCAAAACCGCCCGTCATGTCGACGACATGCATGATGAGCGCCGTACGCTCGATGTGGCGCAGGAACTGGTGGCCCAGGCCCTTGCCCTCGCTCGCGCCCTCGATCAAACCAGGAACGTCGGCAACGACGTAAGAATACTCACCGGCACGCACCATGCCGAGGTTCGGCACGAGCGTTGTAAACGGATAGTCGGCGATCTTGGGACGGGCGGCACTCATGCGCGCGATGAGCGAGGACTTGCCCACCGAGGGGAAGCCCACGAGCGCAGCATCGGCCATAAGCTTCATCTCGAGCTCAATCCAGTGCTCCTCGGCCGGTTCGCCCAGCTGAGCGAACGCGGGCGCGCGGCGCACCGACGTCACAAAGTGCGTGTTGCCCAGGCCACCGGCACCGCCGGGCGCCACGACAACGCGCTCGCCATCGTGCACCAGGTCGGCAATCTCGAACATCGGGGTCTGCGTCTCGGGGTCGAGCTCGCGCACCACGGTACCCATGGGGACCTTGAGAATCAGGTCCTCGCCGCTCTTACCGTTACGACGGGCACCCTGCCCGTGCGTGCCGCGTTCGGCGCGGAAGTGATGCTTAAAGCGGTAATCGATCAGCGAAGACAGCTGAGCATCGGCCTGGATGACGACATTGCCGCCACGACCGCCGTCGCCGCCATCGGGGCCGCCCTTGGGGACAAATGCCTCGCGCCTAAACGACATGCATCCGGCTCCGCCGTCGCCGCCGCACACGTTAATGCGGCTGATATCGGTGAACTGTGACAACAGAATCGCCTCCTACAAAAAGAGGGAGACCCTTGAATCCTAAAACTCAAGTGCCTCCCACATATGTGCTCTATGAAGGGTGAATTACGCGTTCGCGAGCGGGCGTACGCTGACCCTGTGCTTGATACCCTTGTGGAACTCAACGGTACCGTCGACCAGCGCGAACAGCGTGTCGTCCTTGCCACGGCCAACGTTCTCACCCGGGTGGATGTGCGTGCCGTGCTGACGGACGAGAATCGTGCCCGTGGTTACCGTCTGGCCGGCATAGCGCTTCGTGCCAAGGCGCTGACCGCGGGAGTCACGGCCATTACGGGAGGAACCGAGTCCTTTTTTGTGTGCCATTGTGTATACCTACTCTTTCGTTACGAGTGTAATTTACTCGGCGACGGGAGCCTCGGCAACAGCCTCGGCCTCTGCCTTGACAGCCTTCTTGGCGCGGGACGTAGCCTGGACCTTCACGATCTTCAGCTTAGTGAGCTGCTGACGGTGACCCTTCAGACGACGATAGCGCTTACGCTTGTGGAACTTGAAAACCAGCTGCTTCTCGCCCTTGAACTGCTCAACGATCTGAGCGGTAACCTTGGCCTTGGCCAGCTTGTCGGGATCGGTGACGATCTTCTTACCGTCGTTGAGGAAGATAACCGGCAGGGTGACCTTGTCGCCCTCATTGCCCTCGATCTTCTCGACGGTGATGACATCGTCGGTGGCGACCTTGTACTGCTTGCCGCCCGTGTTAACGATTGCGTACATGTTTACTTGCCCTTCATGCATCAGTTAGTGCAACAGCCGAATATAGTAGCAGGCGAAAATACCCCCGTCAACGAGTATGTGAAGCAAATCCACAAGTTCGCACAGGTATGGGGCTGACGAGTCGGCCCTCGTCGTCCTCGCATGCTTGATTCTGACGCTCGACATCGTAGGAGCAGATGGTCACGAGGTCTTGCATACCGGTGGAAACAATAGGTGCATCCACGCCCGGGGTCAAGCCCTGCAACAAAACATCAGCAGCGGAAAGCAAAATCTCCGGACGCATGGAGCCCTCGTTGTCGGCATGAGTGTCGAGCATGAGCACCAAATGATCCGGGCGCTCCCCCTCCGTGAGCTCATAGCCCACGAGCGTGTGATCCAAATCCAAGCGCTTGCTCTTTTTGCCGCGCGCGTAGTCGATGCCATGGTCCGCGCGCAGCGTGTCGATCGCACGACGCACCTCGTCGGCGCTTACGGGCGCCTCGGGATCCAAGTGCAGGTCGATGCGATACGACAGGCGCGTGAGCTGCGCCGTCAACGCCGGCGTGCGTACGTCGATATACGCCGCCTCGATGGGCGCCAGATCGGCCGGAGACGCCGCAGCCAGGCGCCCAAACGCCTCGTCGAGTGCCACGAACTCAGTCATAAACAGGTCATACCACTCGCAGGTCGACGACGTACCAACCGGTAGCGCCGAAGAGAAGCCCACGCGCATGTGCGGAGAGAAACCCTGCGTGACGGCATAGGGAAGTCCCGCACGGCGCACGATGCGCTCAATGGTATGGATTACTTCGAGATGGCCCAGGTACTTAAGGCGATCGCGCTTGCCATAGCGAACACGAAGCCTAAAGAGCGTGGGGTTGTCGGTCAGGCGCTCACTCATGCGCGATCACCCATCAATACATTCTTGGCGTGGAGCGTGGGGCAGATTCCGCAGCCGGTGCACGACGTGCGGGTGCAATCGGGAGTCGTGACACCCTCGAGCGAGCGACGGTACTCGCGCTCGAGGAAGCCACGCGTGCAGCCGGGACTCACATGCTCCCACGGCAGGCGCCAGTCCAACTCGTAGGGCAGGTGCACGAGCTCATTGAGGTCGATGCCGTTTTTGGCAGCAGCCTCCTTCCAGTTATCGAGCGAGAAATGCTCTACCCAGGCGTCAAAGCGAGAGCCCGCGCGCCAAGCATCGATGATGACGGGCGTCATGTCGCGACCGGCGCGGGACAGCGCGGCCTCGATGAGCGAGGTCTCGGCATCGTGGTAATGCACGCGGACGGCTCGGTTGCGAACGCTCGTGATAAGCAGCTTCTGGCGACGCTTGACGTCGTCGTAGTCGAGCTGCGGGCACCACTGGAACGGCGTGGCAGCCTTGGGGATAAACACCGAAACCGAGATGGACACCGAGATCGAGCCGCGACGAGCCTTGGGCACCACGGAACGACCGAGCTCCAGCACGTGATCGGCCAGATTGGCGATGGCCACGATGTCCTCGTCGCGCTCGCCGGGAAGGCCCATCATAAAGTAGAGCTTCATGCGGTTCCAGCCGGCCTCGAAGGCCGCCTTGGCCGCACGGTCCAGGTCCTCCTCGGTCACGTTCTTGTTAATGATGTCGCGCATGCGCTGGCTGCCGGCCTCGGGCGCAAACGTCAGGCCGCCCTTCTTCTCGCCGGCGACCGACTCGGCCATATCCACGCCAAACGAATCCAGGCGCTGCGACGGAATAGACACGCGAATACCCGTATCCTCCAGGCGACGGTTGAGCCTGCCGAGCACGTCGCGAATGCAGGAGTGGTCGGTCGTGGAGAGCGAGGTCAGCGACACCTCGTCATAGCCGGTCTTTTCCAGACCCTGAATCACCGACGAGACGATCTGGTCGGCCGAGCGCTCGCGCACCGGGCGATACGTCATGCCGGCCTGGCAAAAACGACAGCCGCGGGCGCAGCCGCGCAGGATCTCGATAGACAGGCGGTCGTGGACCAGCTGCGCATAGGGCACGCACGACTGCGACAGCGGATTCGTGGCGCCGAAATCCTCGACGACGCGCTTGTAGACCACAGTCGGCGCATCCTTACCCTCACGTGACACGGTGTAGCCATGCGGCGAGCAGGGCTCGTCGTGACAAACCTCATAGAGCGACGGCACGTAGTTGCCGGCAATGGATGCAAGCTGCTCGACAATCTGCGCGCGCGGGACTCCTTCGTCACGCAGGCGGCGATGCAGCTGGCAGGTCTCGAGCAGCGATTCCTCGCCCTCACCGATGAGGATGGCATCGAAGAAGGCCGCGTACGGCTCGGGGTTGTACACCGAGGGACCGCCGGCGATGATGATGGGGTCGTCTTCGCCTCGGTCGGCCGCTAACAGCGGAATGCCAGCGAGGTCGAGAGCCTCGAGGAAGTTCGTCACCGCCATCTCGTGCGGCACATGCAGACCGACGATATCAAACGAAGCGACGGGGGCAGCACCTTCGAGCGACAGCAGCGGAATACCCGCCTCGCGCATGGCGTCACCCATATCGGGCCACGGCACATAGCCACGCTCGCAGGAGATGCCCTCGGCCTGGTTAAGGATGTTGTAGAGGATGGCGATGCCCTGGTTGGGCAAACCAACCTCGTACACATCCGGGTAGATCAGGCAGCAACGGTAATCGGCATCGGCCTTGGAAAGCGTGCCCCACTCGTGATCGATATAGCGGCTCGGCTTCTCGACCTTGGCGAGCAGCGGCTCAATTAAATGAAAACAGTCTTGATACGGAACGCGCAACGGAAAACCCCTAAGCAGCGAGATCTGATGCGTCCTGATAGGACGCCATAGGACGGGTAGCGCTCGCGACCGTGGTTACGAGATCGCGAACGCGGGAGAACGTAGCAGTAACCACCTCGTTGGCACGACTGTAGTCGACATCGCGCTCGTAGAGCGAAACGAGCGCACGGCCCATGCCATAGGTGCCCGCGGCAGCAGTGAGCGCCTTGACGGCAAACCCAATATGCGGCGTCTGCTTGACAAGTGCGCGGGTGACCGCTCGGATCACAAGACCGCCGGCAAGCACGCCCGCGACCTCGTAGCCGCGCTCAGGCTTAATGCCGCGTCCAAAGACGGCAGCGAGCTCAAAGAGCATGCCCACCTGCGCCAGCGCCATAACGGGATAATCGTCGCCCGGCAAAAACACCAGCGCGCCGGTCGCCATATTGGTGAGCGCGCACGAGGTGATGATACGATTGGCCGCCGCGATGCGCATGAAGGCAAAGTTCGCCGCAAAAGCCGTTTCTTTGTCGGTGCGATCGAGAATCCAGCGGGCAAGCGTCTCGAGCAGATACGTCTTATCGGTTGCCGCTACCACGCCGAGCATGGGCGTAGACTCCTCGATAAACGGCACCTCCACAGCAGACTCGGCAAGCACGCACACGGGCGCGCCGGCGATCACGAGCTCCTGCACGGCACTCTCCAAGCGGTCGGAACCACACGAGAGCACCAGCACCACATCGGTATCGGTCTTTGGAGCAATTCGCTCCTCCCCCAGACGCTCGACGCGCACAATGCCCGAGGTCGTCTGCGGCACAAAGGCATCACGCACCGTCTCGGCCAGAAAGCGCGAGGCGGACGAATCCAGATAGACCGAAACGCGCACCGGCGTATCGGAATCCTTCTTAACGGACGTGCCCATCTTAAAAGCGCGGGTCAGCTTATCTACGGGAATTTTCATAGCAAACCCCTCCAGCGGTTACGCGGCGCCCGAACGATGCCGCCATATGGATTGTACGATACCCACCGTCAGCAGCTGAATCATCATCGAAGACGAACCGAAGCTAATAAACGGTAGCGGAAT
The DNA here is from genome assembly GCA_902491345.1 of uncultured Collinsella sp. GTDB lineage: Bacteria > Actinomycetota > Coriobacteriia > Coriobacteriales > Coriobacteriaceae > Collinsella. The sequence goes on from CABUHI010000013.1 coordinate 33,602, forward strand.
ACCGGTAATCGGCATCATGCCGATGCACATGCCGATGTTCTCGAAGGTCTGGAACGCCCACATGCCAACGATGCCCACGCACGACAGGCGCAGGAACAGCGACTCACACTTAAAGGCGACGCGAATCGTCGAAAAGATCAGCAGCACGTAGAGACACAGGAGCAAAAAGGAACCGCAAAAGCCAAAGGTCTCGGACAGGAACGCGAAGACGAAGTCGGTGTGGAACTCAGGCAGAAAGCCGCCGGCCGACTGCGTCGCATGACCCAAACCCTTACCAAAGAAGCCGCCCGAGCCAACGGCGATAAGCGACTGCTGCAGGTTGTAGGCATCGTCCGAATCGGCATTATCGGGGTCGATAAAGACCGTCAGACGGTTCATCTGATACTGCTTGATGAGCACATCGTGGCCGAGCAACGAATCAAAAACCGAATCGAGCGCCAGAACGAGGGCCACCAGGCCCACGAGCAGGGCCAGGGTCGACAGCACCCATTCGCGGCGTGCGCCGCTCATACAAATGACGATGGCGCCCGAAACCAACACAACCAGGCCCGAGCCCAGGTCGCCCATGGCGACGACGGCCAAAAACGGAATGGACAGCATGCCGCAGAGCTTGACGTAGTCGCGAACGGTATCGATGCGACCGTTATACTGCGAGCCAAGCGTAGCAATAAAGAAGATGGTGATGAGCTTGGCAAGCTCAACCGGCTGGAACGTCAAACCGATACCGGGAATCTTGATCCAGCCCGTCATGCCCAGACCGCCCGTATAGGACAGGCCCGGAATCTTGGGCGAGAAGATCACGATCAGGTCGATGACGAGCAACGCCGTCGAGAAATTGGAAATACCGCGCAGGTCGGTTCGCCAGACGAGCACCGCCAGCACCGCTCCGATGCCAATTCCCAGCAGATGGCGTGAGAACGAGGCATCGGCCTTAAACTGCGAAGCCGACCAGATGATGATGGCACCGTAGGCGACGAGCGCCACAGTAGCCACGAGCACACCGATATGCACCTTTTGGCGAAACGTGCCGCGCGAGGCCGAAAGTTGCTTGTTGACGCGGTCCAGGCTGCTGCGAGAGCCGGTCTTTGTTGAACGGAACAGATCCGCCGGAGAAAAATCCATCGCAACCTCCTATCGAACCGAAGAATCGCCCGAGGCCGAAGAGGTATCGGGCTCGTCATAAATCACGCCGAGCACGTCGCGCACGACATGCATCGCGGTATCTGAGCCGCCGCCACCCTGCTCCAGGACAGTAGCGATGACATACTTGGGATCATCGGCCGGTGCATAGGCGCAGAACCACGCGTATTCGTCCTCGCCACTTTTCTCGCCCGTGCCCGACTTGCCGTATACCTGCGGCGTCAGGGTGCCAAAGTGAGCCGCCAGGGACGTCGATGCCGTGTAAATCACGTCGTGCATGCCGTTGCGAACAAGAGCCAAATCCGAATCGCTGTTAATCTTGGCCTCCAGGCGCTTCTTCTTGCCCTTGCCGTTGTACTTATAGGCATCGCCGTCACCATCGCGCGACACGGCAGACAAAAACACGTGAGGCACGTACTGTTTGCCGCCGTTGGCAAGACCCATATAGGCACACGCCATCTGCAGGGGCGTCACCAGGATGTCGCCCTGGCCGATGGCAATGTTGGTCATATCGCCGGCATTCCACTTGCGGTCCTCAGCAGAAGCGTCGGTGAAGTACGACTCTTTCCACTCGGCATCGGGAATACGGCCCGCGCCTTCACTCGGCAGATCGATACCGCAAGTCTTGCCTAGGCCCCAGCGACGAAAGACATCCTGCAGGCCCTCGGGATGTTGCTCGTCATAGAAGAACGCCTTGCCCATGTCGTAGAAGACGGGGTCGCACGAGTTGGCGATACCCGACTGCAACGTCATGGTGCCGTGGCCAGAAGTCAGCCAGCAGCGCTTGCCCCAAGCCTTGCCCAGGCCCGTCCAATAGCCCGTGCAGTTGGTTGTCTGCGTTGAAGTGTAGGTTCCAAACTCAAGACCGGCCAGTGCCGAGAGCGGCTTGATGGTCGAGGCCGACATGTACTGTCCGCTAATGGCGCGGTTGATCAGCGGGTGCGAACCCTCGTCATCATTGAGCTCGGTCCACACGTCATTTGAGACGCCGCCGATAAAGACGGACGGATCGAACTTGGGCTCGCTCGCCATGCCCAGGATCTCGCCATTGTTGGGATCGAGACACACCACAGCGCCGTTGCCGGCATTGCTGTAGCCAGTGGTCTTGGCAAGCTCGATAGCGCTCGCCAGCGCCGTCTCACAGGCCTGTTGGATCTTAAGGTCGAGCGTGAGCTTAATGTCGGAGCCGGCCTTCGCGGGCACGGCGCCGGCCTGACCGGTCACATTGCCCGAGGCATCGACCTTGACGGTCTGCTCGCCACGAATGCCCTGCAGCAGGTTTTCGTAGTAGCTCTCAACGCCCGCCTGGCCCACGATATCGCCCGACTGGTACGTGATCTTGCCAGCAGAAGCATCATCATCGCCAGAGGTTTTCTTATTCTGAGCCTCGAGCTGCTCGGAGGTAATGGTGCCGGTATAGCCCAAGATATGGCATGCCGTCTCGCCATATGGATACTGACGCTCAGTACGCTCGGCAATCTTGACGCCCGGGAACTCGCCGGCGTGCTCCTTGATATAGGCAACCGTGGAGCGACGGACGTCTGTCGCGATGGTATGCAGGCTCTGAGCGCCCTCTGTATTGTCCTGAATATTGCGAAGGACCGCCACGTAAGGCATTCCAAGCACGTTGGCAAGATGGCGAACCAGAACCTCATCCTCGGCAAGGTCGCGGTAGGCCACGACAGCAAGTGAGGGACGGTTCTGGACAAGCGCCACGCCATTGCGGTCGAGGATGCGGCCGCGCACAGCGGGAGTGGTAACGGTGCGCGTCTGATTGCTATTAGCCTGCTTCTCGTAATAGTCCGACGAGACCATCTGCATGCCCCACAGCTTGACGACAAGCGCCGCAAACATCGCGCCCACACCCGTGGTGAGGATGGAAAAGCGGCCCTTAAAGGCGGTCGCCGCAGTATTGCCCTCGCCCTCGGTGGCGCGCGGGGCCGTTCCATGCTGCGTATCGTAGGTAAAACGGGAATCGCCACGACGCATGATGACCAGCGCGACCACGATGGCCACAACCAGCACGATACCGGCGATAATAACCGTCATCTGGGAAGACATCTACGGGCCTCCCCTATTTGAGCTTGCGGGTCTTGGGCTTAAAGCGCATACCTGCCTGGCGTCCGCCGCGTGCGGAGAATCCATAGCCGGACTGCGGCACAACGCCAGACATCAAAAACGGAATGGCAACCAGACCCGTCAGGATCGAGGACGGCAGCGCATGGCCGAAGATCGCCACGGCAAAGCTCGTCTCCAAACCCATAAACAGCAAGATGATGCTGTAGATCACATTAATGACGAGCGCGAAGGCGCCCACAGTGACGCCGCGCGCACTCGGGGTACCGCCCGTCTGACCGACGGCGCTGTGCACCAGGGCAAAGCTGCCCACTGTCAGCAGGAGCGACATAACGCCCACCGGCACGGCAGCGGACAGGTCATAAAACAAGCCGCTGCAAAAACCGCACACGACGGCACGGGTCGGGTCGCCCGAGAACACGCTTAGGCACACCAGGATAATCATGAAGTTGACGCGACCGCCCGCAATGGAGATCTGCGGTGCCAGGCCTGCCTGCAGCAGCACGCACACGATGGCGGCGATTACAAACGTGCGGGAGCTCATCCCCTGCTCGTGTAGATCCATGGACATGCCCCCTATTCGCTCGAGCCAGAATCGTTCGTCTCGGACGTGTCGGAACCGTCATCCGAACTCTCGTCCTTCGTCTTGGTCGCAGCATCGCGCGACGTTCCCTGCGGCGTGCTGTTGGCCGTGCTCACGTCCTCATCCGAGGCCGACTGTTCGTCGGTCAGCGAGGTAATGACCAGCACTTCCTCGTTGTTCTCGGCCGTGGTCTGAGCGCGCACCACAATGGTGTAGTACACGTCGTTTGCCGATTTCTCAACCGACGAGACGGTGCCGAGCGGTAAACCCTTGGGGAACACACCACCGATACCCGAGGTCACGATGATGTCTCCAACCTTAACATCGGAGTCGACGCTCACGTACTCAAGACGCAGCGTGCCGTCAGCCTGACCCTGCAACATGCCCTGGGCGCGCGTGTCCTGCACCATAGCGGACACGCCGGAGTTCTCGTCGCCAATCAGGCGCACGGTCGACGTTTTGGCCGAAACCTCGATGATCTGGCCGATAACACCGGCCGAACTCGTCACAGGCATGTTGATGGTAAGCCCGTCGGCAGAGCCCTTGTCGATGGTAACGGTCGAGGTCCAGGCATCGCCGGAGGCACCGACAATACGAGCAGCGGTCGATTTGAGGTTGTAGGTCGACTGCAGGCCGACCAGCCCCTCCAGACGCTCAGCGGTCTTTTGAGCCTCGGAGAGCTCAGCAACCTTAGAGGTCAGCTCCTCGTTTTGCTTCTTAAGCTCGTCAAGCGTGTCCTGCGACGCCGTAAGGTTAGAGAACACGTTGCCGATCGCATTGAAGGGAGTCGCCACGGCCGAGCCCACAAAGCGCACCGGCGAGGTAATCATCGTTACGCCCGAACGCACGGCATGAATCGGTCCTGCCTCGCCCTCGCGGATGTAAAACGTGAGCAGCAACACCGAAATCAGGCTGAAAACAATCAACGGGCGCATACCCGTTGATTGTCGCTTGGTATTCAGATTTGTGGAGAAACCCGAAGATCGTGCCAAATGGAATCCACCTTTTGGAAATTAAGCATTGGTCTGGACGAAGCCGCCATCAAACGCATTGGCCTCGAGCACGCGGGCGCAGCCGTTAACAACGTTATCGAGCGCCGTAGGACTGACGTTGACCGAAACGCCGGTCTCATCGCGCAGGCGCACGTCGAGACCGCGCAGCAGCGCGCCGCCACCAGTCAGCAAAATGCCGTAGTACATAAGGTCCGAGGCAAGATCGGGAGGCGTAGCGTCGAGTGCGTCCTTGACGGCCTTGGCCATCTCGTCGAGCGGCTTGTTGAGCGCGCGACGAATCTCCTCGCTCTCGATGCGCACGGTCTTAGGCAGACCGGTGATCACGTCGCGGCCGTTGACCTCGACGTCGAGCTCGTCCTTGAGCGGCACGGCGGAGCCGACCTTGATCTTGATGTCCTCTGCCGTACGCTCGCCGATGGCCAAGTTGTAGGCATCGCGAACGTGCGTGAGGATGGCCTGATCGAACTCGTCGCCGGCAATACGGATGGACTGCGAGACGACGATGCCACCCATGGCGATAACGGCGACCTCGGTGGTACCGCCACCGATGTCGATGACCATGGAGCCGGTGGGTTCCTCGACGGGCAGGTCGGCGCCGATAGCGGCAGCCATGGGCTCCTCGATCAGGTAGGCCTGGCGAGCGCCAGCCTGGATCGTGGCCTCAAAGACGGCACGCTTCTCGACCGACGTGACGCCGGAGGGAACGCAGACGACAACGCGCGGACGCGGGGTCCACGGATAGCGCTTCTCGGACGCCTTGTCGATAAAGTAGCGGAGCATGGCCTCGGTAACATCGAAGTCGGCGATGACGCCGTCCTTCAGGGGACGAACGGCCACGATGTTGCCGGGCGTACGGCCGAGCATGCGCTTTGCCTCGATACCGACCGCAAGGATGCGCTCGTCGTTCTTGTCGATGGCGACAACAGAGGGCTCGCGAATGACGATGCCCTTGCCGCGCACGGAAACAAGCGTATTTGCGGTGCCGAGGTCGATGGCAAGATCGCCCGCATAGCTACCGAAGAACATATCCATCAAAGAAAACAACGCAACTCCTGATGTGTTGGATGATTGCTGGAAAACTACTAGCTCATCATACTAGCGCAAGCCCGGCACCTCACTTGCGGTGAAGCGCCGGGCAAAGCTAAATCCCATAAGGTCACTACTGGTTGTCAGCAGCCGAGAAATCCATATCGAGCGAGGAAACGGCCCAGCCGATATGGTTGTCAGAGCGCACGAATTTGACGGTGTACTCCTGCTCGCCGCCCTTGGACAACGACGCCTTAACCTTGGCGGTCGTCTCGGTCATGGACTGATCCATGCCCTCGACGGACACGGTGGCACCCTGCGGAATCGAGGAGACGATCATCGACTTGGCGTCCTCGGACAGGCTCGAGGCCAGGCAAGACTCGGCCTTTGCGGTGTCACCGTCGCCGGCAGCCTGGAACAGATCGGTAACGACAGACTCCTGAGACGGGAAGCCAAAGCCGCGCGTGTAGGCAAAGCCCAGACCGCCCGCGGCGATCAAAATGAGCAGAAGCAGTACGATGAAGACTTTGAGACCCGTGTGGCGATGGCGACGACGGACCTTGGCCTGCTTACGATCCTGACGGTCCTGCTGGACCATCTCGGACTCGGACAGCGTAAAGAAGCCGGTGTCCGAGGGATCGGGCATAAACTGACCGGTCGCGCCCGTAGGATCGAGAGGATCGACGGCAGGAGCATCCATCGCGGGCGCCGGAGCCGTGGCCATGGCCGTCTGGGCAGACAGCGCGGCAAGCGAATCGTGCACGCGGGCAAGCTCATCGGCCTGCTCGGAGGTGAGCTGGTAGATGCCATCGGCAGTAGCGGCGTTAAAGGCATCGAGCGCATCGGAGGGACGGCCGGCGGCAGAAAGCGCCTGACCCATGCCGGCGTTAAGCGCACGCGTGTCGTCGCGGGGGCCGGCAAAGTCGATAGCCGTGCGGTAGGTCTCCACGGCATCCGCCGGACGGCCGAGCTTAATGAAGCAACGGCCGAGCTCGCCGAGCGCGGCGGCAGGAGCCGGATTGGCGCCGTCGATGGCGGCCTGACGGAAGGCGGTTCCCGCGTTGGCATAGTCGCCCGATTGGAACAGCGCATTGCCTAGACCCAGATAGGCCTTGAACGGCGTGGCATAGGAAGCATCCTGCGTAGCAGCAGAGAACGCCTGAGCGGCCGTCGTGTAGTCGCCCACGGCGGCGAGCGCCTTGCCGCGGTTGGTGAGCAGCGCGCCGCGCTTGCCGTAGGTGCCGTCGTTGAGGGCGGCGGCATAGGCCTCGGCGGCCTCGGCATACATGCCCAGGTGCATCAAGGCGTTGCCACGAAGGTGATCGGCCTCGCCCATAATCTCATCGGGAGTCTTTGCCGCCCCAAACATCTGGGCTGCAGCAGAAAAATCACCCGCGCGGTAAGCGGCGCGGCCCTGTTGGATCAGCTGGCTATTCAAGGAAGTCCCCTTTACTCGTGAACGATCTCGACATGGACGATCTCGTCGCCGGCACGCAGCTGCGAAATCACATCGAGACCCTCGACCGTGGTACCAAAGACGGTGTAACCGGAATCGAGGTTATGCTGGGCACCCAGGCAGAAGTAGAACTGCGAACCCGCGGAATCGGGGTCCATGGAGCGTGCCATGGCAAGGGCGCCATCGACATGGCTGTTGCGCGGATTGGTGGCAAACTCGCCCTTGATGCAGTAGCCGGGGCCACCGGTACCGGGCATGCCGTCGGGGCCCTCAAGACCGGCAGCGACGTCGGCGCCGGACATGTCGCGGGTATTGGGGTCGCCGCCCTGGATGACAAAACCGGGCACATAGCGATGGAACTTAAGGCCATCATAGAAGCCCATCGTGGAAAGCTCGCAGAAGTTCGCAACATGAATGGGAGCGCCCTCGCCGTCAAACTTGACCTTGATGGTACCCTTCGACGTCTCGATTACGGCGCTCTCGTCGCCGGCAAGCTGATACTCGGGCGTGTAGAGCTCTTTCTTAAACCCAAACATGTGGTTCCTTCCTCGTGCGTTTAAAGCATATTTGTACGAATTGTAGCAATAAGCATGCGCTTACATCAATTGCGCACGTAGGTTATGCCGACTATGGCGAACTAATTTTAGGAACGCTGCTGCGGCTTCCAAGAACCCACATTGGCATCGTACTGGTTGAGCGCGCTGTTGCCGCCCTGCGCGATGGGCGCCAGGATCTCGCTTTGGTGGGAACTCATCGACTCGCCATCGGGAATGGCCAGCGAGATATCCCAGCTCTGGCAGATCACGTCGACGCGCTCATACATCCACTCGGCAAGCTGCTTTAAGTGGGCGATGTCGTCCGCATAGACCGTATCGTCCTGATACTTAAGGTTGTTGAGCTCATCTTGCGTCTTTTTGATCTGGTCGCGCAGGGCGTAGGCACTCTGCGACAGCTCCTGACGGGTGGACAGCGGCGTTCGGAGATAGCCGTTGTTAAAGGAATCGATGACCTCGCCGATCTGGTCCTCGTCACCGTAGGACACGATGGTCTGATACAGACCGTCGAGCCTGGTATAGAGCTGATCATCGGTGAGCACGGTTTCTTCCTGGACCACCTCGGCAGAATCGTCCTGCTTGGTATCGTCCTCAGTCGCCTCGCCCTTTTGGCGCGTGGGGAAGGTGGTTTGTGCAGCTTGGCCAAACTGGTCGTAGAAGCCAGGCATGACACCCATGGGATCGGTCGTCACGAACCAATAGGCACCGCCACAAACGACAGCAAGGACCGCGATGACGATGAGCGGCTTGGGGATATGACGCTTGTGCTTGTGATAGGCGTCCTCGTCGGGATGCACTTTGCGCTTGGGTTTTTGAGCATCGTCATGCAGGGAAACGGGCGTGGGAATATCGACCTTGGGGATACCGAAATCCTTATCGAAAGCCGGCAGCACGCAGGTCTCGTTAGGATCGGCGGCGTCCGAAAGCACCGCAGCGGCAGAGGCCGGCGCATGAGGCACCTCGGTATCGATCTGCTCTTGCGTTAGGCGCGGAAAGCCCGCCGTGCGGCCCGCTGCCAGGTCGGATGCTGCCGCGTCCTTGGAGAGGATGCCCGGAGCGGGGCGTCCGCATTTGGGGCACGTACGATCATGCGGGGAAAGACGGGCACCGCAGCCCTCACAAAACACGAACTCGGTGTGCTCGGGACCATCGCCCGGACCCACATAGGCGTTGCAGTAGGGGCAGAACGAGGCGCCGTCCTCGATAGTCTTAAGGCAATGCGGGCAGATCACGGCATCCTCTTTTCGAAGCAATTCAAACAATCGAGGTTAGAGCATAACATCGCCACGGCCCCACAGGAACAAGGCACCAATTCAACATCGCCAGGGCGCGTAGCTACTTCTTCTTTTTGCTTGGCATCGAGACTTTGATGCCTTGGGCGGACTTGGTCACACGAGAGCGCTTAGCTCCGGTACTCTTCTTTTTCTTGGGCTGGGCCTGGGCCACGCCCTCGAGTGCACGGGCCTCGGCCTCGCGAGCGGTGCGATCTTCGCGGCGCTGCGCCATGTCGGCGGCGACGCGCTTGGCAAAACGTTCGGCCGTCGAGCGCGTCGAGCTCACCTTGCCGCCACCGCGACCCAGGCGGACGCGCACACCGCGGCCAAAACCAGTTGCGACATGACGACGACGCGGCTTGAGCGAATCCATCATCGTGGCGAGCTTAAAGTACACCGAGCAGGTAAAGACCACGATAACAGCCAAGATAACCATCTGGCCCATCGACAGGTTGGCAATAGACAGAAGCTCCGGGAATCCGATAACGCCCACCAGGATGCCGGCGACTACAAACACAAAAAGCACCACACGTAGGGGCGTGAGAGGCTGCGAGATGCGCCAGATCAGGCTGACGCTCGCCGCGCACGACGTAAGCAGGCACATCGTAGACAGCGTGAGCTGGCTAAAGCCAAACACGCGCGCCACAAAGATATCGAGCGCCGCAGCCAAAATGACCGCAATCGACGCCGGCAGTGCACGCTTGAGTACGTTCGTCAAAAACGCACCCTTCACGCGAGCATTGTTGGGCTCAAGGCCCAACACAAAGCCCGGCGCGCCGATGCAGAAGAAGTTGATGAGTGTCATCTGGATGGGCTCGAAGGGGTACGGCGGCAGCGCGATGCACAGCGCCGCCAGGCCCATCGAGAACAGCGTCTTGGTCAGGAACAGCGACGCCGAGCGCTGCAGGTTGTTGATGGAGCGACGGCCCTCGGCCACCACGGCGGGCATCGAGGCAAAGTCGTTGTCGACGAGTACGATCTCGGCCACGTTGCGCGCGGCATCGGAGCCGGCCGCCATGGCGACGGAGCAGTCGGCCTCCTTGAGCGCCAGCACGTCGTTGACGCCGTCGCCCGTCATGGCCACGGTGTGCTCGCGGCGCTTGAGCGCCTGCACGAGCTCGCGCTTCTGCTGCGGGGTCACACGACCAAAGACATGGTAGCGGTCCACTGCGGCATCGAGCTTGGCCGGCGTATCGAGCGTCGTGGCGTCCACATAAGCGTCCGCCCCCGGCACGCCCACCACGCGCGCGATCGACGACACCGTACGCGGGTCGTCGCCACTGATCACGTTGAGGGTCACGCCCTGCTCGTTAAAGTAGCCGATGGTCTCGGCCGCCGAGGTACGAATCTCGTCGCGGATGGTCACAAAGCCCACGGGCTCGGCCTCGCCCACCATATCGCCATCGGGCGTAAAGCCGTCCACGCTCGCCACCACGAGCACGCGGCAGGTATCGGCAAGCTCGGCGACACGGTTCTCGACCTGCGAAAACACACGATCAGAGAGCACAAACTGCGCTGCACCCATCACATAGGAGCCCTGTGCAAACGACGCGCCGCTCCACTTTTTGGAGGACGAGAACGGAATGACCGACAGCGGCTCAGACACCTCGACCGGGCGATCGGCGTAATAGTTGAGCAGCGCCTGGCAGGTCTCGTTGGCATCGGCCGAAGTCGCACGTGCCACGTTAGCCAGCGCAAAATCGAGCACCGTGGTATCGACGGGAACAGCCGCCTCGTCCGAGTCCACGCCAAAGCCAACACCCTCAACAGGCAGCGGGTAGGTACCCTCGACCTCCATACGACCCGAGGTAATGGTGCCCGTCTTGTCCAGGCACAGCACGTCGACGCGCGCGAGCGTCTCGATGCAGTAGAGCTGCTGCGCGAGTACCTTGCGGCGCGCCAGACGCACCGTGGCGATGGCAAGCACCGACGAGGTCAGCAGCACCAGGCCCTGCGGAATCATGCCCAAAAGAGCGCCCACCGTGGACAGCAGCGCCGACGAGGGCACACGACCGGCAAGCAGCTCGGAAAAGCACCACGAAAGCGCGCTATCGCCCGGCGCACCGGCGGCATCCCACAGCTCGCTCACACTCGAGGCAAAGAGTGCCAGGCCGAGCGGAATCATAATGAGGCTTGCGAAGCGCACGATGGCATTAAGCGCGTTCATGATCTCGGAATTGACCTTTTTGACGTACTTGGCCTCGTTATTAATTTTGGCCACGTAGTTGTCGGCGCCGACATGGATCACGCGGGCGCGCAGCAGACCCGAGTCGATAAAGCTGCCGCTCATGAGCTCGGAACCGGGCTGTTTCTTAATAAGGTCGCTCTCGCCCGTCAGCAGGCTCTCGTTCACGAGCGCCTCGCCCGAAACCACCACGGCGTCAGCGGGAATCTGGTCGCCGCGCCCCAGGCGGATGATGTCGTCGAGCACGATCTGGTCCAGGTCGAGCTCCACCTCGGCGCCGTCGCGCACCGCGATGGCCTTCTTGGAAGTCAGCAGCGTGAGCTTATCGACCATCTTCTTGGAACGCATGGACTGGATGACGCCAATAGCGGTATTGAGGAACACCACGAACAGGAACGTCAGATTCTTAAACGAACCGGTCAAAATGACCAGGAACGCCAAGATCACGTTGATCAAATTGAACAGCGTGCAGAGGTTCTCGATGATGAGCTCTTTGACCGACTTGGTCTTGAGCTCCATGTTGCGGTTGATCTTACCGGCGGCGATGCGCTCCTCGACCTCGGCGGTCGAGAGTCCGCGCTCGATATCCGTTGCTGCCATACCACGTCCCATCACGTCGCGTCAGTATAAGAAAAACCGCCCGGACCATGCGAGGTTCGGACGGTCTTACGTTCGATGGTGCCCCATGTTGGATTCGAACCAACGGCCTTCTGCTCCGGAGGCAGACGCTCTAATCCCCTGAGCTAATAGGGCCAACGTCTGACATTATACCCAAGTGCACCACGGGCTATCAAAATAAAAGAAAAAGCTTTGCAATTCCGAGGAAGACGCGGCGCAACGGCCCACTTTAGAAGGCAAAAGCGAGTCAGATAGTATAAACTCTCATGCACCATATATACACGGCTCGCGATGCGGGCCGTTTTTGCAAGGGTTATCCATCGAGGTGAGAGGCACACCATGATTGCTATTTTAAAGCAGAGCGCCAGCGACGAGGCCGTCAGCCATATCGTCAGCTGGATTGAGAAAAAGGGCCTGAAGACCGACGTCTCGCGCGGCGAGAATGAGACGATCATCGGCCTGGTGGGCGATACGACCAAGATCGACCCGTTCCTGCTCGAGTCCATGGATGTCGTCGAGCGCGTGCAGCGCGTCTCCGAGCCGTTCAAGCGCGCCAACCGCAAGTTCCACCCCGAGGACTCCGTCATCGACTGCGGCCACGGCGTCAAGATCGGCGGCGATCAGTTCCAGGTCATCGCCGGCCCGTGCTCCGTCGAAGGCGAGAACCTCATCCGCATCGCCCGCCGCGTGAAGGCCGCCGGTGCTACGATGCTGCGCGGCGGTGCCTACAAGCCCCGCACCTCCCCCTACGCCTACCAGGGCATGGGCCCCGCCGGCCTCGACCTGCTGTGCGAGGCGTCCGCCGAGCTCGACATGCCGATCGTCACCGAGATCATGGACCCACGCGACGTGCAGGTCTTCTTGGACAAGAAGATTGACGTCATGCAGATCGGCGCCCGCAACGCCCAGAACTTCCCCCTGCTCAAGGAGGTCGGCAAGACCCAGACCCCGATTCTGCTCAAGCGCGGCATGTCCGGCACGATCGATGAGCTGCTTATGGCAGCCGAGTACATCATGAGCGAGGGCAACAACAACGTCATTCTGTGCGAGCGCGGTATCCGCACCTTCGAGACCCGCACCCGCAATACCTTCGACCTCAACGCCGTGCCGGTGCTGCACCACCTGTCGCACCTGCCCGTCGTCGCCGACCCCAGCCACGCCACCGGCTACACCCGCTACGTTGAGCCCATGGCGCTCGCCGCGACCGCCTGCGGTGCCAACGGCCTGGAGATCGAGGTCCACGACGAGCCGAGCCGCGCCTGGTCCGACGGCGCCCAGGCCCTCACCCCCGATCAGTTCGACGACACCATGCGCCGCATCCGAGCCATCCGCGAGGTCGTCTGCCAAGAGACCATGGAGTAGCCCATGGGTACGGTGAGAAACGCACGCGTTAACCAGGGCGGCCCCAAGTGTGCCGGCATCGTCGGCCTTGGCCTCATCGGCGGCAGCTTTGCCCGCGGCTATGCACAGGCGGGCGTCCGCGTGCTGGCCTGGGACCCCGATGACGATGTCATGACGGCCGCCAGCATGGGCACTATCGCCGGAGAGCTCAACGACAGGACACTCGGCGAATGCGACATCATCGTCCTGGCTTGCTACCCCGAGGCATGCATCGAGTGGCTTGAGGCGCACGCCCAGGCGCTCGCCGACGCCACCGACACCGAGGCCATCATGGGCCCCGTGGTGATCGACACGGTGGGCGTCAAGGGCATCGTGTGCGAGCGCGCCTTTGAGCTTGCCCGCGAGAACGGCTTTTACTTTGTGGGCGCGCACCCCATGGCGGGCACCCAGTTCTCAGGCTACGCGCACTCCCGCGCCGACCTGTTCCAGGGTGCCCCGCTCGTGCTCGTGCCACCCGCGGTGGACGATGCCCTTAAGCTGGAGCTTTTGGGCCAGGTGCGCGAGATGGTGCGCCCCTTGGGCTTTGGCAAGTTCAGCGTGACCAGCGCCGCCGAGCACGACCGCGTCATCGCCTTCACGAGCCAGCTTGCGCACGTGGTGTCCAACGCCTACGTAAAGAGCCCGACCGCCCAGGTCCACCACGGCTTTTCGGCCGGTAGCTACCGCGATCTCACCCGCGTGGCGCACCTCAACCCGCAGATGTGGTCCGAGCTCATGATCGACGACGCCGACGCGCTCGCCTTCGAGATCGACCATCTGATCGAATCGCTTGGCGCCTACAGCCGTGCGCTCAAGGACCGCGACCAGCGCTATCTGGAGAATCTTCTTGCCGAGGGCGACCGCATTAAGCGCGCGCTCGACGACGAGGCCTCCCACTAGACCACCTATCACGCCAGGTCGAAAGGACCGAAGCTTATGGCGATTACCATCGATATCGACACCGCACGCCCCTACCAGGTGCATGTTGGCACGTTTTTGCTGGAGCAGGCGGGACCGCTCGTGCGCGCCACCGCCGGCGGCACCAAGGCCGTCATCGTGACGGACACCAACGTGGGCCCGCTCTACCAGATGCCCGTTAAGCAGAGCCTAGAGGCGTCAGGCTACGAAGTGAGCATCTGCACCTTCGAGGCCGGCGAGGCCCATAAGCGCGCCGAAACCTATGTTGCCATTTTGGAGTTTGTGGCCGAGCACGAGCTTTCGCGCTCCGACGTGATCGTGGCACTCGGCGGCGGCGTCGTGGGCGACGTGGCGGGCTTTGTGGCCGCCACCTACATGCGCGGCTGCAAGTTTGTGCAGATCCCGACGAGCCTGCTCGCCATGGTGGATTCGTCGGTGGGCGGCAAGACCGCCATCGACCTGGCTGCCGGCAAAAATCTCGCCGGAGCCTTTTGGCAGCCGAGCGTGGTTATCGCCGACGTGGGGTGCCTGGCCACCCTCACGCTCGAGCAGTTCGCCGACGGCTGCGGCGAGGTTGTCAAGCACGCCGTGATCGCCGACCCCGAGCTCTTCGCCGAGCTGGAGAAGACCCCGCTCACGCTGGAGCTGCTCAACCGCGATGTGGCCCGCGTAGCGCTCATCATCGCCCGCAATATCGACATCAAGCGCGCCGTGGTCGTCGCCGACGAGCGCGAAACCAACCAACGCAAGCTCCTCAACTTTGGACACAGCGCCGGACACGCCGTCGAGGCCTGCGAGCACTTTGAGCTCGGACACGGCAACTGCGTGTCGATCGGCATGGGCATCATCACGCGCGCCGCAGCCCTGCACGGCGTCTGCGATGCTGCACTACCCGGTCGTATTGAGAAGCTCTGCGCTCGCCATGGCCTCAAGACCCGCTGCGAGCTTTCGGCCGACGCCATCTTTGCCGAGGCGCTCCACGACAAGAAGCGCGCGGGCGACACTATCGACCTAGTGATTCCGCACGGTATCGGCCGCTGCAGCATCGACCGCACGCCGCTTTCCACTTTCCACGAACTCATTGCCGAGGGCCTCGGCCAGAAGGGAGACGCATCCGCATGCTAGCCCGCATCACCCCGTCCCCGCTTAAGGGCACCGTTCCCGCCATCGCATCCAAGTCGATGGCGCACCGCCTCATCATCTGCGCCGCACTCGCCAACGGCGAGACGCACGTCACATGCAACACCACCTGCGCCGATATCGAAGCCACGGTGCGCTGCCTCACGGCGCTGGGCGCCCGCATCGAGACCGTCGAGGACGGCTTCCAGGTCCATCCCACTATGAAGAGTGTTGAGTTTGGCCTGCTCAAGGCACTTGCGGGCGGCACGCTTGATTGCGGTGAAAGCGGCTCCACGCTCCGCTTTATGCTGCCTGTCGCCTGCGCGCTGGGTGCAGAAGCAACTTTTGTGGGCCAGGGGCGCTTGGGCGCCCGCCCGCTCTCCCCGCTCTCCGATGAGATCATTGCCGCCGGCTGCGACCTGCAGGGTCTGGGCGGTTTTCCGCTCAAGACGAGCGGACGCATGCGCCCGGGCACCTTTGTGCTGCCGGGCAACGTAAGCTCGCAGTACATCTCCGGCCTGCTGCTGGCGGCCCCGCTGCTGGCCCAGCCCTCCTGTGTGCAGGTGACTGGCCTTATCGAGAGCCGCCCCTACATCAACCTGACGATCCAGGCCATGAAGGCCTTCGGCGTCGAGGTCAACGTCGAGCGTATTCCGGCCAAGGACGGCCAGCCCGAGGCCACGAACTTCCGCGTAAGCAGCGGCTCGTACCGCACGCCCGGCAGCGTGGCCGTAGAGGGTGATTGGTCCAACGCCGCCTTTTGGCTGTGTGCCGGCGCCATCGGCTCCGACCCCATCACCGTCGAGGGCGTGTCGCTGAGCTCCGCACAGGGCGACCGCAACGTGCTCGCCGCGCTTTCGCGCTTTGGCGCCCGCATCGTGCGCTCCACGAACGCCGCCACCGTCCAGTCCGACAAGCTCGCCGGCTTTGAGATGAGCGCCCGCGACATTCCGGACCTAGTGCCCGTCATCTCGGCCGTAGCATCGCTGGCTCAGGGCCGCACGTTCATCCGTGACTGCGCGCGCCTGCGCATCAAGGAATCTGACCGTCTGGTCACCACCACCCGCGAGCTTACCGCGCTGGGCGCGCAGGTGCGCATCGCCGGTGACGACCTCATCATCAAGGGCGTCGATGCCCTTACCGGCGGCGAGGTCGATTCGCACAACGACCACCGCATCGCCATGATGGCCGCCATCGCCGCGAGTCGCGCCACCGGCGAGGTCGTGATTCACGGCGCCGAGGCCGTCAACAAGTCCTATCCCGATTTCTTCGACCACTACCGCCTGTTGGGCGGCAAGGTCACGCTCGAGGAGGAATAGCATGTCCTCGACCTTTGGCAACGTCTTGCACGTAAGCATCTTCGGCCAGTCGCACTCCCCTGCTATCGGCTGCTCGCTCGATGGCATTCCGGCAGGTATCGCCGTTGACCTGGAGCAGCTGCAGGCCTTTTTGGACCGTCGCGCCCCCGGCCGCGACGAAACCGCGACCAAGCGCCGCGAGGCCGACGCCGCCCACATTATCGCCGGCATAATTGATGGACACACCACGGGCGCGCCTATCGCCGCGATCATCGAGAACACTAACACGCGCTCCAAGGACTACTCCGAGCTGCGCCGCAAACCCCGCCCGGGCCATGCGGATTTCCCGGCACGCGTGAAGTACCACAACATGCACGACGTCGCCGGCGGCGGACACTTCTCTGGCCGCCTGACGGCGCCCCTGTGCATCGCGGGCGGCATCGCGCTGCAGGCGCTCGAGGCCCGCGGCATCAAGGTCATGGCGCACGTCGCGCAGATCGGCGGCATTTCCGATCTACCCATGGACGACATGGTCTATCGCGAGGCCGACCGCAAGGCGATCCTTTCGAACGACCTGCCGTGCATTGACGCCGCAGCTGGCGGTCGTATGCGCGAGGAGATTCTGGCCGCACGCGACGAACTCGACAGCATCGGCGGCATCGTAGAGTGCGGTATCTACGGCCTGCCCGCGGGCATCGGCGACCCCATGTTCGACGGCATCGAAAACCGCATCGCGCAGATCGCGTTTGGGATTCCCGCCGTGAAGGGCGTGGAGTTTGGCATGGGCTTTGCCGTCGCCGCCATGCGCGGCAGCGAGAACAACGATTCGTATCGCATCGACGCCGAGACCGGCAAGATCGAGGTCGAGTCCAACAACGCTGGCGGCATCCTGGGAGGCGTTTCGACCGGCGCACCCGTCATGTGGCGCATGGCCGTAAAGCCCACGCCCTCCATTGGCCGCGAGCAGCAGACGGTGGATATGGACGCTATGGAAAATGCCGAGCTCTCGGTCCACGGCCGCCACGATCCCTGTATCGTCCCGCGCGCCGTCCCCGTAGCCGAAGCAGCCGCAGCGCTGGCCATCTGGGACGCCCTCCTCGAGGACGCCGGACAGCTTTAGTCCACCCACCCCAAGGGTAGTTAATTTGGGACGGGGCTATTTTAGCTACCCCCCCATATGCCAGTTGATATCTGCGCTGGCACCCATCGATTCGTCGACAGTCAAAGGGTAGCTAAAATAGCCCCGTCCCAAATTAACTACCCCCGAATAACCATTCACGAAAGGGGTCCCTATGGACCTTGCCGACATTCGCCAGACCATCGATGGCATCGACACCATGCTCCTCAACAGTTTTGTCGAACGCATGGACATTGCCACCGAGGTCGCCAAGTCAAAAATCGAGATGGGCAAGGCCGTCTTCGACCCCGCCCGCGAGCGCTCCAAGCTCAACAACCTTGCCGGCCGCGCGCCCGAGCGCTACGAGGCGCAGACCATCACGCTGTTCCGCCTCCTCATGAGCATGAGCAAGGCCGAGCAGCAGCGCTACATCAACGAGCTCAAGGGCATCACGGTCTCGCAAAAGGCCCACGCCACCGCCGAGGCCTTCGACACGCCCTTCCCCCAGACTGCCAGCGTCGCCTGCCAGGGCGTTGAGGGTGCCTACAGCCAGATCGCCGCGTGCAAGCTCTTTGCCGTGCCTGATATCGCGTTCTTCGAGTCCTTCGAAGGTGTCATGCGCGCTGTGCGCGACGGCTTCTGCGAGTTTGGCGTACTGCCCATCGAAAACTCCACCGCGGGCTCGGTCAACGCGGTCTACGACCTGCTTGCGCAGTTCGACTTCCACATTGTGCGCTCGCTGCGCCTCAAGATCGACCACAACCTGCTCGTCAAGCCCGGCACCAAGCTGCAGGATGTTCGTGAGGTCTATAGCCACGGTCAGGCCATCGCGCAATGCGCCGGCTTTATCGAGGCGCACGATCTGCACGCCACCAAGTATCTCAACACGGCTATGTCGGCCGAGATGGTCGCCAACTCCGAGCGCACCGATGTCGCCGCCATCGCCTCGCGCAGCTGCGCAGCGCTCTACGGTCTGGAGGTGCTGGAGCCCAACATTCAGGACTCGGACAACAACTACACGCGCTTTGTCGTCATCAGCCGCGAGCCACGCGTCTACCCCGGCGCCAACCGCACCTCGCTCATGATTACCACGGCCAACGAGCCGGGCACACTCTATCGCGTACTCGAGCGCTTCTACGCGCTCAATATCAACCTCATCAAGCTCGAGAGCCGCCCCATCCCCGGGCACGACTTTGAGTTTATGTTCTACTTTGACTTGGACTGCCCCTTTGGCAGCAAGGCCCTCGATGACCTGCTCGATTCCATCGACGACGTGTGCGAGAGCTTCACCTACTTTGGCAGTTACACGGAGGTGCTCTAGATGACCGATGTCGCCGCAACCCGCCCCTACGGCGTGCTGGGCCGCGTGCTGGGCCACAGCTACACCCCTACCATCTACAAGGAGCTTGCGGGGCTAGAGTATGTGCGTTTTGAGCGCGAGCCCGAGGACCTCCAGGCTTTTATGACGGGTGACGAATGGGAGGGCACCAACGTGACCATCCCCTACAAGCGCGCCGTCGTGGAATACCTGGACGAGCTGAGTCCACTCGCCGAGCGTATGGGAAACGTCAACACCATCACGCGCCTGCCCGACGGCCGCCTGCGCGGCGACAACACCGACTACTTCGGCTTTCAGTGCCTAGTCGAGGAGCTGGGCGCTGAGGTCGCCGGCAAGAAGGCCCTCGTGCTCGGTGCCACCGGTGGCGCCGGCACCACTGCCAGCATGGTGCTCGGCGACCTGGGCGCCATCGTCGTGCCGGTCGGCCGCACGAGCGAAGTCAACTACGACAACATCGCGCAGCAGTCCGACGCCGCACTGCTCGTCAACTGCACGCCCGCCGGCATGTTCCCCCACTGTCCCGATGCCCCCTGCACGCTCGAGGGGCTCGATGCGCTCGAGGGCGTCATCGACATTGTCTACAACCCTGCACGCACGGGCCTGATGCTCGAGGCCGAGCGCCGCGGCATCCCCTGCATCGGCGGCCTGCTGATGCTCGTGGCCCAGGCGGCACAGGCTGTCGAGCGCTACACCGGCCAGGTCACTCCGCGCGAGCGCATTCTGGACGTAACGGAGCGCCTGTCACTCCGCGAACAGAACATCGCGCTGATCGGCATGCCGGGCTCGGGCAAGACCCGTGTGGGCGAGCAGATTGCCTTGCTCACGGGGCGAGAGCACATCGACCTGGACCGCGCCCTCGAGGAACGCCTCGGCATGCCCTGCGCCGACTTTATCGTCGAGCGCGGCGAGGCGGCCTTCCGCGAGCAGGAGACGGCGGCGCTGGCCGGCATCTCCAAGCGCAGTGGCCTGGTGCTCTCCACCGGCGGCGGCGTGGTCACGTGCGACGAGAACTACCCGCTACTGCACCAGAACAGCCAGATCGTGATGCTTAACCGTAAGCTCGACGAACTCGCCCACAAGGGTCGCCCCATCACCGCCCGCGATGGCATCGACAAGCTGGCCGAGCAGCGCATGCCGCGCTACCGCGCCTGGGCCGACTACATCATCGACTCACGCGACTGCGCCGCCAACACCGCCCAGGCCCTCCTCGACACCCTCCCATCCGCTCTCTAACCAAAACCACCACAAAGGGGACAGGCACCTTTTTGGTGGTTTCTCGACTGCAAAGGAAGCAACCATGAAAGCACTCGTCATCAACGGCCCCAACCTCAACATGCTTGGCATTCGCGAGCCGGGCATCTATGGCAGCGACAACTACGACCGCTTAGTGCAGATCTGCCAGGAAGCGGGCGCCGCACAGGGCTTCGACGAGGTCGAGGTCTTCCAGTCCAACCACGAAGGCAGCATCGTCGACAAGATCCAGGAGGCCTACGGCAAGGTCGACGGCATCGTCATCAACCCGGCGGCATACACGCATACGAGCGTCGCGATCCTCGATGCCCTCAAGGCCGTCGCCATCCCTGCCGTCGAGGTACACATCAGCGCCGTAGAGACACGCGAGGACTTCCGCCAGGTGAGCTATGCACGCCTGGCCTGCTTCGCCACCATCACCGGCGAAGGCCTCCAAGGCTACGCCCACGCGTTGGAGCTGCTGAGGGAGCGTCTCGAAAAGTAGCCTCGCGGATCGATTCATTAACACCGATTCACACGAACAAAACTCCAGCGCCGGCAGCAGCACCTCGCTGCTGCCGGCATTTTGTTACTGGCATATAATCGTTGCAGTCACACTACGTCTGGAGACCCACATGCTGAGCATTCACCTGGGGGATTACCCCGGTTCCATCTACGATACCGAAACCTATTTTAGGAACTCATACTTGGACTCATGGTTCGAAGACCCTATGGCCGCACAGATTATTAAAAGCGTAGACGGATCAGAGCTCATCGGTCCCCACAACATCGTAAGCAAACAGCTGGGCTCGATCACCCCACTCGAACTGTCCGGCGGCGTTAAGACGCTGCTGCTGGTGCGCAATCTCCCAAATATGGTGTTCAACGCATCCACCTGCGGAGACAACTGTGCCCGCTGGCTACTCAAAATCGGCAAAGAGCAGGATGTGCTGGTGACCTTATACCACATCATGAAATTCCCCTGGAAGAGCTTTGAAATCCGCATTGAAAACGATGGCCGCATCGTCAGGAACATGCAGGAGTTTGTCGGTGCCACGAATGACTTTTTGGATGTTGATGAGTAATGAAGGGAACGCATACCGTTGTCGTAGAGCGTGCAAAGGTCAAATACACACTCACGTTTAAGCGCAATATTTCCTTTATACGCGGCAACAGCGGCACGGGCAAAACGACGCTCATCTCGATGATTCGCGACTACAACGACCGAGGACCGGAAAGCGGCGTTGCACTCAGCTGCGACGTACCTTGCGAAACGCTTTCCGGCAGACGCTGGGAGCGCGAGCTGTCGATCATCGAAGATTCAATCGTCTTTCTAGATGAGGGCAACGAGTTTATCTACTCAAAGGACTTCGCCAAAGCCGTAAACGGCTCGTCCAACTATTTTGTTCTGATATCTCGTCGCGATGCCAACGAGCTCCCCTACAGCGTCGATGAGATCCTGAAGCTAGTCAACACCACAAGCAAAACAATCAATGGCCGCAAGAGCGACAGGCGCTTCTACTCGGTGACCAAACCGCTATATGACCACACGGCAAGTATGCTGTATCAGGATCTAAATGTTGGATTCGAGGTACCCGACGCCGTAGTTGTCGAGGATAGCAAATCTGGCTATCAATTCTACGACGCTCTTTGCAACCGGCTCGGGATCCCCTGCTATACCGCCACCGGCGTAGCAAATCTAAAGCGGACAATTCACGAATGCCCCGAGCAAAACGTTCTTGCCATTGGAGACGGCGCAGCATTTGGTCCCTACATCGAAAAGGTGATCGGACAGCGCGTTTACAAGAACGTTCGCTTGTTCCTCCCGGAATCATTTGAGTGGACACTTCTGCAATCTGACCTCATTCCCAGTAACGACATTCCAAAAATTCTCAAGGATCCTTCGAGCTATATCGAAAGCCGCGACTACCTAAGCTGGGAGCGATTCTTCACCGACGTATTGATCAAGTACTCGGCAGACACTCGCTACGCCTACAGAAAGGCGAAACTCAACGAGCAGTACCTAAAGCCGCCGGCGATGGATGCAGTTGCAAGCGTCTTGCCCGAGTGCCTGAGGGCAGACTAGATACGGCGGGGAGGGCCAAGTT
>CABUHI010000014.1 GCA_902491345.1 uncultured Collinsella sp.
AGCGGGTGGTTTAAAGCTGGCCGCTGCGCGGCCAGCAGACTAAAGTCTTGAGCAATAAAAAAAACCGCCCCGTATGGAGCGGTTTTGCCCTTTATATATCGAGCGCCTCGGCCATCGCTGCCGTAGTGATTGCCGTGGTTCCACAGCAACTGCCCACCATTGCGGCGCCGGCATGTCTCCATTCGATGCATGCGCGCGCGAAAGCTTCGGGATTCTCGTGCCATACGGGGCCATCCTGAGTCTGGACCGGATCGCCTACGTTGGGACGCACCGTAACGGGAGTAGTCGCCGATGCAACCATCCTGGGCACCGCCGCATTCGCGGCCGCAAGCGAACAGCAATTAACACCAACCGAGTTTGCGCCGTGTTTTTCGGCGTACAAAACGGCTGCCTCGATGTTGAGGCCATCGCCCAGCAGGTCGCCTTTATCGTCAACGACAAAACTCACCAGAACAGGCATGCCGTCGGCGGCATCTCGGGCGCCGGCAAGCATGGGCTGCAGATTACGGATAGACGTCACCGTCTCGATCAGCAGACCGTCAACACCAGCATTGAGCAAGGCGTGCGCCTGTTCGCGCGCAATGCCGCGGATTTCACGATACTCGACAGAGTCCTCGGCAAACCACTCAATACCGATCGGGCCCATCGAGCCCAGCAGCAGCTGAGGGTGCGCCTGGCGGGCATCGTCGACGGCCCCGCGATTGACCTCCGCCACGGACGGCGAAATCTGGTCGTGCTTGAGGGCATAGCTCGATGCCTGAAAGGTGTTGGTAATGAGCACCTGCGCGCCAGCGGCGACATACAAGCGATGGATACGAGAAACGGTCTGCGGCTCTGCCAGATTCCAAAACGCCGGTGGAATGTCGGCGGCATCGTACTCACTCAACAAAACACTGCCCATGGGGCCCTGCGCCAACAAGGTCTCGCTCGACAAGCGGCGCGCAAGTTCCTCGGCACCAAAGCGGTTGTAATAACTCGTATCCATATATATCCCGCTATTCCTCGACGCTGATTCCCTGCTTTTCGAGATAGCCGAGCCAGCGGCTCATCGTGTCCTCGGATAGCGCATGCTCCATCATGCATGCCTCGGAATCGGCTCGCTCAAATTCGACACCGAGCTCCTGAACCAAAAACGTGCGGATGAGGCGATGACGGTACCAGATAGCCGTGCCAACCTCGCGGCCGCGATCGGTCAGGATTACCTTGCCGTAGTGCGATTGCTCGACAAGCTCGGATGCCTTGAGCGCCGAAACCGCTTTATTGACCGATGCCTTGGAGACGCCAAGGCGCTGCGCGATGTCGACCGATCGCACGCCGTTGGTTTCCCCCTCTTCGCTTTCAATGCGAACCATGCACTCCAAGTAGTCTTCGTTCGCCACCGTCAGATGTAGTTCGCGCGAGCTATTTGTCGTATCCATGATCTTCCGTCCCTTCTGCATTCAATGGCTGATTCTACCCCATCCAAGCGTCGCGGTATGCTGTGGCATACCGTGCTAGAGTTCTTGTTGCACACGACGACCAAGATTGGAGCGGTCTTTATGGAAAACACCACCACGAACCCCGATGTCCTCGAGCGCTTTTTGCGCTACGTCCAGATCAACACGCAGTCCGAGGATGCAAACTGCGACCAGGTACCCTCGAGCGCCGTTCAGTTTGACCTTGCCAACGTGCTGGCTGAAGAGCTGCGCGAGCTTGGTGCGGAAGATGCCCACGTGACCGAGCACGCCTATGTCTGCGCGCATATCCCCGCAAGTGCGGGCGCTGAGGACAAGCCCGCCCTGGGCCTGATCGCCCATCTCGACACCACCGAAGTTGCACCGGGCGCCGGCGTGAAGCCGCACATCGTACACTACGAAGGCGGCGACCTGGTCTGCGGCACGGTTGACGGTAAGCCCGTTGCCATGAGTACCGTCAAGCTTCCCGCCCTGAATGACCTCGCGGGTGAGGACTTGGTCTGCAGCGATGGCACCACGCTGCTGGGCGCAGACGACAAGGCGGGCGTCGCCGAGATCATGTCGCTTGTCGCGCGTATCGCTCAGGACCCTTCTCTGCCCCATCCCGCACTCGGCATTTGCTTCTGCCCTGACGAGGAGATCGGCCACGGAGCCGAGCTGTTGGATATCGATGCCTTTGGCTGCAAGTACGCCTACACGGTCGACGGTGGCCCCATCGGCGAGCTGGAGTGGGAGTGCTTTAACGCCGCCGAGGCGACCGTCCGCTTTGAGGGCCAGTCCATCCACCCGGGCGACGCCAAGGGCCGTATGGTCAACGCAGGCAATCTGTTCTGCGACTTCAACGCACTGCTCCCCTACGTGCAGCGCCCGGAATACACCGAGGGCTATGAGGGCTTCTATCATCTTGAGGGCGTGTCTGCAACCGTCGACCACGCTACGGCGCGCTATATCGTCCGCGACCATGACGCCGCCAAGTTCCAGCAGAAACTCGACCTTATTGATGCCGCCGCCTCGATGCTCAACCAGCGTCTGGGTGAGGAGCGCGTGACGGTCGAGATTAAGCAGCAGTATCGAAATATGGCCGAGATCGTTCGTGACTATCCCGAGCTTATTGATGTTGCCAAGGAAGCCTACCTTTCCTGCGGCGTTGAGCCCCAAGTGCTGCCGATTCGCGGCGGCACCGACGGCGCCCAGCTGTCGTTCCGCGGTCTGCCCTGCCCCAACCTTTCCACCGGCGGCTATTGCTACCACGGCGTCAACGAGTTCGTCCCGGTCAGTTCGCTCGTCAAGATGACCGACGTGCTCCAGGAGCTCGTCGCCCGCTTTGCATAAGCCTGGCTGCATAATCCCAAAGGACGAATCGCCCCGTCCTCAACCGAGGACGGGGCGATTTTTTTGCTGCAATGAGAACAGGTTGACGCGCGCCAGTCTCTTAACGCAAGGAGTGTCCCAAACTGCCGGCACATGAGGAACGTCCCCAAGTGCCAAGTGCATCAAGAGTGTCCCCTTTGACCAGTCGTTTAAGAACGTCCCCAATGACTATCAAAACCGAGAACGGGGCGGTTTTTGGTGCAAGGGGAGTAGTTAGCACCGCAGGTTGAGCCAACGTCAGCGAGCGACGTCCAGAGCGAACAAGTTGGCATGAAAAAGGCAGGGCATTGACCTTCTGGTCATGCCCTGCCTTTTGAATGACAAATTGTCGCTCTGGGCGGCGCGCAGCGTCGAGCCGTTACGCGGGCTGGTAAGCCCGCGTAACCCTAGTAATTGGCTTCGTAGCCGTTGCCGTCGCCGGTCGGCTCTTCGTAGTAGTCCGAATCGCTCGAATCGCTTGAGTCATCGGAATCGTCAGAGCTGACCGATGAGGTTGCGGTACCGTTTGCGTAGTCGTCAGACGTGTTGTTGTTCAGGTCGCCGATTGTAGAGCTGGAACCGTCGGAAAGACCCATGGTGTTGGGACCCTTGGGATCCTTGCCGGCATCGACGCGCTCCATCATTTCCTTGAGCTCGTCCTCGTAGACAAAGACGTAGCTCACACCGTCGATCATGGTGCTGTCGTCGGCGTACGAAGGCAGGTTGGCCGAGTAGATACCGTCGACATCCATACCGCGCATGGCGTTGACCGTAGCCACGATATCCTGAACGCTCATATCGGTTACGAGCATATCAGACAGCGAATTAACCAGGCCAAAAATCTTCGTGGCATCGAAGTTATTGAGAATCTGGTTGGCAAGGGCGCCAAGCACCTGACGCTGGTGGCGCATGCGCGTGTAATCGCCGTCGGCATAGGTGTAGCGGCAGCGGGCATAGGTAAGGGCGGTGGCACCGTCCATATGCTGCTGGCCAGCGGTAATCTTAATATCCAGGTGCTCGGGGTCGTCAACATCATCGGTTGCGTTAATGTCGATACCGCCAACCGAATCAATCAGCGCCTGCATACCGTCGAAGCTGACCTCGGCATAGTGGGAAATCTGAACACCGCACAGCTCGTTGACCGCCTCGACCATGGCCTCGGCGCCGCCAACGGTATGGCAGGCGTTGATCTTCATGGTCTCGCCCTTGTACTCGACCTTGGTGTCGCGCGGAACGGAAATGAGCGTCGCCTGCTTTTGCGTGGGGTCGATGCGTGCCAGGATAATCGAGTCGGCACGATACGTATCCTCGCCCGGACGGCCGTCGGTGCCAAGAAGCAGCACGTAGAACGGATCCTTTGCCTCATCGGTGTCAACCAGAACCCGACGCAGATTGTCGGTAATGACATTAGAATCGCCGAGCTTGCCCATAATGGTGGCAAACCACAGGCCGGCAGCGGTAGTGGCACTCAGTAGCACGCCAAGCACGACAATGAGCGCGACGTGACGAATCGTGTGGCTACGACGACGTTGGCGAGCGCGCTCGGAATAGCGAGCCACGTTATCGCGACTGTAGATCTTGGCCTGCGCACCAGTTGAGGGTCTTCGGGTGCTAGTATCCGCGAGGGGCTTTTTATTAAACATAGGCAACCTGTATTAGTAGATGACGGGATCGGGGACGGTAGCATGCTCGACATGCGCGCCGAGCGCCTGCAGTTTTTCGACAAACTGCTCGTAGCCGCGCTTGATGTGATGGATAGCCGAAACCTCGGTCGTCCCGTCGGCGATCAAGCCCGCTACGACGAGGGCCGCTCCGCCACGCAGATCGGGCGAGGTAACCTGTGCACCCGAGAAGCCCTTGACGCCATGAATCATGGCATGATGGCTCTCGATACGAATGTCGGCACCCATGCGCACCAGCTCAGAGGCAAACATAAAGCGATTCTCGAAGATGTTCTCGGTAATAACGGAACTGCCGTCGGCGAGAGCGGAGAGCACCATAATCTGTGCCTGCATGTCGGTCGGGAAGCCGGGGAACGGAAGCGTCTGGATGTCGACCGGCTTGATGCGCTCGGCACGGTTTACATGGACGCCATCCTCGACGCGCTCGCAGTCGATACCCATGAGCTCCATCTTCTTGAGCACCATGCCCAAGTGAATGGGGCAAAAGCCCGTGACATCGACACCGCGATCGTCGGCCATCAACGCACCGGCAACGATAAAGGTACCGGCCTCGATGCGGTCGCCCACTACGCGATGGGTAACAGGATGCAGCTCTTCCACGCCCTCGATGGTCACGACGGGCGTACCCGCGCCGACAATCTTGGCGCCCATCTCGTTGAGCATGTTGGCGAGATCGACGATCTCGGGCTCGCGGGCGGCATTGTCGATAACCGTGGTGCCCTGCGCGCGCACGGATGCCATGATGAGGTTCTCGGTCGCACCGACGCTGGCGAACTCGAGCGTGACGGTGGTACCGCGCAGACCTTGGGGCGCATTAGCGTTGATGTAGCCGTGGGCGGTATCGAACTCAACGCCCAGGGCCTCAAGACCAAGAATGTGCATATCGATCTTGCGAGCACCCAGGTTGCAGCCGCCCGGCATGGCGATCTTGGCGCGATGGAAGCGACCCAGCAGGGGTCCCATCACGGCGGTGGAAGCACGCATCTTGGCAACGAGCTCGTAGGGGGCCTCCCAAGAATCGACCTGAGAGGTATCAATCTCGAGCGTGTGCTCGTCGAGAACATCGATCGTAGCGCCCATGCCCTTGAGTACCTTGCCCATCACGTGGACATCGGAAATATCGGGCACGTTCTGCAGCGTCGTCTTGCCCGGCGCCAGAAGCGTTGCCGCCATGAGTTTGAGTGCGGAGTTCTTGGCACCCGAGACGGGCACGGAGCCTCCGATGGCGTGGCCACCCTCAACGCGGATAATATCCAAGGTCTACCCTTTCAAAAAGCATGCCCGGGATGGCTGGGCCATCCCGGGCATGATGTGTTCGCAAATGGTCGAACGCTAAAACGTTTGACTATTGGGCAAGCTTGAGCTTACACCATGCGATTTCATTATAGAGGTAGGCGCGGCGTGCATCATCCTCCGACAAATTACCCAGCTTCTCTTCAAAACCTTGAATATCAGCTTTAACCTTGTCGGCATCGACGGTCGCCAAATCGCAAGCGCGCTCGGCGAGAACGGTCACGACATCGTCCGCAACCTGGGCATAGCCGCCGGCCACGGCAAACGTGTGGTCGACAGTGCCCATGGCCTTATCGGAAACGCGAACGTAACCGCGGTCGATCGTGCAGATCTCGCTGGAGTGAGCAGGCAGAACGCCAAACTCGCCATCCGTGGACGGAATCGACACAAACGCAGCGTCGCCCTCATAGGCGCAGCTCACGGGGCACACGATGCGGATACGCATAACCTACTTCTCCCCCATCTTGCGGGCGCGCTCGCGCACGTCCTCAATCGTGGAAGCATAGCGGAAAGCCTGCTCGGGCAGGTCATCGGCCTTGCCGTCGACAATCTCGGCGAAAGAGCGGACGGTATCCTCGACGCGGACGTAGACACCGGGGTTGCCGGTGAACTTCTCGGCGACGTGGAAGGACTGCGAGAGGAACTGCTGAATCTTACGGGCACGGTTGACCGTAAGGCGCTGCTCCTCGGACAGCTCGTCCATACCCAGAATGGCGATGATGTCCTGAAGGTCGGAGTACTCCTGCAGGAGCTCCTGGACCTTGACGGCGACACGGTAGTGCTCCTCGCCGACGATCGAGGGATCGAGAGCGTCGGAGGAAGATGCGAGCGGGTCGATAGCCGGGAACAGGCCGAGCGACGAAATGCTACGCGAAAGAACCGTGGTGGCGTCGAGGTGCGTAAACGTCGTGGCAGGCGCCGGGTCGGTCAGGTCGTCTGCGGGGACGTAGACAGCCTGGACGGAGGTAATGGAGCCCGTCTTGGTCGAGGTAATGCGCTCCTGGAGGTCGCCCATCTCGGTTGCCAGCGTGGGCTGGTAACCAACGGCGGACGGCATACGGCCCAGCAGTGCGGAAACCTCGGAACCTGCCTGGGAGAAGCGGAAGATGTTGTCGATGAACAGCAGAACGTCCTGGCCACGATCACGGAAATACTCAGCGGTGGTAAGGCCGGCCAGACCGATGCGCAGACGCGCTCCGGGCGGCTCGTTCATCTGGCCATAGACCAAGCAGGTCTTGTCGATAACGCCAGACTCGCTCATCTCGAGGAACAGGTCGGTGCCCTCGCGGGTACGCTCGCCGACGCCGGTGAACACCGAGGTGCCGCCGTGCTCCTGGGCGAGGTTGTTGATGAGCTCCTGAATCAGAACGGTCTTGCCGACGCCGGCGCCGCCGAACAAGCCTGTCTTGCCGCCACGGATGTAGGGCTCGAGCAGGTCAACAGCTTTGATGCCGGTCTCGAAGATCTCGGTCTTGGTGGTGAGCTCGTCGAAACGGGGCGCTGCATGGTGGATGGGGTAGAACTCCTCCACCTCGGGCATGGGCTTGCCGTCGACGGGCTTGCCCATGACGTTCCAAATGCGGCCGAGCGTCTTGGGACCAACGGGCATCTTCATGGGCTCACCGGTATCGGTGGCGATGAGGCCGCGCTGCAGGCCGTCGGTCGAGGACATGGCGACCGTGCGGACGACGCCGCCCGGAAGCTGGCTCTCGACCTCGAGGATCGTGCTCAGGTGACCGATCGGGGTCTCGGCCTCGACCGTGAGCGCGTTGTAGATCGGGGGCACCGCGCCGTCAAACTTGACGTCGACGACAGGGCCGATGATTCGCACGATGCGACCATCACCGGCAGTCGTCTTCTTGGTGGCTTCCTCGACCGCAAGCTTTACGGTGTTATTAGCCATTACTGTTCCTCCAATGCTGAGGCTCCGCCGACGATCTCGTTAATCTCGGTCGTGATCGAAGCCTGGCGCACGCGACTATACGTGCGGGTAAGGGTCGAGATGATCGCGGTGGCGTTTTCCGTCGCGGAGTGCATGGCCTTGCGGCGTGCACCCTGCTCGGCAGCCGCCGAATCGATCAGGGCCTGGTAGATGACCGTCAGGATATAAGACGGCACAAGCTTGCCGAGAACATGCTCGGGAGAGGGCACGAACTCGAACGTGGACGAGATGCGCTTAGGGGCGTCGGTCTCGTTCTTACGCGGACCGTGGGCCATAGCGATCATCTCGGGGTCGAGCGGCAACAGATGCTCGACGCGAAGCTCCTGATCCACGCGGTTCTTGGCGTGGTGGTAGACAAGCTCGACACGGTCAAGCTCACCGGCACGATACGCATCGCAGATATGAGAGGAGATCATGCGGGCCTGATTGAAATCGGGCTCAGAGGAGTTGCCCTCAAAGTGCATGACGACGTTTGCGCGGTCACGGAAATACGTGGCCGGTTTGCGCCCACACGCGATGATCTCGCACTCGATGCCGTCGTTCGCCCAAGAAGCGGCGAGCTTTTCGGCCGTGCGCTCCACCGTCGTATTGAAACCGCCGGCAAGGCCGCGGTCCGAGGCAATAACGACAATCAGGCCATGCTTGACGCTCTCATGCTTCTGCAGCATGGGATCGGTGCCCGAACAGGAGGCGTCGCCGGCGACCGTCAACATGACGTCGGTCAGCGCCTCCTTATAGGGCTCGGCCTGCTTGGAGCGATCGAGGGCACGACGAATCTTGGCCGTAGAGACCATCTCCATCGTGCGCGTGATCTGCTTGGTCGTGGTAACCGAGGAGATTCGCTTCTTAATGTCGCGAAGGTTGGCCATGGGGCTTAGTTCTCCTCTGATCCAGAAACATCCGAATGGTGCTTGGCCATGAACTGCTGCTTGAAGTCGCCGATGACGCGCAAGAGCTCAGCCTTGGTGTCATCATCGATCTTCTTGGCGCGAACCTTGTCGAGCAGCGAGCCAAAGCCATTGTCCATGTACTCGATGAGCTCGGCACGGAAAGGCAGCACGTCGGCGATCTCCAGGTCATCCAGGAAGCCCTCGTTGCCAGCGAACAGCGTAACGATCTGCTCGCCAACCTCAAACGGCTTGTAACGCGGCTGCTTCAGGAGCTCGGTCATGCGGGCACCATGGGTCAGCTGCTTCTGAGTAGCCTCGTCGAGGTCGGAGCCGAACTGCGTAAAGCCGGCGAGCTCCTGGTACGAAGCGAGGTCCAGACGGAGGTTGCCGGCGACCTGCTTCATAGCCTTGGTCTGCGCGTCGCCACCGACGCGGGACACGGAAATGCCCACGTCGACTGCCGGGCGCTGGCCCTGAAAGAAGAGCTCGGACTGCAGGTAGATCTGACCATCGGTAATGGAAATGACGTTGGTCGGAATGTAGGCCGAGACGTCGCCGTCCTGGGTCTCGATGATCGGAAGAGCCGTCATGGAGCCGTAACCGTTCTTCTTGGACATCTTGACGGCACGCTCGAGCAGACGAGAGTGCAGGTAGAAGATGTCGCCAGGATAGGCCTCGCGTCCGGGCGGACGATGCAGCGTCAGCGACATCTGACGGTAGGCCACAGCCTGCTTGGACAGGTCGTCGTAGATGACGAGCACGTGGCCGCCGGGGTTGGTCTCGCTGGCGGGCTTGCCGTCCTCGCCGTTGTACATGAAGAATTCGCCGATAGCGGCACCGGCCATAGGCGCGATGTACTGCATAGGGGCGGAATCGGCAGCGGTGGCCGAAACGATGATGGTGTAGTCGAGCGCACCGTGCTGAGCGAGGGTCTCGCGGATGTTGGCAACCGTGGAGGCCTTCTGGCCGATGGCGACATAGATGCAGACCATGCCCTTGCCGCGCTGGTTGAGGATAGCGTCGATGGCGATGGCGGTCTTACCGGTCTTACGGTCGCCGATGATGAGCTCACGCTGACCGCGGCCAATAGGCACCATGGAGTCGATAGCGAGCAGACCGGTCTGAACCGGCTCACACACCGGGGTACGGTCGATGACGCCGGGAGCCTTGAACTCGATGGGGCGACGGTGCGTGGCGACGATGTCGCCCAGGCCGTCGATGGGCTGGCCGAGCGGATTGACGACGCGGCCGAGCATGGCACGGCTCACGGGGATATCCATAATGCGGCCAGTGGTGCGGCACTCGTCGCCTTCCTTGATGGAGTCGACGGCACCAAACAGAACGGCGCCGACCTCGTCACGGTCAAGGTTCTGGGCAAGGCCGAAGACGGTCTCACCGGTATCGGAGCTCTTGAACTCCAGAAGCTCGCCTGCCATGGCGCTCTTGAGGCCGGAGACGCGCGCGATGCCGTCGCCTACCTCGTCGACCGTTGAAACCTCATGCGTATCGACCGTCGCGGAGAGGCTCGTGAGCTGCTCCTGCAGTTTCTTGGCGATATCCTGGGCATTGAGGGTTTCGGACATTAGGCTTCACCTCCGTACGAATTAGCAGAGTTTGCGAGGGTCTCCTGCGCGATGCGCAGCTGCGTCTTGACGGAAATGTCACGACGCTCGCCGCGGGCCTCGAGCACCAGGCCGCCCACGATAGACGGGTCGACCTGCTCGATAAGGAATACCTTGCGGCCGAAGTCCTGCTCGCATTTCTTAGTGATGGTTTGACGCAGCTCGTCGTCGAGCGGGATCGCCGTGGTGACGGTCACGCCCACTACATCCTCGTCTTCCTCGGCAACATACTTAAAGGCAGCTGCCACCTTGGGAAGAAGGTCGAGCTGGTCGCGCTTGGACATGGTGTCGAGCACGGCGATGATCTCGGGGCTGGCAGAAGCCAAGCGCTCGATCATCTCGAGGTCCTCGAACACATGGTTCTCGGCCTTGGCGGCTTCCAAAAGGGAACGCGCGTAGGTCTCGAGCACCTTGTCCTGATAGCGGCTAGTCGGCATTCAGGCTACCTGCTTCCTGGATGTAGCGCTCGATGAGCTTCTTCTGCTCGGCATCGTCCTCGAGTGCCTCGCCCACGATCTTGGTGGCGACGGCAACGGACAGGTCGGCGATGGAGCTCGCGGCACCGGCGTAGATGGACTTGCGCTCGTCCTCGACGGTCGTATGGGCCTTGGCGATGATCTCCTCGGCCTCCTTGTGAGCAGCCTCGATGATACGGGCACGCTCGGACTCGGCGTCCTTACGGGCCTCGAGAACGATGTCGGCAGCCTGACGACGGGCGTCGGTGACGATCGAGTCGGACTCAGCGCGCTTGGCGATAGCCTCCTGCTTGGTCTTCTCGGCCTCGTCGAGGCTCTCCTCGATCTTCTTGCCGCGCTCCTCCATGGTTTTCATGATGCCCGGCAGGGCGACCTTGGCCA
The DNA here is from genome assembly GCA_902491345.1 of uncultured Collinsella sp. Taxonomy (GTDB): domain Bacteria; phylum Actinomycetota; class Coriobacteriia; order Coriobacteriales; family Coriobacteriaceae; genus Collinsella. The sequence goes on from CABUHI010000014.1 coordinate 11,091, forward strand.
GCACGATCCAGATAATCAGGAAGGCGATAAGCGCCGGGATGAACTCCGCCATCTTAGGGATGAGGATGTCCGCACCGGCGGCGCCGTCCTCGGCGAACGCGGAAACCGGCATGAGCAGCGCGGCCGCGGACGCGGAGAGTGCGATCGCGCTCTTCTGGGATGAAAGATTCATACTTGACGCTCCGTGCTATTTAACGATCAGCGCGACAACGAAGCCGATCAGAGCCAGAGCCTCGCCGAAGGCGGAGCCCATGATGAAGACGGTGAACACGCGGCCCTGGACCTCAGGCTGACGGGCCATAGCACCCGTAGCACCCAGAGCAGACAGGCCGATAGCAAGACCAGCGCCGATAACACCGAGACCGTAACCGATAACTCCCACGATTCCTCCTTTGTCGTGCGTGTCTTATTTCACGCAGGATAACCTTTTTATAACTGCCGGGCTCCATGGGTACGGGCACCGGCGGTTTAACGAATTGCCTTACCTTTAAGGCGCGAACGGAAGACTACTCCTCCTCCGCGACCTCCTCTGCCTCGGAGACATACACGGCGGTAAGGACCGTGAAGACGTAAGCCTGGATGGCGCCGACCACAAGCTCGATCGCATAGATCAGGATGAGGATGGCAAGCCAGGCCAGCGAAGGCAGGGCGACGACGGCGTGGGCCGCGGAAACCTGCTGAAGCAGCGGTTGCATGAACATGCTCGCCATGATGGCGAACGAGCCCATGACCACGTGTCCTGCGAACATGTTGCAGAACAGACGGACGGCGAGCGTGATGAGGCGCAGGAAGGTCGAGAAAAGCTCGACGACCCACACGAGCACGTTCATCGGGAAGCTCACGCCCTGCGGAGCGAGGCTCTTGATGTAGCCGATCACGCCGTGAGCCTTGCATCCGTAGTAGATGAAGTACACGAAGGCGAAGATGGCGAGCGCGGCGGTGGAGCCGATTGCGCCGGTGCCGGGCTTCATTCCCGGAATCAGGCCGATCATGTTGTTGATCAGGATGAACAGGAAAAGCGAGCACAGGAACGGGAAGTGCTTCTTCCAGTTCTCACCCACGACACCCTTGCCGATATCGTTCTCGACGTACTCGATGATGTACTCGAAACCGTTGACGAAGAAGCCCTTGGGAACCAAAGTCTGCTTCTTCTTGAACACGGCCAGGACGATCAGGAGCACGATCGTGGAGACGATCAGCCAAAACGAGTACTGCGTGATGCCGCAGCTCAGATCGCCCACGACAGGGGTGGAGCTGAACTCGCTGACCAGATGATTAATCTCATCAGGCAGCTTTTCAAAAATTTCCACGACTTACCTTTCGACCTCATGAGGACCTCGCAGCGCCTTGGCGACGCGAACCGCGCAGGCGGCCATAAAGGCCACGAAGCCGATCGCCTCGCCCAGGAGGAACATGCGAAATGCCTCTCCGAACAACACAAACACAACCAAGGTAAAGACGAGCAGAGCGATTGCCGAGACCGCCAGACTCACCATACCCTTGAGCATGTCCGCATTCTGCTTATCGTCAAGAACCGGCTTGAGCGTAAAGACAAAGGGAAGAAAGGCGACCGCGCCCGCGATGGCGCCTGCAACGATAGCGAGCAGATCGGCTATCTGAAACATTGGCGTCCTCACTTTCCTTTTTAACGCCTCACAGAACAGTTCCCGCCAAACATTGGTGACTATTGTACGAGCCAATCGCTAAAGTACAACCGAAAAAGCATCGGTTAATACGCACCTGTTCGTTTTCTTAAGACCTTCTTTATGCCGCAGGTACGGTAATACGTTTTTTCTCGAACCCTGCAGGGCAAAACGTCCATTAACTAAAGGTGCGCACAGGCGTCTTCTACTTGCCCGCGCGCACCATTTCTTCCTATTTGCAGCCGCGGCCGTCTTAGCCCAGCGACTAGAGCGTGCCGTAGATGCGATCGCCGGCGTCGCCCAGGCCAGGAACGATGTAGGCAGCCTCGTTGAGATGGTCATCGATAGCGCAGGTATAGATATGCACATCTGGGTCCTTCTCGGTCAGCGACTTGAGGCCCTCGGGGGCAGCGACGATGCACAGCATGCGGATGTCCTTGACACCGCGCTCGCGCAGGTAGCTGATGGCCATCTCGGCCGAACCGCCCGTGGCGAGCATGGGGTCGACAACCAGGCAGATGCGCTGGTCGATATCCTTGGGCATCTTGCAGTAATACTCATGCGGCTCATGGGTAACCTTGTCGCGTTCCATACCGATGTGGCCTACGCGAGCGGAGGGCACCAGGTCGAGAATGCCGTCGACCATGCCAAGGCCCGCACGCAGAATGGGCACGATGGCGAGTTTCTTGCCGGCGAGCTGTTTGAACGTGGCGGTAGTGATGGGGGTCTCGACCTCGACGTCTTCCATAGGCAGGTCGCGCATGGCCTCGTAGCCGTCAAAAAGCGCGAGTTCGCGCACGAGCTGGCGGAACTGGTTGGTGCCGGTGTTTTTGTCGCGCAGGATCGACAGCTTGTGCTGGACGAGCGGATGATCGACAAGCGTCACACGGGACGCATCGTAGGTGACGGCCATAGGTTGATTGCCCCTTTCGTTGCGGCCGCAAAACGGCCTTGCTGACAAGGCGCGCAGCAATGTTGCCGTCGCACGCCATGCATAAGTTTAGCGGTTTGTTGTATCGAGCAGCCCATCGCAGCCCTACTGTGCGGTACTGAGCGAGCGCTTGACTGCATCACGCCAGCCCGCAAGGTTTTGCTCGCGACGCTCGGCGGACATGTGGGGAAGGAAGGTCCTAACGATCTGGGCATTTTGCTCCAGCTCCTCCAGGTCTTCCCAATAGCCGACGGCAAGACCCGCCAAGTACGCGGCACCGATTGCCGTGGTCTCCACCGTCTCGCATTGCAGCACGGGGATATCCAGCAGGTCGGCCTGGAATTGCATGATGAACTCGTTGCGCGAGGCACCGCCATCGACAGACAGGCGCTCAATCGAAAGCCCCACGTCCTGCTCCATGGCGCGCAGCACGTCGTAGCTCTGATATGCCATGGATTCGCAGGCGGCACGTACGATGGTCGCACGGCTCGAGGCGCCGGTCAGACCGCACACGATACCGCGGGCATGCGGGTCCCACCAGGGAGCACCCAAACCTGCAAAGGCGGGAACGAAGTAGCAGCCCTCGTTGTCGCTAATCGAAGCGGCGAGTTGTGCCGACTCGCTCACGCTCGAGATGATGCCCATGTTGTTGCGAAGCCAGTTCATCGTTGAGCCGGCGGCAAAAATAGAGCCCTCGAGCGCATAGCTGACTTTGTCGTCCGCAGCGATACCGATGGTGGAGACCAGGCCATTCTTGGATTCGACGATCTCGTCGCCGGTGTTCATGAGCATAAAGCAGCCCGTGCCATAGGTGTTTTTGGTCTGGCCGGGATAGAAGCAGCAGTGGCCGAACAGCGATGCCTGCTGGTCGCCCGCCACGCCCATGATGGGCGGCATGTTGGTCATGATGTCGCTCGCGACGCGGCCGTAGTCGCCCGAGCTCCAGCGAACCTCGGGCATCATGGAACGTGGAACGTCAAAGAGCGCCAGCAGGTCGTCGTCCCAATCGAGCGTATGGATATTAAAGAGTGCCGTGCGGCTGGCATTGGTGTAGTCGGTGGCAAAGACCTGGCCGCCGGTGAGGTTGTAGATGAGCCAGGTGTCGATGGTGCCAAACATGAGGTCGCCCGCCGCCGCGCTCTCGCGTGCGCCGTCGACGTTGTCGAGAATCCACTGCACCTTGGAGGCCGAGAAATACGGGTCAAGCGTAAGTCCCGTGCGGGAGCGCACCAGCTCCTCGCAACCCTGTTCAACCAACGCGTCGATCGCCGGCGCGGTACGACGGCACTGCCATACGATTGCGTTATAGATGGGCTGGCCGCTCACGCGGTCCCAGACCACCGTGGTCTCGCGCTGGTTGGAGATGCCGATGGCGGCGATGCGATCGGAATGGATGCCGCTCTTAAACTGAACCTCCATCATCACGCCGATCTGGCTGGCAAGCACCTCCGTGGGATCCTGCTCCACCCAGCCGGGGCGCGGGAAGCTGGTTTTGACGCTACGACGCGCCTGGGCAACGATGCAGCCGTATTCGTCGACAATGGCCGCGAGTACCGAGGTAGTGCCGCAGTCGAGCGCCATGATGTAGGAACCGCCAAAGTTAAACGAGGCATCTTCCATGCCCAGGCTGCCCAGATTCAACGACATCGCTTACACCCTTCTATTGCATCGGGTCGGACAGGACCCGCTCGATCTCTGATGCGGGAAGTGCGCCTTGGCGCAGGATCTGGAGCCCGCCGTGCTGGAACGACACGATGGTCGAGGCGTCGCGACACGGGGTCTCACCGGCGTCGACGGCAACATCGACCCCCTCCAGGATGCGACCCTCGACGGCGGCAAAGCTTGCCGGCGAAGGCGCGCCGTGCGTGTTGGCGCTCGTGCAGGCAAGGGGACTGCCGCAGGCGCGAATGAGCGCTTGGACCACGGGAGAGGCCGAAGCGCGCAGGGCCACGGTGTCGTCGGCAGCGCGCATAAAGGTCGGCACGCGGGGGGCCGCCTTGACCACGATGGTCAGGGCGCCCGGCCAGCATCGTCGGGCAAGCACACGAGCCTCTTCGGGGATATCCACGCCATAGCGGTCGAGTGCTTCGACGCCATCGACCAGCCAAGCGACCGTTTGGGTGAGCTTGCGCTGCTTGAGGGTAAAGATGCGGCGGTAGCCAGTACCAAGCGCAGGGACCGCGGCGCCGTTAACGGTGGCTTGCGGATCGCGCGGCCACAACAAGGATTCGCTTGTATCTTGGGGGACGGCATCGGAGAAGGCGTTGACTGCCACGGCGACACCGTAAACGGTCTCGGTCGGGATCAAGACCAGGCCGCCGCGGCCGAGCACCTCGGCCGCGCGCTCGACGGCAAGCCGATGCGGCTCGCGCGTTCCCTCGTATACCCGATAGACCGTCTGCATGTGTATGCCAGCCCCTTACGCTCTGGTGCAAGTTTGTTTACTGTGGGGCATTCTCGCACGAAACATTCAACCTATTTGCCCAGAGCGCATGTTGGTTTGGTGAGCGGCTCTAGTAGTCGGTGAAAGTGAGGGGGTTAATTGAAGATTTTTAGCGCGCAAGCGTAACGGTACGATCGGGAAACTCGATGCTTGCAACCAGTTTTCCGCCGAGGCTCTCTGCGTACCTGCTCAGCGTGTCGAGCCTCATCGAACCCAACTCCCCACGCTCGAGCTCGGATACACGTTTTTGAGAAACGCCCATCGACTGGGCGACCGACGCCTGTGTTAGATCTTTTAACCTGCGAATCTGAGCAAGCTTATAGGCTTCGATACGATCGCGAGTCCTCTCCTGCTCGGCGGTAATGGAGTCGCGTGTTATCCCGCGAGATTCCATATACTCATGCAGTTCCATCTCGATCGAGCCTCCTTACGTGGCGACGGTATATTTGCTCGGCCCTTGGAATGTTGATCGCATACCAACCGTTCCATTTTGCCCTTGACGATCCCGCTCGCGACTTATCACCCGCCAATAGCAATACCGCCTGGCGCTTGGGGTCAAAGGCGAAGAGGATTCGAATCACCTGCCCACCACACGACGTCACTCTCAGCTCCTTTAAATGATGAAGCTTCGAGCCCTTTACGCGGTCAACCAGCGGACGACCAAGGCTGGGACCTTCCTTCTCGAGCACCAAAAGGTCTGCATAAATCTGCTTCAGCGTAGCTTCATCCTGCTCATCAAGCCAAGGTTCAATGTAATCAAGCACGATACGGTACCGATGCAGCTGATTTGACATACCTTTCTCCTTCTATAGTAGAAGTTTTACGGTATATTGCAAGGACAAACTTGCGCAAATGTCTATTTATTCAGCTTAAATACGCTGTTTGGGCTCGGTGACGATGGCTCGAACGATGCGGGGACGATCGGTGAGGTCGTGGACGATACGCACGTCCGAAAGGCCTGCTTGACGACAGAGCTCGGCCGCGGCGTCGAGCGCGCCCTCGTAGAGCTCGCAGGCAAACAGGCCGCCGGCACGCAGCATGTAGGGCGCCGCGTTGAGCAGGCGGCGGAAGATATCGAGACCGTCGGCACCGCCCTCGAGCGCCAGATCGGGCTCAAAGTCCTTGACCTCATGCGGCAGCGAGCGCATGACATCGGTGGGGATGTAGGGCGGGTTGGAGACGAGTACGTCAAAGGTGCCCCACTCTTCGCGGGGAATGGAGCTCACCAGGTTTGTGAGGCTGAAGGCGACCTCGTCGGACGTGAGGCCAAGCGCATCGCGGTTTTTGGTAGCAAGGTCGATGGCGCGCGGCTCGATATCGGTAGCAGTGCAGGTAACGTGCCCGCGGCGCTCCCAGGCAAGGGAGAGCGAAATGCAGCCCGTGCCGCAGCCGACCTCGAGAACGCGGGCAGTGCGGGGCTCGGCTGGGGCAGATACGTTGGCCTCGGCGGCATCTTGCGCGGGAGTCGCCTGTTGGTCGTTGTCCTCAATGGCGATGCCGTATTCGTCGAGCTCAGGCTCGGGAGTTTCCATGGCCTCTGCTTCTGCCGCTTCGGCTTCTGCTACCTGCGCGGCGGCTTCCTCGGCCTCGCGATCGGCAAGCTCCTCGGCATAGGCGCGGCTACCGAGCACGTCGCTACCCAGCGCAGCCTCATCGGCGGCCGTCAGGTTGGCGGCACGGCGCTCGGCGGTCGCGCGTTCGTCGGCCAGCGCCGCCTCGGCTTTGCGGGCCTGCTCGACCTCATCGTTCCAAGGCAGCTCCACGCGCTGGCGGGCGGCGGCCTCGGGGCTCAGCACCTCGACATCCAGATAGTTCAGGACTTCTTCGACGAGCATCTCGGTCTCGGGGCGCGGGATGAGCACGCCGGGGGCGCACGCGACGTCGATCATGCGAAACTGCGTGCTACCGGTGATGTACTGCAGCGGCTCGCCCTTCGCGCGACGGACGACCGCCGCGTGCATGGTCTCGAGCTGCGCTGCGTCGAGCGTCTCGTCCATGCGCATATACAAGTCGATACGCGCCAGGCCCGTTGCCGCGCACAGCAGCCACTCGGCAGAAAGACGGGGATGCTCCTCGCCACGCTCGGCCAGGTACTCCTTGGTCCACTCGAGACAACGCTTGATGGTCCAGATCTCGTTTGCCATGGGGTCCTCCCCTCTTAAGCGCCGGGCGGCGCGCGAATGTCGGAGCAGATTGTACGCGAGGCCAGCGCATGGCAAGGGGCGATTGAAGGCGATTATCGAGAATCAGCCCAGAATTTTGCTTGGAACCTGCCTGAAATGTTCATTCGTCGACGTCTAAATCTGCATTCGTCAAGCTTTTGGCAAGGTTGCCCAAAACTGACCAATATCTAACCAAGAACTTGCCACATCACTTGACGCGCGACGCATCAAAAAATGACACGCGACTTCTTGGACGATTTTTTGAGCATTATTTTCGATAGCAGATGAATGCCGCTAATTTCTTTGAGCAGGTAGCCGGCTTAATGGCCATCAAAGCCGATTAAATAACATCTCAAAGCAATGTACCCAACCTAGTCATTTAAGAACGTCCCCAATGACTACATCTAAGGCGCCGCAGGTTGAGCATACCGCATCCGGAGCAAGGCAACACCGCAGGTAGAGGACGGACAGCGAGCGGGTCGCATTTGAGACAAGGTGACGTGAAACGAAAGGGCGCTGACCTTCTGGTCGCGCCCTTGAAGTTGAACGTCAGATTGTCCAAATGCGGCCCGCGCAGCGTCGGCTGGTCCGCCGTTCGGTAGAACGGCGGAACCTACACAGCCTGCGCCAGCTTCTCGGCGCGCTCTGCGGCGGCGAGCGCCTCGATGACGGTGCCGAGCTGATCGCCCAGAAGGACGCCGTTATAGGTGGAGTTGAAACCGATGCGGTGATCGGTCACGCGGTCCTGCGGCTGGTTGTAGGTACGGATCTTCTCGGAACGGTTACCGTGGCCGATCTGGCTCTGGCGCTCGGCACCGAGCTCTGCCTGCTGCTTCTCGAGTTCCATCTCGTACAGACGGGCGCGCAGCATCTGCATGCAGACCTCGCGGTTCTGGATCTGGGAACGCTGCTCCTGCGACTGCACCACGGTGTTGGTGGGCAGGTGGGTGATGCGCACGGCGGAGTAGGTGGTGTTAACGCACTGACCGCCAGGGCCGGAGGCGCAGTAGGTGTCGATGCGCAGGTCAGACTGGTTGATCTGGACGTCGATTTCCTCGGCCTCGGGAAGCACGGCGACGGTAGCCGTGGAGGTCTGAATGCGGCCCTGGGACTCGGTCTTGGGGACGCGCTGGACACGGTGCACGCCGGACTCGTACTTCATAACGGAGTAGACGCGGTCGCCCTCGACCTTGAACTCAATGGACTTAAAGCCGCCGGCCTCGCTGGGGCTGGAATCGAGCACGGTAGTCTTCCAGCCGCGCGACTCGCAAAAGCGCTGATACATCTTGTAGAGGTCGCCGGCAAAGATGGCGGCCTCGTCACCACCGGCGGCGGAGCGAATCTCGACGATGGTGTTCTTGTCGTCGTTGGGGTCGCTCGGGATGAGCATGTACTTGATGTCTTCCTCGAGCTGGGGGAGCTTGGCCTCGTTTTCGGAGATGTCCATCTGGAGCATCTCCTTCTCATCGGCATCGGTGGTATCGTGCAGCATTTCCTTGGCAGCCTCGATGTCATCGAGCGCGCCGATGTACTCGCGCGAGGCGGCGATGAGGTCGGACTGGTGCGCGTATTCCTTGTTGAGACGCGTGAACTCCTTGATATCGGAGGCGACGGCCGGGTCGGAAAGCTTCTTCTCGAGCTCCTCGTAGGCCTTGATGATCTTTTCGAGCTTGTCGCGCATGACGGACTCCTTTATATGCATGAAGGTGAAAATCGGCAGAATTGATGGGGCGCGGGGCGCCGCTGCGGGGGTAAGCCTGGCTAGAACATGTCGATCTTCAGATACATGCGCATCCCTTCGCGTATGGGGTACATAGTTGCGTCTAACCCACATATGATAGCGTGCGCAGACAGACCTGCATATAACCCGCACGGAATCTGACAAAGGGACAGTCCCTTTGTCAGATTCTAGAGCGTGTGGAGCAGGGCGATGAGGAAGCGCACGCCCTGGAGGTAGGCGCGGCGGGTGATGCGCTCGTTGGTGCCGTGGACGCCGCGGTCGCACTCGTCATCGTCTACCACAAAGGCCGAGAAGCGAATGCACTCGGAGCAAATGCGCTGGTAGTTGGCAGCGTCGGTCGCGCCGATCACGGTCGAGGGCACAATTGCCACTGGCTCGAATGATCCGTTTTCCTCCGTCCCCTTTGGATCACGGAAATAGCAGGCGGCGATGGAGCGAACCACCTCGAGACCGGGACCACCGATGCGCGGGGACGGCGAGGGTTCGGAGCTGCCGGGACCCAGCTCCACTTCGACACGACCGGCAAGGTCCGCCCCGGCAACCGCATCACGGCAGCGCGCCACAACGTCGGCCACGCTCGTGCCCTCGAGCATGCGGAAGTTGATATTAGCCCACATATCCTGCGGCATTACGTTGGCGCCGGTGCTGCCGCCCTCGATCTGCGTGGGCGCGCAGGTGGTCGTCACGAGCGGGTAGAGCTTCTTGCTGGCGAGGCACTCGCGCACGATGGTGTCCTTGTTGGAGGCAATCTCGTCGGCCGTGTAGAGCCCCAACTCGACGAGCTGGGCGGCAAGCAAGTCGGTCACGCGCGTCGGCCACTCGATATCGCAGATTGCGGTGATGGCACGGCTGAGCACCTCGAGCGATGTGCCGCCGTAGGGGTTGGACGAATGCCCGCCCTCACTCTTCGTCTTGAGTACGATATCGGCGTAGCCCTTCTCCGCGAGGTCGGCATGCATAAGCCAGCCCTCGCCCGCGCCATACTCGGCAGCCGAAACAATACGGTAGTCACCCTCGTCGATCAGATATTCAAGTTCAACGCCACGCTCCTCGAGCACACGACCGATCGCCCCCGCGCCGTACTGCGTGGTTTCCTCGTCCTGGCCAAAGGCGAGCAGCAGGGTACGCTTGTGCTCCCAGCCGTGCGCGAGCGCATACTCAACCGCCTCGAGAATGCCTGCGACCTGGTCTTTCATATCGATGGCGCCGCGACCCCAAATGTAGGTGTCGTCCACATGTCCGCTAAAGGGGGCATGCGTCCAGTCAGCCTCGGTGCCGGGTACCACGGGAACCACGTCCATGTGGCCCATGAGCATAATGGGCTTGAGGGCAGGGTCGGAACCGCCAAGCGTCACCAATAGCGAATGGTCGATAAGCTCGACCTTACCCGCCGTAAATACGTGCGGATACGCCTGCTGCATATACGCGCGCAGGTCGTCGAACGGCTGCCAGTCCACCGCCTCGGCATCCATACTCGAGATGGTCGGAAACGACAGCACGCGACCCAAGCGCTCGCACGCGCCAGCCTCGTCTATATCGGCAAAATCGTCCTCATGCGCAAAGAAGCGCCAAACCTCGGCCATGACATCCTTTCGATTGTGATGACGAGGGCCGCCCCACCGGAGCGGCCCTGCCACATAAGCGTTTGCGGTCGGTTATTTGTCCTCGAGATAACGCGAGAGGAACTCGCGAGTGCGCTGGTGCTTGGGGTTGCCGAAGAGCTCGGCCGGCGCGGCGTCCTCGAGCACCACGCCCTTGTCCATAAAGACCACGCGGTCGGACACCGTGCGGGCAAAAGCCATCTCGTGCGTGACGACGACCATGGTCATGCCTGCGGCAGCGAGCTTGCGCATGACCTCGAGCACTTCTCCCACGATCTCGGGGTCGAGCGCGGAGGTCGGCTCGTCGAACAGCATGATCTGCGGATTCATGCACAGGGCACGAGCGATGGCCACACGCTGCTTTTGACCACCGGACAGGCGGCCCACGGCGGCGTGCGCGAACTTCTCGAGTCCCACGCTGGTCAGGTGCTCCATCGCGACCTTCTCGGCCTCGGCCTTGCTCATCTTTTTGAGCGTGACGGGCGCGAGCGTGCAGTTGTCGAGCACATCCATGTTGTTGAACAAGTTAAAGCCCTGGAACACCATGCCGATGTCCTCGCGGAGTTTATTGATATTGCAGCGCTCGGCCGTAAGGTCCTGGCCGTGGAACCAGATGTGGCCCGCGTCCGGGGTCTCGAGCAGATTGAGGCAGCGCAGGAAGGTCGACTTGCCCGAGCCCGAGGCGCCGATAATGGTGACGACCTCGCCGGGGTTAACGGACAGGTCGATGCCCTTGAGTACCTCGAGCGAGCCGAAGCTCTTGCGCAGGCCCTCGACGCGGATGAGCGGCTCATTGGTCTGTGCGGCGGCCGCAACGCCGGTAATGGCGGTATCTGCCATGATGATTCTCCTCGTCTTAAGCCTAGTTGGAGCTGGGCAGCGTGACCGGAGCCTCGGCGCCGAGCTTTTTGCCAAAGGCCTCGAGCAGGCGGCTCGCCACGAGCGTCAGGATCAGGTAGACCACGAGCGCCACGCAGTAGACCTCCATCTGGCGGTAGTACACGCCGGCGACGGTGGTGGTGGCGTACATGAGGTCGAACACGCCGATGACCGAGAGCACCGACGAATCCTTGATGTTGATGATGAGCTCGTTGGTGAGCGCCGGAATCGCGTTTTTAATGCCCTGGGGGAACACGACCTTGCGCATAGCCTGCCACTGCGACAGGCCCAGCGAGCGTGCTGCCTCGGCCTGGCCGGGATCGATAGACTCGATGCCGCCGCGCAGGACCTCCATCATGTAGGCGGTGGAGTTGAGCGAGATGGTGACGAGGCCAGCGGTAAAGGTGCTCCAGATCTGGTTGGCCTGGGCGGTCTCGAAGCCCATGCCGCGCAAAACGGTGAAGCCCGCGTAATAGATGAGCAGACCCTGGACCATCATGGGCGTGCCGCGCACGATGGTGGAGTAGACGGTCGCAAAGCCGCGGCCGATACTCTTAAAGAAGCGCACCAGGTCGTTGTCCACGCGATCGAAGGTCTGAATGCGCAGGAACACAAAAAGCAGCGCCAGGAAAAAGGCAATGACGGTGCCGAAGGTGGCAAGCGCGATGGTGATCTCGATACCGCGAATGAAGAAGTCCCCGCTCTTGTAGGTCATGTAGACCAGGCTCGACAAAAAGTCGCTGGGGTTGGAGTCCGAGACAATGCTCACCTGCACCAGATCGATAAACGACATGACGCAACGGTCGACAAAGAAGATCGCCGCAATAGCAACGACGACATAACTGCCCAGGCGCGCGCCGCGACGGAAGCGCTCGGAAGCAAACGGCGACGTTTCGCGATAGTCGTTCCAGTGCATGAGCTTGGTGACCAGCGCCGCCGCCGACACGACGAGCCAGGCCCAAAGAATCGCCCAAAGGCAATCTTGGAACACGCCCGTGGGGGCCAAGAAGCTCAGCGGCGTGGGGTTGCGCTGGCTAAACGCCAAGCTGAGCGCCGCGATGACGCTCGTGCCCAGGTACATATAACGGTGGTCGGCCTTGATAAAGGAGGCCAGGCGATTAATGGTTTTCATGCTGCCTCCCTATGCCGGCTGACGGTCGAGGCACGCGTCCCACATTTGGTCGCGCTCCTCTTGGCTAATGCCCTTGAGTGTCTTGTCGATGAGCTTAAGCAGTTTGTCCGAGCCCTTGCGGCAGCCGACGTTTGCCGTGACCTCCTGCTTAAAGCCCTCGCCCTCGGCAAATTGAATCGGCACGATACCCGGGTTTTGGGCCATATAGCCCTTCTCATTCTCGGTGTTGTAGGTCACAGCGTCGCACGTGCCCTGCAGCAGGTTCGAAAACACCGTGGGAACCGAATCGACCGGGTTCTTGTGGACAACGCCCGGGATCTCGTCGATGACGGTATCGAGCATGGTGTCCTTTTGGCCGAGCACCGTAGCGCCGCTAAAGTCGCTGAGTTTGGTCGCGTTTTGGTAGGGCGAGCCCTCTTTTACGAACAGGCCAAAGTAGCCGATAAAGTACGGGTCGGAGAAGCCGACGGACTCCTCGCGCTCGGGCGTGGCGCTCATGCCGGCGATGATGAGGTCGATCTGGCCGTTGTTGAGCGAATCGATAAGGCCCGAGAAGCTCTGCTTGACGGCAACGGGCTCGCCGCCGAGGGCCTTGCAGACGCTCTTGGCGATCTGCACGTCGTAACCGTCGGCATAGGCGCCCTGCACGTTGTCGATGGGGATGGTGTACTCGCTGGCCTCGGAGACCTGCCAGTTGTACGGGGCGTAGGCCGCCTCCATGCCAATGCGGATCTTATCCTTGCCGATCACGGAATCGGACAGGTCGTCGCGACCGCCGCCCGTCGTGGGCTGAACTACTTCCAGCGTGGAGGGGCGCTGGCAACCGGCAAGTGCGCCGGCGACGACAGAAGCGCTCGCAGCGAGAGCACTACCCAAAAAGATGCGACGGCTGCATACCGGCTGTGGATGCGCGTCGCGTTGATGGGGAGAATGCATAATCTGCCTTCCCTGTTGAATCGTATGCTGACGACTTAACAGGATACCGCTCAGCGCTACCTCCAGCAAATGCATATATAAATGCATATATGCAAGTTTACGAACTGAAAACGATTGGTAGTCGTTGGGGACGTTCTTAAACGACTAGTCAAACAAGAACGTCCCCAACGACTAGGCATGAAAAAGGCAAGGCATAGACCTTCTGGTCATGCCTTGCCTTTTGAATGACAAATTGTCGCCCTGGGCGGCGCGCAGCGTCGACTAGTCCGCCGTTCGTCAGAACGGCGGAACCTCTAGAATAAGGTGACGCTAAAGCTACGGACGTCCGTCTCGCCCGGTGCCAGCGTAATGGTGTTGGCCTTGTGCTCAAAGACGTCGTCCTCGGTGTCCATGGTGGTGTGACCGGTCCAGGGCTCGATCGCCACAAACGGAGCGTCGTTGGCGGCAGACCACACGCCGATGTACTTAAAGCCCTCAAAGTCGATCTTGACGCCGTGACCCGACTTGCGACCGCGCAGCGTGAGCGTGGAGCCCGGGGTATCGGTGAACATGATGGCGTCGTTATCGAAGCTGCGGTGCGTGATGGGCAGCACGTCCGAGTTATCGGGAGCCTTGTAGCTACCCTCGAACGTCATAAGACCGTCGGGCGTGATGATGGGAGCCTCATTAGTCCAAGCCTCGGTAAACGCCAGCTCGTAATCCTCGAATGCCTCGTCCTCGGCACCGGGAGCCGGTACGTTAAACGCGGGGTGGCCGCCCACCGAGAACGGCAGGTCCACGTCGCCGGTGTTGGTGACGGCAAAGGTCTGCGTGAGGGTGGCGTCGCCGGTCAGGGCATAGGTCATGTTGAGCTTAAAGTGGAACGGAAAGGCCTTGAGCGACTCGGGCGTGTCGGTGATCTCGTAAGTTACCGAGGAGCCGTCCTCCGAAACCTCGACCAGCTCGTGCTCGACGATGCGCGCGAGTCCGTGGCGCGGCATCTCGCAGGTGCCGGCCGCAGACGTTGCCGTGTTGTTGCGCAGCGAACCCACAATGGGGAACAGGATGGGCGCGTGCTTGCCCCAAAAGGCGGGGTCGCCCTGCCACAGATACTCGTTGCCGTTGAGGGCAAGGCTCGTGAGCTGGGCGCCCATGGAATCGATGGCCGCGGTGAGGCCGCCGCGCTTGATGGTAGTGACGGTAGACATGCTACTTCCTCCAAAAGTAAACAATAGTGTCGAGGGCTATTGTCCCACTCTTGGCGGCGGGACGGGACGGCAGGCGATTATTGAGTAGCCATAGCGGAATGAGCGGCGAGCGCCTACTGGGTATCTACGTAAAGGTCGAACCCGCCCTGCGGTGTGGTGTCGACCGTATCGGGCGCCTGCGAGCTAAAGCTCACGGGAACCATGCGCTTTGAGGCGCGGAAGCGCGTGCCGTCGGTGGCGACGGGCGGTTCATCGACGGTGAGCTCGTAGTCGCCGGGCTTAAGTTCGATGCCGTCACCAGCGGAATTGACGTATTGATACTCGTCAATCGTCTGCCCTTTGAGCGTGCGCCCCACGATATGGATGAGCATTTGGCTGTCGCCGCGCGCGGTGTCCCACGTCGCGCCGTCCTTGACCTCGACCGACACATGTATCGAGCGCGTGCGGCCGAGCGATTGCTCGACAGACATCTCGACCTTGGCGGCGTCTTTTCGCTGTTGTTCGACATGGCTCCAGACGTTTCCAATTACCGAGCATGCGATAACGCCGGCCATAAAGGCGATAAGGATGGGGCCGAGCGGCGAGCGACGTCCCGCATCTTCCTCGCGAGACAGATTGGGGCGACGTGTGGGTGCGGGCGCCTGAGCGCCCTGCGAGGGCACGTCGAGAATGCTGAAGGATGCCGTGCTGTCGGGATCGATGGTGTGACGCGGCTGCGGGGTCTTTGCCGGCGAGATCGACATGTCGGCTGGCTCGCCGAGCGTGGCCGTAGCGTCGGCCTTGGCCTCGTCTGCCTCGGCCTGGGCCCAAGCTTGTTCGAAGGTCAGGGGCTCGACGGGATCGAGGGCGGCGTCCGAGTCGGCGGCGACGTCGTTGCCGGTCTCGTCCTCGTCGCTCGACACGCCACGCGGCGTAGGCTCGTCCCACCCCTCGTCCGGAGCCTCACCCTCGCTATACCACCATTCAAAGTTATCGATATCCATACGGGGCGCCCCTTAGGCCTCGCAAATAAACACTTGTTAGCCTTATACCCGCAGATGGCGCTGGAGCTCGCACGGAATGCGATAAAGGGACTGCTCCTTTGTCGCATCGAAGTTGCGGTGGAATAGTTCCTGTTTGCACGTCCACTCGAGCTATTTAGGGACTATTTCACCGCAAGTTATTTGAGGGCGACGGGGATTTGGATACAGCAGAAGTCCTCTTGGTGAGACTCGTCGTAGCTCGTGGTGTCCAGGTAGCAAAAATCGAAAGCATTGCCGATGGGCTGGAGCGCGTGCCTGTCCATGCAGGCCACGATGGCGCGGATACCCTCGGGCTCGTACGGCATGCCCCAGCGACTCATGCACAGGTACGTGCCCTCGGGCAGCACCTCGACGCCAATCTCCGCCAGCTCGGCAGGATCGCTCGGCAGTATTTCCTCGGCACCACGCGGCAACACGGTAAAGGAACCGGCACCGGCGATGGGGTCGTCGGAATGCAGCGCCTCGCAACGCAGCATGGCGCCCCAACCGCGCATGGGGCGTGTGCCCGTGAGCGCACGCATGCGCAGAATCGCCCGCATGAGCGTGGGGTGCAGCATCGAGCGGCCACGCTCGATATCGCTCGGGAACTCCTCAAAGACCACGTAGCGGCGCTCGAATTGCTTGAGCTCCGGTTTGCCCTCGCGCTCGCGCCAATAGACCGCCTCGTCGTAAAAACTCAGCCGCTCCTGCACGCTCGCGCGCTCGGCTTTGAGCCCGGCAATCTGCTCGTCGAGCGCCTGCACCCGCGAGCGCAGGTGATCGGTCATCTCTCCAATGTCGAACGTCGAGGTCAGGCGATCGATCTCATCGAGTTCCAGTCCCAAGTCGCGCAGCATGCAGATCAGACGCATGAGCGGGATCTGCGTGGGCGAATAGAAACGGTAGCCTTTTTCGTTAACCACGGCGGGTTTAAACAGACCGATCTTGTCGTAGTAGATGAGCGTTTGGCGCGAAACGTTAAACAAGCTCGCCATCTCGCTAATCGCATACATACCCGTCTGCATAGGTCCTCCCGACACACCCTTTGACACGAAAAGCCCGCCGCCCACAGGGGCAGCGGGCTCAAACACTACTCGTATCCTACCCTAAAGATGCCTATGACCAGCGCTTATAGTTGGCGCACGACACGCCGACGGCCTCGAGTGCCTTGGCGGCGATGTGATGCACCGCCTCATCGAGCGTGGCGGGGCCGTTGTAAAACGTGAGCATGGGCGGCATGAGCATGACACCCGGCACGCGCGCCAGGCGTGCCATGTTGTCGACATGGATCGCACTGAAGGGCGTCTCGCGCACCATAAGCACCAGGCGGCGCTGCTCTTTCATCTGCACATCGGCCGCACGCAGCAACAGGTTTTCGCTGTAGCCGCTCGCGATGCCGGCGAGCGTCTTCATGGAGCAGGGAGCCACGATCATGCCGTCGACCGGATAGGTGCCGCTTGCGATGGCAGCGCCAATGTTCTTGTTGTCGTAGACCACATCGGCATAGCACGCAAACTCGTCGAGCGTCATGCCGAGCTCCTGCTCGATGGTGATCTCTCCCCCGCGCGTGACGACAAGCGCCGACTCAGCGCCGGCCTGGCGCAGGCATTTGAGGCATTCAAGGCCCAGTGCCGCACCGCTGGCGCCAGACACGCCAACGACAATGCGACGGGGACGAACAGAAGACTCAGGCATGACAACTCCTTAACTACTTGGTAGGGCTACTTACTAGAAGGCGAGCTCGGCGGCCCACTTGTCCTTGTCGATCTCCATGAACTGCGAGCGGATGAAGTTCTTCTTGAGGTTAAACGGAACCGTGCAGTCGAAGATGGCCTTGCAGGCGATACCGTGCTCGCGGATCGAAGGATCGAACGCGGGGTCGTTGGACGGATCGAGCACGTGGCAGTGGCAACCGGGGATGGTGATGAGGTCCACGTCGGCCTGGAAGCGCGTGGTCATGGCCCACATCACGTCGCTCATATCGAAGATGTCGACATCCTCGTCGACAAGGATGACGTGCTTGAGCTCGGAGAACGCCGAGAAGGCGAGCATGGCGGCGTTGCGCTGACGGCCCTCGTCATTTTTGCTCGACTTCTTGAACTGCATGATGGCAACGAACTTGCCGCCACCGCAGGGAGCGGCGTGAACGTTGAGCAGGCGGCCCGGGATAGCGGTCTCGACCATCTTGTAGATGGAGGCCTCGGTGGGGATACCGGCCATGGACACGTGCTCGTGCGAAGGGCCGATGCAGCTCTCCATAATGGGGTTGACGCGCGTGGTGACGGCGGTGATCTTGATCACCGGGCAGACCTTGGCGCCACCGGTGTAGCCGGGGAACTCGGGCATGGCGTAGCCGTGGCCGTTGACATCCTCGTTGATGGTCTCGTCGTGCATGAGGTAGCCCTCGAGCACGTACTCGGCATTGGCAATGCACTTCTGCGGAACGGTGACGCAGTCGGCAAGCTCGACGGCGCGGCCGCGCAGGGCGCCGGCGATCTGCAGCTCGTTGAAGCCGAGCGGCGTGGTGGGAGCCTCGAAGCCGCAGCACATGTACACGGCGGGGTCCAGGCCGATGGAGATGGAGATGGGCATATCCTCGCCGCGCTGGCAGTACTCGTCAAAGAACGCACCCAGGTGACGGCTGCCCGGGGTGATCCACATGGCGAGCTTGTCCTTGTCGACGCAGGAGAAGCGGTGGATGGTTACGTCGGACTGGGTGCCATCGGGGCTCGTGCCATAGGCGAGGCCCATGGTGATGTAGGGGCCGCCGTCAACGGGCGTGTTGGTGGGAGCGGGAACGATCTTGCGCAGGTCAAAGCCCTCGTCGGTCGCCTTGTACACGACCTCCTGGCAGTCGACGTGCTTGCCCTCGGCGATCTGCTCGGGGGCGATCAGGTTCTCGAAGCGCTTGCCGATCTCGAGGCCCAGGTGCTCCTCGTCCAGGTCGAGCAGGGCGGCAACGCGCTTGCGGCTGGCAAGCATACCGATGCAGACCTTGGCGTCGTCAAAGCCCTTGACGTTGTTGAAGACCATCGCCGGACCCTCTTTGGTCGGGCGCATGACGGTGCCGCCAGCACCGACGTGACGGTAGACGCCCGAGACCTCGGCATCGGGATCGACCTGGGTGTCGGTCTCGAGCAGCTGGCCCGGCATCTCACGCAAAAAGTCGAGCGCGGAACGCAGGTCGTGGATCTGGGAAGCATCGGTAGTGGACATGGCGTACTCCTTTCGGGAGAGTGTCCGGCGACGGGGTGCCGCCGGACGGGGTAACGTAATGGGGCCGCGGCGCTCACAAATGGAGCGCTCGACCACTCGAAGTTCAAGCGCTTGGCTGCTTACAGCCGGGGCGCTCGACCGCTTACATCAGGCCAAAGAGGTGGAACCAGGCGGCCTCGACCAGCACGACGACAAAGACGACCGCGGTGAGGGGGATGCCCATGCGCATAGCCTCTTTGGAGGTGTAGCCGCCGGCGTCCTTGCCTTCGCCGATAAGGATCGGCAGGTTATGGAACGGCAGGATGTAGTGGATGTTGATGGACGTGAAGACGATGAGCGCCACGGCGAGTGGGCTCACGCTGGAGCCGGCGGCAAAGCTGATAAATGCCGGCACGCACACGCCGAGCACGGCCATGACCGAGCCCATGAACATGTGGATGATCATGGAAAGCGCGGCGACGAGCAGGGCGAACAGGAAGATGTTCTCAGGCACGGAGCTGGGGAGCACGACGTCGGCGATCCAGGCGTTCATGCCGGTGGCACCGCCCACGGAGCCCACGGCCATGGCGGCCGTCAGGAACATGAGGGACTTGATGTCGACAGCGTTCCAGCTGGCGGGAGTGAGGACTTCGCCGATGATGGGCATGGCGAGAGCAACGCCAATGGCCAGGGTGACCCAGCCGATATAGTCGCCCGAGACGGTGAGCCACAGCGCGATGGCGATGACAAGCCACACGATGGTGCGGATCTCCTTGACGGAGAGCTTGCCGAGCGCGGCCTGCTTGGCCACGATCTGCTCGCGATCGTAGACGAGCTCCTTGCTGGGCTTAAAGAGGAAAAGGCCCAGGAACAGGGTGCACAGCAGCGCAACCAGCATAGGCACGCTCATGTACAGGAACCAGTCGACGAAGGACGGGCTCATGCCGCCGGCCTCGGCACTGTACTGCGCAACGAGCGGGTTAAGCGTGGAGTCGCCCGTCAGGAAGAACATGGAACCCGGGGCGGCAGCGGCAAACACGAGGAAGCCGAGCTTGCCCTTGTCGTCGTCACCGTAGCCGGCGGACTCGGCGATGACCGAGACGACGGCGAGGATGAGGAAGGCGCGGGGGAACGGATGCGGGATCAGCAGCGACAGCACAAAGGTGAGCGCGAAGATCGAGATGATGAGCGACTTGGCGTCGCGCACGAACTTGAGCATGAACGCGTAGGCGATGCGCTCGCCCAGGCCCGACTCCTTGACCGCGCTGGCGATGAGGTAGGCGCCGATGACGAGCCACATGGTGGCCTTGGTCCACGAGCTAAACGTGGAGGCGACCGTCGCCGAGATGCTCGCGGCGCCCGTGTCGTCCACGCACACCTTGAACAGGACGAGCAGTGCGCAGTAGAGCAGGCCCACAAAGCCCGGCTGTGCCACGCCGCATGCCCAGAACACCACCGTGGCGAGCGTCAGTGCCAGACAGGTCTGACCGCCGACCGTGAGCTCGACCGTCGAGCTCAGCTCCGCCAAAGGAAGAAACTTCACCAGCAAAAAGACAACGATACCCAGCACAAAGCCAATTTCGCGCTTGGTGATCTTAAACGCCTTCTTTTCCGCTTCCATCTCCCCACCTTTCTTGTTGGGGGCGCTCCGAATTCGCAGCCATGTTGCCGCTTAAAAAGGGGCGCCCGTTATCGGACACCCCTTACGTTGCGCTGTGTTGCGGCAATACAGTCAAGCGGATTTTTTGGATGAGAAGCGATTCCCTAGACAAAAACCGTCACAACATTCGACGCTTTTCCTCGTTTTCGAGATTTTCGCCGAATGTTGTGACGGTTTGGATGTGGCAAAGGGACTGTCTTTTTTACATAGCGAGGGCCGTGCGGATGAATGGGTCGCCGAGGGCCTCGCGGAGCCAGGGGGCCAGCTGCTCGGGGTGACCCTGCAGGTAGCCTTTGAGCTCGGACGGAGCCACGCGACGCACTTCCGAGATCTCATCTTGGTTGATATGCAGCTCGCCCGGCTCAACATGGGCAAGGTAGACCTCGCACCATTCGCACTCGCAGCGACCGTCGCCGTGGTCCTCGCGGTACACCACGTGTCCGAGGTGCTTGAGCTGATCGGGCTCGCGCGTAATGCCGAGCTCTTCGTTGATGCGGCGCGCCGTGGCGGCCGCGACGTCTTCCCCGGGGAGCGGATGGCCGGCGCAGCTATCGGCCAGCACCCCGCCCCACAGGCGCTTGAGCGGACTGCGGCGACAGAGCAGCAGGCGCGCGTCTTCGCCCCGGCCCTCGACCAAAAGCGTCAGAAATGCCTGATGCAGGATGCCCTCACCAGCATGGGCCTCGATGCGGTCGACGGGGCCAAGCGCCTCGCCGGTCGCAGCATCGACCGCCACGACCTCGGCGCCCGCACCGCCCTCATCCCAGCCGGCGCGCAGAATGCGGGCTGCGGCTTCCTCGAGCGCGGCGATGAGCTCCTTGGTGGTGTCGAGCACGCGCTGCAGGTCGTCACCGCTCGCTTGTTCAACATGAAAACCCGTGCTTGCAACTACCGGCACGCCAAAGCGCGTGGCCAGCGCCGCCGCGATATCGTGCGCCGGGATCTCGTCTCGATGGCACGGAACGGCCAGGATGCTCACCGTTGCCGTACGGCCGGGCTCGGGGCGCGGAATGGCCTGCGCCGTGGCGCCCAGGTGCGCAAACTCCGGCGAGCAGGCGTACACCGCCATGCCTCGCGGCGTCACCGTCAGCTGGGCCTCGAGCGCAAACTTGCCCTCGCCCACTGCAACCTTTGTCGTGTGCATACCCATGGGATCTCCTGCCGCCCGCGATGTACCTGAGACCATCTTCGCCTGTATTGCGACTATACAGGCAAGCCCTCCATGTGACAAAGGGACTGCCCCTTTGTCACATTCTGTTAGAGTTGCAGGGATTGAATCCCGCTTATTCATGCGACATTGGAGTGACAACCTTGACCGCCGCAACCACGCCTAAAAGTAAGCCAACCGCCGCCGCGCTCTCCCCCGCGCGCACCAAGCTCTGCCTGGCGCTGCTCGTGCTGTTGGGATTCTCGCTCGGCTGCTCCGAGTTCGTGGTCATCGGCATCGAAAGCGACTTGGCAACGGAACTCGGCATATCACTTGCCACTGCGGGCCAGCTCATCAGCGTGTTTGCGCTCGTCTACGCTATCGCCACGCCGGTGCTTGCGCTCAGCACGGGGCGTTTTCGCCGCTACCAGCTGCTCGTGTGCTATAGCGTCGTCTTTGTGCTCGGCAACCTGGTCATGGCGTTGGCTCCCAACTTCCAGGTGCTGTTTATCTCACGCATTGTCCTGGGCTCTGTCTCGGGTGCGCTGCTCGCCGTGGGCGTGACGTACATCCCTGAGCTGCTATCCCCGCAGCAAACCTCACTTGCCATCTCGGTCGTGTACGGCGCGTTTTCCGTGGCGATGGTCTTTGTGACCTCGATTGGCAAGTTTGTGGCCGACACACTCGATTGGCACGTGGCCATGTACGGCACGCTGACCTTTGCCGTTTTGATCTGTAGCGCGCTCGTGGCGTTTATGCCTCGCGCCGGGCAGACCGATGAGCCCGCCACCTTCCGCGAGCAGGCGGGGCTACTACGCGAGCCGAGTATCATCACCGGCATGCTCATCTTCTTGTTTGGCGTGGGCTCGGTCTACGTATTCTACGGCTACGTGACGCCTTATCTGGAGCAGATGCTGGGCATGGATACCGTTCAGGCGAGCACCACACTTATGGCCTATGGCGTGTTCTGCCTGATCTCGAACATCCTGGGCGGATGGATCGATGCGCGTTTTGGCATGAAGGCGCTGCTGGTTACGTTTGTGCTGCAGGCGGCGGCACTGCTCGGGCTGTTTGCCGTGGGCGCCGCCATGCCGCTCGCGCTGGTCTTTGTCTTTAGCCTGGCGATGCTCATGTACCTGTTCTCGGTCTCATGCATCACGCACTTTATGGACGTGGCACGCAGCCGCCATCCCAAGTCGATGGTACTCGCAAGTTCGGTTGAGCCCATGGCGTTTAACGTCGGCATCTCGTTTGGCACCGCAGTGGGCGGCGCCGTGGTAAGCAGCATTGGCATTGCGTACGTGGGTGCAGTGGGCGCCGCGTTCTCGCTTGTGGCCTGGGCGCTCACGCTGGTGACGATTAAGTTGGCTCGCTGGGAGCGCCGTCGTCAATCTGCACAGCCCCGGATGCAGGCATAGGGGCGAACATAGCCCAAGGTGGCGAGCAACCGGTGAAAACCGTCCCATACGAGTAGTGTTTATCCGCCTGCAAGCTCCAGCAGTGCAATTTCGTGTACTTCAGATACACACTTTTCTACTATTTCGTGTATTCCAAGTACATGAAATCGTACTAAACTATGTATCTGAAGTACACGAAATTGGAAAGGCGGCCCCATGCGCAGATCAATCGAATCCGTTATCGAATCATGGGCGACAAAGGACGCGTCGCGCCCCCTCCTCATCCGTGGTGCGCGACGCGTAGGCAAAACGTACGTTGCCGAGGAAATCGGCAGACGAATCGCCGGCGATGCGTTTGTCAAACTCGACTTTCAGACCGATCTTGAGCTGATCGCTCCGCTGTTCGACTGTCCCACCGACGACGTTAACGCCATCGTGGCGCGAATCTCAGACTATAAACGCACCCCCATTCGCAAAGAAACCGCCTTCATCCTGTTTGACGAGGTGCAGCTCTGCGAACGGGCGCTCAACTCGCTTCGCTTTTTTTCGGGTTCGGGCTGGCGCATATGCGCGACCGGCAGTCAGCTCGGCGTCGCCACGCGCAAGCGCAAGTTGCCTTTTCCCAGCGGCGTTCGTCAAGAGACCATGCATCCTATGTCGTTCGAGGAGTTTCTCTGGGCGCTCGACGAGGAGCAGATGGCCAATGCCATTCGTACCCACGCCGGCACGCTCGAGACCTACGCCGCGCACCAAGCCGCGCTCAGCCTGTTTCATCGATACCAGATCGTGGGCGGCATGCCCGCCGCCGTCAACGCATATCGCAAGACGTTATCCATCGAGGATGCGCGCGTCGAGCAGCGCGAAATCGACGAGACCTATACCGCCGATATGACCGACCCCGAAAACGGGATCAGCGGCGTGGCGGCGCGCAAGGTCTGGCGCTCCATTCCGTCCCAGCTGCTGAGATCGTCCACAAAAAAATTCAAGTACTCCGAGGTCGAACGCGGAGGCCGTCGCGCCAAGCTTATCGAGCCGCTCGACTGGCTCGAAGGCGCCGGCATCATATCGGTCAACAACCTGACCGAAGGCATCGAGCCTCCCCTCGTTCCCTTCGACGACGAAGATGGAAGTTTCTTTAAGGTCTATCTTCTCGATACCGGCCTCATGTTCTACAAACTCGGCATCAACCCGCGGCTCTGGCTCGACCTCAAAGAGGATTCCGCCATAGCGCTATCTTCCGACTTCCGAGGCGCCCTGGCGGAAAACTCGGTCATGCAAGCATTTTCGGGCAATAGCTTGCAGACGTATTACTGGGTGCCGCCGTCGTCTTGGAAGACGACCGGCGAGCTCGATTTTTTACTTCAGACCGACCGTGTGGAAATTGTGCCCGTCGAAGTAAAGTCCGCACGTAACGTGCGCGCGAGAACCCTCGGGTCGTTTATGGACAAAGCCCGATCGCCATATGCCTACATTTTGTCCGAGAACAATTTTTCCCGCAGCGAAACCGATGACGGGCGCGAGCTGCGCCACCTCCCCTTGTACGCAGCGGGCTTTATTGGAGCAAACTGCCTCAAGAGCAGTCTGTAAGCCCTGCGCGACCGCCTAGAAAGGAAGCCGCTCATGCAACGCATTCTTTTTATCTGCTATGGAAATATCTGTCGCTCGACGATGGCTGAGTCCGTGTTTACCGAGCTGGTGCGGCGCGCCGGGCGCGCGGACGAGTTTGTCATTGACTCCGCTGCGACCTCGACCGAGGAGAT
The DNA here is from genome assembly GCA_902491345.1 of uncultured Collinsella sp. Taxonomy (GTDB): domain Bacteria; phylum Actinomycetota; class Coriobacteriia; order Coriobacteriales; family Coriobacteriaceae; genus Collinsella. The sequence goes on from CABUHI010000014.1 coordinate 35,906, forward strand.
CGGCAACCCACCACACCACGGTACCGTTGCCAAGCTGCATGAAGTCGGGATTCCCGTCGTTGCGCACCGTGCCCGCCAGGTACGTCGCGCGGAGTATGGCGACTGGGATCACATCGTCTATATGGATGCTGAGAACGCGCGGGGCCTGCGTCGCATCTTTGGCGACGCAGGCCCCGACGGAAAGATCTCGCGCCTGCTCGATTGGACCGATCGCCCCGGCGACGTGGCCGACCCCTGGTACACCGGCAATTTCGATGCCACCTACCGCGATGTGCTCGCCGGTTGCACCGCTATGCTCGAGCAGCTGTAGGTTCGTGGGCGCACGAACCGCGCCCACGGCATAAATCGAGCGTAGATTTTCTCCCACTTTGAGCGTTCAAGTGCGCTCTATACGGGAGAAAATCCACACTCATGAATGTGACAAAGGGACTGGCCCTAGACCGGCTTGACCTCCAGCTTAATCCCCTTGGCACAGGAGTCGCCCAAAACATCCGAAAGGGCCCAGGTCGCATATAGCGGCAAATAGAGAACCGCTCCGTTGCGCTCAACGTTGCCTCTCGAGAAAACAATCCCGAGCCTTACGCCATATTCAGCCGTATCAAGCACATGACCGAGCGCAGCGTGCGCGTGGTAATAGGAGCCCGATTTAACCTCGATAGGAACAGCCGTCCCATCCGGTCCATCGACCACAAAGTCCACTTCACCGCGCTTTTTTGTCTGATAGTAGTAAAGCTGGCGATTTTGGGCAGCCAGCTGCTGGGCCACCACGTTTTCGTAAATGCCGCCCAGATTGGGCTCCTTGCTATCAAGATACGCCGCTTGGGCGACTCCAACGGGGTAGCGCGCCATCAACATGCCCGTATCCGATTGATATAGCTTGAACTGCGATGGCCGTGCCGTCTTGAGCAGGGGCGATTTTGGCTCGGTTACGATATCGGCTTTGAGAGCAACGCCGGCATCGACAAGCCACACAAAATCTCGCTGATACTTCTCGTAGTGAGCCTTGGGGTCAATGGAATTGAGCACGAAGCGCTTGTTTTCGCCCTCGAGCATAATAGGGAGCTGATCGTAGATGCTCTGCACCTGCAGGGCTCGCCCGCTTGCGTACTTGGAGATATCCCGCCGGTACTGTTCGTTGAGCTCTGACTGTAGCTGACGAACAGAGGCAAGGTCGCCCTGCGTGTCAAGGAAACGCTGCACGACCTCCGGCATTCCGCCGACAACGGTATAGGTCCTGAAGTTTGCCATCATCGCGTCATGAATGTAATCAGGAATGGGCCTCTCGCTGATACACGCGTCACGTATCGTTTGGCGAGCCCCCTCGCTCACCCCGGTTGCCCAGCAAAACTCCTCAAAATCGAGCGGGAACATCCTAAGCTCGTGGACATACCCCACGGGATAGGACCTGACACCCTTGAACTGGGTCCCGAGCATTGACCCCGAAAACGCCCAGCGGCACCTCCCGTCCTCAACAAGGAACTTTGCCATCGTCATGATGTCGGGAGCCTCTTGGACCTCATCGATAAACACGAGCGTTTTGCCTGGCGCAATCGACTTTCCCGAAAGAAGCGTCACCCTGCTGATGAAATCATCGGCATCCCGCGCCTCGAGAAGAGCATCTTTTGCCTGGCGATTTTCCATGAGGTTAAGCTCGATGTAGGTTGCATGGTTGGCTTTGCCAAATGCGCGAATCGAATAGCTTTTGCCAATCTGGCGAGAACCCGTGATGAATAAGGCCTTTTGCTCGGCAGACTTCAGCCAACGCTCCAGCTCTACCGCTATTTTCCTGCGCAGCATAGGCTCTCCCCTCAGTGTCATCAAATTAAATGCAAAGTTTTATACGCTTGATTATCGATGAAATGCAGAATTTTTAGAACCTAAAATCGGATGAAATGCAGAGATTTGAGATTACAAGCATAATAGAAGGGGCACCACCGGCGAATGTGACAAAAGAACTGTCCCTTTGTCACATTGCGCTCGACTACTCGTCAACGATCTTGGCAAGCCAGACGTTCAGCGTATCGACCTCGGGACAGCAGAACTTTGCCGTACCAGGCTCGTTGCCGGGCACGGTTCCGCCATAGCGCAGGATATCGATATAGGGAAAGCCCACATGGCAGGCCATGGCACACATCTTGCCGCGGTCGCGGTCAAAGTCGAAGACGTCGCCCGGCTTGTGACCATGGTGGCAGCGGCACGCACCCAGCTGGTCCACGCAGCTCACGCGGATACGCGGACGCTTGCCACGCGGCGCGCCGAGCGGCTTGCCCCCGCCCGCAGGCTTGGCGCCGCCCTCGCCAGCATTACTCATGGTCAATCACGTCCAGGCAGGCCTCGATGGGAAGGCCAGCCGACTTATCCTCTTGGTCGGCATTGCGCTCGATAAGCTCAGCCACCACGCGCATGGCATCGGACGTCGCGCGCTGCAGACTCCAACCTGCCATAACGCGGCCGACAAGCACCGCCGAGAACGTGTCGCCCGTGCCCGGGAAATAGACCGGGATCAGGTCGAAGGGAATCGTGAAGTACTCCCCCGCCACATGGTCGTAACCGATGACGACATTCGCACCGTCGACCACAGCGCTCGTAATGACCACCGACTTGGCGCCCAGGGCACGCACGGCATCCACAAGAGTGCGGCCCTCATCGGGCGTGATTTGCTCGGCAATGGGCGTATCGGTGAGCAGGCACGCCTCGGTGTAGTTTGGCACCGCATAGTCGGCGCACTCGAGCAGGCTGCGCATGAGACCGATCGTGGACTCGGGCACGCCGGCGTAGAGCTTGCCGTTGTCGCCCATGATGGGGTCGACGAACACCTTGGTGCCCTTTTGCGCACGGCGGTGGCAAAAGTCCGAGATGATACGCGTCTCTTCCTCGGTCACGATAAAACCAGTCGAGATGGCGTCGAACTCAAAGCCGAGCTCTTCCCAGATAGCGAGGCTTTGGCGCACGTACTCGGTGGTGTCGTGGATGTAGAACTTGGGGTAGTTAAGCGTGTCGGAAACGAGCGCCGTCGGCAGGTTATGGATACGGTAGCCCATGTGCGACAGCACCGGCAGCATGGCGGAAAGCGCGACCTTGCCGTAGCCGCACATATCGTTGACCAGCAGCAGCTGAGTATTCTTCATGAGTGTCCCCCTTGGATCGGGCGCGGCGCAACGGCGCCACAGTGCAACTAAGTGTAGCGCAGGGGACGTTGTGAACGGGCGCTACGGTCGCGAAGAGCGCATTGTTGCGAAAAGGTTTCGGAAAATGATCCCTTTTCCTCCGTCCACAAGGGATCACATGCGCCGAAGCGGACCGTGGCGGAATCACAGGTTGAGGACGTAGTCGTTAGGGACGTTCTTAAATGACTAGTCAAACAAGAACGTCCCCAACGACTATCGATGTTTTGGCAGCGACAGCGAGCGGGTCGCATTTGAGACAAGGTGGCGTGAAACGAAAGGGCGCTGACCTTTTGGTCGCGCCCTTGAAGTTGAACGTCAGATTGTCCAAATGCGGCCCGCGCAGCGTCGAGCCGTTACGCGGTTTGGTAAAACCGCGCAACAACTACTTTGGTACCTTGACATTGATTTCTCACGCTCCTAAATTAGTTAGGCACAAAACAATTCCACTACCTAACTAAAGAAAGGAGCGAAGCTTAGATATGTGTGTTGAACCACTCGCCTATCCGCATGAACCCGGCGGCGACCCCTCACGGCCGGCAGACGAGCCCGAGACCCAGTCCAAGGAGGACCGTCTCGCCAAGAGAATCCTCCATGGGCTGGGATTTTGCGGCCATTACATGCATTTTCACGGCGGCGGCATATCTGGCAAGGCGCCTATTGTCTGCCTACTCGCCAAGCAGCCGACCGGCGAGCTGTCCCAACAGGAGCTCGGCATGCACTTCGACCTCAAGCCGGGGTCCCTTTCCGAGATTCTGTCCAAGCTCGAACTGGGCGGTCTTATCGAGCGCAGTCGCAATCCCAAAGACCGTCGGCAGCTCACCATCCGCCTGACCGATGCGGGATGGGAAAAGGCCCGCGTTGAGCAGGCAGCCCGCATTCGCTTTAGAGAGCAGGCCTTTAGTGCCCTCACCCACGACGAGCGCGAACAGCTCGCCGAAATGCTCGAGAAAATCCGTGTAACCTGGGAGGAACTGGATGATTAAAACCCTCATGGGCAGCATCCGCGACTATATGAAAGTCACTGTTGCCACGCCATTGCTCGTGCTTGGCGAGGTGCTCTGCGAAATGATGATCCCGTTTATCACCGCCGACATGATCGACGCCATCAAAGACGGTGCCACCGTCGCCCAGATGCTTCCCACCGCAGGCTTTTTGGTGCTCATCGCACTGACGTCGCTCGCTTTTGGTGCCGCTGCCGGCGTCACCTGCAGTCATGCGAGCTGCGGCTTCGCCAAGAACCTGCGTCACGACCTGTTCTACAAGATCCAGACGTTCAGCTTTGCCAACATCGATGAGTTCTCGAGCTCCTCGCTCGTCACCCGCCTCACCACCGACATCAACAACGTGCAGCAGGCCTTTATGATGCTCATCCGCATCGCCGTGCGCGCGCCGCTGGTATTGGTCTTTGCCTTTGCCATGGCCTACGCCATGGGCGGCAGCGTCGCCATGGTCTACCTGGTCATCATTCCGCTGCTGGGCTTTGGCCTGTTCTTTATCATCTATAAGGTGCGCCCGATCTTTGCCCGCGTGTTCCGCAAGTACGACGCGCTCAACGAGTCCGTCGAGGAAAACGTCACCGGCATGCGCGTGGTCAAGAGCTATGTGCGCCAGGACTACGAGAAAGAGAAGTTCGCCACCGCCGCGCGCGACGTCCAGATGGACTTTACCCGCGCCGAAAAGCTACTCGCCTTCAATAACCCCATGATGAACATCTGCGTCAACGGCGCGTTCGTTGTCATCATCTACCTGGGCTCCAAGCTCATCATCACGAGCCAGGGCACCTTGTTCGACGTGGGCCAGCTCTCCTCGATCTTTACCTATGGCTTCCAGATTCTGATGAGTCTGATGCAGCTGTCGATGATCTTTGTCATGGTGACCATGGCCGACGAGTCGGCACACCGCATTACCGAGGTGCTTGCCGCCGAGCCCACGATCGCCGATCCCGCCGAGCCCGCGCTCGAGGTCGCCGATGGCTCCATCGACTTTGACCACGTGAGCTTTAAGTATTCCGCGCATGCGAAGCGCCAGGCGCTCGACGATATCAACCTGCACATTAAGAGCGGCGAGACCATCGGTATTATCGGCGGCACCGGCTCGGCCAAGTCGACGCTCGTGAATCTGATCGCCCGCCTGTACGATGTCACCGAGGGCACCGTGCGCGTGGGCGGCATGGACGTACGCGACTACGACCTGGACGCGCTGCGCCGCCAGGTAGCCATGGTGCTGCAGAAAAACGTGCTGTTTAGCGGCACCATCGCCGAAAACCTGCGCTGGGGCGACCCGAACGCCACCGACGAGGAAGTCCGCGAGGCAGCACATCTGGCCTGCGCCGACGAGTTTGTCGACGGCTTCCCCAAGGGCTACGACACCTGGATTGAGCAGGGCGGCTCCAACGTTTCCGGCGGCCAGAAGCAACGCCTGTGCATTGCGCGTGCCCTGCTGCGTCGCCCCAAGATCTTGATCCTGGATGACTCCACGAGCGCCGTCGACACCAAGACCGACGCCAAGATCCGCGAGGGCCTGGCGAGTTATCTGCCCAACACGACCAAGCTCATCATTGCCCAGCGTATTAGCTCCGTGCAGGATGCCGATCGCATCATCGTCATGGAGGGCGGCCGCATCAAGGACATCGGCAACCACGACGAGCTGCTCAAGACGAGCGAGATCTACCGCGAGACTTTTACCTCGCAGAACAAGATGAGCGCCGAGGGCGAGGACGCAGGCGAGACCGCTGCAGCCGGCACCGAGGCATCTGCATCGCAAACCCAGACCCAGGAAGGAGGCGAGGCACATGAGTAAGGCCGCTACCGCCGAGCACGCACGCAACCGCAAGGGCGGCACCATGACGCGCCTCATCAAGACGCTCTTTGGCTTCTACCCCGTGCTTTTGCCCCTCGTCGTCGCCGGCGTGGTGCTCTGCGCCATCATCAACTCAATCGGTGCGACCTTCCTTCAGAGCGCCCTGCAGATTATTAGCGAATCGTGGCAGTCGGGCGATTGGGAAGCTGCACAGCCCAAGATCGCACAGCTCGTGACCACCCTCGCCTGCATCTACGGCGTCGGCATCCTGTCCTCGCTGTTCTGGAACCGCGCCATGGCCATCGTCACGCAGGGCTCGCTCGAGAAGCTGCGCGAGAAGATGTTCAACCGCATGCAGGACCTGCCGATTCGCTACTTCGACACGCACCAGCGCGGCGACATCATGAGCCACTACACCAACGACATCGACACGCTGCGCCAGATGATCAGCCAGTCGCTGCCCAACCTGCTCATGACGACCATCGTCATCGTCACGGTGTTCTTTATCATGCTGTACTACAGCGTTTGGATGTGCCTGGTCATTGTGGCAGGCGTCGCCTTTATGACCTTTATGACCAAGCTACTCGGCTCCAACTCCGCGCGCTTCTTTATTGCGCAGCAGACCGAGCTCGGCGTTGTCGAGGGCCATATCGAGGAAGTCATGAACGGCCAGAAGGTCGTCAAGGCATTCTGCCACGAGTCTGCCGCCGAGGCCGATTTTGACGAGCGCAACGAAAAGCTCTTCGAGGTCTCGCAGAAGGCCAACATGTACGCCAACATCCTCATGCCCATCCTTATGAACCTGGGAAACCTGCTCTACGTGCTGGTCGCACTGGCAGGCGGCATTTTCCTGGCGCTGGGCGTGCCCAACCTGAGCATCTCGGGCATGGCACTGTCCATCGCCGTCGTGGTGCCGTTCCTCAACATGACCAAGCAGTTCTGCGGACAGATCGGCCAGATCTCGCAGCAGATCAACGCCGTGGTCATGGGCCTCGCCGGCGCCGACCGTATCTTTGAGCTCATCGACGAGGAGCCCGAAGCCGACGAAGGCTATGTGACGCTCGTCAACGCTCGGGTGAACCCCGACACCTGGCAGCTCGAGGAGGCCGACCACCACACCGGCATGTGGGCGTGGAAACATCCGCACCGCGCAACCGGCGAGATCGAGTACGTGCCGCTGCGCGGCGACCTGGTCATGGACAACGTCGACTTTGGTTACACACCCGACCACGAGGTGTTGCACGGCGTGTCCGTGTTTGCCAAGCCGGGCCAGAAGGTCGCGTTTGTCGGCGCCACCGGTGCCGGTAAGACGACCATCACCAACCTCATCAACCGCTTCTACGACATCGCCGACGGCAAGATCCGCTACGACGGCATCAACGTAAACAAGATCCGCAAGGCCGATCTGCGTCGCTCGCTGGGCGTGGTGCTGCAGGACGTGAACCTGTTCACCGGCACCGTGATGGATAACATCCGCTACGGCAACCTGGACGCCACCGACGAGGAGTGCATCGCGGCGGCCAAGCTCGCGGGCGCGGACGACTTTATCACCCGCCTGCCCGACGGCTACGACACCATGCTCACCGGCAACGGCGCACAGCTGTCGCAGGGCCAGCGCCAGCTGATCTCGATCGCACGCGCCGCCGTCGCCGATCCGCCGGCGATGATCCTGGACGAGGCCACGTCGAGCATCGATACCCGCACCGAGGCCATCGTGCAAGCCGGCATGGACAAGCTCATGGAAGGCCGCACGACGTTTGTCATCGCGCACCGCCTGTCCACCGTGCGCAACTCCGACGCGATCATCTGTCTGGATCACGGCCGCATCATCGAGCGCGGCAACCACGACGAGCTGATCGCCAAGCGCGGGTATTACTACCAGCTGTACACGGGTGCGTTTGAGCTCGAGTAGGACCGGTTACTGACGGAGGGCGCCCCGGGGACGGGCGGGGTAATTCCTCCGTGCTCAAACATTCTCGCTGCGCTGCGAAACTGCGCGCGGAGGAAATACCCCGCCCGTCCCCGGGGCGCCCTCCTGCGCGCAATCAGCTCGTCGTTTAGAACGGAATAAAAGTTAGTGAGGCCCTGGCCGTTTGGCCAGGGCCTCGTTTTGTAAGGATGATTTGGGAGGTGGTGGAGGACCAGTCTTTTTGGGACGGGGCTAAATTAGCTGATTCTCCATCCCAATATCGATGAATCAACAAATCGCAACTGATCCCTAATCCAAAACCAGCTAATTTAGCCCCGTCCCAAAAAGACTGGTCAAGCTAACGGAACGCCGTAGCTAAAAATCCCCGTCCCAGAAAAATCATTGCGCAGGTAGGACGGCAAAGGTAGCTAGAAAAGCCCCATCCTAAATGAGCTACAAGATTTCGGCTAGGAGCGCTCGGCGCCCATTTGTTTTATCGCTGCAGGTAGAAAGCGCGATGATGCGTGCATCGGGGCCAACGTCATCCATGTTCTCGTGCACCGCCGTCTGCGAGACATGCGTGAGCAGCGTCTGCATCGAGGCCTGGTCCAGGTTTCCCGGCCCAAAGATAATGTCATCACTCGCAGCAAACGAGCACACGGCAACAATGCGCAGGCGGAACGCCCCATCCTTTGTGTAGAGCGTGCCCGTGCGGTGCAGGTCAAAGAAGCCCCTGTCTAAAAACCGGTCGACATCGCCAAACATCGCGCCGTTATCCATGTGGTGCGCATAGAGCAGATTGTAGGAATCGGTCATCGCGCGACTGTTGCGCGTATCCAAAAACACCGCTCCCGAAACCGCGGACTCCCCCAACACGTTTTTGTTGAGGTATTCCTGGTTATCTTTTCCCTGAACAAAGGGATAGTCGATGTTGGTGCCATCGATGGTGACCCATCCGACCACGTCGGGATTTTTGGCCATCAGTTCCTGCAGGCGTGCGCAACCGTTGGCCCCGGTGGGTTTGTAGCGTAGCAGCTCGTCGCTGATGAACCCACCGTTCATAACGTTGTTTGTGTCCCACAGCGAATAGCCCCCGTACAGCAGCATGAGCAGCACGAGAAAGCCGGCAAACCACGTAAGCACGCGGTCGCCGGCCCTCGCCAGCCGAGCCATGCGTTTAAGCTCCATCGGCTGCAATCCTTGCTGTCTAACGGCGATTACGACGAGGACGGAAGAAGACCACGCCCATCACGGCGGCAAATGCGACGATTGCCACATAGGGAGCGACCGTCCGAATAACATCGGTGGGAACGGTAGCATCCTTGGTGTTGGTAAAGATCACCGTGGTGTCGTAAGCACCGATAGCTTCCTCGGCAATAGAGCTACCTTCTGTCGAATTGGTGCCATCACCAATCTTGTACGACGTCTTATAACCGTCGCCATGATAATCCGCCTCAGTTACGGCGAATTTATCCTCCGATGAGAGACCGTAAACGATGACGGATTCCCCATGCTTAAGCGTCTCGGTAAACGTAGCCCCCGACTTGGTTGTAGTTTGGTTCATGGTAGTAACACCGTTTTTCACAGTGCCGTACTTATAAGTCTCCCCGTCAGCGCCTTTAATCGTGACGGTAAACTCAAAGTCCTTATTTTTATCGCCCTGGTTACCGGCTACGACCTTTGTGATGGTCAGCTTATGGGTGACATATTTGTTCTCAAAGCCTGAGATCTTGCTGCCCGATCCCGCCGCTGTGCTAAGAGTGCAGCCCTTAGCAACTAAACCTGAGTTGCCATTTTCTACGTAAACATCCAGGAACAGTTCCTTGTACACAACGTTGAGGCCATCCAGCTCTGGCGGCGTCTGCGTAATTTTGTATCGATAGATGCCCGGAGCCGCGAACCTTGAGGTAACAAGGCTGACGCTCATTTGGGCGGTTATTGTCTTAGTAACGCCGTCGGCATTATCTTCGCTAGAAAGACCTTCGGCAGAATAATTTACGGAAGACGGCGAAAGCGAAACGGCCCCTTCCACTCCAGCAGTAGCGGGCATACCCGTGTTCGTAAGCTCGCTCGCCTCCGCCGGCGCAATCGTATATTTAAAGTCCGCATTCGGCTCCACGGCGTACTTATCCATGGTGAGCTTCGAGGTGATCGTGACCCTCCCTTCAGTTACCGACAACTGCGGATTAGTGGATTGCCCCTCCGCCCACGCGGGCGCAGCAACCCCCACCAAAGCCAGCACCATCGTGGCCGCCACAACCGCAAATGCAGCCAGTCGCCTCTTTCCAGTTTTCATTTTGCATCCTTCCTCTCGGGCATATGCCCTTAATAAAACCAGGCTTCGTGTCTACAGGTTCGACCTGCGCAGCACGCTGATCACATTGCCTTTGATCTGCGAACGGGCAATCGGTCCATACAGGCGACTGTCGTGCCCGCCCTCGCGCAAATCTGCCAGCACAAAGAGCTCATCCGTTCCCAGATGCACGGGATAGTCCACAGCAGACTCATAGCGCGGCGTCGGCGTGGTGATATCGCTTTCCACCACAACAGCCCCGTTAACCATGAGCTCGCCCGACTCGGTAATTGTGACCTCATCACCGGGGCGGGCAACCACGCGACCCAGGCGCTCTTCGCCATCCGCGGTGTATACCACCACGTCACCCTCGTTAAAGCTCTGGCTGAGCCTCCAGTAGAGCATGACGTCACCCGAACAGATGCGGGGGGCCATCTCGCCAGTCGTGACTGCGCCCACGCCCAAGACCACACCAAAGAGCAGCCAGAGCGTCACGACAAAAAATGCCAGGCGCGCCAGAAAGCCCACGATATCGCGCCGGTCGTCCGCTTCTCCCAGATCTGGTGCCGCATGGGCGCCCAACCTCACGTTCGACGCGGCCAAATACCGCGAGCCCCGGGGTCTTCCCTGCGGGGCCGCTCGTGCGGCTGGCCCATCACCAGCATTGCTGGCGCCATGTCTTCTCATAGGCGCCCGCCCCTCTTGGAGCCGCGGCGTAAACGCAGCGCAACCATGCCCGTAGCCAACAGCACGCCGGCGGCCAAAATCGCCAGGGCATAGATGGGGTTGCGCGTAATACCCGTAGGCACCGCGACCTGTCGGGAATTGGTGGCCTTAGCTTCAACGGCAACGGTCACACGCGGACCGTTGAGCGTGCCGCTCGCACCCGTAAGCTCGGCGTGGTACCCCAACGACGAATAATCGTCTTCGCTCACGGTATAGACCGCGTTGTAATCCAGCGCCTTAATCGAAACGGTCAGGCCGTCCTTAACGGCAAACGGCACGGTCGCCTTGCCCTGGCCATCGGCCGTAAAGGCCGTCTTGTTTTCCACGGTCTCGGCCCGATCATTCGGTCGCGCCACGAGCGCATGGCTGCCTTGGGCAGACGCATCCGAATACTCGATGGCGTAGGTCTGACCAGCCTTGAGGCCCGTAAAGGTCGCCGTCATCTTAAAGTAGGCACGCTTGTCGCCCATATTGCCCGTAACGCTCTTGGAAACCTTGAGTGTGTAGGTGCGCGGGGTGAATCGTGCGTATACGCATCCCGTATGGCGGTCTTTTACGTTGTACGTATAGGTGGGTGAAGACGACAGCAGCTCCGGGGCGTCCGGATTCGATAGGTCGTACCAACCCTCAAAGTGATAGCCCTCCTTGGGAGCAGCCACCGCCTCCACAAACGTGCCGTCATCCACAAAGTAGGCAACGCCCGATTTTTTGTACGCGTCCTCGTCCTTGCCCGAGCCATCCCCGGCATCGATGGAGCCCTTTGCCCCCTTAAGCTTGGAGCTGACCGTGCCGCCCGTCGTTACGTTGCTCCACGTGCCATCGGCATTTTTAAGCTGGGCAACAAAGGCCTGACGATACTTCCATTGCGCCACGAACGTCGCGCCCTGGCTCTCGGGAATGTTTTCGACGGTTACCGCATCGCCCACAGCACCGGTATCCGGATTGACCTTCTTGCCCTTAATGGTAAGAGTGCCGGAATCCGTGGTGCCCTCGGGAGCTGTATGGGTCACCGTGTGTTTGGCATCGAAGCGAACGGCTTTTCCCGAGCCCGCGTACTCCCAGCCCATAAACTTCCAGTCGTCGTTTTGTCCAACGGCAGCATGGGAGGTATAGCTCGCTCCAGCGCCAGAAAGCTGTACGAAATCGCCCGTGGACTCATTGTACGGATCGTAGTGATACGCTTTGCCGCCGTTCACATCGTATTGAACGCCTGCCTTGGAAAACACGAGGTGCACTTTGTAGTGCTTTGTGACCTTGTCGACCTCAAAGCGATAGGTACCATCTTCCAATCTGGTCCAATGTGCGTCGTCGTCTGCGGAATAGAACTCGCCGTTGACAAAAGCACCGATAAAGACTGCCCCGTCATCGCGTTTGGCATCGACCATAAAGTAGGAGTTCTTCTCCTGTTTACCTACGTAGTTTTTGGCATAGGTAAAGTCCGCCGTCTTGGTATCGGCGTTATAAAAATACGTTCCGCTTCCGTTGGGCGTCGTGTATGTCTCGATGCGATAGAACTCCCTAAACGAGATATTGTCGAGGAAGTTGCCGGTCGAATTGCTCCCGTTGGCCGTGTTGTAGGCCACAAAAGCAAAGACGCTCTGGTTTTGGCCATCCGGAATGGTGTAGGTATAGTCGTAGTCAACCTTTTTGCTCTGCTCGAGCGCGTTGGAACCGTAGGAAGCCCACGCGTCGTTTTCGGACGCCATGATCCATACGCACCATTTTTCGGTATGCTCCGCATCGGCCGTCCATGAGAACGCGCTTCCGCTGGACGCATTGGCAAATCCGCCCACTTTGTCAAACTTGGTTGAATACAGGATGATCTTTTTGCTGCAGCCCGATTGGGAAAAATTGACCACATCCAAGCCGACATAGTTGTCGACGCTCATTTGAATCCATTGAACAATTTGCTGGTACTGATCGAGTGCCTTTTGATTGTCCTTGTACGGCTCGTTTTCTTGTCGCGGACCGATGATAAGGGCCATGGCGTCTCGACCCGAGCGGCCGCGGTGGTCGAGCCCCCACTCGTACTGTTTTCCCGGCTCGGTCGTCACATATTGGTAGAGCGAACTCGCCTCGTGTGCGTTGAGCTCGGCTGCATAGTCACCATCGGAGGGCGTAAACGTAACAGAATGCCCAACTGGGTCGATATAGTAGTCGTTCTTGGCAACGATCTCGATACGATGGTCCGTCTCGGTCGTACGCCAATGGGGCGAGCACAACGTAAACTTGCTGGGCCCCCAGTTCCCCAGATGTATATCGTCTTCAAAACTGCCGTTGGCAATGTTCGTATTCTCGTTCTTAAGATTCGAGGTCGAGAACGCATAGTTTGTGAGCGTTGTCATGGTCTCGGACGAATTTTCTTGATACACCTTGGCAAAGTCGCTATAGATGTCGCGTGTGCCCTGCTTTTCCACGTGAACGTCGTTGACCAGATTACCAAACCACTCCCGGTATTGTTCGTTCTCCCCCGTAAGATTTGAATCGTAGCAAGTCAGCGCAAGCATCGTTTTGTCGGACGCTGCGGTATAGTCAGCCTGATAGGCAAACTCATCGTCTTCCTCGGGAAGATTTCGATAATAATGCGTGCTGTTGGTGCCAAAGGAGAACCAACCCTGTCCGTTAGAGCTTACGAGCCACACAGAAAGCGCGATGCGACCGTCGCTCTGTTCAAACGAAAAGTGGGATCCATCAGCACTGTTACCAGCAAATCCGCCGTTTGCAGCAAAGGGATCGCTGTAAACGGTGTACTGCTCAACGGTATTTCCCTGGGGCATCTTGACCTGCGCCTTAAGCCAAGCCCGCAGCTGCATAAGCTGGTCTTGGCCTGCGCTGTTAATCGACAGATTCTCCTGTTGAGGACCCATCGTGAGCATCAGCACGTCGTGGTCGGTTGCGGCGCGATGGTTTAGGCCCCACTCGTACGTGGCGCCGCTCTGGGTGGAAAAGGTGGTGTAGGTTGATCCAGGTTCAAAATAAAGATTGGTGCCCTGTGGCCTAAAATTCCACGCAAGCGCAAAGTGATTGCCGTTAGCTTGTTTGGTGTTCGTTTGGGGCTTGAGGAGCTGCGTGGAAAGCTCGAGCTTCATCGTCTCGCCGATTCTCTCATTCGGAGAGGTCGTCGACCAGCCAGTAGCTTGGTTAAGAAAGTTTGGGTTTGTTATAAGGTTGCCATCGTCACCGTACGCGCGCGAGGGCAACCCCCCCCCGGCCATAACGAACACGCATAAGACCGCTGCCAACATCACAAAGGTGCGGCGCATCGACGCAATATGACCGAAAGGACCCTGCACGGGCGCATCCCCCCCCAGCCGCAGCCCGAGCTTTCGCGCAAGCTGCACAAGTAGTTCGTTTAAGCTTTTTGATTCTACAACCAGCCCAGGGCAAAAGCAAAATCATGCGTGACCGATTTGCAGTCATTTTTCGCATCATTTTTCGCATTGTGCTGGTAGTGCGGCGAAAGTAGCTAAAAAGCCCCGTCCTAAATTAGCTAGTTAAGGAGTTGGGCCATGGCGTTGACGAATTTTTGGACTTGGAGGGTGGGCTCGAGCGGGTAGTGCAGAAAGACCGGCACCTCGCGGCCGCACAGGAACGGCACGCCCACAAAGGCTGGGTGCACCCCCGACCACGCTCCGCAGGTGAGCACCGCGTCGCCCTTTTCCTCCGCCTCGTTAAAGAGCGCAAAGTCAAAGCTGTCCACGTCGATCACGTCAACGCCGCCGTCGGCCAGAAGGTCGATGCGCAGACTGTCCATTGCGTCGTTGCCGTGACGGAGCACGCGCAGGCGCATGCCCTCTAAGTCGGCAACCGTGATGCGCGTCTTGCGCGCCAGCGGGCTCGTGCGCGGCAGGTCGATATAAAACGGCACGTTAACGATGCGAAGCTTTTGGCAGGCGTCGCCCCAGCGTGGGGTAGAAAAACTCGACTGCACCACATCGACCTCGCGGCCCAAGCTGCGCATGACGGTTTCGCGCTCGTCATAGAGGTCGCTTACCGGCACGATCTCAAATCGCAGCGACGGTTCCAGATCGTGAATGTCCGACCACATCGACAGCGTCTGGCGCCCCGGACACATCATCGACACGCCCAGACGCACGGCCCCGCCATCGCCCGCCGCGCGTCGGGCACGGCGCAGCGCGTCCTCGGACTGCCGCATGATCGAACGTGCATCGTCCACCAGCAGAGCACCTGCCGGCGTCACCTTAACACCAGAATGCGAGCGCTCGAACAACGTGATGCCAAACTCGGCCTCGAAGCCCGACACCTGCTTGACGAGCGCCGGGGTCGACACGCGCAATTTTGCCGCCGCCCGCGAGAAGCTTCCCAACTCAGCGGCGGCCGATATGGCCTCGAGTCGTCGATCGTACACGTCAATCTCCTGTTTCCAGACGTATGCCCATGCACTGCCGAAGGGGGTCTTTTTGGCAGGTCACACACTCAATTAAAGGCGCATTGTCTTGCGAGCTATAAACCATTGGTTAACGCCATTCTAACAAATATGCAATTCACCTGCGCAAATGCAAAGCATACGATAACCAGCGAAAACCACGTGGGTCGGTTAATGGGAGCGACCCACCGGGAGGCACAAGAAGGGAAGTTCCTATGAGCAATTGGCTTAAGCTCGAGGGCGATGTCTGCGCCGTGACCGGCGCGCTCGGCGGTATGGGCGTCGAGATTTGCCGCGAGTTCGCCCGCAACGGCGCCAACGTCGTCCTGCTCGACCTGGACGAGGAGAAGGTCAAGGCCGCAGCCGCCGACCTCGCCGCCGAGTTTGGCATCCACGCCGAGGGCTACAAGATGAACGCCACCGACGAGGCCGAGGTTCAGGCCGCCGTCGATGCCACCATCGCCGACTTCGGCCGCGTCGACGTCCTTGTCAACACCGCCGGCATCCTGCGCTTCGCCGCCATGGAGGACCTGCCGCTGAGCGACTGGGAGCAGGTGCTCAACGTCAACCTCACCGGTTACTTCATCACCTCGCAGCGCTTTGGTCGCGAGATGATCAAGGCCGGCCAGGGTCGCCTGGTGCACATCTCGACCGTTGCCAGCCACTCCCCCGAGACGTTCTCGGGCGTGTACAGCTCCACCAAGGCGGGCGTCAACATGATGTCCAAGATGCTGGCTGCCGAATGGGGCCCCTACGGCGTCCGCTCCAACTGCGTCGAGCCTTGCTTCGTTAAGACCCCGATGTCGGCCAACTTCTACGCCGACCCCGAGGTCGAGAAGAGCCGCAGCCGCCTGATCGCCACGCGCCGCATCGGCGAGGTCAGCGATATCGCCAACGCCGTCATGTTCCTGGCGTCCAAGCGCTCGGACTTTACCACCGGCGACGCCATCAAGGTCGACGGCGGCTTCTCCAACATGATGGGCGACCTCACCGCCAAGCCCGGCGGCCGTCGCGCCTATGCCGACAACTACCTTAAGAACAAGGGTGTCGAGCTCTGGTCCGATGAGTCCGGCGTCGCAAAGCCGACTGACCAGTAAACCAACCTGACAGGGAGGCCCCGCGGACACGCCTGTTCCTCCCCCGTATCGATTAGAAAGAGTCCAATGGCTTCCACCAACTCCAACAAGGGTCGCGCCGTCGTGCTTTCCGCCGCGTGCGTCACCATGTTCTTCATCAGCTCCATCGCGCTGTATTCCGTCGTGAGCAAGAACCTGCTCGCCGTCTACCCCGAGTGGTCCAGCGCTCTTACCTGGGCCTTCCCCGTCTTCCAGACCATCATGGCCGTGACGGGCATCTTCGCCGGCCGCATCTCCGATAAAATCGGCCCCCGCAACGTCGTGATCGCCGCCGCCGCGTGCTACGGCCTGGGCTGGTTCATGTCCGGCACCGTCACCGAGCCGTGGCAGTTCTACCTGTGGTTCTCGCTCGTCGCCGCCATCGGCAACGGCCTGGGCTACAACCCCGCGCTCACCACCGGCCAAAAGTGGTTCATCGACAAGAAGGGTCTCGCCTCCGGCATCACCCTGGCCGCTTCGACCGCCGGTCCCGCCGTGCTGTCCCCGGTGCTCGCCTCGCTGCTCATCCCGAGCCTGGGCATCTTTGGCGCCCTCAAGGCACTCGGCGTCATCTTCTTTGTGACGATCGCCGCCTCCGCCCTGTTCCTGAAGGCCCCCGAGGCCGGTTGGCTGCCCGAGGGCTTCGAGGCCCCCAAGGGTGGCGCACATGCCGGCACCTTCGGTGACCTCACCCCGGGCGAGATGGTCAAGACCCCGCGCTTCTGGGTCCTCATCGTCACCTTCGCCTTTGCCGCCACCGCGGGCACCCTGCTCGTGGGCAAGGTTGCCTCCATCGCCGCCGTCCAGCTCTTCGCCGACCCCACGAGCGCCGCGGCCGTCGCCCTCGGCGGTGTGGTGGTCTCCGTCAACACCTGCGCCAACCTGGTCGGTCGTCTGTCCTTTGGCCAGATCATCGACAAGCTCGGCGCCTATAAGTCGCTGCTCATCAGCCTTGTCGTCACCATCGTCGCGCTCGTCATCATGTCGATGAGCTTTACGCAGAGCATGTTCTTTGTGGCACTCGCCCTGCTCGGCTTTAGCTTTGGCGCCCTGCTCGTCATCTACCCGCCGCTCACCGGTGGCGCCTTTGGCACCAGCAACATCGGCGTCAACTACGGCATCATGTTCCTGGGCTATGCCGCTTCCACCTGGATCAGCCAGCCCATCACCGCCGTGCTGTATCACGCCGAGGCCGGCAGCGCCGCCTACCAGCAGTCTTTCTACGGCGCCATTGTGATCGCCGCCATCGCCGTCGTGCTCACCGTCTACATGATGGTCTCCGACAGCAAGAAGAAGTCCGCTTAGTAATTGCCAATGTGACAAAGGGACTGTCCCTTTGTCACATTCCATCGCCAACAGTATTAAGGAGTCGAAATGTCTGAGCTCAACCCCGTCCGCATTGCCGTTATCGGTGCCGGCGCCATGGGTCGCAACCACATCCGCTTTGTCACCGAGGAGCCCGAGGCCGAGCTCGTCGCCATCGCCGACGCCTTTGAGGGCGCCCGCGCCACGGCCGAGGCCGCCGGCGTGCCTTTTTACACCGATCCCGCCCAGATGATGGACGAGGTCAAGCCCGAGGCCGTCATTATCGCCACCCCCAACGACCTGCACCTGGGCGTTGCTCGCGAGGCTGTGAAGCGCAACATCGTGCCGCTGGTCGAAAAGCCGATCTCCAACGATCTTGAGGATGCCCAGGCCTTCGCCGCCGAGGCCGAGACCGCCGGCGTGCCCGTGCTCGTGGGCCAGCACCGTCGCCACAACCCCTTCGTCAACAAAGCCAAGGAGATCATCGAGTCCGGCGAGCTGGGCAAGCTCACCGTATCGAGCTTCCACTACATGATCTATAAGAATGACGAGTACTTCGACGTCGAGTGGCGCCGCAAGAAGGGTGCCGGCCCGATCCTGGTCAACCTGGTGCACGATGTCGACCTGCTCCGCTATCTGTTGGGCGAGCCCGTTGCCGTCCAGGGCATGCAGTCCAGCGCCGCCCGCGGTTTTGAGACCGAGGACTCCGCCGTGGTCAACGTCCGTTTTGCCGATGGCGCGCTTGCGAGCATGACCATCTCCGACGCCACCGCCAGCCCCTGGAACTGGGAGGCAACCGCTCGCGAGGACCCGCAGTACCGCCCCTTCGACGCCGACGCCTACTTTATTGGCGGAACCTTGGGTGCCCTTTCGCTGCCCCGCCTGCACCAGTTCTCCTACGACGGAGCCTCCAACTGGCACAAGCCGCTGCAGATGGAGATTCCGGCCGTCGACCCGGCGCTGCCGCACAAGATGCAGCTCAAGCACTTTGTGAAGGTCGTTCGCCGCGAGGTCGAGCCCGTCGTGACCCCCGCCGACAACGTTAAGACGCTCACGCTTCTCAACGCTATCAAGGAGGCCGCCGAGACTGGCCAGCTCGTCGAGCTGTAATGCCTTAAGAGCGACCGCGGCAGAAACCCCATGCCGAGTCCCTCGGTCCGCCACCAATAAGCCCCTCTTCTTTGCCCCGCGAGCAGCCTCCTGTCCGCGGGGCATTTTGCTACCTTGCCGACGATTTTTCTGGGGCGGGGGCTATTTTGCACCTCGGCTTGATTCGTTCGCCACGAAATGGGCCTATCTACTACGTTTAACCGACCGCCCTCAACCATGCCGAATTTCGCGAAATTAAAACCGCAGGTAGACGGGTTGCGTATTTTCGGAAAACCAGGGGATGGTCGACCCATACGGTTCAAACGTAGTAGATAGGTCGTTTTCGCGGCGCGGCCCCAAAACAGTCTTTTGGGACGGGTGGTATCCTTGGTAGCCCTGTGCTGCAAACGCACCTTAAACGCAAGGAGTTTCATGGATCTTATCGCCCAGCTCGCCCGCGAGCTCAACCTTAAGGCCGTCAATGTCGAGGCAGCCGTCAAGCTCATCGACGAGGGCAACACCATCCCCTTTATCTCGCGCTACCGCAAGGAAGCCACGGGCGGCATGGACGACGTCGCCCTGCGCGCACTCGACGAGCGCCTGTCCTACCTGCGCAATCTTGAGCAGCGCAAAGAGGACGTCATCCTGCTCATCGACGCTCAGGGCAAGCTCACGCCCGAACTCGAACAGCAGATTCGCGAGGCCACGCAGCTCCAGCGTGTCGAGGACCTCTACAAGCCCTACCGCAAAAAGCGCATGACCCGCGCGCAGAAGGCCCGCGAGGCGGGCTTGGAGCCGCTCGCCAACATGATCATCATGCAGGCCTCGGCCAAGGGCAGCGCACTCGACGCCGCCGCGGCATACGTCAACGAGGAGGCTGGCTTCGACACGCCCGAGAAGGCGCTTGCCGGCGCAGCGGACATCGTGGCTGAGACGGTAGCCGAGGACCCCGAGAACGTCGCCGACCTTCGCGCCTTTACGCAAAACACCGCCGACATCGTCGTCGAGGCCACCGATCCCACCGAGAAGACTCCCTACGAGCCGTACTACAGCTATGACGAGCCACTGCGCCGTATACCCAACCACCGCGTGCTGGCTATCGACCGCGGTGAACGCGAGGGCAAGCTCCGTGTGCGCGTGAACGTCGACGGCGCTGCCGCCACGGCACGCCTCGGCAGCCGTTGGCCCCGACGCCAGGGCGTGTTTGCTCCCATCTTCGATGCCGCCATCGCCGACGGTTACAAGCGCCTCATGGCCCCCTCGCTGGA
>CABUHI010000015.1 GCA_902491345.1 uncultured Collinsella sp.
AGCTGCGGAAACGCGGGGTCCGTTCAGGCTGTTGCGTTGAGATTGAAAATCAACCCGCGTGTCCACGCGGAGCTGATTCAGTTGAGATTGCCTGAACATTCCGCCCCTCTTTACGCCCTCGGGTATACTCAAAAGCTACTGATTCGATTTGATGCCCAGCAACAGCAGAGGGGATAGTATATGTGCGGTTTTGTCGGTTTTGTCGGTGGGACGGATAACCAATCCGAGGTGCTCACCAAGATGATGGACCGCATCGTCCATCGCGGTCCCGACATGGGCGGTCAGTTTATCGACGGCCGCGTTGCCCTCGGCTTCCGCCGCCTGTCGATCCTCGACCTGACCGAGGCCGGCGCCCAGCCCATGGCCAATGAGGACGGCAGCGTCGTCATTGTCTTCAACGGCGAGATCTACAACTTCCAAGAACTCCGTTCCGAGCTCGAGGCCAAGGGCTACAAGTTCCACTGCGGCGCCGACACCGAGAGCCTCCTGCACGGCTACGAGGAGTGGGGCGAGGCCGTCCTCGATCGCCTGCGCGGTATGTACGCCTTCGTCATCTGGGACAAAAAGAAGAACAAGCTTTTTGGCGCCCGCGACATCTTTGGCATCAAGCCGCTTTACTACTATCCCATGGCCGATGCGGGCGACGGCGCTCCGGGCGTGCTCTTTGGTTCCGAGATCAAGAGCTTCCTGGACTACCCGCACTTCCACAAGGCGGTCAACAAAAAGGCTCTGCGTCCGTACATGACGCTGCAGTATTCGGCAACCGAGGAGACCTTCTTCGAGGGTGTCTACAAGCTGCCGCCGGCGCACTACTTTACCGTCGATATCCCGACCGGCAAGATGAACATCGAGCGCTACTGGGATTGCGATTACTCTGCCGTCGAGAAGCCGTTCGAAGAGTATGTCGATGAGCTGGACGAGGTCGTGCACGAGAGTGTCGAGGCCCATCGCATCGCCGACGTCAAGGTCGCGTCGTTCCTCTCCGGTGGCGTCGACTCCAGCTACATCGCCGCTTGCCTCATGCCCGACAAGACCTTCTCGGTGGGCTTTGACTACAAGAACTTCAACGAGACCAACTACGCCAAGGAGCTTTCCGATAAGCTCGGCGTCGAGAACGTTCGCAAGATGATTACCGCCGACGAGTTCTTCGGTGCGCTCGAGGACATCCAGTATCACATGGACGAGCCGCAGTCCAACCTGTCTTCCGTGCCGCTGTGGTTCTTGGCCGAGATGGCCCGCAAGGACGTTACCGTCGTGCTTTCGGGCGAAGGCGCCGACGAACTCTTTGGCGGCTACGCCTACTACGAGGATACGGTTCCGGTGCGCAAGTACAAAAAGATGGTGCCGCTGCCCATCCGTCGCGCGCTCGGTAACCTGGCGCTGCATATGCCGTACTTCAAGGGACATAACTTCCTGGTCAAGGGTGCCGAGATCCCCGAGAAGTCGTTCCTGGGACAGGCTCTGGTATGGCCGGAGCGCGAGGTCGACGGCGTGCTCAAACCCGAGTACAACACCGGCGACGGCGCCTTCGAGCTCGCTGCACCCATCTACGCGCGCGTGAAGGGTCAGCCCGAACTGGTCAAGAAGCAGTACCTGGACATGAATATGTGGCTCCCGGGCGACATTCTGCTCAAGGCCGACAAGATGTGCATGGCGCACTCGCTGGAGCTGCGCGTACCCTTCCTGGACCGCAAAGTCATGGAGTTCGCCGAGCACATTCCCGACCGCTACCGCATCAACGAGAACGGCAACAAACAGGTACTCCGCCACGCTGCCAACAAGTCGCTGCCCGATGAGTGGGCCACCCGTCCCAAGGTGGGCTTCCCGGTGCCGATTGTCTACTGGCTGCGCGAGCAAAAGTGGTACGACTATGTCAAGGAGTACTTCACTGCGCCGTGGGCAAGCGAGTTCTTCGATACCGACGAGCTCATGCACCTGCTCGATCTGCACTTTGCGGGCAAGGGCGATTTCCAGCGCAAGATCTATACGCCGCTCGTGTTCCTGGTGTGGTACAAGCGCTTCTTTATCGACGAGGACCAGCCCGCTGTTCAGGCTGCCTAGCCTCGGCTTACGAACGCCTGCGCGTAACGGCTCCTCCGGGAGCCGTTTTTGCGTGGGTGCGTTTCAGTTACTATAAAACCGTCCCTGCCAAATGGC
Organism: uncultured Collinsella sp.; assembly: GCA_902491345.1. Classification (GTDB taxonomy): domain Bacteria; phylum Actinomycetota; class Coriobacteriia; order Coriobacteriales; family Coriobacteriaceae; genus Collinsella. The sequence goes on from CABUHI010000015.1 coordinate 2,158, forward strand.
TGAGAAAGGTGAAAGATGCACCATTCGGATTCCGCGACCGTGACCACGGTCGATACGCTTGCCAAGCTTCTCGATGTGTGCGGCGAGCTGCGCGCATCGGAGCAGGTTGACGAACGTGCCGTGACCGGCTGCTCGTTTGATTCGCGCACGGTCTCGGCGGGTGACGTATTCTTTTGCAAAGGTGCTGCCTTTAAGCCCGCGTTTTTGAGCATGGCGCTCGATGCGGGCGCCGTCGCATTTGTGTGCGAGGAGTCGCTGGTCGAGTCTCTGGAGCCGCTGGCGAAGGAGAGCAGTGCTGCGATGCTGGTTGTTGATAGTGTTCGCACGGCCATGGCCCTGTTGCCGCCGGAGGTCTACGACCGTCCCGACCACGACGTCAAGATCGTGGGCATCACCGGCACCAAGGGAAAGACCACGGCCGCTTTTATGCTCCAGTCCATCATCAAGGCGGCGGGCGAGTCCTGCGGCATGATCGGCTCGGTGAGTACCGACGATGGTATCGAGTGCTACGAGAGCACCAACACCACGCCCGAGGCCCCCGAGGTCTGGCGCCATATCGCCAACTGCCGCACGTCCGGTCGCCAGTCCATGGTCATGGAGGTCTCGAGCCAGGCGCTCAAGTACCAACGCGTCGAGAATCTGCCGTTTGACGCGGCGTGCTTTCTCAACATCGGCCGCGACCACATCTCGCCGATCGAACACCCCACGTTTGAGGATTATTTTGAGAGCAAACTCAGGATCTTTGACCAGGCAAAGACTGCCGTGGTGAATCTGGGCACCGAAGAGGTTGACCGTGTGCTGGAGGCAGCGTCGACGGCCGAGCGCTTGGTGACCGTTGGCGTCGAGCATCCCGAGGCAAGCCTGTGGGCGAGCGATGTACGCATGGTCGGCTTTAGCATCGAGTTCAACTTGCATGGCCTGTGCGCCGACGAGCCCGAGGCGGGGGAGAAGGTCCTGCTGGGTATCGCGGGCGACTTTAACGTGGAAAACGCGCTGGTCGCTATCGCCGCCGCGCGCGAGATCGGCATCGGTATCGATGCCATCAAGAAGGGTCTCTCCAAGCTGCGCGTGCCGGGCCGTATGGAGGTCGTGGAGTCGAAGGACGGCCGCGTGATCTGCGTCGTCGACTATGCGCACAACCAGCTTTCGTTCCGTTCGCTTTTCTCGTCGGTGAAGCGCGCGTTTCCCGCTAGTCCAGTCATTGCGGTGTTTGGCGCTGCCGGCGGCAAGGCGCAGGAGCGCCGCGAGCAGCTTCCGCGCGAAGCCGCACCGTATTCCGACCTGATGATCTTTGCCAACGAGGATCCAGCTCACGAGGACCCGATGAAGGTCTGTCGCGAGCTTGCCGAGCATGTTCCCGACGATACGCCGAACAAGATCATCCTCGACCGCGAAGCCGCTGTGCATGCGGCGTTCAAGGCGGCGCGCGAGGAGTACGTCAACCCCGATGCTCCCACCATTGTTTTGCTGCTGGCAAAGGGTGACGAGGAACTCATGCACGTGGGCGACGAGTTCGTGCCCATCGAGAGCGACCTTTCGCTGGCCAATCGCCTAATCGATGTTACCCAGTTTGACTAATGAACCATGATGGCGGCGGCGCCCTGAGTGCGCTGTCACCATAAGCGTGTTCCCTCAATCAAAACATGCCGTCCAAGTCCAAACCCTTCTACGTAAACGGAGTAACCATGTCCCACAACACCCTGCCGACCGTTGCCGAGCTTTCGGGCGAGATGCGCGAGCGCTTGGCCAAGGTCAAGTACGTCTTTACCGACCTGGATGCCACGATGCTCGCGCCCGGCTCGTGCGTGCTGCGCGACAACGACGGCAACCCCTCGACCAAACTCGTCGAGGCCGTCGTGGCACTCGCTCGCGCTGGTATTCAGGTGGTTCCCACCTCGGGCCGCAACCGTACCATGATCCACGAGGACGCGCGCGTGCTCGGCCTCAACTCCTACATTGGTGAGATGGGCGGCCTGGTTATGTACGACCTCAAGGCCAACGATTGGGAGTATCTGACCGGTGACATGCCTTACGACCCCGCCTGCGGCCTTACTCCGCACCAGGTGATCGAACAGACCGGCGTGTGCGAGAAGATCCTTGCCCGCTGGCCGCACAAGATCGAGTACCACAACGACATGTCGACCGGCTACAAATACCGTGAGGTCACCGTCGGCATGCGCGGCGATGTGCCCGACGATGAGGTCCAGGCCATCCTGGACGAGGCCGGCTGCGGTCTGATCTGGGCTTGCAACGGCCATCTGACTCACCTGTCCAAGCCGACGACGCTCGAGCTCGATCGCGTCGAGGACGGTCGCGCATTCAACATCAACCCCGCGGGCCTCAACAAAGGCGTCGCCATTGCGCGCTTCTGCGAGCACCTAGGGATCGAGCGCGAGGAGACGTTGGCGCTCGGCGACTCCGAGTCCGACTTCTACATGGCCGATCACGTGGGCACGTTCTGCCTGGTCGAGAATGGCCTGACGAGCGCCGGCGCACCCGAGTTCCTGGCTGCTTGCGAGAACGCTTTCGTTACGCGCGGCAAAATTGTCGACGGTTGGGCGGCGACGGCAGAGCTGCTGGTCGCGGCGCGTTCGTAGCGCGCCGCCGCCGCACTTGGACATGTCTTTTCGAGAGAGACTGGTGAGGTAATGTCCGATATCGAGAATCCGGCAGGCGACACGCGCCCGATTGGCGTGTTCGATTCTGGTTTGGGCGGTCTGACGGTTGCGCGCGCGATTGCGACGGCGCTGCCGCACGAGTCCGTCTACTACTTTGGCGACACCAAACGCTGCCCCTACGGCACGCGCACCGAGGATGAGGTGCGCTCATTTGCGTTGCAGGCGGGTCGTTGGCTTTCGAAGCACGACGTCAAGATTATGGTCATCGCCTGCAATACGGCGACTGCTGCGGCCTTGCGTCTGGCCCAGCAGGTGCTCGACGTTCCCGTAATCGGTGTGATCGCGCCGGGTGCCCGTGCGGCAATCAACAGCACGCGCACGCGCCGGGTGGGCGTGCTCGCCACCAACCTCACTATTCGCTCGGGCGCCTACACGCGCGCCATTCAGGATCTAGATGCCGGCGTCGATGTATACGGCTGTCCTGCCTCGAGCTTTGTCGAGGTTGTCGAACACGAGCTCGCCTCGGGTGCACATCTGCAGGAACAGTGGCTTGAGAACGAGGACATCTTCGATACGCCTGCCGTGCGTGCGCTGGTGGGTGCCACGGTTGAGCCGCTGCGCGACCACGGTATCGATACCGTGGTGCTCGGCTGTACGCATTTTCCGCTGTTGGTGGGACCTATCCGCCATGCTCTGGGGCCTGGGGTGCGCGTCGTGAGTTCCGCCGAGGAGACCACACGCGAGTTGACCGATATCCTCACGCGCCGCGAGCAGCTGGCGGGCGACGCCGCCGAGCCGCAGCATCGTTTTGCCACGACGGCCGATAACATTGCCGAGTTTGCGGTGGCGGGCAGCTTTATCTTTGGTCAGCCGCTCAAGAGCATCGAACATATCGATATCGATGAACTGAAATAGATGTAAGGCAGCCGCCAAAGCCTTCGCCACATCTTTTGCCGAAAGGATATTTCTATGGAGTACATGCAGGTCAACCGCGCCAACGGCCGCGCCGCCAACGAGTTGCGCCCCGTTAAGCTCACCCGTGGCGTCATGAAGCACGCCCACGGCTCGTGTTTGGCCGAGTTCGGTGACACGCACGTGCTGTGCGCCGCCACTATCGAGGAGGGCGTGCCGGGCTGGCGCAAGGGGGCTAAGGCCGGCTGGGTGACAGCGGAATACGCTATGCTGCCGGCGTCGACCGGCAAACGCTGCAAGCGCGAGCACTCCAACCGCAAGGGTCGCTCCATGGAGATCGAGCGCCTCATTGGCCGCAGCCTGCGTACCGTCGTCAACATGAAGGCGCTCGGCGAGTACACCGTCACCGTTGACTGCGATGTGATTCAGGCCGATGGCGGCACGCGTACAGCGAGCATCACCGGCGCCTGGGTGGCGCTGCACGACGCCCTCGCCATGTGGGTCGAGGCGGGCAAGATCGAGCGCATCCCGCTTATCGGCCAGGTGGCTGCCATCTCCATGGGCGTTGTCGACGGCAATACGCTGCTTGACCTCGATTATTCCGAGGACAGCCATGCCGAGGTCGACATGAACCTCGTCGCCACCGACACCGGTGAGATGATCGAGCTCCAGGGCACCGGCGAGCAGGCGCCCTTCGACCGTAAGCGCCTCAACGCCCTGCTCGACCTGGGCGACAAAGGTATCGCCGAGCTCATCGAGCTTCAGCGCCAAGCCCTCGCCTAACCTACCAAAAAGGGACAGGTTTAATTTGGTAGGTTTTATCTGCGGAGACGTCTAGACACAAGACTGCCGTTGATTGAGAGGGGAGAGGCAGAGGCCCTCGTCGCCCTCGGCGCGGCATTGCTATAGAGACAGGGAGGCCAGTCATGGCACTTGAGAAGATCGACATTGACACTCTCGACCCGGCGGCGACCATCGTCGTGGCAACGGGCAACGCCCATAAGCTCACCGAGATCGAGGCCATTTTGGGCAAGGTTATGCCCGAGGTGCGCTTTGTAGCGCTCGGACAGCTGGGCGATTTTGAGGACCCCGAGGAAAACGGCACGACGTTTTTGGAGAACGCCATCATCAAGGCCCAGGCTGCGGTGGAGGAGACGGGTCTTATGGCCATTGCCGACGATTCTGGCTTGGTCGTTGATGCCCTGGACGGCGAGCCAGGTGTGTATAGCGCGCGCTATGCGGGCGTGCACGGAGACGATGCCGCCAACAACGCCAAGCTTCTCGTTAACCTGGAAGGCGTTGCCGACGAGGATCGCACCGCGCGCTTTATGAGTGTCGTTGCGCTCATCGACACGGATGGTCTGGTTACCTATGGCGAGGGCGCCTGCGAGGGCGTTATCGCGCACGAGGGTCGCGGCGATCACGGCTTTGGCTATGACCCGCTGTTCCTGCCGGTCGACACGCCGGGCAAGACCATGGCCGAGCTCACGGCGGACGAGAAGAACGCCATCAGCCATCGATTCCATGCGCTCGAGCACCTATCTGCCAAACTGACGGGCGAGGAGTAGGCCGTGCGTGCGGTGGTGCAGCGCGTACTCAACGCCGGCGTGACGGTCGATGGCGAGTGCGTGGGCCGCATTGGACGAGGCTACCTGGTGCTGCTGGGTGTGGGCCATGGCGATACGCGTGCCGAGGCCGACAAGCTGTGGGGCAAGCTCCGGGGCTTGCGCATTAACGAGGACGAGAACGGCAAGACCAACTTGGCACTGGCCGATGTCGACGGCGAGGTGCTCGTGGTGTCGCAGTTCACGCTGTTCGCCGATTGCCGTCACGGCCGCCGTCCATCGTTTACGGATGCCGGCGCCCCCGATGTTGCCAACGAGCTCTACGAGTACTTCCTGACGCTTGTGCGCGAGGACGTCGAGCACGTAGCACATGGCATCTTCGGCGCCGATATGAAAGTCGATCTTGTCAACGACGGTCCGTTCACCATCGTCTTGGACACCGATAGTCTGTAAGTAGTCAATTTGGGACCGGGCTTTTAAGCTACTTGCGTATGACGGCAGCAGGGTGCTATAGTATTAGAGTTTTGTCTATCTTAGGGGTATTATCCCCTTTTTGAATTGCACCTTCTGGAGGCCCTGTTCATGGAAGAGATGGAAGTCAATCACGTCGACGACATCCACGAGAAACTGACCGATATGGTGGGCGATCGCGTCAAGGTTAAGGCCAACATGGGCCGCACCCGCGTTGTCGAGCGCATGGGCACCATCAAGAGCGTCCACCCCGCCGTCTTCATTGTCGAGGTCGACGAGCGCCGTGGCCGTAAGTCGCGTCAGTCCTACCAGTATATCGATGTCCTCACCGGTCAGGTCGAGCTGTTCGACCCCGAGAGCGGCGAGCATATCTTTACCCCGCTCGGCAATCAGCTCGAGGAGCACTAACGGTGACCGATCGGTCCCTGACTCTTTCCGCGCCGGCAAAGATTAACCTCTACCTGGGGGTTCATACCGAGCGCGATGACCGCGGCTACCACAGGGTCGATTCCCTGATGGCAGCCGTCGGTCTTTCCGATACCGTGACGGTCACGCCGGCGCAGGCGCTGACTGTCCAGACGGTTCCGGCATCAGATTTTCCCATGCAAAAGAATACGGCGTATCGGGCTGCGGTTGCTATGGCCGAGCATTATGGTCGCGAGGCAAACATCTGCGTGACGATTGAGAAGCGCATTCCATTGTGCGCCGGCTTGGGCGGCCCCTCGACGGATGCGGCCGCGGTCATTGTCGCCTTGGCGGAGCTCTGGGGCATTGATCGCACCGACTCTGCGCTCGACGACATTGCGCGGGGCATTGGTGCCGACGTCCCGTTCTTTTTGCACGCGAGTCCTGCGTTCTACGTAGGTGGGGGAGACGTGCTGGCAACTGAGTACCCCGCGCTGCCCGCAACGCCCGTCGTGTTGGTCAAGCCGCGCGAGGCAAGTGTTTCGACAATTGAAGCCTATCGACGTTTTGACGAGGCCCCGGTGCCTGTGGACAAGCCCGGCGCGATAGCTTCTGCCTTGCGTGCTGGTGATGCCGAGACGGCATATGCACTCATCCATAACAACTTGGGTGTCATTTCCGCACAGATGGAGCCGCAGATTCAAACGGTCCTCGACTGGCTGCATAAACAGGATGGCACCGTTGCTGTAGATGTGTGCGGATCGGGTGCCTGCTCGTTTGCCATTTGCGACACCGCCGTCACGGCCGAAAGGCTTGCCGACGCTGCCCAGCAAAACGGCTGGTGGTCCTGCGCGACGCAGTTCATTCCCAACACGGTTCGCGTCGAAGTGCCAAAGAAGTAAAAATTTCTCTAGCATGCGGCGGAAATCTTTGTTACTATAGTCGAGCTAACGGGTTGTGGCTCAGTTTGGTAGAGCACTGCGTTCGGGACGCAGGGGTCGCTGGTTCAAATCCAGTCAACCCGACCAGAGCATGAGGAGGGACCGCTTCTTGCGGTCCCTTTTTTTTAGCTATTGTTGTGATACCGCGATACCCGCGGTATACTCATTCGAGCTTGTCTCGCTGTATTGTGGAGGTCTACATGTTTGGACTGAGGGCTCCTGAGCTCATCATTATTCTCGTCGTTGTCCTGATTATCTTCGGGCCCAAGAACCTGCCGAAGCTCGGCAAGTCCCTCGGCTCTACCGTCAAGAATATCCGCGAGGGTATGGAGGGCGACGATAAGGCCGAGACCAAGCAGGCCGAGGAGGTCGTGGTCGAGCAGTCCGAGGAGGACAAGGAGATCGCTGAGCTCGAGGCCAAGCTCGCTGCTGCCAAGAAGAAGCAGGCAGAGGACAGCGACGCGGACGCAGAGTAGTCCCATCCCTTTGGGGTGAGCACCTGACCGGCTTGCCCGCAGGCTAGCCGGTCTTTTTCGTTTTGTTGACAGTTGATTGTTTGATCAGAGTTGGGGAGATATCCGTATGGACGCAAGCCAGATCGTACTGACCGCTGAGGGCCGCCAGAAGCTCGTCGAGGAGCTCGCTTGGCGTGAGGGCGATTACGCCAAGGAGATCGTCGAGGACATCAAGGAAGCCCGCGCGTTCGGCGACCTTTCGGAGAACTCCGAGTACGACGCCGCTAAGGACAAGCAGGCCCAGAACGCCGCTCGTATTGCCGAGATCCAGGCCATCCTCGCCAACGCTCAGGTTGCTGCCACCACGGGCGACCTGACCGTCTCCATCGGTTCCACCGTTTCGCTGATTGATCCCAACGGCGAGGTCATGGAAGTCACGCTCGTCGGTACCACCGAGACCAACTCGCTCGAGCACAAGATCTCCAACGAGTCTCCGGTCGGCCACGCCATCATCGGTCACGGCGAGGGCGACTCCGTCGAGGTCGTTACGCCTTCCGGCAAGACTCGCGTCTACACCATCGCCAAGATCGCACGCTAGACCACGGTCCCGCGTAAAGGTATGTTTTCGCTCCCTGGGACCGAATCCTGGGGAGCGTTTTAGTTTGAGGAGCTAACTTATGGCAGAGAACCAGAACGCCGCCGATCAGGCATCGACGCTCAACGACGAGCGCGCCACCCGCCTGGCCAAGCGCGCCGCCCTGTTCGAGGCGGGCCAGAACCCCTATCCTGAGCACTCTGAGCTTGAGGACTACGTCGCCGATATCGAGGCTAAGTATGCCGAGCTTGCCGATGGCGAGGACACCGAGGACGTCGTGAAGATTGCCGGCCGCGTGGTCGCCAAGCGCGGTCAGGGCAAGATTATGTTCATCGTCGTGCGCGATGCGACTGCCGAGATTCAGCTGTTCTGCCGCATCAACGACATGGACGAGGCTGCCTGGAATACGCTCAAGGCCCTCGACCTGGGCGACATCCTGGGCGTGACCGGCGTGGTCGTGCGCACCCAGCGCGGCCAGCTTTCCGTTGCCCCTAAGAGCGCGACCCTGCTTGCCAAGGCCGTTCGTCCGCTGCCCGAGAAGTTCCACGGTCTTTCCGACAAGGAGACCCGCTATCGCCAGCGCTATGTCGACCTGATCGCCAACGACGACGTTCGCGAGACCTTCCGTAAGCGTTCGCAGATTCTCTCTACCTTCCGTCGCTTTATGGAGTCCGACGGCTACATGGAGGTAGAGACCCCCATCCTGCAGACCATCCAGGGCGGCGCTACTGCCAAGCCGTTCATCACTCACTTCAACGCGCTCGATCAGGAGTGTTACCTGCGTATTGCCACCGAGCTGCACCTCAAGCGCTGCATTGTCGGTGGTTTTGAGCGCGTGTTCGAGATCGGCCGCATCTTCCGTAACGAGGGCATGGACCTTACCCACAACCCCGAGTTCACCACGATGGAGGCCTACCGTGCCTTCTCCGACCTCGAGGGCATGAAGGCGCTCGCCCAGGGCGTCATCAAGGCTGCCAACAAGGCTATCGGCAATCCTGAGGTCATCGAGTATCAGGGCCAGACCATCGACCTTTCTGGTGAGTGGGCCAGCCGTCCCATGACCGACATCGTTTCCGACGTGCTCGGCAAGCAGGTCACCATCGACACGCCGGTCGAGGAGCTTGCTGCCGCCGCGCGCGAGAAGGGCCTGGAGATTAAGCCCGAGTGGACCGCCGGCAAGATTATCGCCGAGATCTACGATGAGCTGGGCGAGGACACCATCGTCAACCCGACCTTCGTGTGCGATTACCCCATCGAGGTCAGCCCGCTCGCCAAGCGCTTTGAGGACGACCCGCGTCTGACCCACCGCTTTGAGCTGGTCATCGCCGGCCACGAGTACGCCAACGCATTTTCCGAGCTCAACGACCCGGTCGACCAGGCTGAGCGCTTTGCTGCCCAGATGGCCGAGAAGGCCGGCGGCGACGATGAGGCCATGGAGTATGACGAGGACTACGTGCGCGCCCTCGAGTACGGTATGCCTCCCGCGGGCGGCATTGGCATTGGTATCGACCGCGTGGTCATGCTGCTTACTAACCAGGCTTCTATTCGCGATGTCCTGCTGTTCCCGCACATGAAGCCCGAGAAGGGTTTCCAGTCCGGTGCCGCTGCCGCCAAGGCTACCGAGGCCGGCAACGCCGCGAGCCCGTTCGTTACGTCGCTTAAGCCCACGCTCGATTACTCCAAGATCGCCGTTGAGCCGCTGTTCGGGGAGTTCGTCGACTTTGATACCTTCTCCAAGAGCGATTTCCGCGCTGTGAAGGTCAAGGCATGCGAGGCCGTCAAGAAGTCCAAGAAGCTGCTGAACTTTACGCTCGACGACGGTACCGGTACCGACCGCACCATCCTCTCCGGTATTCACGCTTATTACGAGCCCGAGGACCTGGTCGGCAAGACCTTGCTCGCCATCACCAACCTGCCTCCGCGCAAGATGATGGGTATTCCCAGCTGCGGCATGCTGATCAGCGCTGTCCACGAGGAGGAGGGTGAGGAGCGTCTCAATCTGATCCAGCTCGACGCCTCCATCCCCGCCGGCGCAAAGATGTACTAACTGGTTACGCGGTTCTACGAACCGCGTAACCAGTTGACGCTGCAAACCCGCCAGAGCGGCAATCTGCCTTTCAACTTCGGCGGCATGACCAAAAGGTCTATGCCGCCTTGTTTCAAGGCACCTTGCTCGCTCTGGCGGGCTTTCGCTGTCGTTGCCAAGGCATCGGCGTTTCCTTGGTCCAGATGTAGTCATTGGGGACGTTCTTAAACGACTAGTCGTTGGGGACGTTCTTAAACGACTAGTCATTCAAGAACGTCCCCAATGACTAGCCAACGGCTATTGAGCACATGGTTCGCATGACAGTCGTCTCTTTTATGTTTCCTTTAGCCGTTGCTGCCTAGGATGGGGGTTAGTCGGTAGGAAAGGAGCGCCTGTATGGACGACGCGAGCGAGCGTGCAATCGAAGAGGACATGCTCGATCAGTTCAACTACTTTGATGATGAGGATGAGGAGCTAATCGATCGTCGCGAGCCAGCGCCGCTTGATTCCTTTGATCTGGTCGATGAAGAGCCCAACGAGGACGAGGGCGAATCAACGGAGCCCCCACAGTCTTCGCGCCTGGACTCGCTGCTTTCGAGAGTCCCTATGCACCACGGCGCTCGTGCCGGTGCACTCCATATGAAAACTGACTGGCACCAGATCGTGACGGCAGGCGATGAGCTTGCCGTCGATGCGCCGCTCACCGATAAATCATCCATCATCTGCCGCACCGGCATGCTTATGCTGGCAAGCGGAACAGGTGCCTGGCGCGTGCGCGATACCATGAATCGTGTTGCCGCTGTACTCGGCGTCACAATTCACGTCGACCTGAGTCTTCTGTCGTTTGAGTGCACCTGCATCGAAGATGGCCACTGCTTTAACGAGGTTGTCAGCCTGCCCACGACGGGGGTCAATACTCATCGCATTTGGATGATGGAGAGCTTCTTAAAGGAAATCGAGACGTATGGGCGCCGGTTTACCGTGCACGAATACCACGAGATGCTCAAGACCGTTGAGAGCTCAAAGCCCGATTACACTCCCTGGCAACAGGGCCTTGCGGCAGCCTGTGCTTGCGGCGCCTTCGTCTTTTTGCTCGGCGGCGGCCCTATCGAGATGGCCTGCGCATTCGTAGGCGCTGGTGTCGGTAACTTTGCTCGCTCCCATATTCTCAAGCAGGGTCTTGGCCAGTTTAGCGCGCTGACGACTGGTGTTGCGCTCGCTTGCGTTTCGTATCTGCTGGCATTGCTCGGCCTTGGCCAGGTCATTCCAGGGGCAATGTCGCACCAAGAAGGCTATATCGGAGCCATGCTCTTTGTGATTCCCGGCTTTCCCCTCATTACGGCAGGCCTCGACATCGCTAAGCTCGATATGCGAAGCGGTATCGAGCGCCTTTCATATGCCGTATCGATTATTGTGATGGCGACGCTCGTAGGTTGGATGGTTGCCGAATGTGTGGGGCTGGCGCCGGATGACTTCGCCCCGCTCGGCCTCTCACCGTTGGCTCTTACGCTCTTGCGCATACTGATGAGCTTTATCGGTGTATTTGGCTTCTCGGTTATGTTCAACAGCCCGGTAAAGATGGCCGCGGCGGCAGGGCTCATCGGCGCCGTGTCCAATACCTTGCGCCTTGCGCTCGTCGATGCGCCGACGATGCTTCCTTTTCTGGGCCTGAGCGTAGGCATGCCTCCCGAGGCAGCAGCGTTTATCGGCGCGCTGGTATCGGGTCTGCTGGCAAGCTTGGCGGAAATCAAGCTCACCTACCCACGTATCGCCCTCACAGTGCCATCGATCGTCATTATGGTGCCGGGCTTGTATTTGTATCGCTCGATGTATTACATGTGCACCTTCGACACGGTCAATATGCTCGGCTGGTTTGTGCGTGCAGTGCTCATCGTGGCGTTTTTGCCCGTTGGCTTGGGTGTGGCGCGTACGCTCACCGACCCTCGCTGGCGCCACACCAGCTAATTGGTGCAAGGGGGCAGGTCACTTTGCACCAAATGAGTTGCGGTGAAATAGGGACTGAATTGCTGCTTAAATGGTCAAGACAGTCCGTATTCCACCGCAACTTATGGGGTTGGGGGATTATTGATGCCCTGCATCTTCATAAACTCAACGCTTACGAAGCACGTGCTTTTCGTGCTAGGCTGGTTCCACCACATAAGTAGTCGCAGACGCACGTATCACGGGCGGGCGAGATGAAGTCCCAACAGCTCCATCTCGCCCGCCCGTTTTGTTGTGCGCCGCGGCGCAACACAGAAAGGACCATGCCCTTTATGCCTATCAACAAACGAGAGAGCCTGCTGTTCACCTTTATCATTTGTTTTTGCATGGTGCTCTGGATGAGCATCTACAACGTCGCCCTGCAGCATGGGGCCATCAACGGCGAGGTCATTGCCGCTGCATGGCTCGGCTTCCCCGTTGCCTACGTCTTTGCCATGTGCTGCGACTGGTTTATCGCCAGCCCGCTTGCCAAGGGTTTCGCTTTTAAATACCTGGTTACTCCGGGCAAGAGCTCGCCACTTGCCATGACGCTCGCCGTCAGCTCCTGCATGGTCGTTCCCATGGTCATCATCATGTCGCTCTACGGCGCGTGCGAAGGCCTGTTCCATATGCCCGGCGGCCCGCTTGCCAATTTGCAGGCGCTGCCGATGATATGGCTCGTCAATATCCCGCGCAACTTTATCATGGCCCTGCCCTGGAACCTGCTGGTGGCTGGTCCGGTTGCTCGCTTTGTCTTCCGCCGCGCCTTTCCCATGGGTACGGTCTTTGCCGAGCCGCACATGGAGCTCGTGCACATGCCGGGTGCTCCCATTGCCGAGGAGGCTGCCAACATTTCCGAGAGCATGGACGCCGAGCCTGCCTGCTAGGCAACGCTCAAAACCAGATCCCCAAACAGACCGGAGCGATTCCTTTTTTGTAGACGTTGTCGTATGGCTGCGCGTGGAAAAGGCTCCAACGGTTAACATATACTCCATATGGGTAAAGAGACCAAAGCGCCGCCACGAGTGGCGCTTTGCGTTTGAAAAAACTAGCTCGTCTAAGAGGAACTAGCATGTTAGACCGTTTTACCGATCGCGCGCGTAAGGTCATGTCCATGGCCAAGCAAGAGGCGCTCGATCTACACTCAAATAAGGTGGGCACCGAGCACCTGCTGCTCGCACTCGCCAAGGAGGACGAGGGTATTGCTGCCGAGGCGCTGCGCTCGCTTGATATCTCCTACGACGACATCATGGACACCCTCAAGGAGGTCCAGACCACGGTTCCCGAGCCCAGCGAGGAGACCGAGGCTGCCAAGCTTGCCTTTACGCCGCTCGTCATCAGCGTGATGGAGCGTTCCTTCCGCGTGGCGCGCGAGAACAACCAGACGTATGTGTCGACCGAGCACCTGCTCATCGGTATCGTCGAAGAGGGCAACGGCATGGCCATGGACATCCTCATGCGCCTGGGTGTGTCGTCCGCTTCCATTAAAAAAGCCATCGAGAAGCTTACCGCCAAGGATCAGGACAAGAAGCGCCCGCTCGCCGGCGCCGGTGCTGGGCGTCCCGGTGCGGGCCTGCCGTTCTTTAGCGGCTCGGACGCCTCGCAGCAAAAGGGGAGCGGCGCCGACACGCTCAAGCAGTTCGCCACCAACCTTACGCAGAAAGCGCGCGACGGTGAGCTCGACCCCGTGATCGGTCGCGAAAAGGAAGTCCAGCGCATGATGGAGATCCTTTCGCGCCGCACCAAGAACAACCCGCTTATCTTGGGCGACCCCGGTGTGGGCAAGACGGCCATCGTCGAGGGCCTGGCGCAGCAGATTGCTGCCGGCAACGTGCCCGAGAACCTTATGAACCAGAATATCTGGACGCTCGACCTGCCGGGTCTTGTCGCGGGCGCCAAGTATCGCGGTGAGTTTGAGGAGCGCCTCAAGAACGTGATTCAGGAGGCAACCGAAGCCGACGACGTCATCCTGTTTATCGACGAGATGCACACCATCATTGGTGCCGGTTCCGCCGAGGGCTCCATCGATGCAAGTTCCATGCTCAAGCCCGTGCTCGCACGCGGCGCTTTCCAGATCATCGGTGCCACCACGGCCGAGGAGTTCCGCAAGTACCTCACCAAGGACCCGGCCTTCGAGCGTCGCTTCCAGACCATCGATGTCGAGGAGCCGAGCGTCGAGGATACGGTCAAGATCCTGACCGCGCTCAAGCCGCGCTACGAGGAGCACCACCACGTGCGCTACACGCAGGGTGCCATCGAGGCCGCTGCGAACCTCTCCAACCGCTATATCCAGGATCGCTTCCTGCCCGATAAGGCTATCGACCTCATCGACGAGGCCGGTGCCCGCGCACGCATTGCCGCCAACCGCGCGCCCGAGCCGGTGCGCGAGGCCGAGCATCGCGTGGAGGAGCTTAAGGCCGCCGCGCAGGAGGCCACCGAGAGCGACGACATGAACAAGGCCGCCGAGATCACCGAGCAGCAAAAGGCTGCCGAGATTGAGCTCGCCGAGGCCAAGGCTGCCTGGACGGCCGAGCTCGACGCCAGCCCGCTCACCATCGATGTCTCCCAGATTGCCGACATCGTGTCCGTGACCTCGGGCGTGCCGGTGTCCTCGCTCACCGAGAGCGAGAGCCGCCGCCTGCTGCAGGCCGAAAGCGTGCTCAAGACCCGCATTATCGGCCAGGACGAGGCCGTCGAGGCCGTTGCCAAGGCCGTGCGCCGCAGCCGCTCGCCGCTCAAGGACCCGCGTCGCCCCGGCGGCAGCTTTATCTTCCTGGGCCCCACCGGCACGGGCAAAACCGAGCTCGCCAAGACGCTCGCCGAGTATCTCTTTGGCAGCAAGGACGCGCTCATCAGCTTCGATATGTCGGAGTTTGGCAGTGAGTTCGAGGTCTCCAAGCTCATCGGTAGCCCCCCGGGCTATGTGGGCCACGACGAGGGCGGTCAGCTCACCAAGGCCGTTCGTCGTCATCCGTACTCGGTCGTGCTGTTCGATGAGATCGAGAAGGCGCACCCTGATATCTTCAACATCTTGCTGCAGGTGCTGGAGGAGGGCCGCCTGACCGATAGCCAGGGCAAGACGGTCGATTTCCGCAACACCGTGATTATCATGACGTCCAACGTGGGCGCCCGCGAGATCGCGCAGGATGCGAGCGTGGGCTTTGGCACCACCGGCGAGCAGGGTCTCACGTCGAGTGAGATCCGCGGCCGTGCGATGGGCGAGCTCAAACGCCTGTTCCGCCCCGAGTTGCTCAACCGTATCGACGACATTGTGGTGTTCCAGAAGCTCTCGGGCGAGAACCTGACCAAGATCGCGCACCTGCTGGTGGACGACCTGCGTCAGCGCCTGATTGCCAACGGCATGAACATCAAGCTCACCGATGCGGCCTATGACAAGATCGTGGCCGAGGGCACCGACCTCACCAACGGTGCGCGTCCGCTGCGCCGCGCCATTCAAAAGCTCATCGAGGACCCGCTGTCCGAGGAGCTTCTGGCCGGCGAGTGGGGCGAGGGCGATACCGTCCTGTGCGACGTGGCCGATGGCAAGTTTGTCTTTAGCCACGGCACGGGCGAGATCCCGGCGCCGCGTCCGGCGGGCGTACTCGGCGGCGATATCGCTCCGGCGGCGCCGCACACCGGAAACGCCGCGCCTGTGAGCAGTGGCGTGAGCTCGGGTCCCGGCGGCATGATGCAAGCCGGTTCCGGCGCGCTGTAGGGCGTGGCGACAATTTGATACGCGTAATCGAGGCGCTCCGGAAAGGGCGCCTCGATTTGTAGAGCTGCGGTAGCTGTGACCGTTACGCTATACGGTCCACCGTTAGCCGATGATGCGGGGGCGCTCGGCGTTTTCGACTGGTTTATGCACGCAAAGTCTGGGAATATACAAGTCGCATGTCTTACTGTCTAACCAGTTGCGCCAAGGAGGCACCATGGACTACAAGATTACCGGCTACGAGCCCGCCCAGCTGTTCCATTTCTTTGAGGAGGTCAGCGCGATTCCCCGTGGGTCTGGTAACGAGAAGGGCATCAGCGATTTCCTGGTCGCGTTTGCCAAGGAGCGCGGCCTCGATGTGTACCAGGACGAGGTCTACAACGTCATCATTCGCAAGCCCGCATCTGCCGGTGCCGAGAATGCTCCGACCGTGATGCTGCAGGGCCACATCGATATGGTGTGCGACAAGTTGGGCTCCGTTGAGCACGACTTTACGACCGATGGTATCGACCTGGTCGTCAAGGACGGCGTCCTCACCGCTAACGGTACTACGCTGGGCGCTGACAACGGCATCGCCGTCGCGCTTATGCTTACTGTGCTCAACGACGATTCGATTGCCCATCCGGCCCTCGAGTGCGTATTTACCACCGACGAGGAGACTGGCCTGGTCGGCGCCGAGACGCTCGACAAGTCCCAGATTAGCGCCCGCACCATGATTAACCTTGACTCCGAGGAAGAGGGCGTTGCCACCGTCAGCTGCGCCGGCGGCGTCGTCGTTACCTACACCTGCCCGATCGCGCGCGAGCACAAGACCGGTAGCACCCTCACGCTCGAGATTTCTGGCCTGTTGGGCGGTCACTCCGGCAGCGATATCCACCTGGAGCGCGGCAACGGCAACCTCATCATGGCCCGCATCATCGACCGCCTGATGATCGCCGGCGAGCCCGCCATCGTTAGCTTTAACGGCGGCACCAAGGACAACGCCATCAACCGTGAGTGCAAGGCTGTTCTGGTCTACGCCGACCACGCTGCCGCCGAGGCCGCGGCCCAGATCGCAAAGGGCATCATCGCCGACGTCACTGCCGAGCTCGAGGTTTTCGACCCCGGCTTTACCTGCACCGTCGAGATTGCCGACGACGCCGAGGTCGAGGCCATGGACCAGAAGTCCGCGCTTGCCCTCATCCGCGCCCTGCGTCTTGCCCCTAACGGCGTGATTCGCCGCAACGTCGCCACCGACGGCTCCGTCGAGGTTTCCTCCAACATCGGTGTGGTTGCCACTTCTGACGACGAGGTCAAGATCATGCTGTCCCCGCGCTCTTCGATCACCTCGCTGCAGAACGAGTTCAAGGACCGCCTACAGACGCTGGCCGATGTCTTGGGCTTCGACGCCAAGTTTGAATTCGAGTATCCCGGCTGGAGCTATGCCGAGCATTCGCCGGTCCGCGACGTCTTTGTCGAGAGCTATCGCGAGCTCTTTGGCTCCGAGCTGCGCATCGAGTCCATTCACGCCGGCCTTGAGTGCGGCCTGTTTGCCGAGGCCCTGCACGGCCTGGACGCCATCGCCGTGGGCCCGACGCTCTCCGATGTCCACACCCCGGACGAGAGCATGGAGCTCGCTTCTGCCGAGCGCTTCTACGAGCTGCTCATCGACGTCCTCAAGCGCCTCGCTGCGTAAAGGTCGCCTTGGTTAAGCCGCTCTAAAACGGCTGGCTATGAAAACGGCCGCCTGGCGTAATGCCGGGCGGCCGTTATTCGTTACAGTGCGAGGATCCCAAGGTGCTCAAGCAAGATCTTAAGCCCGATGAGGACGAGTACGACGCCACCCACGATGGTGGCGGGTTTTTCGTAGCGCGCGCCAAAGGTGTGGCCGATCGCTACGCCGGCGACGGAGAAGATAAACGTTGTGATGCCAATGAGCGATACGGCGGGAACGATGTCGACCGAAAGCGCGGCGAACGAGATGCCCACGGCCAGGGCGTCGATTGAGGTGGCGATGGCGAGGATCAGGTACTCGCCCAGTTCAATCTTCTCGGCATCCTTGCCGTCGCCTTCATCCTCGTCTTCGGTAAAGGCTTCCCACAGCATTTTGCCGCCGATAAAGGCCAATAGGATAAAGGCGATCCAATGGTCGATGGGTCCGATGATGCCCATGAATTGACTGCCGAGCGCCCATCCGATTACGGGCATGCCGGCCTGAAAGCCGCCAAAGAACAGGCCGAGCACCACGGCGACTTTAAGGTTGATCTTCTTCATGCCGAGACCCTTGCAGATGGAAACGGCAAAGGCATCCATCGAAAGGCCTACGGCGAGCAACACGAGCTCTGCGAGTCCCATAGTCTGGCTCCCTCTCTGCGGGCGGGCCCGCGTGTACCTCTTGGGGGAGTAACAAAAAAGACCCGTGGCGTACGCGTTGCGCGCACAGCCACGAGTCTCGTTCATTAAGGCAAGCCAGGCCGCATCGGCCAGTGTGTTGACTTGCCGCGCCACCGGAGGCGAACCCGATCACGCGACTACTCCCTCATTTATGCGAATCTCGATGCTACCACATAAGCAGCTCATTTGGATTGGGGCTCTCAGCTGTGTTCGCTCATTCTGTAAGCATCGGATTTTGCGGGCGTCACAGGGGCAAACCGTGAGAAACTTATTGACGTTTATGGAGCGTATACGATGGGAGCGATGCCTTGGATAAGAACGAGCTGCAAAAGCGTATGGAACAGGCCATTCGCCTGACGGCACCTGGCCAGCCGATCCGCACCGCCCTTGACATGATCATTGCCGGTCACCTGGGCGCCCTTATCTGCGTCGGCGACACCGAAAACGTGCTCGCCGCCGGCAACGACGGCTTCCCGCTCAACATTTCGTTCACCTCGAACCGTCTATTCGAGCTCTCCAAGATGGACGGCGCCATCGTCATCGATGGCGACCTCACCCAGATCCTGCGCGCCAACTTCCACCTCAATCCCGATCCCTCGCTCGCCACGAGTGAGACGGGCATGCGTCACCGTACTGCCGCTCGCATGTCGGTGCTCACCGATGCCATCGTGATCTCGGTCTCGGCCCGTCGTGCCGTCGTTAACGTGTACGTCCACGGTAAGAGCTACGAGATTCAGCCTGTCACCACCATCATGAGCTCGGTCAACCAGCTCGTCGCCACGCTTCAGACCACCCGTCAGTCGCTCGACCGCTCCCTGCTGCGTCTGACGGCCCTCGAGCTCGATGACTACGTTACGCTCGCCGACATCACCGGCATTTTCTCGAGTTTCGAGATCATGCAACAGGCAAAGACCGAGCTTAAGGATTGTATCGTCAAGCTGGGCAACCAGGGCAAGCTCGTGCAGATGCAGCTCGAGCAGCTCGCTGGCTCCAGCATGGATACCGAATACGACCTGATGATCCGCGACTATGCGAGCGATTCCTCCGAGGCAAACGCCGAGAAGATTCGTGCAGAGCTCGCTCGCATGACGCCTAAGGACCTGTCCGACCCGCAGCACGTGGCGGCAGTTCTGGGCTATGACGACCTGGACGAGGACTCCGTCATGACGCCGCTGGGCCTGCGCACGCTTTCGCGCGTGTCCGTCGTGCGCGACGGCGTGGCCGAGAAGATCGTCGACGAGTACGGCTCGCTGCAGGAGCTCATGGACGACATCAGCGAGGATCCGGAGCGCCTGGGCGACTTTGGCGTCAACAACCCTGCCATTCTTGCGGACTCGCTGTACCGCATGAAGGGCACCAAACAGGGGAACGCATAATGGCGCCCGTATGCGCCGTGGTCGTTGCCGGCGGCAGCGGTCAGCGCTTTGGAAATCCCGGCGGCAAGCAGCTCGTTAACGTGGCGGGCCGTCCGCTCATGAGCTGGTCAATCCGCGCGTTCGATCGTAGCGATAAGGTCGGCCACATCGTCGTGGTTTGTCCTGCCGAGCGCCGTGCCGAGATGCGCCGCCTGGCCATCGACCCGTTTGACTATGACACGCCCATCAGCTTTGCCGATGCCGGCGATACCCGTCAGGATTCCACCCGTGCCGGCGTGCATGCGGCTCCGGCGGGCTTTGAATACGTTGCCATTCACGATGGCGCTCGTCCGCTCATTACGACCGAGGCCATCGACCACGCTATCGACGTGCTCGTGAGCGACCGTGCCCTCGATGGTGTCGTGTGCGGCCAGCCTGCCATCGACACGCTCAAGATCGTCGATGGCGACAACATCGTCGAGACGCCGCCGCGTGAGCTCTATTGGGCCGCGCAGACGCCGCAGATCTTTAGCGTCGATGCTATGAAGCGCGCTCACGCCGCTGCTATTGCCGAGGGCTTTATCGGTACCGATGATTCGTCGTTGGTCGAGCGCATGGGCGGACGCGTCCGCTGCGTCCAGAGCCCGCGCGACAACCTTAAGGTGACGGTGCCCGAGGACTTGCGTCCCGTAACCGCGATTCTGCTTGGCCGCATGGCCGAGGGAGAGGACCTTCCCCATGTTCAGTAACCTGCGCATTGGCCATGGCTACGACGTTCACCGTCTGGTGGAGGGGCGTCGATGTATCATCGGCGGTGTCGATATTCCCTACGAGCGTGGCCTGCTGGGCCACTCGGATGCCGATGTGCTCGCGCACGCCTTGGCCGACGCCATTCTGGGCGCCTGCCGCGGGGGAGACATCGGCAAGCTATTCCCCGATACCGACCCCGCCTATGAGGGTGCCGATTCGATGGTGCTGCTCGCTCGCGTGATGGACTACGCGCGCGAGCTGGGCTTCGAGTTTGTCGATGCCGATTGCACCATTGCCTGCCAGCAGCCTAAGATCACCCCGCACCGCGATGCCATGCGTGCCAACCTTGCCCATGCCCTGGGCGTTGACGTCGAAAACGTGGGCGTCGCCGCCACTACGACCGAAAAGCTCGGTTGGGAAGGCCAGGGCGAGGGAATCGGCGCCTGGGCCGTCTGCCTGCTACAGAAAACCGTTAAGGAGTAACGAATGCGTATCTACAACAGCGCTACCCATAAAAAGGAAGAGTTCCAGCCCATCGAGTCCGGCAAGGTCCGCATGTACGTGTGCGGCCCCACGGTCTACGACAACATCCACATCGGCAATGCCCGCACGTTCATCAGCTTTGACGTGATTCGTCGCTGGCTCATCGCGAGCGGCTACGAGGTCACGTTCGCCCAGAACCTCACCGATGTCGATGACAAGATCATCAAGCGCGCCAACGAGCAGGGCCGCACTGCCGCCGAGGTCGCGACGGAGTTCTCGGACAAGTTCATCGGCGTCATGCGCGCCGCCAACGTGCTCGATCCCGATGTGCGCCCCCGCGCCACCAAGGAGATCGGCCCCATGATCGCCATGATCAAGACGCTTATCGAGCAGGGCCACGCTTACGCAGCCGATAACGGCGATGTGTACTTTGCCGTGCGCAGCGATCCCAACTATGGTCAGGTCTCGGGCCGCAACATCGACGACCTTATGGTTGGCGCGCGCATCGAGGAGAACGAGGACAAGAACGACCCGCTCGACTTTGCCCTGTGGAAGGCCGCCAAGCCCGGCGAGCCCAGCTGGCCGAGCCCCTGGGGCGAGGGCCGTCCCGGTTGGCACACCGAGTGCGCCGCCATGGTGCATCGCTACCTGGGTACTCCGATCGACATCCACGGCGGCGGCTCCGATCTTGCCTTCCCGCATCACGAGAACGAGTGCGCTCAGGCCACCTGCGCCTGGCACCAGGGCTTCTCCAACACCTGGATGCACACGGGCATGCTGCTGGTCGACGGCGAGAAGATGTCCAAGTCGCTTGGTAACTTCTTTACGCTGGCCGAGGTCCTCGAGCAGCACTCCGCTGCCGCCCTGCGTTTGCTGATGCTGCAGACGAGCTATCGCTCACCGCTCGACTTTTCTTGGGAGCGCCTGGAGGGTGCCGAGAACTCGCTCACGCGTATCGCCGGTACGGTCGAGAACCTGCGCTGGGCTGCGAACCACGCGACGGCCGATGCCGATGAGGCAGCATCCGAGGCGTTTGCCGCCAAGGCCGCCGAGACCCGCGCCACCTTTAAGGAGTGCATGGACGACGACTTTAACACCGCTGGTGCCATGGGTGCCGTCTTTGGCTTTGTGACCGAGTGCAACCAGTACCTGGAGCAGGCCGGTGACGCTGCCGACAAGGCCGCAGTCCTGGCTGCCGCCGATACGCTGGCCGAGCTGCTCGATACGTTTGGCGTCGAGCTTCCCGAGCCCAAGGTGGAGCTGCCGCTGGGTCTGCTGGGTGTTGCCGCCGGTTTGGTTGCCTATACGGGCGACGACGTGGACGAGGCTGCTGCCAAGATTCTCGAGGCCCGCGCCGAGGCCCGTGCCGCCAAGAACTGGGATCTGGCCGACGCCATCCGCGACCAGCTCAAGGACCTGGGCCTCACCATTGAGGATACCGCCGCCGGCACCCGTATCAAATCTCTCTAATCCCCGCGGGTTTCCCAAGTACCCGACCTTGCCGTTCAAACCGTCGCTCGCGTACTCAAGTACGCGTCGCTCCTCTTTCACGGCAATCTCGGGCACTTGGAAAACCCGTACCGACCGCCCGAGCCACGGCACCTTGCCTTTCAATCGTCGGGCATGACCTCAAGGTCTATGCCCTCCTCTTTCAAGGCAATCTGCCGCACCTCGGGCGGTCGGTCTATTTGTTTCGTTTGATAGTTGTTTTTAAAGGAGGCCGTCCCATGGCCGACAATCGCAAGCGTACGCCTCGTGGCGGCAAGCAGGCTGCTTCTGGCTCGCGTCCGATTCGCCGCAACGACCGCGCTGCCGCTCCCAAGGGCCAGCGCGAGCGCTCACAGGCTGCTCGCCCGCAGCGCGAGCGTAGCCGCGATAACGTCCAGGTTCCCAAGGGCGAGTTTATCGAAGGTCGCCGTGCTGCCGCCGAGGCGCTGCGTACCGGCTTTCCCGTCAAGTGCGCGCTCATCGCTGAGGGCGGGGAGCGCGATGCCGCCTTGTTGCGCCTGGTCGACGACCTCAATGCCGCGGGTGTCCGCATTAAGTATGTGCAGCGCGCGCAGCTCGACGCGCTGTCGAGCCATGGCGCTCACCAGGGCATTGCGCTCGAGGTTGGTAACTTCCCCTATGCCGATGTCGCCGATATTCTCGACCGCGCAGGCGAGGGCCCGGCACTTGTCGTGGTGCTCGACCATGTGACCGACGATGGCAACTTTGGTGCGATCGTGCGCTCCGCCGAGGTTGTGGGCGCGGCGGGCGTCGTCATTGCCAATAAGCGTGCCGCCGGCGTTACCGTGGGCAGCTACAAGACTTCAGCCGGCGCCGTCATGCATCTGCCTATCGCGCAGGTTCCCAACATCGCCCGTGCGCTCGATGACCTCAAGGCCGCTGGCTTTTGGGTGGGCGGTGCCTCCGAGCACGCCGAGGGCAGTTGCTGGGATGCTCCCTTCGAGGGCCGCGTGGCGCTTGTCATGGGTTCCGAGGGCGACGGCATCTCGCGCCTGGTGCTCGAGAAATGCGACTTTTTGACCAAGCTTCCCCAGCGCGGCATGACCGAGAGCCTCAATGTTGCCCAGGCGACCACGGCGCTGTGCTTTGAGTGGCTGCGTCGCAACGCCGGCGAGCTCATGGGGGAGGAGTAGCGCATGTCCAAGAAGAACCGCGCCAAGTCCAAGGCCAAGCGCTTTGGCGAGGGCTCGGCCAAGCCGATTGTTTCGGCCGCGACCTATGGCGTGGGCGGCAATGCGTTTGCGCAGGCCATCGCCGACCCGGTCTCGACGGTGCACTCCAACAAGCCCGAGCTGTTGGTGGTCGACGGTTACAACGTGATCCACTGCACGCCGCGCTACGAAAAGCTCGTGTACGACCATTCCGACGATCCGTATTCCAGCGACGTTCACGATATGGCGCGCACCGCCCTCATCAACGACGTCGCCGCCTTTGCCCAGGGCCGCTACGAGGCCGTGATCGTATTTGACGGCGCGGGCAATATCTCCAGCGAGCGCCCCAACCTACCGGCCCGCGGCGTGCGCATCGAGTTTTCGCCGACGGGTGTTTCGGCCGATACCGTGGTGCAAAAGCTCTGCATCGAGGCACGCGAGGAAGGTCGCGCGTGCTCCGTGGTATCGAGCGACGGCACGATCCAGGCCGTCGTCATGGGCAAGGGCGTCACGCGCATCTCGAGCCGTATGCTGGTGGATGAGATCAAACAGATCGATAACGACGTTCACGAGGCAGAGGAAGCTCCGCAGATCAAGATGACTCTGGGCAGCCGCCTGAGTCCCGAGGCGCTGGCCAAGCTCAAGGCCCTGCGTGGCCGGTAGGGGAGTTGGCGGGGTAATGCTGCCTCGCTAACTCCATTCAGCGATGTCGATCATTCTTTCGAGGCGCCACGTTAGCGCCTCTTTTAGATAAGGCATTCTCGCTGCTAGGGCATCGTTTTTAGACAGAATCTCGATTGCCTCGTCGACAAAACCTTCGAGTTTGTCCCCGTCAAACCAGTTCATATCCTCAACAAGCAACATTTGTTTCGCGGGACTTGAATGGAACTGCGCGCTGGCAAAACTGTGCTCTCCTGCCCTAAGCTCCTCTAGAGATATGTTGCACCAGAGCGATGAGCCCGAATCGAAGATGGGGGCTGGTCTGCAGGTTAGCGTGTTGACGTTTCGCACAAGGCCAAAGTTACGCCAATGACGGTCATAGTTGGCGATGATGTCGTCACATACGATCATGCGGTCAAGGGCATCCTTAACGCCTGTCATCCCGAGCTCCTCGCAGTTTGCTACGTATCGCTCGTAGTCGGTTAGCCGTTCATCTGCGTTTGCGTGCTGGTTTACATAGAACGCAGGGACATACTCTTCTTCATCAGTTAAGAAGACATCGCATATGCTCAGGGCAGAAGTGCCCGTGCCCTCGACCGAGTAAGGCACATAATCGCAGGCGTTTAGGATACGACGGTGGAGCGCGGTCGCCACCAGCTCGTTATAAGGTTCCTGGTTCAGGTGCGCTCCTGCCTTATGCAGAATTCGACGCCCGCCCTCGCATGTCCAGTACTTTTGAAGATTGCCGTCCGACGTGTTGTCGGGCTTTGCGGCAGCCGCTTTTCCCTCTGGGGCAAAGGGCGCAATAGACAGTGAGACGTCATCAAAGGCGTTATTGAAGAAGTTAATATCTTCCCACGCGAGACCGGAACCTTGGGGCCTAATCCAATACTGGTCGGATAGGGAGAGGCCAAGATTTCGCTGTACGAGTTCATCGGGAACATCGACTGCGGCTTCTGCAAGCAGGGAGGCTAACCCAATGCGTGCGAGCGGGATACCGCGGCCGCGCCACCAGATGCGGAAGGAGTCGAGCGATATGGGGCTATTAGGGCCAAATACTCCAATAGGGGCGTGGGCGTAATCGATGTCGGCGCCGATGTGGGTAAAGTCTTTTCGCGATGTGCTGTAGACCAGCTGAGCGACTTCGTGCGTGCGATTCATGAGGGTGAACGCGATCTCGCTCTTACCGTGGCCGCGGCGGGGACGTCCCCCCGTTTTGGTCACGGAGCGGAGTCGCGTGTCGACGCTGTCTTTGTCGATGAGCCATACACCAGAAGCCTTGCGGGCCTCAAGTGCTCCGTTTTTTATGAGCTCCTGCACCCTGCGCGGAGTGATGCCGAGTAGTTCGGCTGCTTCCTTGGTAGTAAGCATCGCGAAACCCTTCGTTAGAACGAATAGTTTTATATATAACAATTGTAATTAAAACTATTCGTTCTGACGAATAGTTTTGAGATGTGGTCGGGTGAAGGGCCTGTTGCGCCTCGTCCGCAATTCCTTTATTCTTAACTGGCTTCGCGCGAAAGCGCCAAGTGTGCCAGTGTGGCGCAACGGTAGCGCAACTGATTTGTAATCAGTGGGTTGCAGGTTCGATTCCTGTCACTGGCTCCATGAGAGTTTCGGGCTCTGTTCCCTTGTGGGACAGGGCCCGTTTCTATTTATGTCGATAAGTCAGCGGGTTTGGCACCGCCTAAGCTTCAGGTCTGTCTCGATCTGTAACACGAAGAAGCTGAAAACCGTTCTTACTGTTACAGAATGAGACGTAAGCTGGGGTCTCTGCGTAATATCTCGACCTGTAACAGATAGGGGAGAAAATGTTCTCTATATGTTACAGATCGAGACAAAAGCCGTGTCGAGCTCGGCTGCCCCCTCCTGAGCGTGGATTATCGGACGTACGAGCGTGGAAAATCTTCCGCCTAGTGAATGAGCGTGGACAATCTGCCACTTTAGATTCGATGGCACGGCAAAGTGGGAGATTATTCACGCTCGATTTCAAACGGAAGAAAATCCACGCTCGATTTTGCCTGGGAAGAGCAATCTTCTGTCTAGGAAGCCCCGATCTCGACCTATATATAGGTGCAAATAAGCTGGTATCGAAGTTCGATCCTGAAGGTGTACTCCACTACACCAAAGTGTTCCCTCGGGAAACGTCACCTCAGTATCCAAAACCACCGTCCTTCATATCCAAACTCAAAAAAACCGCAGGTCACGACTATATAGATACGCCCGGCACCGTGTATCTAGAGGTTTTCGTTGACAGCCCCCAAGGTTGCATCGTATTATCTTTTTCGTTCGCGGGGGCGGCGGTCCAAAAGACCAAAGGACCTGCGGATACTTGAACGATTGGGAGTTTGCCCGAGTGGTTAATGGGGACGGGCTGTAAACCCGTTGGCTCTGCCTACATAGGTTCGAATCCTATAGCTCCCACCCGTCAAGTGCCTGTATAGCTCAGTCGGTAGAGCACTTCGTTGGTAACGAAGAGGTCACCAGTTCAAGTCTGGTTGCAGGCTCCATCCGGCGGTGTAGCTCAGTTGGTTAGAGCACACGGTTCATACCCGTGGCGTCACTGGTTCGAATCCAGTCACCGCTACCATAGGTAACACGGTGGCTTCTCAATAGTATGTTGAGAGGCCACTATGGTATAAAGGCAAAGTCCCGTCCGGGGACGACCTGTTTAGAGGAGGGCTTTATGGCCAAAGAGAAGTTTGAGCGCACTAAGCCGCATGTTAACATCGGCACCATTGGTCACGTCGACCACGGCAAGACCACGCTGACCGCCGCCATCACCAAGGTTCTCTCCGAGACCGAGGGCTGCAAGGCTGACTTCACTGCGTTCGAGAACATCGACAAGGCTCCCGAGGAGCGCGAGCGCGGCATTACGATCTCCGTCTCCCACGTCGAGTACGAGACTGCTGCCCGTCACTACGCTCACGTTGACTGCCCGGGCCACGCTGACTACGTCAAGAACATGATCTCCGGTGCTGCTCAGATGGACGGCGCTATCCTGGTCATCGCCGCTACCGACGGCCCCATGGCTCAGACCCGCGAGCACATCCTGCTCGCCCGTCAGGTCGGCGTTCCCTACATCGTCGTCTTCCTGAACAAGTGCGACATGGTCGACGATGACGAGCTCATCGACCTCGTCGAGATGGAGACCCGTGAGCTCCTCTCCGAGTACGATTTCCCCGGCGACGACATCCCCGTCATCCGTGGTTCCGCTCTGGGCGCTCTCGAGGGCGACGCCAAGTGGATGGACGCTATCCGCGAGCTCATGAAGGCCGTCGACGAGTACATCCCGACGCCTGCTCGTAACAACGACCTCCCCTTCCTGATGGCCGTTGAGGACGTTATGACCATCTCCGGCCGTGGTACCGTTGCTACCGGCCGTGTCGAGCGCGGTGAGCTCAAGCTCAACGAGCCCGTCGAGATTGTCGGCATCAAGGATACCCAGAACACCGTCGTTACCGGTATCGAGATGTTCCGTAAGTCCATGGACTTCTGCGAGGCTGGCGACAACGTCGGTCTGCTGCTCCGCGGCATCAAGCGCGAGGACATCGAGCGCGGCCAGGTTCTCTGCAAGCCCGGTTCGGTTACCCCGCACACCAAGTTCACCGGTGAGATCTACGTTCTGACCAAGGAGGAGGGCGGCCGTCACACCCCGTTCTTCGATGGTTATCGTCCTCAGTTCTACTTCCGTACCACCGACGTTACCGGTACGGTCAAGCTCCCCGAGGGCACCGAGATGGCTATGCCTGGTGACCACATCACCATCGAGGGCGACCTCATCCACCCGATCGCCATGGAGGAGGGCCTGCGCTTCGCTATCCGCGAGGGTGGCCACACCGTCGGTTCGGGCATCGTCTCCACGATCATTGAGTAAATTAGCTCTTTGATATAGCTGACTTAGAGAACCCGGCACTTATATGGGTGCCGGGTTCTTTTCTGCAATGGATATTAAGCCGTTGCTGGTGTCGAGAGGATCGATAATGGTCCTGGATGCACCGTCGATTAGCTCTCGATGGCTTCATTGATGTGTTCCAAATATGAATGGATCCACCGAGAACCAATTGACTCGAGGTTTTCATTGACAGCACTTACGTGGAGCTGATAAAGTAACAACTCGTGCCCGTACGGGGCGGAAATGAAAGGTTCAGGATACATGCGTACTCTAGTTACTCTTGCGTGCACTGAGTGCAAGCGCCGCAACTATACGACCACCAAGAACAAGTCGACCATGCCTGATCGTATGGAGATCAAGAAGTATTGCCCCTGGTGCCGTCACCACACGCTGCACAAAGAGACCCGCTAGTCTCTAGTCACATACGCCAGTAGTTCAATTGGTAGAGCATCGGTCTCCAAAACCGAGTGTTGAGGGTTCGAGTCCTTCCTGGCGTGCCAGTCATTATTCCGTAAGCTCCCAATTGGGGGCTTACGGTTTACTCATGTATAAGCGCATTGCGCGGAGGTAACCCAAATGGCCAACAAGAAGAACAAGAAGAAGGCTCAGCAGCCGGCACCTGCCAACAAAGCTGCCGCCAACTCCAAGGTTGAGGCCAAGAAGGCCGTTGCCAAGAAGAACGAGAAGGCTGCGAAGTCCAAGAAGAACGAGAAGCCTGGTTTCTTCGCCCGCACCAAGAAGTATTTCGCTTCGGTCAAGTCCGAGATGAAGCGTGTCACGTGGCCCGATAAGAAGGAGCTCGTGAACTACTCGGTTGTTGTTTGCGCTTCTCTGATCGTCGTCGGCGTCGTCATCGCTCTGCTCGATGCTGGCTTTGGCGAGGCTCTTGCTCTGTTCTCTGGATTGAGGGGCTAAACCATGTCTAAGCGTTGGTACGTCGTTCACACTTACTCTGGATACGAGAACCGCGTTAAGTCCGATCTCGAGCATCGCATCGAGACTATGGGCATGCAGGACCGTATCTTTGATATCGAGATTCCTATGGAGCGCGTCACCGAGATTAAAGAGGGTGGCAAGCGTGAGACCAAGGATTCCAAGATCTTCCCGGGTTATGTCCTGGTCCGCATGGAGATGGATGACGATGCTTGGACGTGTGTTCGTAACACGCCTGGCGTCACCGGTTTCCTAGGCGGCAACGGCAAGCCCGCTCCGCTTTCCCGCGACGAGTACAACAAGATGACTCGTCGTCCCGGTAAGGGCGATTCGCCCAAGCGCACCTCGGTTGATATTGAGGTCGGTACGTCCGTCCGCGTCACCGATGGCCCGCTTACCGACTTTGATGGCAAGGTCTCCGAGGTTAACACCGAGGCTGGCAAGCTCAAGGTCACGCTGATGATCTTTGGCCGCGAGACGCCGGTCGAGCTGGACTTTAACCAGGTCGCTGTCATCGCTTAAGTTTTCGTCCGTTCGCGCGAGCGTGCTTCTTCTGTGACTGCTCATCTCAGGAGTGCTTCTAACACGTGCGTGCTTACGATATAGCAAGTACTTCACACTCGTGATTCGAAAGGAATGACCATGGCTGAGAAGAAGGTTGCCAACGTCATTAAGCTCCAGATTCCTGCTGGTGCAGCTAACCCCGCTCCTCCCGTCGGCCCCGCCCTGGGCGCTGCTGGCGTGAACATCATGCAGTTCTGCCAGGCCTTTAACGCCGAGACGCAGGACAAGAAGGGCGACATCATCCCCGTTGAGATCTCTGTCTACGAGGATAAGTCCTTCTCCTTCATCACCAAGACCCCGCCGGCGGCTCACCTCATCAAGAAGGAGCTCAACCTCAAGTCTGGTTCCGCTAAGCCCCAGGCCGACAAGGTTGGTCAGCTCTCCCAGGAGCAGCTTACCAAGATCGCCGAGATCAAGATGCCGGACCTCAATGCCAACGACATTGACGCCGCCAAGAAGATCATCGCCGGTACCGCCCGTTCCATGGGCGTCACCATCGCTGAGTAGCGATTTCTTATGGTAACGACGGGTGCTCCGACCGGGGCGCCCGTTAAATGTGTGCAATAGGGCACACGAAACGATGTGGGAGGGCTCACGCCCGTTTAACCACAGGAGGTAATGCACATGGCTAAGCATGGTAAGAGCTATAACGCCGCTGCCGAGAAGATCGACCGCGCCACGCTCTACACCCCCCTTCAGGCTGCCAAGCTCATCAAGGAGCTCGACACCGCCAAGTTCGACGAGACCGTCGAGGCCCACTTCCGTCTGGGCATCGATACTCGTAAGGCTGACCAGAACATCCGTGGTTCCATCTCCCTGCCCCACGGCACCGGCAAGACCGTTCGTGTTGCCGTCTTCGCCGAGGGCGAGAAGGCCCGCGAGGCCGAGGCTGCCGGCGCCGACATCATCGGTTCCGACGAGCTCGTCGCCCAGATTCAGAAGGGCGAGATCAACTTCGACGCCGCTATCGCTACGCCGAACATGATGGCCAAGGTTGGCCGCATCGGTAAGATCCTTGGTCCCCGTGGCCTCATGCCGAACCCCAAGCTCGGCACCGTGACCATGGACGTCGCCAAGATGGTCTCCGAGCTCAAGGCTGGCCGCGTTGAGTACCGCGCCGACCGCTACGGCATCTGCCACGTGCCCCTGGGCAAGAAGTCCTTCTCTGAGCAGCAGCTCGTCGAGAACTACGCTGCCCTGTACACTGAGATCCTGCGCGTCAAGCCCTCTTCTGCTAAGGGCAAGTACGTCAAGTCCATCTCCGTGTCTTCCACCATGGGCCCTGGCGTCAAGGTCGATCCCGCTGTCCAGCGTGACTTCCTGGCTGAGTAACTGCTAGTTACTGCCTGAGCAAAGCAAGCATTGCTAAAGAAACCCGGTTCTGCCTTGTGCAGGACCGGGTTTCTTGCTATCGCGTCAAAAGCACCACAAAGGGGACGGTCTCCCCTTTGTGGTGGTTACCAGGGTGTTCTGGCTGTTTAGGACTCGATGGCATCGTGGCGTTTGAGCTCGCGGCGCATGGTTTGCGAATTGAGCCAGGCTGCCTGCCAGCCACGGATGGGGTAGCGCGTCTGGTCGAGCTCAAACTGCGTATAGCCGCAGGCGTTGATGATCGTCGTTCCACACACATGCTGCCGCTTGCGCTGAAAATCGTAACCGTAGCTTTGGTGTACATGCCCATGCACCATGTAGTCGGCCCCCCAGGACTCAAGCGCCGTGTTAAAGCACTCAAACCCTCGATGCGGCAGATCGTCCAGATCACCCATACCGGCGGCGGGTGCATGGGTAAGCAGAATGTCGCACCCGCCGACCATCCTAACCTTACGCGACAGCTTACGCATGCGCTTGGACATCTCGCGTTCGGTGTACATGTTGGCGCCGTCGCGATAACGCATGGACCCGCCAAGGCCCGCAATGCGAATCCCTCGGTACGTGTACACGCTGTCTTCCACGCAGATACATCCGCCCGGTGCATGACGTGCGTAGCGATCATCGTGATTGCCGCGCACGTAGATGAGCGGCTTGTTGATGACCGTAACCAAAAACTCAAGATAGTCCGGGTCCAGATCGCCGGCGGACAAAATCAGGTCGACTCCCTCAAAGCGTTCCTTGCGAAAGCACTCCCAAAGGCATCGTTCTTCGGTATCGGCTATGGCAAGGATTTTCATAGGGCAGGGACTTTCGGCTCATCGTCGAGCTGCGGAATGGTGCCTACCACGTTATCCGCCAGCCAATTCATCTCGACAATCTGCGTGCTCGGCAGCGGAGGGAAGCCTTCGATCTGTACCACGCCGTTCTGGCTGTGGAGCTCGCCGCCAAAGGGGTTGATGGATCCCTCGACAATGCCGTTGCGGAGCAACTGCACGAGTTTGCGCGTCTGGTAGGGTAGGTCCGGAGCGTAACGGATGTCGATAACGCCGGAGCTCATGCCGTACCAGTAGTTGACGGCGCGCACTTGGTTGTCATCGCTGGTCTCGTCCCACGTGCCGTGCAGAAGGCTGCGAACGATGAGCTCGTAGTAACGGCCCCAGTTCCATACCGGCATGGCGATGCCGGAAACCTTGCCATCGACCAGGCGGTGGAGTCCGTAGGCCGTGGGGTCTTCGAGCGACTTTGACATGTCAGCGCCGGTCATGACGCTCACGCCTTCGCGGCACATGGCCTCGGCAAGACCGCCGGCGGGCACATCGCCCCAGGTGAGGATAATTTGCGCGCGGGGGTCGAGCAGCGAGGCGCCGATGGCAAAGGCATTGATCTCGCTGAGCGCGCCGGATGCGAAGACC
The DNA here is from genome assembly GCA_902491345.1 of uncultured Collinsella sp. Classification (GTDB taxonomy): domain Bacteria; phylum Actinomycetota; class Coriobacteriia; order Coriobacteriales; family Coriobacteriaceae; genus Collinsella. The sequence continues at coordinate 34,294 of CABUHI010000015.1, forward strand.
GACGCGTGGTAGCCGATGCGATGGTTGTCCGCCATGCTGGCGGTAAGGGCGCCCAGGAGGAACTTGGCCTCGTACATCTTGCCAAAGTACGAACGAACGCTTTGGTGGGGAAGGCCGATAGAGCAGTTAAGGAACCGAACCTGGGGATACTCAACGGCAGCTCTGAGCGTGTATTCCATCAGGCGGTGCGAGGTCGAGAAGATGACGCTGTCTCCATGTTTGACAGCCGTTTCCACGGCGGCGTAGAACACGTCCGGATCGTGACAGTCCTCGAACGCCTCGGTGCGCACGATACCGTCAAAGTGCTCATCGAGATACTGACGTCCTTGGTCGTGCAGACTGTCCCAGCTCGACGCCGCACAGGGGAACTCATGGATAAAGGCGATACGCAGGGGGTTGGCCGCCGAATAGACAGTCTTGCCCATAAAGAAGTTGAGCACGCCGGAGGTGGACTTGGCGGGCGACTCCTCCTCATCGACGCTCGGCGCTTCGACAAGATCGACCTTGTCCTCGTCATTTTTGCCGGCAATGACCAGCTCGCGCCAAATCTTGCACAGGCGGTTTACGACGATATCCGTCGGCGTATCCAGTAGGCGGTCCTGGTTGTACACATTGAGGTAGACGAGCATGGCGTCGGCGGGCGTAATGTCCAGGTGGTCGCCGCCTGCGCGAAGGTAGGCGCGCTTAAAGAGCAGGAAGGTGTGGCGCAGGTAGTCGACCTTTTTCTGCGGCCATTTTTCGATAAGGTTCTGACCGAGCATCTTGGCGAGCGTCTCGTAGCTTCCCTCACGCGAGAACTCGATCTCGTATAGGGGGCAGACGCGCCAAAACGCGCAGAATTCACCGTACAGGCGGCTTTCGACGGAATCCCATGTGCCGGGGTAGAGACGGGTGACCCTGGCCGAAACCGTTGGAGCGTCCAGGAATTTGAGGACACTGACGCGTTTGTTGCCTTCCTGGACATAGAACCGATGCATGAACTCGGTGACGATGATGGGGTCGCGATAGCCCTCGGTTACCTGGATGTCGTAGAGGTTGGACCACTTGCGGGCGAACTCGGTGTTAAACGGCAGCAGGGGCATAAAGTTGCATGAAAAGGCGGACTGACGGCCTTTGGTGACCGTGCCGACGACCATTTCGAGCGGAATATCCCGCAGGCCGACGCTCACTCGCTGACCTAAGGGGAGCTGAGCAACCAAGCTATCGAGGTCCGTAAGGTATGGATGCTCGCTTTGGCTAATGGCGCGACGGCGTCCCTGCTCGCCGCGCTTGCGTGCTTGACGATAGGCCTCTTCCATGGTGTCTACTCCCTTAGTCGTTTAAACAACGATATGAACCATGGTACCACGAATGAAAACCACTACAAAGATGCCTGTCCCCTTTGCGGTGGTTTAGGCGATGATGGGGGCGATGGCGCGGATGCAGGCGTCGGCTGCCGTGAAAGTAGTGCTGTCGTCGCTGACGATAAAGATGATCTTTCCTTTGATGCCAAAGTCGCCGATTTCGCTAAAGAGTACGTAGGGCTCCTTGTCAAAGCCCGAGATGGGCGAGACGGCCGTTTTGGTTGCGCTCGTGAGCTCGTCTGCCAGCACGTCAAGGGAAGCCCACTTAGACGTGTCCTTTACGGCAACGGGCACGGCCACGCGCCCAAAGGGCATCAAATGCACGAGCGTGTTCTTGGAGATGTTGGAATTGGGCACAATGATGGTCTGTCCACAGGCATCCTCAATCGTTGTATGGCGCCAAGTGATGTCTTGGACAACGCCGGATACGCCGCCGACCTCGATATTGTCGCCGGGTTTGATGATGCCCATAAAGGTCACCTGCATGCCGCCGATAAGGTTTGATAACGTGTCCTGAAAGCCGAGCGAGATGGCGATGCCGCCGACGCCAAGAGCGGCGACGAGCGCGTTTGCGTTAATGCCAAAACAGTTGTCGAGGATAAAGCTGCCGCCAATCATCCAGATGACGGCGCGCGCGATGTTGATGAAGATACTCGATGCCGGAAGCGGGTTATCGTCTCGGTTAAGCAGATGGTTCAGGGTCTTGGATACGACCTTGGCGGCGACGGCGGTGCCTATCGCCAAGATGACGGCCCAGATGATGTTGTGGACCCACCGTTGCTCAAAGAAATGAAGAATCGGCTCAAACAATTCCATGTAGGGAAAACCTCCTAATGATCGTTCAACCATGATACCCACCAAGAAGCCCGTCCGATCAAATTCGGACGGGCTTCTGTGCTCGATATAAGGTTTACGCGGCGGGGCTGTAAGGCCCGGCGGTGTAGCTTAGCGTCGACGCTTCCAGATAATACCGAGCATGATGACGATGATGCCGCCGATAAGGCACGCGCCAACTACTGTCAGCGTGCGGTCTCCCGTTGCGGCGAGCTTACCGGTCGTCTTCTTGGTGATGACCTTCGTGGTCGTCGTGTCCGTCTTAGGCGAGGGCTTAGGCGTCGGGGCCGGTGTGGGCGTGGGGTCCACGGCTGCGGGGCCGAAGCCGATGGTGCCGGCGAGCCCGGCCATCTTGCTCTCCCAGCCGTTCTGCCCAATCAGCGCCCTCAGCGCCGCCTCGCACGTGCCCCACTCGGTGTACTTGGTGGCGTGTGCAAAGGTGGGAAAGTCGGTCGTGTTGGTAATGATGTAGTTGTTGGTGGCGACGGTATAGGTCTTGGCGGGGTCGAGCGTACTGCCGTCCTTGGTGAGTGTGGCACTCACAATGCGCTTGCCTTCGGGCTGCGTCCAATCAATCGTCACGTTGATGCCGCCAAAGGAGAGAACGCTGCCAGAGTCATCGCGCCACTTGTGCTTGTCTTGCGCCTCCTGCTCGGTATGGCCGGCTGCCACGTAGGCTTGCTGAAGCTCGTAGCTGTGATTGCACTCGTCGCTGATTTGCAGCGAGTGCTCGAGTGCTGCGAGGAAGTCCGCGCCGGTCATGGTCCAGGTTTCCACGGTGTTGCCGTAGGGCGAGATGGCGATGACGTTGCCGGCGGTCACGTTGCCCGCCGCGATGCCGCCGCGGATGCCGCCAGCGTTTTCGATAGCGAGGTCCGCGCCCGTCAGGGCAAGATAGGAGCCGCAAATCACGTGGCCGATGGTCTGGGCCTTGGTGGTGTCGCCCTCCTTGCTGGGGCGGAAATCGGTGGTGCGCACCATTTCCCAACCATGCGTGCCTGCGGCGTCCTCGCCGTAGAAATAGTTGGTGGCGGATGTGCCGAGCACCTTGTTCGATTCGTTTTCAAAGGCCTCGTCGAGCGGCTTGATCTTGTTGCGGACGTCTTCAAGGCGGCTTTGGTAGTCGGAGCCCTTGTCGGGGTCTGCCAAAAGGTCGTTGACGTTCTTGGCGGTGTAGAGCCTCTCGTCGCTGCCGTCTGCAGGGACCGTGACCGTGTCATCGTTGGTCGTCTCGGTGCCATTCGTGTCGTACCTGTACGGAATGGAAAGCAGCCCCACCTCGGCAAAGGCGCTGCCTGCCTCGACAACGTGGATCGTCTTGTCGTCGGCTCCCGTTACCTTTTCGTTAAGGTTGATGTGCTCGTGGCCTGCGATAAGGGCATCGACGCCGGCGAGTTGTGTGGCAAAGGTCTTGGCGTCGAGCGTGTGCGCGATACACACAACAACATCGCAGCCCTCCTTGCGCAGCTGCTCTGCCTCGGTATTGATGGCGTTCGCGGCACTCGAGAAGCTGGTGCCCGCGACCAGGTCCGCGCGCAGCGAGGAACCTAGCGACTCATCCATGGCTCCGATGACGCCGACCTTAATCTTGTAGTTAAACGTGGAACTGTCCTCGCCGTCCTTCCAAGTGCGGTTGAGCGTCTTCGTGATGCCCGAGCTCCATACGCCGCTCGTAGACTTCGCGTTCGCGCAGAGCATGGCGAAGGGCGTGCCGGTGGTGCTGTAGCCGGTCATGGTGCGGAGTTTGTCCGCGCCGTAGCTCCAGTCGTGGTTGCCTGGCGTGGTCGCGTCGTAGCCGTCGGCGTAGAAGGTGTCCATGAGCTCGGCGATGCTCTTACCCTCGCTCATGGTGGCGAAGGACTGTCCGTGGAAGGTGTCGCCCGCATCGAGCAAAAGATCGGGGGCGTTGCTTTGGGCGCTATAGAGAACCGCCAGTCCGTCGAAGCCCACCGTGCCGGTGCCCTTGCTTTCGTTGTAGCTGTACTTGTAGCTGCCGTGGATGTCGTTGGTGTGTATGACGGCCACGGAGCCGTCAATAGCGGCGGGCAGGTTCCCCGCGAAAGCGAGGCTTGGGATGCCTGCGAGCGAGCCGGCAAACAACGCGGCGGCTAACGCAAGGCGGGGGAGTCTTTTCATGGCAGTTTCCTTAGTCCTTAGCCAGAATGTCTGGTCGAATATCGGATTATCGACATAATATGCGAAAACCGCCGCAAGGGCGTCTGTCCCTTTGCGGCGGTTTTGACGTTTGCGCAGGTAAAACCTGCCAAAATAAACCTGTCCCTTTTTGGTAGGTTTAGCTCAGCAGCATGCGGTCGTTGGCGAGCTCGCCGCCCGAGACCTCCTCAAACTTCTGCAGCAGGTCGGCCACGGTGAGCGACTTCTTCTCGTCACCGGCCACGTCGTAGATCACATGGCCTTCGTGCATCATGATCAGACGGTTGCCCAGACGGATGGCGTCGTTCATGTTGTGCGTGACCATGAGCGTGGTCAGGCGGTTCTCGTCGACGATCTCCTCGGTCAGATTGAGCACCTTAGAGGCCGTCTTGGGGTCGAGAGCCGCGGTGTGCTCGTCGAGCAGCAGCAGGCGCGGCCTGGTGAGTGTGGCCATCAGCAGGGTGAGTGCCTGGCGCTGGCCGCCCGAGAGCAGGCCGACCTTGGCGTTGAGACGCGTGTCCAGACCAAGGTCCAGGCGCTTGAGCAGCTCAACGTACTCATCTTTCTCGGCCTTGGTGACGCCCCACGAAAGGCCGCGACGCTGGCCGCGACGCTTGGCGAGGGCCAGGTTTTCGGCGATCTGCATGTCGGCAGCGGTACCGCGCATGGGGTCCTGAAACACGCGGCCCAGGTACTTGGCGCGCTGCGACTCGCTCAGGCGCGAGATATCGGTGCCGTCGAGCTCAATAACGCCCGAATCGAGCGGGTACACGCCGGCGATCATGTTGAGCAGCGTGGACTTGCCGGCGCCGTTGCCGCCGATCACGGTTACAAAGTCGCCGTCATTCAGGGTGAGGTCGACGCCGGTGAGCGCGCGCTTCTCGGTGACGGTGCCCTTGTTAAAGGTCTTCTTGACGTGCGAGAGCTTAAGCATCTGCCTCATCCCCCTTCGTGTAGGAGCTGCGGAGCTTATAGCGCTCCCAAACCACGGGCACGCACAGGGCCACAGCGACAATTACGGCGGAGAGCAGCTTCATGTCGTTGGCGTCCATGCCCATTTGCAGCACGATGGCGCGGATAAGGAAGTACACCACGGAGCCAAAGACGGCGGAGGCAAGACGGACGCTAAACTGCGTGAGGCCGCCGGGCAGCAGACGGCCGAGCACCTCACCGATAACAATGGCGGCAAGACCGATAACGATGGCACCGGTGCCCATACCAATGTCGGCATACTTTTGGCTCTGGCAGATGAGCGCGCCAGAGAGGCCGATGAGGGCGTTGGAGAGCACGAGGGCGATCATCTTGGTGGAGTTGGTGTTGACGCCCAGAGCGCGGATCATGTACTCGTTGTTGCCGGTGGCGCGCAGCGCCGAGCCGATCTCGGTGCCAAAGAACCAATACAGGATGGCAACGATAGCCACGGCGAGCAGGATGCCCAAGATGATGGCAACGGTGGACTGCGGCAGACCGGTCATATTGCTGACGGCCGAGAACACGGTGCCCTTGGCAAGAATGGGCGTATTGGACTTACCCATGATGCGCAGGTTGATGGACCACAGGCTGATCTGGGTGAGGATTCCGGCGAGGATCGCGGGAATCTCGAAGACGGTGGTCAAAATGCCCGTGACGGCACCCGCGATGGCGCCGGCGCACATACCGGCCAGCACGGCGAGCAGCGGGTCGACGTTGTTATTGACGATGAGCACAGCGCAGACGCAGCCGCCGAGGGCAAAGCTGCCGTCGCAGGTCATATCGGGAATGTCGAGCAGGCGGAACGTGATAAACACGCCAAGCACCATAATGCCCCAGAGGACGCCCTGCGAAACGGCGCCCTGCAATGCAATGAGCATGCTTCATACCTCCTAGGATAGGGTGGACACGTGATTCACCATAATAGCGGTAACAATGCATAGAAGAGCTGCGGACAGACGTTTTGTTTTACCTGAAACAAGCAGGGCGGACGCCGGTCTACAGCGCCCGCCCCTGTGGCTCAGATATTGAATAACGCGACTAAAGCGCGAGCACGGGCTCTAGACGCATGCCGCGTATGGTATTACGCGTCCAGAGTGGAAAGGTCGATGCCCAGCGCCTCGGCCATCTCGTCGTTCTTGACGACGACCAGGTCCTTGCTCGAGAGGTGCTTGATCGGCATGTCTTCGGGCTTGGCCTCGCCCTTCAGGATCTTAACGGCCATCTCGCCCGCGGCGTAGCCCAGGTCCTCATAGTTGATGGAGAGGGTGAACAGGCCGCCGGCCTTACACATGCCCTCCTCGCCAGTCACGAAGGGGAGTTTGTTCTCCTTGCAGATCTGGCCGACCTGCGAGGCACCCGCGGCGATGGTGTTGTCGGTGGGGGAGTACAGCGCGTCGACCTTGCCCACGGCAGACTCGACGACGGACTGAATCTCGTTGGAGCTCGAGACGGTGAAGTCGGTGTACTCGAGGCCCAGCTTGTCGAGCTCCTTCTTGGCGGCCTTGATCTGGACGTCGGAGTTGGACTCGGCGGTGCAGTAGAGCAGGCCGACCTTTTTAACGTCGGGCAGGACCTTCTGCATCATCTCGAGCTGCTCGGCGACCGGGGTGAGGTCGGAAGCGCCCGTGACGTTGGTGCCCGGCTTGTCGTTGTCCTGTACCAGGCCGGAGGCGGCGTAGTCGGTGATGGCGCAGCCCACGATGGGGATATCGGCCGTGGCGCCGGCGGCAGCCTGCGCGGCGGGCGTGGCGATGGCATAAATCAGGTTGACGTTGTCGCCCACAAACTTGTCGGCAATGGACTTACACGTGGACTGGTCGTTCTGGGCGTTCTTCTGGTCGATCTTGACCTTAAGGCCGCTCTCCTTGATGGCCTTGACAAAGCCGTCGTTGGCGGCATCGAGTGCGGAGTGCTCGGTGAGCTGCAGAACGCCGATGGTGTAGTCGGAACCGGCGGCAGCAGAGCCGGAACCAGAGTTGCCGCCGCATCCGGCGAGCGGGGCGAGCGCGAGCAGGCCGGCGGAGACCAGAAGGCTCCTGCGGCTGATGGTGATGTCCTTCATATCATTACCCCCCAGTATAAAAATGGCTGGAAACACTGCACTGGGACAAAGTGCAAGTGGAACTATAGTAGCGCTGATGTCCATTTTTACAACAGCCTGGCGGGTTTTTTAATACAGAATCGGATGGGCGGTACGGGTAGTCGAATGGGCGGTGGAGGGTCTTATGCGGCGGAGGAGGCGTCGTCCTCGTCTAGGGCGGCGAAAAGCTTCTTGCCGTCGAGGAGACGTGTGGTGACGTTTCTCATACGGGCGATCTCGACGGTGCGCAGCGTATCGTCGGTGCCTCGGGCGTCGTAGACCGTTCCCAGCAGATACGAGATGCCATCGCGCTGCCTGATGGCAAAGGGACGGAGTGTCATCCGTGCTGCTTCGGTTTCGCCGCGTGTCGTGACGCTCGAAATATCAAAACTCACCGTGGTTCCGTGGTCGATGGCCTGCTCGACGAGCTCGCACGTGTCGATGCGCTTGATGGGCGTGCGTGTTGCCTTGGTAGCCTTGCTGCCTGCGCTTGGAGCGGGTTCGGGTGTATCGAGGTAGCCGCGAACGTCGGCGCTCGCCATGGCAACTAAGTGCTGCGCCATGCTCTTGCGGATAGCGATAGGCGTGGAGCGGTTGCGCATGACCATACCGTGGAGCCGGATGATCTCTTCATCGGTGAGCGGGCGGGTAAGAAGTTTGTAGCCCACGCCGCGTTTGTATTCAATTTCGTATCCGGCATGGCGAAGCGCGGAGATGGCGGTGTAGATGCTGCGCCGCGCCGCCGAGATGGGCATGCGGGCGGGGTCGTCGGGATGGGCGAGGCGCCGGATCAGCTCATCGGAAAGCATGGCCTTGTCTTCGCCGGTGTTTTCGCTCAAGAGCTGCAGGATACGAACGGCGCGATAGGCTGCCATCGAGGCGGCGCCCCTCGTCGTGGTGTCGTAGGTTTCAACAGCGGCTTCGGTCATGGTGCCCACGTCCTTTCCGTTTTGGGTGGCGACGGTATGGAGCCTAGGACGCGGGGCTTTCCCAGGGGCGCAGGGCGCTCTGGGCGGTCGGTAGTCGTCGGCAAACGGCGGGTCGAGTTTTCAACAGCCCTGCTCAACTGACCAAAAACTTGCCAAAAGCTTGACGGATGCTGTTGAAAAAAGCGTCTCTCGACCGATGTCGAGAGACGCTTGTGCGATGAGCGTTGGCGTGTGGCGACGCGAGCTAGCGTTCGACGATTAGAAGTCGGCGTTGCCCACGGTGCGCGGGTGCGGCAGGACGTCGCGGATGTTGCCCACGCCGGTCAGATACATGACCAAGCGCTCGAAGCCCAGACCGTAGCCGGCGTGCTTGCAGGAACCGTAGCGGCGCAGGTCAAGGTAGTACTTGTACTGCTCGGGATTCATACCCAGGTCCTTGATGCGGGCCTCGAGCAGATCCAGGCGCTCCTCGCGCTGGGAGCCACCGATGATCTCGCCGATGCCCGGCACCAGGCAGTCGGCGGCGGCGACGGTCTTGCCGTCCTCGTTCATGCGCATGTAGAACGCCTTGATCTCGGCCGGGTAGTCGGTCACGAAGGTCGGGCGCTTAAAGTGCTCCTCGGTCAGGAAACGCTCGTGCTCGGTTTGCAGGTCGATGCCCCAGCTCACGGGATAGTCAAACTTGTGACCGGCGGCGACGGCCTGCTCCAGGATCTCGACGGCCTCGGTGTAGGTAACGCGGGCAAAGTCGGAGTTGGCGACATGGTCCAGGCGCTCGAGCAGACCCTTGTCCACAAACTTGTTGAGCATATTGAGCTCGTCGGGGCAGGTTGCCATGACGTCCTTAAGGACGTACTTGAGCATGGCCTCGGCGTTATCCATGTAGTCGTTAAGGTCGGCAAAGGCCATCTCGGGCTCGATCATCCAAAACTCGGCGGCGTGGCGCGTGGTGTTGGAGTTCTCGGCACGGAAGGTGGGGCCAAAGGTGTACACGTCGCCAAAGGCCATGGCAAAGTTCTCGGCATTGAGCTGGCCGGACACGGTGAGGCTTGCATGCTTGCCAAAGAAGTCCTGGCTCCAGTCGACCTCGCCGGACTCGGTGAGGGGCGGATTTTTGGGGTCGAGCGTGGTCACGCGGAACATCTCGCCGGCGCCCTCGCAGTCACTCGTGGTGATGATGGGGGTGTTGACGTAGACAAAGCCCTGCTCCTGGAAGAAGCGGTGGATGGCGGCAGCCGCGACAGAGCGGATGCGGAACACGGCGCGGAACAGGTTGGTGCGCGGACGCAGGTGCTGCTGGGTGCGCAGGAACTCGACGGTTGCGCGCTTCTTCTGCAGCGGGTAATCCGGGGCGCTGACGCCCTCGACCTCGATGGAGGTGGCAGAAAGCTCGAAAGGCTGGGGCGCATCGGGGGTCAGCTTGACGGTGCCGGTGCAAATGAGTGCGGCCGAGACGTTTTGATGGGCGATCTCGTCGTAGTTGTCGAGTGCCTCGCGGTTCATGACGACCTGCAGGTCGCGGAAGCAGCTGCCGTCGTTGAGCGTAACAAAGCCAAAGTTCTTCATGTCGCGGACGGACTTGACCCAGCCGGCGACGGTGACGGTCTGGCCGCCGAGCGACTCGGCATCGGCATAGAGCTGCGCGATTTTGGTGCGGTTCACGTATCCTCCCATAACGGTTGAATGATAGTTATCCATACAGTTCGATATTTTAGCAGCTCGGCTCATTTGGGCTATACAGATAAGGCATTGGCGGGATGGTTTTTCAAACGAAAAGCACCCGCGGCCTAATGGTCGTGGGCGCTTGACGAGGTGCCTTTTGGCTGTGTGGCGCGGGGCCTGGCTACTTGGTCTTGGCAACCAGCAGCGGGTCGCCAAGCTTGACGAGCGGGTTGCCGCCGATAAGCGTTCCAGACTCGCCGACATGGTCGATGCTCTTAAGACGATCGAGCTCGGAGACGATGACGGTCACGATGTCCTCGTGACCAGCGGCCTTAATGGCCTCGCGGTCGAAGCTGATGAGCGGCTGGCCTGCCTTGACCACATCGCCCATCTCGACAAAGCGGGCAAAACCCTTGCCGTTCATTTCCACGGTGCCCAGGCCAACATGGATGAACACGCGCAGGCCGTCCTCGGTAATCATGCCGATGGAGTGGTTGGTGACAGTGGTGGCACCGATGCGGCCGTTGGCGGGCGCATAGATGGTGCCGGTAATGGGCTCGATGCCATAGCCCTGGCCAAGCATGCCCGAGGCGATCGTCTCGTCGGGAACCTCGTTCAGGTTGACGAGCACGCCGTTGACGGGGGCATAGATGACGCCTTCGCGGGTAGCGAAGCTTGCTGCGGGCGGAACGGACGCCTCGCCGGTCGAGGTGAAGGTGGACTTAAGCGAATCGAGCAGACCCATAGTTGCCTCCAACTTAAATAGGCGCATATCGCGCGTTTGGTTTGCCGGAAACGTTTCATATGTGTTTCGCGGCTTGGTCAACGCCCCTATTCTACGCTGCTCAAAGATACCTCTGAGCTGGGATTATGTGATATATCAGTTGAAGGGAAACTTATTGCCGGAGTGTTTCTGCGCCACGGGTTCAAGTGGGGTACGCTTGAAGGCAAAAAACAAGGGCGCTTAATTTGCGCGAAGGGAGCACATATGATTGTCGAGAACCATGCGCTGTGGGGCGAGGAGCCGACCGAGGAATATCCGGCGACCTTTACGTATTTGGGTGCCGAGCCGCTGCCCGATAAACCGAATGGCCGCCGCCCCGCGGTGATCATCTGCGGCGGAGGCGGGTTTACGCATATCGCTCCGCACGAGCAGGACCCGGTGGCGTTTGCGTTTTTGGATCGCGGCTACCAGGCCTTTGTGCTCAACTATGTCACGAGTTCTACGGGTGACGTGAGCTTTCCGCACCCCCAGGCAGATCTTGCCAAGATGGTCGCCACGGTGCGCGCTAACGCCGACGAGTGGCATGTCGATCCTAAGCGCGTGTGCGTCGTGGGATTCTCGGCGGGCGGCATGATCTGTGCCTCGCTGGCAACGCAGTGGAAGACCGGCCCCTTCGCGGCACTTGCCGGGGCGCGTCCGGACGACATTCGTCCCGATGCCGTGGTGCTGGGCTATCCATTGCTCGACTTTGCCTATGTGCGCGACATGCAGACGCGCGATCCGCGCATTGACTTGCGTGTGCCCAAGACGGGCGGCAAGACGGGGCGCGATTTGCTTAACGACTACCTGTCGATGGTGGCGGGTGGCGAGGCAACTGACGAGCATTTGGCCGATATCTGCCCCACCACGCATGTTTCGCGTCAGATGCCGCCGACCTTTGTGTGGGGCGTGTCCGACGACAAGACGGCGCCGATCGCGCAGGTCTACCCGTTTGCGCAGCGCATGGCCGAGGAGGGCGTTGCATGCGAGATGCACGTCTTTGACCAGGGCGGCCACGGCCTTTCGCTCGGCAACGCCAACACCGCGGTCGACAACGAGGACAAGCAGGTGGCAGTCCGCCCTTGGATTCGCCTAGCCTTCCGCTTCCTGGAGCGCCACGGCTTCTAGTTACGCGGTTTTACCAAACCGCGTAACAGCTCGACGCTGCGCCTTTGGTTCCGCCGTTCTAACGAACGGCGGACCGGTCGACGCTGCAAGCCCGCCAGAGCGGCAATCTGACGTTCAGCTTCGGCGGCATGACCAGAAGGTCAATGCCGCCTCGCTTCGCGTCACCTTGCTCGCTCTGGCGGGCTTTCGCTGTCCGCGCCAAAACATCGGCGTTGCCATGGCCCAGATGCGGCACTCGGGGACGTTCCTTTTAATATGAGCAGGACATTGTCAAGAGGCAAAATCGGGCCTGGCCCCAAC